>JACSRX010000090.1 GCA_014879535.1 Chthoniobacterales bacterium
CTTCGGCGCGCATCTTGCCAGCCGCAGGCGGGGAACGCATACTCGCCGGCCAGCAATTTTATGGAAACCCTGCTCCGACTCCTTCAACAGGACGCCACCACGCCGCGCGAGGATCTTGCACGCCAGCTCGGCATCACCGTCGAGGAGGTCGGCACCCGCATCGCCGCCCTCGAGCAGGACGGCGTGATCCGCGGCTACCAGGCCATCGTGGACAAGGAGCGTCTCGACAAGAACACCGTCACCGCCATGATCGAGGTCCGCATCACGCCGGAACGCGGCGGCGGCTTCGACCGCATCGCCGAGCGCATCGCCAAGTTCGACCAGGTCGTGAGTTGCTACCTCATGAGCGGCGGTTATGACCTCATGGTCGTGGTGCAGGGCCGCAGCCTGCGCGAGGTCGCCAGCTTCGTGTCGGAAAAACTGAGCACCCTTGAGCCCGTCATTTCCACCGCCACGCATTTCCGCCTCAAATCCTACAAGGAAAACGGCGCCCTGCTCGTGGATGAGACCCCGGACGAGCGTCTTGCGGTCAGTCCGTAAACCCCGCGCGCCATGGAAACCAAAATTGCCGCGCATGTGCGCGACATCCCGCGTTCCGGCATCCGCGACTTCTTCGAGATCGTGCAGTCCATGAAGGACGTCATCTCGCTGGGGATCGGCGAGCCGGACTTCGACACGCCATGGCACATCCGCGAGGCGGCCATGTTCTCGCTGGAAAAAGGCCGCACGGGCTACTCCTCGAACCTCGGCCTCCCCCGCCTGCGCGAAGCCATTTCGACCTACGTCCACCGGAATTTCCACGTCGCCTACAACCCCGCCACGGAGATCCTCGTGTCGGTCGGTGTCTCGGAGGCGATCGACATCGCCCTGCGCGCCATCCTCAACCCGGGTGACGAGGTGCTCTACCACGAGCCCTGCTACGTGAGCTACAGCCCGAGCGTGCTGCTGGCCCACGGCGTCCCCGTGGCCGTGCCGGTCCATGAGGAGGACAGCTTCATGCTTCGTGCGGAAGATCTCGAGAAGCGCATCACGCCGCGATCGAAGGCGCTCCTGATCAATTTCCCCACCAACCCCACGGGGGCCACGATGCCTCGGGAGGCTCTGGAGGCGATCGCCGACATCTGCCGCCGCCACGATCTCATCGTCCTTTCGGACGAAATCTACGCCGAGCTCACCTACGATGGCGCCGGGCACGTCTCCATCGCCTCCCTCCCCGGCATGCGGGAACGCACGGTCTTCCTGCACGGACTGTCGAAGGCCTGGGCCATGACCGGCTTCCGCATCGGCTACGCCTGCGCCCCGCAGCCGCTCATCGAGGCCATGATGAAGATCCATCAATACGCAATCCTCTGCGCGGCCATCACCGGACAGGACGCCGCCGTCGAGGCGCTCGAGAACGGCGCCGATGCCGTCTCGCACATGCGGAACGAATACGAACTCCGCCGCAATTTCATCACCGGCGCCCTCAACGACATGGGCCTCCGCTGCCCGGTTCCCCGCGGGGCGTTCTATGTCTTTGCCGACATACGCCCGACCGGGCTCACCAGCCGCGACTTCGCCCTCCGCCTCCTCGAGGAGAAAAAGGTCGCGGTTGTTCCCGGGACCGCCTTCGGTCCCGACGGTGAGGGATTTGTCCGCTGCAGCTACGCCACCTCGCTCGACCAGATCAAGACCGCCATGCAACGGATGGCGGAATTCGTCGCCGGCCTCGAACGCCGGGCGGCCTGACGCTCCCGGAACAAGCCTCTCTGCACCTCCATCAGGACCTGCTATGCTGGCCGCGTGAAGGACGGACTGTCATGGCCCAAGGCCGGCGCCTATTTCCGGCGGGCCATGATGCTGCGCTGTCCTGTCTGCGGGCAGACACCCCTCTTTCCGTCCCTCCGGCGCACGCGCACCCTGCACGACTGGTTCACCCCGCTCGACGGCTGTCCGCGTTGCGGCTACGCCTACGACCGCGAACCCGGCTACTTCCTTCTCTCGATCTGGGCGATCAACTACGGTTTCGCCGCGTTGCTCGGCTTGGTGCTGTATCTCGTCTTCGAATGGTTCTTCGATTGGCCTGTCTGGATCCTCATCGCGTCGGTCGTCGGGCCCGTGGTGCTTTTCAACATGCTTTTCGTCCGCCACTCCAAGGCCATCTTCATCGCATGGGACCACTTCTTCGATCCCCATGAACGCGAAGGTGGGGACGACGGAGGGAACGTCTCGCCTCCCCCCTCCCCCGTTCCGGGGCACCCCCCTCGGAAGGCGCGGATCCCGGCGGATGCAGGGGTCTGACACACCATTGGTTTCCAATCTCCTTGGGCGTAGGATGTTTCCATGCCGGAGTTGCTCCAAGCACTGGTGACGAGCGCCGCGCTCGGTGCCCTGCTCGGTCTCGAGCGCCAGTGGAGTTGGGAACGCGAAAGCCCCGGGGAGGAAGCCGTCGCCGGCGTGCGCACCTTCGCCCTCTGGGCCATCATGGGGACACTCTGCGCGTGGTTCGGACGCGAGGTGCAGCCGGCATTTTTTCTCGCCGGTTTTGCCGCGATGACCGTGTTCCTCGCGCTTTCCCTCCGCCACAAGGCGGCGCGGGAAAGGGATGTCGGCCTGACCACAAGCGCCGTCGGGTTGGCGACCTACCTGCTCGGAGGCCTTGTGTTCCACGGATACAGCAAGGTCGCCACGATCATCACCATCTCCATTCTGCTGCTGCTGGCATCGAAGCAATGGCTGCATGCCCTTTCCCGGCGATTCTCCGCCACCGACGTCTACCAAGCGCTGCAGTTCGCGGCCATCACGGGGATCATCCTCCCCCTCGTGCCGGACCGTCCGCTCGGTCCCTACGGCGCCTTCAACCCGTTCACGATCTGGCTCATGGTTGTGTTCGTTTCCGGCCTCGGATTCTTCGGGTATGTCGCCATGCGGGCTTTCGGGGAAGGCCGCGGCATCGCCTTCACCGGCCTGCTGGGCGGCATCGCGTCCAGCACGGCCACCACCCTTGCCATGAGCCGCCAAAGCCGGGCGATCCCGGGAACGGGGCGTCTCTGCGCGCTGGCTGTCGTGCTCGCCTGCGGCGTCATGCTGGTTCGCATCGCCGTGCTCGTGGGTGCGGTCAGCATGCCGACTCTCGAACTTCTCGCCCCGTGGCTCGTCCTGCTCGCCGTCCCCGCGCTGCTCTTTGCCGCCTGGAGTTGGCGGCAGTTCGGACGCGGACATCCCCCGGATGGCGCCGCACGTGAGGTCCGCAATCCTTTGAGCCTTCCGGTCGCCATCCAGTTCGCCGTCCTTTATGCCCTCATCGTCCTCCTCGTGCGCTGGGCCAACGATGTCTTCGGGGGGGCTGGTCTGTATTGGGCGAGTTTCTTTTCCGGGCTGACCGACCTCGACGCCATCACGCTGTCCCTTTCCCAGCTTGCGCGCGACGGGAAAATCCCACCGGACGAGGCGGCCCGGGCAGTGCTGATCGCCGGCGCCGTCAACTCGCTCCTCAAGGCCGCTCTGGCCATCACCCTTGGCGACCGCACGATGCGGCGTCCCGTGGCACTCGTGCTCGGTTGCACCGTGATCCTCGCAGGCGCCGCCGCGTGGCTCGTGTGATCAGCGGATCGAGGCCTGTTGCGATGCTGGCGGTGAGGCCGGCTTCGGGGTCGCAGCGGGCTTCGGAGACCGCGGCTCCTGCAAGGCCAGCAACTGGCTCACGGTGGCGAAGGCATAACCCTTGGCCTTCAGCCGGGCGATGGTTTCGGGCATCGCCTCGATCGTGCCCGGATGAATGTCATGCGCCAGGAGGATCCCCCCGGGAGCCGCGCCCTCCACGAGACGGTTGGCCACCTCCGACGCTCCCGGCCGTTTCCAGTCCAGTGGATCCACCGACCACAGCACGACGTCCATGCCGTAGTCCTTCAGGATCGTCTGCCTCACGCGCTCGTTGATCGCACCGTAGGGCGGGCGCAGGCTGGTCGGGCGCCTCCCGGTCACGCGTTCGATGACATCCGACGTGTTGCCGATTTCCTGCCGCAAGCGGGTGGCGCTCAATCCGGTGAGGGCGGGATGACCCCACGAGTGGTTGGCGATCTCATGGCCCTCGGCGACGATACGGCGCGCAATGTCGGGATGCGCCTCCACATTGCGTCCGATGACGTAGAACGTGGCCCGGACCCCCTGCGACCTCAACAGATCCAGCAGTTTTGGCGTGAGTTCCGGATGCGGTCCGTCGTCGAATGTCAGGGCGATGACAGGGCGGGAAGTGTTCACCGAATTGTAGCTGGCGGGAACCCTCGGGAGCCGCGCCGGGATGCCGGGGGGTGCGATGCGCAATGAGGGCTCATGGGCCTGCTGGCCTGATCCCGACGCATCGACGACGGTGCCGCGAAGCCTGGGTCCCGAGGCCTCCTGCGCACAGGCCGTGACAAGCATCGCGGCAACAGCCATGGCGGGCATCAGGGATCTCATCGAGAAGGGAGCAGGACAGCCATTGACTAATCCGCCAGATCGACGGCTTTGGCAAGCTTGGCACGGCGTGTCCCCCCCCGGAGAGCCTCGAGGAACCTCCGCTGCGCGAGCGAGCCGGAACGGTTTCGCCGGGTGATGACCCCGATCGGCCGCCACATGTGCGGGGAGGCCAGTTCCACGGAGATCAGGGAACCGGCACGACGCTCGTTCGCAAGGACGGTCTCCGGAAGAATCGAAACCGCGTCCCCGATCTCCACCGTCCGCTTCACGGTCTCGATGTTGTCGAACTCCATCAGCGGCCGCACCGTCACCTTGGCCGCACGCAGCGCGCGGTCCAAGGCCTTCCGCGTCGGGAGATCCGACTCGAATGCGATGAATCTCTGCCCGCTGAGCGCGGAAAGCGGCACGCGGTTGCGCCGCGCGAGAGGATGGTTCGGGCTGCACACCAGCACGAGGCGGTCCCTCCAGAGAGCCTCCACCTCCAAACCCCGCCGCGGCGCGGGATAAGCCACGAAGCCGAGATCTGCACGCCCGTCCAGCACCGAGGCGTAAACCTCCGACGAACGCAGGTAATTGATGTGGATTTTGACCTGAGGATGCAGGCGGCTGAACTGCCTCGTGTGCGGGGGCAATTCGTGCAGGGCGACGCTGAGGACGGCGGACAAGCGCAGATCCCCGCTGACCACCTCGCGCAACTCGCGCAGGCGGGCGTCGAGGCTGTCCACCACGGCCAGCACCTCGCGGGCCGCCCCGAGAAAAACATACCCCTCGGGGGTGAGCGAAAAGCTCTTCTTTCCGCGGTCGATCAACCGCACCGAAAAACGCGACTCCAAGGCCTTGATCTGCTGGCTCACCGCGCTCTGCGTGACCGCGTTGCGTCGCGCCGCCTGCGAAAAACTGGAGGTTTCCGCAAGATCGCTGAATACTTTGAACAGCCCCGTGTGCATTCCGCATGTTATCAACACAACTAATAGCCTCAAGGTTGATCATAAGAATACCTAATGACTGACATCGCCGCCTCCCTGTCCGCGATCCATGCCCGCATTGACGCCGCCGCCCGGTGCGCGGGTCGCGACCCCTCGTCCGTCCGTTTGGTTGCCGTCTCCAAAACCCACACGGCCGGGGATGTGGCGGCGGCAGCCGGAGCGGGCCAGCGCATCTTCGGGGAAAGCCGCGTGCAGGAGGCACGCGACAAGATCCCCCAGTGCCCGCCGGGACTCGAATGGCACTTCATCGGCCACCTGCAGAAGAACAAAGTCCGCCAGGCATTGCCGCTTTTCTCCCTTTTCCACAGCATCGACACGGAGGCTTTGGCTTTGGCCATCGACAGGATCGCCGGTGAAACCGGTCGCACGGTGCATGGCTTGTGCGAGGTCAACATCTCCGGGGAATCCACCAAGCACGGATTTTCACCCGGCCGTCTCCGCGGGGAGTTTGCCTTGCTTTCCGGCCTTCGGCACCTTCGCATCACCGGCCTCATGACGATGGCCCCCTACAGCGACAATCCGGAAGACGCCCGACCGGTGTTCCGCAAACTCCGCGCATTGCGCGACGAACTGCAATCCGCACATCGCGTTGCGTTGCCGGAGCTCTCCATGGGCATGAGTGGAGACTTCGGGGCCGCCGTCGAGGAGGGGGCGACACTCGTGCGCATCGGAACCGCCATCTTCGGCACCCGCACCACCGCAACCCCATGAACACGAGCATCAGCCGGTTGCAGGTCATCGGGCGCGAACTCGCCGTCGTCTGGGACGACGGACACGAGACCTACATCCCGTTGGAGGATCTCCGCAAGGCGTGCCCCTGCGCGGTGTGCCACGGTGAGCCCGATGTGCTCGGGCGGGGTGAACGGCCGGAGGTCAAGCACACGCCGGCCAGCTTCGACTTGGCCTCCTACGAATTCGTGGGTGGCTACGGCTTCCAGCCACGGTGGGCTGACGGCCACAACACCGGCATTTACAGCGTCTCCTACCTTCGCAACCTTGATCCCTCCGGGCCGGCTGCCGGCCGGTGATCACGGGGCAAACGCCGCCGGGCGCACCGGCACACCCCGCGAAGCGAGAAAGGCCTTCACGTCGCCAACCGTGTATTCCCCGAAATGGAAGATGCTCGCGGCCAGCACGGCATCGGCACCCGCATGCAGGAGCACATCGGCCATGTGTTCGAGCCGCCCGGCCCCCCCGCTGGCAATGACGGGCACCGACACCGCGTCGCTCACCGCCCGCACAAGCTCCATGTCATAGCCTTCCTTGGTGCCATCGGCATCCATGCTGGTCAGCAGGATTTCCCCGGCGCCGAGTTTCTCCACCCGTCTCGCCCAGTCCACCGCTTCGAGCGGCGTCGGATGCCTCCCACCGTGCGTATGGACAGTCCAACCTCCCTCCGGGCGCCTGCGGGCATCGATCGCCACCACGATGCACTGCGACCCGAACCTTCCGGCCCCCTCGCCGATGAGGCCCGGACGCTGGATGGCCGAGGTGTTGACGCTCACTTTGTCCGCCCCGGCATGCAGCATGAGGCTCATGTCGTCCACCGTCCGGATCCCCCCCCCCACCGTCAGGGGCATGAAGCACCGGTCCGCCGTGCGTTCGACGACATCAATCATCGTTGCGCGGTTGTCCGAGGAGGCCGTGATGTCCAGGAACACCAGTTCGTCGGCCCCTTGTGCATCGTAAGCTTGGGCACATTCCACCGGATCCCCGGCATCCCGCAATTCGAGAAATTTCGTCCCCTTCACCACCCGGCCGGCGGTCACATCCAGACAGGGAATAATCCGCTTGGTAAGCATCGCACGAGCATGCCTTCGCGCCCCGTTCCGCGCAATCCGCGGATATTTGCCCTTGCCTCGGCGGATGTGTTTCTTAGTTTCGCTCGATGCGACTTTTCACGGGCGCAATTTTGACCGCCATCTGCCTTCTCGGCCTGTCCGGGTGCGCCACCAATCCCTACGGTGTCGGCCGCTTCGGGACGGTGGTCTTGGACGCCGGCCACGGTGGGATCGACCGCGGCGCCAGAGCGGTGGACGGCTCGCTCGAGAAGCAATACACTCTGGACACAGCCAAGCGCATCGAGCGCGGCCTGCAGGCGAGGGGTTACCGGGTGATCATGACGCGCAAGGGCGACTATTTTGTTCCATTGCCAACCCGCGCGTCGGTTTCCAACCGCCAATCCGGTGCGGTTTTCGTGAGCGTGCACTACAATTGGAGCAGGCGGCGCAACGCATCCGGCGTCGAGACCTACCATTTCAATTCCCGGTCGTATCCTCTCGCAGCCAACATCCAGAACGAGGTCCGCCGCGTCACGCCGACTCCTGACCGCGGGGTCAAACGCGCCCGCTTCCATGTCCTGCGCAACAACACGCGCCCGGCAGCCTTGGTGGAGTTGGGCTTCCTGTCCTCCCCGCAGGAGCTGCGCCTCATCAAATCTTCCGGCTATCGCCAGAAACTGGCCGACGCCGTTGTGCGCGGCATTGTCAAATCCTCCCGCTGAGTCATCCCGAGATGTTCCGGCTCGCTGCCATCGTCCTTCTCGCCCTTGCAGCCCCTTTGGCCGCCCAAGGCTTGAAATGGGAGAACACGACCGCCTCCCTCGACCTCGAACCGGGCGGCGGCAAGACCTCCGGCGAGTTCCGGTTCACGAACACATCCGACCACACCGTGACGATCCGCTCGGTGCCGGCATCCTGCGGATGCGTCGCATCCAAACCGGAAAAGCTGGAATATGCCCCCGGCGAGAACGGCATCATTCCCTTCACCTACACGCCGAAGAAGAAATGGGGAACCTTCGCCTACCGGCTCTATGTCGTGACCGACGAGAAGGGCATCAAGCCCTACCCCCTGGTTGTCGAGGTGACGGAACGGCGTCCCGCCCCAACCCGGCAATGACACTCGGCAGCGGGCTACCGCTGCACAGCATTGGTCACCGCCGCCGCGATCTCCGCGGAGCGCTCGGGAATGAGATTGGCCGCATAATTGGCCAGGGATATGGAATCGTCGGGGCTCTCCCAAGCCATCCGCGCCGCGGTGGCGATCAGGCTCGGCTCACCGGCGGCCGCTGCGGATTTCAACGTGGCTATCTGCTCCTTGGTCAGATCGCCGACAGGAAGATCCCCCCGCGGTTTGACACCGGCGGTGTCGAGCCCCACGCAGCCCGCGAGGATCATCACGAGGAGCAAAAATCCATGGCGAATTTTCATCAGCCGCTTTTCTGTCCCGAAGCGGACCCCAAGGCAAGCTGGCAAAATCCGTTCTCTCATGCTTGCGCTTGTTCCTCCCCCCCGGTTACCTACCCCGCGACTTCATGAGAAAGGCGGTTCTTCTCCTGCTCGGCTTTTGCACCGTCAGCGCCCCCGCGGCGCTCCGGGGCTCGGAATCCGGCTTGTTCGCCCCGCGCCCACTCCTCCTCACGCCCGACGAACCTCCGGAGATCCCCCTGCCCGAAAGGGGTCTCGGCGCCCCGCTTCCCGCCTCTCCCTTGGATGCCGCCCGGGAAGCGGAAGCGTTGGTGCCTGAGAAAACGCCCGATGCATCCCTCGAAGCCAAGCGCGTGAACGACCTTTTCCACGCCGTCCTTCGGGGCGATGCTGGCACTGTGGCGGCTCTTCTTGATGAAGGCGTCAACCCCGACAGCGAACTCCCCTTCCCCGTGCGGGAAGACCTGCTGCCCCTGTTCCGCAAGGATTTCCTCCACTACTACGCCACCGTCGAGAAGGGTCTCACCCCGCTGATGGTCGCCGCCGCGCGCGGTCACCGCGACATCGCCGTTCTCCTGCTTGAGAAGGGCGCCAGGATCAATGCCTGCACCAAACGCCACCGCACCACGGCGCTGTGGCTCGCGGGCTATGCCGGACGCGTGCAGGTCATGCAGCTTCTTCTCGGGGTTCAACCCGGCTCGGTTGCCGATCTGACCGTCCTCGAGGTCGACCTCGGATCGCAGACCGTTCGCGTCCTGCGCGACGGAGTGCCCGATGAACCGGCACCCATTTCCTCGGGCAGGAAAGGCTTCCCAACCCCCACCGGCGAATTCGTGGTCACGAACAAGCACCGCCAGTGGCGCTCGACCCTCTACCATGCCAGCATGCCTTTCTACCTCCGCCTTTCCTGCCGTGACTTCGGACTCCATGCCGGACAGCTTCCGGGGTATCCGGCCTCGCACGGCTGCATCCGCCTCAATCCGGAGACCGCCAAGGCCCTCTTCGAGGAGATCCCGATCGGCACGCGCGTGGTGATCAAGTAGCGGTTTCCCTGAACCGTCGCAGCGTCTCGTCCCGCTCGGTTCCGTGGTCCACCATCGGCAGCGGGTAATCAGGCACCAGGGGTTTTCCGTCGGCAGGTGGCGCGAGAATCTTCCGCACCGCAACCCCCGCCAACTCAGGGACCCATCGCTTCACGTAGGCGCCTTCGGGATCGTAGCGCGAGCATTGGGTCCACGGGTTCTGGATCCGGAAATACGGCGCGGCATCCGCCCCTGTGCCTGCGCTCCACTGCCACCCGCCGTTGTTGCTCGCGATCTCGCCATCGATCAGCTGCTGCATGAAAAAGCCCTCCCCCATCCGCCAATCGAGATGCAGATCCTTGGTCAGGAACATCGCGGTGATCATCCGGGCCCGGTTGTGCATGAAACCGGTCGCCTCCAATTGCCGCATGGCGGCATCCACGATCGGAAACCCCGTCCGCCCCGCGCACCATGCGGCGAATTTCTGCGCGTCCGTGTCCCACTCCATCCCGCGGTATTTCGGGTTGAACTCGTGATCGAGCACCTCCGGATGATGCCAGAGAATCTGGAAGTAAAACTCCCGCCAGACCAGTTCGCTGATGAACTTCCACACGCTGTCCCGGCCGTCCGCCTCTGCCCCCTCCGCAGCCGTGCGCGCCCGGTGGTAAACCTCCCGGGGTGACAAAAGCCCCATCCGCAGATCCTGCGACAGCCGCGATGTCCCGTCGTCCGCCATTGTATCCCTCCGCGCAGCATACGATAAGATCGGTCCCGCCAGAAACTTCCTCAGCCTCTCCCTCGCCGCCTTCTCTCCGGGCTCCACACCGCCCCGAAACGGCTCCAATCCCCAGCGGCCCGGCTCCGGCAATCCCTCACTCCGCAGCCCTTCCGGCGTGGTCAACCGCGTCAGGCGCGGGCCCGCGGATGGCTTCGGCAATTTCGCCCATGCCCGCGAATACGGCGTGAAAACCCGGAAAGGTGTCCCCTCGCCGGTCCTCACCTCGTCGCGCTCGTGCATCGCGACATCCTTGAATACCCTCAGCTCTCGCCCCTCCGCCTTCAGTGCGCCGGCAAGCCGTTCCTCCTGCTTGCGGCCGAACGGGTCGGGATCGCGATTCGTGAAAACAACCTCCGCCCCCGCCTCGCGCGCCAGCCTCACCAATTCCTCGACCGCATCCCCCTCCCGCACCACCAAGCGGCTCCCGATCGAGCGCAGGTTCTTGTCCAGCGATGCCAGCGACCCGCACAGGAACGCCTGTCGCGGCGCGCCCGTCCAACGGTGTCCGCCCCGCCAGCGGCTCGTCACATACACCGGCACGACCGACTCCGCATCACTCGCCGCCGCCGCAAGCGCCGTATTGTCGGTGATCCGCAGGTCACGCCGGAACCAATGCAACGCTGATTTCATCGCCTCGACAATGGGGGGAGCGGCCGCAAGAATCCAGAGCGTTGAGCTCATCCGAACCGCTCCTCATCATCGCCGGCAACGGGCGTTACCCGTTCCAACTCGCCGCGGCCGCCCGCCAGCGCGGGGTGCCGCGCATCTTCGTCGCCGCCTTCGAGAACGAAACCGACGCTGCGCTGGCGGACGCGGTGGACAACCTCCGCTGGCTCCGCGTCGGTCAGCTCGGCAAGCTCCTCGGCTACGCGCGTGAGACCGGCGCCCGGCGGGCCATCATGGCCGGCCAGATCGCCCCGAAGAACCTGTTCGACCTGAGGCCGGACTTCGCCGCGCTCCTCCTCCTCGCCAAACTCAAGGAACGCAACGCCGAAACCCTGTTCGGCGCCGTGGCCGATGCGCTTGCAAAGGAAGGCATCGAGCTTCTTCCCGCCACCACCTACCTCGAGGAATTTCTCGCGCCCGCAGGGCATTTCGCCGGACCGCGCCCGCCGCGCCGGGTCCATGACGATGTCGCCTTCGGCCTTCGCATCGCGAAGGAGACCAGCCGGCTCGACATCGGCCAGACCGTCGTCGTGCGCAACGGCACCGTCCTCGCCGTCGAGGCTTTCGAGGGCACGAACGAGGCCATCAAGCGCGGCGCCCTCCTCGGCCGCGGACAGGCCGTGGCCGTCAAGGTTTCCAAGCCCGACCAGGACTTCCGCTTCGATGTGCCCGTCATCGGCCCCGTCACGCTGGAAGCCGCTGCAAACGGCGGCCTTCGCGCCCTCGCCGTCGAAGCCGGACGGACCCTTCTTATCGAGCCCGAGCGCCTGAAGCAGATGGCCGATCAGCACAAAATTTCCATCATAGGAACCGAATCATGAGCAACAAACTCCGGGCCGGCGTCGTGGGCGTCGGCAGCATGGGACTCAACCATGCCCGCATCTACTCCGAACTCGAAACCGCCGAATTGATCGCGGTTTACGACCCCGACACCTCCGCCGCCGAGCGCGTCGCGCGCAAATACCGCTGCGCCGTCGCCTCGTCACTCGACGACCTCGCCGCGCAGACCGACGCCGTCTCCATCGCCGCCCCAACCCACCTGCACCATCCGATCGGCATGCACCTGCTCGGTCTCAACCGGCACGTGCTCATCGAAAAACCGATCACCGAGACTCCGGCCCACGCCGCGGAAATGGTGGACCTCGCGCGCGAAAGGGGCCTCATCCTCCAGGTCGGCCACGTCGAGCGCTTCAACCCGGCCCTCGCCGCGCTCGAACAGCGCCTCACCCGGCCGCGCTTCATGGAAGTGACGCGCCTTTCACCCTATCCCGGCCGCAGCATCGAGATTGGTGTCGTTCTCGACCTCATGATCCACGACCTCGAGATCATCCTCCATCTCGTCCGCTCCCCCGTCACCAGCGTCGATGCCGTCGGCGTCGCCGTGCTCAGCGTGGGCGAAGACATCGCCAGCGTGCGCCTCCACTTCGCCAACGGCTGCGTGGCCAATGTCACCGCCAGCCGCATCAGCATGGAGAAAACGCGCAAGATCCGCCTCTTCCAGGAGGACGCCTACCTCTCGCTCGATTACCAGAAACAGAGCGGCAAGATGTATCGCCTCACCGACGGAAAAATCGTCCGCGAGCGCGTCGCCATCGAGAAAGGCGAACCCCTCGCCCGCGAACTCCAGCACTTCATCGAATGCGCCAGCGCCGGTCAGCAGCCGAAAGTCGGCGGCGTCGAGGCCATGGCCGCACTGGAACTCGCCGTGCAGATCACCCGCCAAATCGCCGAGCGCTCCCCGCGCCGGGCCGACTGATCCCCATGCGTCTGTTCGTTGTGGCCGGTGAGAACAGCGGCGATTCCCACGCCGCCAACCTTCTCACCGAACTCAAACAACATCTTCCCGGTCTCAAGGTCTCCGGCCTCGGCGGCCCCAAACTCCACGCCATAGATCCGGATGTCGAGGACTGGACCCACGACGCGGCCGTGATCGGCCTCTGGGACGTCCTGCGCCGCTACGGATGGTTCCGCCGGAAATTCCGCGAAGCCCTCGGCCGCGTCACCCGCGAAAAACCCGACGCCGTCCTCCTTGTTGATTACCCCGGCTTCAACCTTCGCCTCGCCCGCGCCCTCCAACCGCTGCGCCCCGGCGTGAAACTCATCTACTACATCAGCCCCCAGGTCTGGGCATGGAACCGCAGCCGCATCCCGCGCATGGCCCGCTGGCTCGACCGCATGCTCTGCATCTTCCCGTTCGAGAAGGAACTCTACGAAAAATCCGGACTGCGCACCGAGTTTGTCGGCCACCCCATGGCCGAGGAACTCGCCGAGTCCACTCCCGACGGCCGCGACCCCGACCTCTTCGCCCTGCTGCCCGGAAGCCGAGAACGCGAAGTGCGCAAGATTTTCCCTGTCATGCTTTCCGCCGCACGCCAGGTGCACCAAACGCGCCCGGGCACGCGGTTCGCCGCGGCGGCGATGTCGGAAAAAATCCGCGCCTCCATGCGTGCCATGGCCGACGCTGCCGGCGTGGCGGTGGACATCGGCCTGCACAACTCCCGCGACATCATGCGACGCGCCGGCGCCGGATTGGTGGCTTCCGGCACCGCCACGCTCGAAGCCACCCTCCTCGGACTTCCCTATGCCCTCGTTTACAAGGTCGCATGGATCACTTACATCCCCGGACGCTACGTCATCAAGGTTCCCCACCTCGGCATGGCCAATATTCTTGCAGGACGCTCGATCGTGAAGGAATTCATCCAGACCGGCGCGGAGCCGTCCGCCCTTGCCGCCGAAGCGCTGCGCCTGCTCGATGATTCCGCGGCACGGGCAACCATGCGCGACGACTTCGACAAAGTCCGCGCCGGCCTCGCCGCCCCCGGCACAACCTCCCCCGCCCTCGCCGTGCTCGATGTGTTGAGCTGAGCTCCGCGGCGGGCGCGGAAGCGATCCTCCTCAGCGCACCGGATCGTAGGCAAGCCATGGTCCGAGCCATCGCTCGGCCTCGGCAACCGCCATGCCCTTGCGCTTCGCGTAGTCCTCGACTTGATCGCGCTGGATCTTCCCGACGGCGAAATACTGCGAGTCGGGATGCGCAAAATAGAGGCCGCTCACCGAGCTGGCAGGCGTCATGGCCAGACTCTCGGTCAACTCCACGCCGGTGTGCTCCGTGCTTCCAAGCACATCGAACAGGATCCGTTTCTCCGTGTGGTCCGGCTGGGCCGGATAGCCGGGCGCGGGGCGGATGCCGCGATAGCGCTCACGGATGAAATCCTCCTTGGTCAGACCCTCGGATTCCCCGTAGCCCCACAGGTCGCGCACCTTCTTGTGCATGCACTCGGCGAAGGCCTCGGCAAAACGGTCCCCGAGCGCCTTGAGCAGCAGGGCGCTGTAGTCGTCGTGCGCCGCCTCGAAGGCTTTGGCCCGCTCCTCGATCCCGAGTCCGGCCGTGACCGTGAACCCTCCGATGTAGTCGATGCGCCCGCTGTCCCGCGGCGCCACGAAGTCCGACAGCGCAAAGTTCGGCTTTCCCGAGGATTTCTCCTGCTGCTGCCGCAGCGTGTGGAACGTGGCCAGCACGCGCGAACGATCCTCGTCCGCATAGACCTCGATGTCGTCACCCACCGCATTGGCGGGCCAGATTGCACAGGCGCCGCGGGCGGTGATCCATTTCTCCGCGATGATCTTGTCCAGCATCGCCCGCGCGTCGTCGTAAAGTTCCCGCGCCTGGGCGCCGGTCTTCTCGTCGTCGAAGATGGATGGAAACCGTCCGCGCAGTTCCCAGGCGTGGAAGAACGGCGACCAGTCGAAATACTCCGCCAGTTCTCCCAGCGGAAAGTCCTCGAACACCTTCACGCCGAGGAACCCCGGACGGCCGATCTCCGCGGAACCCCAATCCGGCGCGAATTTCCGCGCCCGCGCCTCACCGATGGAGAGGAGACGCGTGTCGCGCTGCTTCGCCGAATGGGCTTCGCGCAGGTCCTCGTATTCGCCGGCCAGCTTCTCGGCGAAGGCCGGGCGCACCTCGGGATTGAGGAGCTGGGTCATCACCCCGACCACGCGCGAGGCGTCCGGCACATGGACGATCTCACGGTGGTAGCTCGGGGCGATCTTGACCGCCGTGTGCGCCTTGCTCGTCGTCGCGCCGCCGATCAGCAGCGGCAAATCGAATCCTTCGCGCTTCATTTCGGAGGCCACATGCACCATCTCGTCGAGCGACGGGGTGATGAGCCCGCTCAGGCCGATGGCATCCACCTTGGCCTCGCGAGCCGTTGTGAGAATTTTTTCGCACGGCACCATCACGCCGAGGTCGATGACCTCGTAGTTGTTGCAGGCGAGCACGACGCCCACGATGTTCTTGCCGATGTCATGCACGTCGCCCTTCACGGTGGCCATGAGGATTTTCCCCTGCGCCTGTGTGGCATGTCCCGCGGCGGCCATCGCGGCCTTCTCCTCCTCCATGAACGGCGTGAGGTAGGCCACGGCCTTCTTCATCACGCGGGCGGACTTCACCACCTGCGGCAGGAACATCTTGCCTGCTCCGAAAAGATCGCCGACCACTCCCATGCCGTCCATGAGCGGACCTTCGATGACATGGAGCGGCTTGCCGTATTTCTGCCTCGCCTCCTCGGTGTCGGCCTCGATGTGCGCGTCGATGCCTCGCACGAGCGCGTGCTTGAGCCGTTCCTCGACGCTTCCGGAGCGCCATGCCTCGGCCGCCTTCGTGTCGGGTGTCTCGCCGGCAGATTTCCTTTTGAGCTCCTCGCCGAACGTTACGAGGCGCTCGGTGGCGTCCGGACGCCGGTTGAGCAGCACGTCCTCGACGAGTTCGAGGAGGTCCTTCGGGATTTCCTCGTAAACTTCGAGCATCCCCGCATTGACGATGCCCATGTCGAGCCCGGCGCGGATCGCGTGGTAGAGGAACGCGCTGTGCATCGCCTCGCGCACGGCATTGTTGCCGCGGAAGCTGAAGCTGATGTTCGAGATGCCCCCGCTGACCTTCGCATGCGGCAGGTTCTCCTTGATCCACCTCGTGGCATTGATGAAATCAACCGCGTAGTTGTTGTGCTCCTCGATGCCGGTGCCCACCGTGAGGACGTTCGGATCGAAAATGATGTCCTGCGGCGGGAAACCGACCCTCTGCACGAGCAGGTCGTAACTGCGGCGGCAGATTTCGATGCGTCGCTCGTAGCTGTCCGCCTGCCCCTTTTCGTCGAACGCCATCACCACGACCGCCGCGCCGTAGCGGCGCACGAGCTTGGCCTGATCGAGGAATTTCTGCTCGCCCTCCTTGAGCGAGATCGAATTGACGATCCCCTTCCCTTGCAGGCACCGCAGGCCGCACTCGATCACGTCCCACTTCGAGGAATCGACCATCACGGGCACCTTGGCGATGTCCGGCTCGGACGCCACGAGATTGACGAACCGCGTCATGGCCGCAGCGCCGTCGAGCATCCCTTCGTCCATGCAGATGTCGATGACCTGCGCGCCATTCTCGACCTGCTGCTTGGCGACGGAGAGCGCTTCCTCGTATTGGTCGCCGAGGATGAGCTTCTTGAATTTCGGCGATCCCGCGACGTTGGTGCGTTCGCCGATGTTGATGAAATTTGTCTGCGGCGTCTGCGTGAATGCCTCCATGCCGCTCAGGCGCAGCCACGGCTCGACCTCCGGAAGCCTCCGCGGCGGGAGATCGCGCACGGCGTCGGCGATGGCCTTGATGTGCGCCGGCGTCGTGCCGCAGCACCCGCCGACGATGTTGAGGAATCCCGCCTCGCCCCACTCGCGCAACTGTGGCGCCAGCGTCTCGGGCGTTTCGGGGAATCCCGTGGGCGACAGCGGGTCGGGCAACCCGGCATTCGGGTAGAAACATGTGTAGGCCGGGGCGACACGCACCAACTCCTCGACGAACGGCCGCATGAGGTCCGGACCGAGCGCGCAGTTGAGGCCGACGGTCAGAGGTTGCGCGTGCGACACGGAATTCCAGAACGCCTCGACGGTCTGCCCCGTGAGCGTGCGGCCGGAACGGTCGGTGATCGTGCCCGAGATCATCACCGGCACCCGCGCCCCGCGACGCTCGAAGGCCTCGGAGATGGCGAAGAGCGCAGCCTTCGCATTGAGCGTGTCGAAGATCGTCTCGACCAAGAGGGTATCCACACCCTCATCAAGAAAGATGTCGATCTGCTCCCGGTAGGCGTGCCGGAGCTGGTCGAAATTCACCGCGCGGAACCCCGCGTCGTTGACGTCGGGCGAGATGGATGCCGTCACCGGCATCGGCCCGATGGCCCCGGCCACGAAACGCCGCCGCCCGGTGCTGTTGGCCACCTCGTCCGCCGCCTTGCGCGCCAAGTGCACCGCGGTTCGGTTCATGTCAGCCGCCAGCTCGCGCAGTGCGGCATCATGGATCACCTCCTCGAAGAACGCCTGGTCCTTGCGCCCCTCCGGATGCTTCCCGAAGAAGAAGTCGTGCTGCCCGATCGTGGTCGCCGAGAACGTGTTCGTCTCGACGATGTCGGACCCGGCCTCCATGTAGTGCCGGTGGATTTCCTCGATCACCTCGGGCTTCGTGATCTGCAGGAGTTCGTTGTTGCCCTTGAGGTCCTTGCCCTTCCAATCCGCAAAGCGCGTCCCGCGGAAGGCGGCCTCGTCCAGCTTGTAGCGCTGGATGACGGTGCCCATGGCCCCGTCGAGGACCACGATGCGCTCGCCCAACAGCCGGCGCAGTTCCTTTTCAGCATCTGTCTGTGTCATGGCAAAATCCCTCCAATCACTCCCCGGCCAGGCTTTCCTGCCGGCGCGCCTCGAGCCAGAGCACGTCGGAAAGGCGGTTGAGCGAGCGCAGGATGATCCCGGCCCGATCAGGATTGAGAAGGTTCGTTTCCCGGACCCTCAGCAGCCCGAGTTCGGCCTCGCGGCAGGCGGTGCGGGCACAATCGACGGCCGCCGCGGGAAGGGTGGCACCCGGCGTGGCCCACCCCTTGTAGGTGAATCCCTCCGCCTCCAAGCGCACCACCCGTTCATCCAGCACCCCGAGGAGCGCCTCGTCGAAATTCGGCATGCCCGAAGCCGCATACCGCTCCCAATCCTCGGGAGCCACGGCCACCTCGCCCATCAGGTTCACCAAGTTGCGCTGGACCTGCTCGATGAAGTCCTTCGTGCCGCCTTCCCCTGCGGGCAACAGCGCCTTGGCCATCCCCAAACGCACGTTCAACTCGTCCACCCGCCCGTTGGCGACAATCCGAACGTCGGTCTTCGGCACGCGCCGTCCGAACAACAAGGATGTCGTCCCGTCGTCCCCGGTTTTGGTGGCGATGCTGCTCACGACCCGAATAACTATCTGATCCCCACCGCAAAGCAACCCATCAATATATCATGATATGTAGATATGTTCATCGGATATGGAGGAAAGTTGTTGCCGTAAACCCTTTGCGGAGGTAAAGGTAACGGCTCATTTTTTCCCGGAAAGGCACATTAAGACATGAACGTTTTGGACAAAATCGAAGCCGAGCAATTGAAGAAGGATGTCACCGATTTCGCGGTGGGCGACACCATCAAGGTCCACACCCGCGTGATCGAGGGTGAGAAGGAGCGTATCCAGATTTACTCCGGCATCGTCATCGGCCGCAAGGGCACAGGGATCAACGAGAACTTCACTGTGCGCCGCGTCTCCTACGGCGAGGGCGTCGAGCGCGTCTTCCCGCTGCATTCCCCGCGCATCGCCAAGATCGAGATCGAGAAGCGCGGCGACGTGCGCCGCGCAAGGCTCAACTACCTCCGCGGCCGCAAAGGCAAATCCGCCACCACCGTGAAGGAAAAAGCCCGCGCCGCCGCCACGGGCGCCTGAGCCTCCTGCCAGCCGGCCGATGGCCTGCGACTTTTCCCGCGAGCGCGCCCTGCACGCCCGCGGGATTTTTTTTGTCGCGGGCGTCGATGAGGCCGGACGCGGACCCCTCGCCGGTCCTGTCGTCGCCGCCGCGGTCATCCTGTCGCGCGATTTCGTCGGCACCGGCTTGGACGACTCGAAGAAATTGACCGCAAGGCGCCGCGAGGCGCTTTTCGCGGTGCTGACCGCGCATCACGACATCCACTGGGCCGTGGCGGAGGCCACCGTCGGGGAAATCGACCGGCTCAACATCCTCCGGGCCACCCACCTTGCCATGGCCCGTGCCGTCGCCGCCCTGTCGCATGCGCCGGAGCATGCGCTTGTCGATGGACTTCCCGTCACCGGACTTTCCGTGCCCCACACCGCGCTGGTCGGCGGGGACGGACTCAGTTGGAGCATCGCCGCGGCAAGCATCATCGCCAAGGTCACCCGTGACCGGCTCATGCTCGATCTCGACGCGCAGTTTCCGCAGTATGGATTTGCGCGCCACAAGGGGTATGGTGTCCGCGGGCACCTTGAAGCCCTCCGACTCCATGGCCCCTCCCCCGTCCATCGCCGATCGTTTGCTCC
>JACSRX010000022.1 GCA_014879535.1 Chthoniobacterales bacterium
AGCCATTGCAGGAAGACGCCCCCCGTGAGGGCGAATGGCACGGCGAGGATGACATGTGACGCCTCCAGCGCGCTGCGGAAGGTGACATAGAGCATGAGAAAGATGATGAGGAGCACGGCCGGAATGACGGCTTCGAGGGTCTTGCGTGCCCGCAGCTGGTTCTCATACTGCCCGCTCCACACGATGGTGACGCCCGGTTCCGGCGGCACCTCGGCGGCAATGCGCCTCTGGGCCTCGGCGACGAAGCTGCCGAGGTCACGGCCCTGAACGTTCGCCTGCACGAACAGCTTGAGAAGTCCGTCCTCGCTCTGGATTTCACTCGGACCGATGTTGCGGCGGATGGTCGCCAACTGGCCGAGCGGCACATAGGCGCCATCCCGGCCGGCCACGAGGATTCGGCTGAGGCTGTCGATCTCGTCGCGCTCGCCGCGCTCCAGGCGGACCTGCACTGGGAAACGCTCGCGGCCCTCGATTGTCGTGGTGACGTTCACCCCGCCGATGCCCGCCTCGACATAATCGAGCACGTCGCGCAGGGAGAGTCCGTGGCGCGCGAGGAGCACGCGGTCGGGGATGATCTCAAGATACGGTTTGGCTTGGACCCTCGAGGGGGCCACGCCGACGGCACCGCGCACGGTGCGGAGGACCTTCTCGATCTCGTAAACCTTCCTTTGCAGCACGGAGAGATCGTTGCCGAGGACCTTCACGCCCACCTGGGCGCGGATGCCCGTGCTGAGCATGAGGATGCGGTTCTCGATGGGCTGGAGGAATCCGGGCACGTAACCGGGAACTTTGGAGAGCTTTTCGGTCAGCTCGGCAACGAGCTTTTCCCTGGTCATCCCGGCACGCCATTGATCCGGCGGCTTGAGCATGATCGTGGTCTCGATCATCTCCACGGGCGCGGGGTCGGTGGGGCTCTCGGCCCGGCCGAGCTTGCCCGCAGCCGACTCGACCTCGGGAACCTGGAGCATCACGCGGTCCTGCCAAGCCATGATGCGTTTGACTTCGGTGAGCGAGGTGCTCGGGAGGAGGACCGGCATGAAGAGCAGGCTGCCTTCGTTGAGCGGCGGCATGAACTCGGAGCCCATCCCGCCCGCGAGGCGGGCCAACCCGGGCAGGTTTTGCCTGTGCAGCCAATCCCCCACGGGCCGGGGGAGTCCGAGGGCGAGGAAGAGTGCGCCCGTCAGCAGCAGCACGGCAACCCCCAGAATGATGCGGCCGTGTGCGAGCGACCAGTCGAGCGCCGGGCGGTAGAGCCCGAGCAGAGGCCGCATGATCCAGTTCTCGCCTTCCGGCCGGAACGGCCCGCGCACGAGCCAGGAGCAGAGAACAGGAACGATGGTGACGGCGAGGAGCGTGGCGGCGACCATGGCGAAGGTCTTGGTGTAGGCCAGCGGATGGAACAGCTTCCCTTCCTGGCCGGTCAGGGCGAACACCGGGAGGAAGGCCAGGATGATGATCGCCATGGCGAAGAAAACCGGGCGGCCTACCTGTGTCGAGGCTTCCCCCGTGATGCGCAGCGTCTCCGCCGCGGTGAGGGGCGAACCTTTCTTCTCCGTGGCCTGTTCGCAATGGCGGATCACGTTTTCCGTGATGACAATCGCGGCGTCCACCAGCACGCCGATGGCGATGGCGATGCCGGCCAGCGACATGATGTTCGAGGTGATGCCGAACTGTTGCATCAGGATGAACGAGATGAGGATGGAGGCCGGCAGGGGGATCGTGACGATGAGCACGCTGCGGAAGTGCCAGAGGAACAAAATGTGGGCGAGGGTGACGAGGATGACCTCCTCGATGAGTGCGCCGCGCAGGGTGTCGATCGTGCGTTCGATCAGTCCGCTCCGGTCATAAAAGGGCTTGATTGTCACTCCGGCCGGAAGACTGGGCTGGAGCGCGGCGATCTTGTCCTTGATCCCGCGGATCACGGCCATCGCATTCTCCCCCGTGCGCATGATCACGATCCCGCCCACCACCTCGCGCCCGTCCACGTCGAGCGCCCCGCGGCGGAACTCGCCGCCGATGCTGACACGCGCCAGGTCGCGCAGATAGACGGGCACGCCGTCCACGGTCTTGACGACCACGCTTTCAAGATCGCCGACCGAGGCGACGAGACCGATGCCGCGCACGACGAACTCCTGGCCGTTTTCCTCGATGACCTTGCCGCCGACATTGAGGTTGGAGTCCGCGAGCGCCGCCATCACCTCCTGGAGTGAGACCTGCGCGGCGCGCATTTTGTCCGAGGACACCGCCACTTGGTATTGCCGCACGAAGCCGCCGATGCTGGCGACCTCGGCCACGCCGGGCACGGAGGAGAGCTGGTAGCGGATGAAGTAGTCCTGGATCGAGCGCAGCTTCCCGAGATCGATGTCCCCGCCGTCGTGGTCGGCGGTGTCGAGATAGTATTGGTAAACCCAGCCGAGGCCTGTGGCATCAGGGCCGAGGCGGGGGATGACGCCGGCGGGCAGCGTGTCCCCGAGGAAGTTCAACCGCTCCAGCACGCGGGTGCGCGCGAAGTAGTTGTCGAGCGAGTCCTCGAAGATCACCGTGAGCAGCGAGAAGCCGAACATCGAGATGCCGCGGACCTCGCGGACGCCGGCCAATCCTTGGAGGTTGGTCGAGAGGGGATAGGTCACCTGATCCTCGATCTCTTGAGGGCTTCGTCCGGGCCAATCGGCGAAGACGATGACTTGGTTCTCGCTCAGGTCCGGAATGGCGTCCACCGGCGCCTGGCGCAGGGCGATGATGCCGTAGGCGACGGTGAGCAGAAAGGCGCAAGCCACGAGGAAGCGGTTGCGCAGCGACCATGCGATGAGCCCGGCGATCACGGCTTCACCTCCTGCCCGCATTCGGCCATGGCCGGTCCGAACCACGGATTGCGCAACGGCCCGCTGAGCTGGATCCAGCGGGCCTTGTCGGGTGCACCGGGGAACGCCCCGGCCGTCATCGGACATTCGTAAACCTTGACGTCGCCGGGGTGGTGCAGGGCGTCCTCGAGGGCCGGGGTCACGGCTGCGAACAGAAGTTGTCGCGCCTCCGCGAGCGAGCCGACCGGTTGCGGGGACATCCCGGTGCGGTTGAATGCTGTCAGGTCATCCTGTGAAAGTGCGGCTGCCGCCTCGCTGAGAACGGACCAGTTTCGTCTCGTGGTCTCGTCCGCAGCGGGTGACGGCGCGGTTTCCGGTGGCGCGCCGAGTGTCCCGGGTTGGGCCATCTGCGCCTCGGCATCCATCATCAGATTGCCTTGGCTGACCACTTTCTCTCCGACGACCAGACCGGAGAGGATTTCCACCGCGTGGTCCCCGCGGCGTCCCACCCGGATGTCCCGCCGTTCGTAGGCGCCGCCGCCGCGATCCACGAAGGCCACGGCGCGC
Source organism: Chthoniobacterales bacterium (assembly GCA_014879535.1). Classification (GTDB taxonomy): domain Bacteria; phylum Verrucomicrobiota; class Verrucomicrobiia; order Chthoniobacterales; family JACTMZ01; genus JACTMZ01. The sequence goes on from JACSRX010000022.1 coordinate 3,369, forward strand.
ACGCCGGTGTCGAGCACCGCAGTGGCGGGCACGAGGAGGGCCTCCCCCCGACCCGAGGCAAGCGAGGCCTCGCCGTAGGCGCGATGGGGAAGGAGGCGTCCCAACCCGTGGGCCGATTCCACCTTGGGATTCGGGACCTCGATGCGCACCCTTGTGCTCCGGGTCACGGGATTGAAGCTCGGGTCGATCAAGGTCACCGTGCCGGTGAACTCGTGTCCGGGTGCGGCGGGCGTCGTCACGGTCGCCTTGGCCCCGACGGCGATCCATGGCAGATCCTGTTCGTAGACCTCGGCATGGAACCACATGACATCGAAGTCGGCGATCTCGAAGAGGGTTTCGCCGGCTTTGACGTATTTGCCCGGATAGACATCGCGGGTCACAACGGTGCCGTTGACGGGTGAGCGGAGGTTGAGTCCGAAGGACTCCCGCGAGGCGGAGGCGAGCTCATTCACCTGGGCCGGGGTGAGCCCGAACTGCACGAGGCGCTGCTGGGCCACGGTCGCCTGCGGATCATCGCGGCCTCGCCGGATGGAAGTTTGAAACTCCCGCACGACGTAGAGGAGTTCCGGGCTGTAGATTTGCGCGAGGGGTTGTTCCCGCGTGACCTCCTCGCCCACGTGGTCCACGAAGACCCGGTCTATGCGGCCGTCGAAGAATGCCGAGACGACGGTGTGTTTCGTGTCGTCGTCTTCAATCACCCCCGACAGGCGGATGGTTTTGTCGAGCGTGCCGCGTTCGACGGGCGCGGTGGCCACCCCGAGGATGCGGGCTGTCTCCGGCATCAAAGTGACCGTATCGGGATCGGTGGCGAGGCCGTCCTCGCCCTCGTGAACCGGCACAAGGTCCATGCCGCAGATGGTGCATTGCCCGGGCTGGTCCGAGGTGATCCACGGATGCATGGGGCTCTGGTAGAATTTGACGGTGCGGGTTGCGTCGCCATCGGGGCGCGAACAGGCCGCCAGGAGAAGCAGGCAAAGAAGAAGATATTTCATTGGTTTGAGATTCGGTTGGGCCCGCGAACGGGCGGAATGGAACAGAAAACGACCACGCGGCGAAAACCGGTGGTCCCGTCAGTCCCCGAATCTCAGATCAACCAGACTTGGAGGGCGCGCTGCTTTTCCCGAGGTGGCGGCGCATGCGCCGTAGCCCGGGCCGGTTGCGCGTGGGAGCGCCACGGGATTGTGAAATCCATCCCCCGGGCAAGGACATGGAGTGGTGCCGCGCTTCCTGCAGTGACCGTGACGGGCGCGGACTTGGCCTCGGCCAGAATCCGGCTGCCGCAGTCGCAACTGCCATGGTCGTGTGACGGCTTGGCTTTGTCGGAGGCGCAGCAGGAATGTCCGGTGCGCGGTGCCTCGGTCGCCGCCAAACTCCAGCAGCAGCATGCGCCCGTGGCCAGCATTGCGACAACCAGCAGGCCAACGGCACGCATGAACGGGCTCGTCATACAGCCAACAGACTCCTGAAGCCCTCCGCTGTCAAATGAATCCCTCCACCCGCAGCCCCGCTCGGTTCCTGAGGGACGGAAGCCGGACAACTGGGTTCCTTATGGCGCCTTTGCGGCCTCAAAGAGCGCCCGCCAGTGGGCGAGGCGCTCCGCGATCCGTGTTTCCTCGCCGCGGTCCGACGGCGTGTAGAAGACGCGGCCCTCGGGAAGGTAGGCCTGCGGGACGTAGGCGTCGGGGAAGTTGTGGGAGTATTTGTAGCGCGGTCCGGTGTCCTGCACGCCTGCGGTTTTCGGATGCTTGTCGCGCAGGTGCTCGGGCACGGCGAGGGTGCGGCCCTTCTGGAGGTCGGACTGCGCGGCGAGCAGCCCCATGTAGGCCGTGTTGCTCTTGGGTGCGGTGGCCAGATAGACGGTGGCATGGGCGAGGGGGATCTGCGCCTCGGGGAGCCCCACGAATTCGCAGGCCTGCTGGGCGGCAATCGCCACGAGCAGTCCGCGGGAGTCGGCGAGACCGATGTCCTCACTGGCGGCAATGACGAGCCGGCGTGCGATGAAGCGGATGTCCTCGCCCGCGTGCAGCATCTTGGCCAGCCAGTAGAGCGCGGCGTCGGGATCGCCGCCACGGATGCTCTTGATGAAGGCGCTGATCGTGTCGTAGTGCGCGTCGTCCTTCGCGTCGTAAACGACCGCCTTGCGCTGGATGCTCTCCTCGATGACGGCGCGGGTGAGATGGACGGCGCCGTCGGCGCCGGGTTCGGTGGTGAGGGCGGCCAGTTCGAGGGCATTGAGGCACCGCCGGGCGTCGCCGTCGCAAATCTCCGCAAGATGGGCTGCGGCGTCGTCGTCGAGCCGGATCGCCCGGTCACCGAGCCCGCGTTCCGCATCCGCGAGGGCGCGGTCCATCAAGGTCCGGAGCGCGTTCGCAGGCAGCGGACGGAGTTCGAAGACGAGCGAGCGCGAGACGAGCGGGCTGTTGACGTAGAAAAACGGATTCATCGTCGTCGCGCCGATGAGGCGGACGGTGCCGCGCTCGACATCCGGCAGGAGCACGTCCTGCTGCGCCTTGTTGAAGCGGTGGATTTCGTCGATGAAAAGCACGGTGCGTGTGCCGTCGCGGGCCAGCCGCACGGCGGCCGCGGCCATCACCTTGCGCAGGTCGGCCACGGTGCTCTCCACACCGCTGAGGCGTTCGAAGCGTGCGTTGGTCGTGCGGGCGATGATTTCGGCGAGGCTGGTCTTGCCCGTGCCGGGCGGCCCATAGAGGACGATCGAGGAAAAACGGTCCGCCTCGATGGCCCGGCGCAGAAGTTTTCCCGGTCCGAGGATGTGGTCCTGTCCGGCATACTCCCCGAGCGAGCGCGGCCGCATGCGGCTGGCCAGCGGGGCATGGGCGGCGGGGGGTGATGCGGTCCCGGTGTCGGGTTCCCCGAAGAGGTCGTCGGACGGCATCATGCGCCTCAATTTAGCTTGGACGCCCGGCGGTGCGAGGCGGATATTGCGGGGCGATGGGCACGGAATCATTGGCGGAACAGATCGAGGGAATGGGCAGGCGCGCCCGGGCGGCGGCGCGTGCCTTGGCGCTGTGTTCCGCGGATGCCAAGAATGCCGCGCTGCAGGCCATGGCCGATGCCTTGGAGGCTTCCACGGACGGGATTCTGGCGGAGAACGCGAAGGATGTCTCGGCGGCGGCAGTTCATGGACTCAATGCCGCGGCGATCGACCGGCTGCGATTGACGCCCGAGCGCATCACCGCGATGGCCAAGGGCGTGCGCGAGGTGGCGGACCTTCCCGATCCGACGGGCGGTGTGATCCGCGAATGGACGCGGCCCAACGGGATGAAGATTTCCAAGATCCGCGTGCCGATCGGCGTGGTGGGCATCATTTACGAATCGCGCCCGAATGTGACGGCGGATGCGGCCGTGCTTTGTCTCAAGTCCGGCAATGCCTGCATCCTGCGCGGCGGCAAGGAGTCGATCCACTCCAACGTGGCCATCGCGCAGGCGCTGTCCGAGGGCGCCAAGAATGCCGGGCTTTCGGTTGATGTGATCCAGCTCGTGCCTTTCACCGACCGGGAAGGTGTGCGTCTGCTGGCGCAGATGGACCGTTATCTCGACATGATCGTGCCGCGCGGGGGGCACGCGCTGATCGAGGCGGTGGTCGAGCATGCCCGCATGCCCGTCATCAAGCATTACCACGGCGTGTGCCATGTCTATGTGGACCGCGGGGCGGACCTCGCCATGGCCGAACGGATCGCGGTCAACGCGAAGTGCCAGCGCCCGGGGGTCTGCAACACGATGGAAACGCTTCTCGTCCACCGCGACGTGGCGGAGACATTCCTGCCCGCCGTGGCGGCGGCCCTGTGGGAGCGGGGTGTCGAGCTGCGCGGGGATGTGCGCACGCGCGAGGTGCTCGGCGCGAAGGTCGCCGAGGCGGTAGAGGCCGATTGGACGGCCGAGTATCTTGATCTGATTTTGTCCATCCGCGTGGTCGATTCGCTGGAGGAGGCCATCGACCACATCGAGCACTACGGGTCGCACCACAGCGACGCGATCGTGACCGGGGACGAGGCTTCCGCGCGGCGGTTTCTCGCGGCGGTCGATTCGGCCGCCGTGTTCTGGAACGTGTCCACGAGGTTCAGCGACGGCGGTGAGTTCGGCTTCGGCGCGGAGATCGGCATCAGCACGGACAAGCTGCACGCCCGGGGGCCGATGGGCCTCGAGGAGCTGACCACCTACAAATACCTCGTGACCGGCGACGGCCAGGTGCGCGGGTGAACCATGGGCAAAACCATGCAGGTCTTCTACGAGGGGCGGGTTCAGGGTGTGGGCTTCCGCTACAGCGCACGCCGGGTCGCCGCGGGGTTCGATGTGGCCGGTTATGTGCAGAATCTGCCCGACGGGCGGGTCGAGCTTGTGGCTTCCGGGGCGTGCGGGGAGGTGGATGATTTTTTGCAGGCCTTGCGTGAGAGCGAGTTGGCAGGGCACATTGCGGGGGAGTCGGCGGCGGAAATCACGACGCCTGCCGGCTTGCGAGGTTTTGAAATCCGCCCATGAGCAAAATTCCCGTTGAAATCGAGCATCTGACCAAGGTCTTCCGCGTGCCGATGCGGCGCGAGCGGGTGGTGGCCGTGCGTGATTTGTCGCTGCGCGTGGAAGCCGGCGAGGTTTACGGGTTGCTCGGTCCGAACGGCTCGGGCAAGAGCACGACGCTCAAGGTCGTGCTCGGGCTTGTCCCGGCGACACGCGGGAAGACGCGCGTCTTCGGCGAGGACAGCCGGTTGGTGCGCAGCCGCAAGGACGTGGGATTCCTGCCGGAGAACCCGTATTTTTACAAATTCCTCACCGGGGCGGAGACCGTGCGCTTTTTCGGAAAGCTGAGCGGTCTCGGCGGGGGACAGCTTGAGGCCCGGGTCAAGGAACTGCTCGAACTCGTCGGCCTGGAGGACGCCGCCGGGCGCCGTGTGGGATCGTATTCCAAGGGCATGCTGCAGCGCATCGGGCTCGCCCAGGCGCTGGTGCAGGACCCGGGGTTGCTGGTGCTCGACGAACCCACGGCCGGGGTGGATCCCATCGGTTCACGCGAAATCCGCGACCTCATCCTCGAGCTCAAAGCGCGCGGCAAGACGATCCTGCTCTGCTCGCATCTGCTTTCGCAGGTGCAGGAAATCTGCGACCGTGTGGGCATCCTCGCCCGCGGGACGCTGGTGCGCGAGGGGCGTGTCGAGGAACTGCTCTCGGTGCGCGACCAGACCGAGATGGTGTTCGACAAGGTTTCCCCGGAAAAGCTGGCCGCCTTGCGCGAGGCCGCGGAAAAGCTGGGTTTGAACCTCGTCTCGTCCGGCCGTCCGCAGACGACGCTTGAGCATCTGTTCCTCGAGGCGGTTGATCCCGGCCACTCGGCCGATGCCGGTTCCGGGCGGAAGCAGGCGTGAAGATCGTCGTGCTCAAGCCCGATGCGATCGGGGATTTCCTCATCGCCTGCGGGGCGATCCGCCTGCTGGCGGATGCGGTCGGCGAGGAAAACCTGGTGCTTTCCGTGCGCACCGAGGTGGAGCCCTTGGCCCGACGGGAATTTCCGGGCGCGGCTTTCATCCCGCTCCCACTCCAGCGACGCCGGCGCGGACGGAACATCACCGCGGTGAACATCTACCACTGCTTTCCGGCTTGGCTGAAGCTGTGCAGGCTGCGGGCGGACACCATGGTCTGCCTGCGGAGCATGCGGAACTTCCTGACGACCGCGTTCTTCATCAGTCCGAGGGTCCGCCGCCGCGTTGCGCCCGAGAACGTCCTGCTCCGCGCGAAGCGCGTGCGCCGCCATGCGGTCGAGAAGTGGATGCGGCGGATTTTCCGTCCCGAACTCGTGCCGTATCCGGCGCCCCGGGCCGGGATGCCGTCGGATCTCGAATCCCACCGCCTCGTGGTGGCCGAGGTGCTGGGGCGCGGGGTCTCCGACGCCGAGATCATGCCGATCCTCCGCAGTGCGACATGGAGAGGCGGAAACCACTGGCTGCTTTGCCCGTTCAGTTCCAACAAGCAGAAGGACTACAGCCCGGAGAATTGGATCGCGTCCCTCCGTGAGGTGGCCTCGCTGGTGCCCGCGGGAGGCCTCCGGCTGGCCGGCGCAGGCAACCAGCGGGACAGGCTGGAGGAATTCGCCTCTGCCATGCGCGAAGCCGGTCTCCCGTTCCCCGTGGCAGTGGACGAGGCCGTGGATCTCTCCGTGTTTCCCGAGACCGTTTCCAAAGCGGCTCTCGTGCTCACCGTGGACACGGCGACCGCGCACTTTGCCTGCGCGATGCGCGCGCCGGCCGTGATCGTGGCCTGCGGGATCAATCCCGACGTTTACGGTCCCTACAGCCCGGATGGCCGCCAGCACTGGCTGGTCGGCGAGTGGGACCGTGTCGGCCGCAGCCGCTGGCAGGAAACGGTGCTTCCGGCGGATGTCGCCTCTGCCATCCGGCGCGCGGCGTCCGCGTGAGGCTTGTCAGCCGCGTGCGCCGGCCTTGACGATCTTGGCGAAGCTGCGCGGGTCGAGGCTGGCGCCTCCGACAAGGGCGCCGTCGATGTCCTTCTGATGGAGCAACTCCTTGGCGTTGTCGGGTTTGACGCTTCCGCCGTATTGGATGCGGACCTTGGCTGCGGTCCCGGCATCGAAGATTTCGGCGAGGGTCTTGCGGATGAACTCGTGGGCTTCCTGCGCCTGGGCCGGGGTGGCGGTGCGTCCGGTTCCGATGGCCCAGACCGGCTCGTAGGCGATGACCGTGTCGAGCATCTGTTCCTTGTCCAAGCCTGCGAGGCTGCCCTTGAGCTGTTTGGAGAGCACGGCGTGGTGCGTGCCGGCGTCGCGCTCGGCGAGGGTTTCGCCGACGCAGAGGATCGGGCGGAGGTTGGCGGCGTGGGCGGCCTTGACCTTCTTGTTCACCAGCTCGTCGGTCTCGTTGAAAATCGTGCGGCGTTCGCTGTGTCCGAGCACCACGTAGCGCGTGAAAAATTCGCGGAGCATGGCGGCGCTGACCTCGCCGGTGAAAGCGCCGGAGGCCTCGTGCCACATGTTCTGGGCACCGAGGGTGACACCGGGGGTTTCCGAGACGAGTTCGGAGACGCGGGGGAGGGCGGTGAACGGCGGAATGATGACGATTTCGACGCCGTCGAAATTTTTCAGCTCCAGCTCGAGGTCCTCCATGAAGGAGACGGATTCGGCCGCTGTCATGTTCATTTTCCAGTTCGCGGCGATGATTTTCTTGCGCATAAAAGAGGGTCATTTTGCCGGTTCGCAGGCCGGCTGACAAGAAAGGTCGCTACAAAAGGGGCTCGATGGCCCGAATGGACGGCCAAAAGAGGGGATGACGGCTGCTGCGGCTCAATTCCGACAACAGAATATCGGCCGTTTTCTCCCGTCCGGCAGGTGCCATCTGGGAAAACGGGGGAAGTCCGTCCACGTGGAAATCGACCGCGTAAAACTCCCCGCCGCGTTCGCGTTTCACGCTGGCGGTGGCGTCGCGGAAACCGAGTTCCACGGCGAGGCAGGACGCGGCATCCTCCTGCTCGTTCAGGCGGAAGCGCGTGGTCTCCCCGTCGGGACGGCGGAAAACGGGCTCACCGCGCGATCCCAGCTCCAAGGTCCAGCGAAGACGGCTGGCCAGCCACCCGAGAAGCTCGAGCGCGGTGATCCGGTGGCCGGGGGCGTGGTGGATCCCGACATTCTCCAACTGCAGGAGCCGTTCGCGCGCGGCCGGAAGGTCGAAAATCTGGGCCAAGGCGTAGCGGAGGTGGAACAGCCGGGTCCACGTGAGGTCGCAGACCGCGCAGCGTCCGCGTCCGATGGCCTCGATCTCGTGGAGCAACCGGAACTGGCGCGCCGGATCGCTCCAAGTCTTGCTGTCCACGATGAGGCGGTCCACCCAGGTCCAGAACCCCGGGTCCGGATCCCCGTGCAGGGCGCCCTGCCACCAGAGGTAGAGCGGCAGGTCGGTGTCGAGGTGGGAAAAGACGATGCTCGGCAGCCGCCCGGCGGCGGGGCCGTCGAGCTGGAATGTGACCTGTTCCGAGCAGATCTCCTTCTGGCCGGCCTCGCGGAGGTGGCAGTGGGCGGTGATCCATGCCCGCACCGCCGAGGTCTCCGCCGCCGGATTGCCCTGCACGAGGAGGGCGCGGAAGGCATGGTCCGCGGCGATTGCGGCGAGCAGGGGGGTGTTGGCGGCGATGGCGTCGGGCGCCTCGCTGTAGATGACGAGGTTGACGAGCGACGCACGCACCTTGCCGGCGTCGGATTGCTCCCAGAGCAGTCCGAGCTGCTTCTCGATTTCGCCGACTTCGACGGGAAGGCCGGGAGAAATGGTCGCCGGGGCGGTCATCGCCTTTTACAAACGCCGCCAGACCGCGCCGTCCTGCGCGAGCAGTTCATCCGCCTCGCGCGGCCCCCACGATCCCGCGGGATAAAAGTCGAGCCGCGGCGCCTCGCCGTCCTGCCATGCGGCGCGGATGCCGTCCACGAACTTCCACGCATGCTCGACCTCGTCCCGCCGGGCGAAAAGCGTGGCGTCGCCGCTCATGGCGTCGAGGAGCAGGCGCTCGTAGGCCTCGGGGGTGGCTTTGCCGAAAGAGGTTCCGTAGTGGAAGTCCATCTTGACCGGCTCGATCTGGAGGACGGCGCCGGGCATCTTGGCCGCCATGCGGAAGGAGATGCCCTCGTCGGGCTGGATGCGGATGACGAGGACGTTCGGGTCCTGGAGCTGGCTCTGACGGTTGAAAAGCACGGGGGGCGTGCCCCGGAACTGGATGGCGATCTCGGTGCCGGATTTCGGCAGCCGCTTGCCGACGCGCACGAAGAACGGGACGCCGGCCCAGCGCCAGTTGTCGATGTGCAGGCGGAGGGCGACGTAGGTTTCCGTGACCGAGTCCGGCGCGACGCCGGGTTCCTCCCGGTAGCTTGGCACGTCGCGGCCGTTGATGAACCCCGCGGTGTATTGGGCGCGGATGACGTTGTCCGCAACGCCTGTCCCGGTGAGCGGGCGCAGGGCGCGCAGGACCTTCACCTTCTCGTCGCGGACGGCGTCGGCCCCGAGGTCGGCGGGTGGTTCCATCGCGGTGAGGCACAGGAGCTGGAGGAGGTGGTTCTGCACCATGTCGCGCAGGGCGCCGGAAGTTTCGTAGTAGCCGGCGCGCGTTTCGACACCGAGCGGCTCGCTGGCGGTGATCTGGACGTTTTCCACGTAGCGGTGGTTCCACAGCGCCTCGAACACGGTGTTCGCGAAGCGCAGCACCATGAGGTTCTGCGCCGTCTCCTTGCCGAGGTAGTGGTCGATGCGGAAAGTGTCCTTCTCGGGGAACGCCGCCGCGACCGCCTCGTTGAGCCGGGTGGCGCTGGGCAGGTCGGTGCCGAAGGGCTTCTCCACGATCAGACGCGACCATGCGCCGGCCTTGGCGCGGCTGAGCCCGCTGGCGCGGAGGTTTTCCAGGATGGCGTCGAACTCGGTCGGCGACGAAGCCATGTAGAAAAGGCGGTTGCCGCCGGTGCCGAGGCGCTCGTCGATCCCGTCGAGTTCGCGGCCGAGCGATTCGTAGCCGGCCGCGTCGTGGAAGTTGCTCTGGTGGTAGAAAATGTTGGCGGCGAAGCGGCGCCAGAGCTCGTCGTTGACCGGACGGCGGGAGTATTTGCGCGCGGCCTCGCCGAGTTCCTCGCGGAACCCCTCGCTGGTCTTGTCGCGGCGGGCGAAGCACACCACCGCCAGCGAGCTGGGCACGTTGCCGTCCGCGGCGAGGTTGTAGAGCGCGGGGATCAGCTTGCGCCGCGTGAGGTCCCCCGTCGCCCCGAAGATGACGAGCACGCAGGGATCGGGCACCGCACGGTTGACAAGGTCGGTGCGCAGCGGGTTGGACTCGGTCGGGGTGGACATGGCGGTCGGATCAGGAAGGCTCCCGCTCCAGCGAGCGGGCGAGGGTGACGGCGGACGCGGAGCGGTTCAAAATGTAAAGATGGACGCCGGGTGCGCCGTGACGCAGCAGCTCGTGGATCTGATGGTAGGCCCAGGTCACGCCGACAGCCTCGGAGGCGCGGGCATCGTCTTCCACAACCTGAAGTTGCTCGACAAGCGCGCGGGGCAAGGACGAGCCGCACATCGGGCCGAAGCGGCGCACTTGTGCGAGGGAGAGCGCGGGCAGCAGCCCCGGCAGCACGGGCAGGGTGATTCCACGGGCCCGGCAGGCGTCGAGGAATTTGAAGTAATGCTCGTTGTCGAAAAACAGCTGTGTGGTGAGGAAGGACGCCCCGGCATCGGCCTTGATCTTGAGGTGATCGAGGTCTTCTTCCATGGATGCCGCTTCCGGGTGCTTCTCGGGATACGCCCCGGCGCCGAGGCACATGTCGGGGAAGTTTTCCCGGATCAGGGCGATCAGGTTGCTGGCGTAGCGCAGTCCGTCCGGGCATGGCACGAACTCCGTCTGCCCCTTGGGCGGATCGCCGCGCAGGGCCATGATGTTGCGGATGCCGTCCGCATGGTAGGAGGCGACGATGTCGAGCAATTCCGCGCGGGTCGAGCCGACGCAGGTGAGGTGGGGCATGACGAGCCATCCGAAATCGTCGCGGAGGATCTTCGCATAGCGGAACGTCCGCTCCCGCGTGGTGCCTCCGGCGCCGTAGGTGATGGACACGAAGTCCGGCCGGTAGGGACGCAGGGCTTCCGCGGTGCGCAGAAGCTGCTCGCCGCCCTCTTCGTTCTTCGGCGGAAAGAACTCCACGGAAAGGAGGCGGCGTCCGGAGGAGAGGAGTTCGGTGATGGGCCGGTCGGGATTCATGGACAAAGGCCGGCTATGCTGCACCCGCAGGGTGGTCGGCCCCAAGTAAATTTGCGTTGCCAATGCGCGGAGTCCCGCCGGATGCTTGCCCGGTGGAACGCGACAATGCTGCGGAGAATGTCGGGGTGTGGCCCGGTCGCGGCGTGCTTTTGCTCTGTGCGGCCATCTTGGTGGCCGGCTATGGTTTCGCCCTTCTGCGCGGTCCCGCCCCGGTTGGCGGTGTCCAGGTGATCATGGCCCCGGTGCCGGAGGCAGTGGCCCCCTCAGCGCCCTGATGAACGAAGTCGAAACCGAGGGGGTGCGCCGTGTGTTCGGAGCGCGGGTGGCGCTCGACGGCGTGTCGCTGTCGGTCCGGAAGGGGGAGATTTTCGGGTTGCTCGGGCCCAATGGGGGTGGCAAGACGACGCTTTTCCGGGTGCTTTCGACGTTGCTTGCCCCCTCCGGCGGCATCGCCCGTGTGTGCGGTCACGATGTGCAGAGCGAGGCGCCGGCGGTCCGGAGATGCCTGGGCGTCGTCTTCCAGTCGCCGAGCCTGGACCCGCATCTCACGGTCGAGGAGAACCTGCGCTACGGCGGGAATCTTTACGGCCTGCGCGGGCACGATCTGGAGAAGCGCCTGCGCGAGGCGGCCGATTCGCTGCAGGTGGGCGATCGCCTGCCGGATCTCGTGAAGACCCTTTCCGGCGGACTCCAGCGGCGCGTCGAGGTGGCCAAGAGCCTGCTGCCGCGCCCGCGCGTGCTGCTGCTCGACGAGCCGTCCACCGGACTCGACCCGGCGGCGCGTGTGGATTTGTGGGAGAGCCTGCGGCAGCTCCGGGAGGAATCCGGGATGACGGTGGTCCTCACCACGCACCTGATGGATGAGGCCGAGCAGTGCGACCGTGTCGCGATCCTGCACCGGGGGAAACTCGTGGCGTGTGACACCCCGGATTCCCTGCGTGCAACGGTCGGTGTCGATGTGCTGAAGCTGGCGGTCCGCGGACCGGACGCCGTGGCCGGACGGTTGCGGGAGGCATTCGGCTGGAGTGTGACTGTGCAGGAGGGTGTGGTGAGGGTGGAACTTCCGCGCGCGCACGAGCAGGTGGCACGGATCGTCGAGGCGTTTCCGGGGGAAATCTCGTCCGTGACCGCCGGGCGTCCGACGTTGGAGGATGTCTTCATGCGGATGACCGGGGCGCGTCTGGGTGCAGGGGAGGAGGCATGAGCGGGACCCGCACCGGACTTTTGCTCCCTGCGGTCGCGCTCTGGAGGCGCGAGATGACGCGTTTCTTGCGGCAGAAAAACCGCATCGTGGGTGCGCTCGCCACACCGCTGGTGTTCTGGCTCCTCATCGGCTCCGGCGTGGGGAGCACCTTCCAGCCACCGGGCGCCGAAACGGACTATCTCGGGTATTTTTTCCCGGGCACGGTGGTCTTGATCCTCCTGTTCACCGCGATTTTCTCGACGGTTTCGATCATCGAGGACCGGCGCGAGGGCTTTTTGCAGGGCGTGCTGGTGGCGCCGGTGGCACCGGCGGCCATCGTGCTGGGCAAGTGCCTCGGAGGCATGACTCTGGCGGCGGCGCAGGCGGCTCTGTTTTGCGCGGTGGCCCCGCTGGCCGGGCTTCCCATGGACGGGATGGTGGTGGCGAGGCTGGTTCCGGCCCTTCTGGTGGGGGGCTTTGCGCTCACGGCATTGGGATTTGTTGTTGCGTGGCCGCTGGAATCTGCGCAGGGATTTCATGCGCTCATGAACATCCTCCTGGTCCCGCTCTGGCTTTTGTCGGGCGCGCTGTTTCCGGCGCGTCCGGATTCCTGGATGGCGCTGGTGGTGTCCGTCAACCCGGTGGCTTATGTCACGGCCTCGGTGCGCAGGGCATTCTACGGCGATGCGGCCGCGCTCGGTCTGGTGCCGTCGTATGCCACGGCCATGGCGGTCTGCGCGGTGTTCGCCGCCGTGATGCTGATGGTTTGCCTGCGCTTGGTGGGACGCGGGAGGGGGGGCTCGCAATGAAAAGCGCGGCGAAGGCGACGTTCGTCCAAGTGCTGGTGGCCGTGGCGCTCATTGCGGCCATCGCATGGCTCGCGCGGTCGGCGCCTTTCCTCGGCGCGGTCGAGAGCACGGAGGACGTGGTGCGGGAGTGGGGGACCACGAGCATCGTGATCTACCCCCTGCTCGTGATGGTGGCGACGGTCCTCTTTCTTCCGGGGGGGATCCTGAGCCTCGGCGGGGGATTTTTCTTCGGCTTGTGGTGGGGCACGCTGCTTGTGCTGGTCGGCAATCTTCTGGGGGCGGCGGTGGCCTTTTACGTGGGGCGCAAGCTGGGGCGGAAATTCGTGCGCAAGCGCATCCTTCGCGATCCGCGCTGGGCGGCCCTCGATGGCGCGATCGGCAAGCGCGGACCGCGCATCATTTTCTTCAGCCAGCTCAACCCGCTCTTTCCGACCAGCCTTTTCAATTACCTCTACGGGATCACCAATGTCGGGTTCTGGGACTGCCTCAAGTGGGTGGCGTTGGGGCGCCTCCCGGGAGTTTTCCTCTATTGCTACCTCGGGACGCTCGGCCAGCTCGGGATCCGCATCATGCGCGGCGAGTCGGTGCCCGGGCCGACGGACTATTTTGTCTGGGGCTTGGGCCTCGTGATCACCGTCGTGGTGGCCGCTGTCTTGGGACACACGGCCACCAAGGTGATCGAGGACTACCGGAAGGTGTCCCCCCCGGACGAAGAGGACGAGGAAGACGGGGATTGACGGGGGTTGTTGCACGGTCCGTCTTGGGGTAGTCTCCCGCGCCCATGATCCGCCTGATTGCCTTGGTTTCCTCCTTTGCCGCGGCGGCTTCCGCCTTGGCAGGAGGCAAGGCTTTGTCCGCAGAGGTCGAACTCACCCCCGCTCCCCGCAAGACCTGGGAGATTTCGGTCGAGACGGTCCAGACGGTCGGTGTGGACAATGCGACCGACAATTACTTTTCCACCCAGTTCGTGTCTTTCGGCATCGAACCTTTCCGGCCGCTGGTGCTCGGCCCCGTGAAGATGCGCACGCAGCTCCTCAATTCCTTCGTCGTCTCGGCGATCCTCGACGGGCCGGACAACTATTACGTCGGGTGGGCCCCGCAGTTGCGGATGATTTTTCCGCTCGGGGATTCGCGTTGGTCGCTCTACAGCACGTTCGGAGCCGGGATGGGGGTGGCCGATGCGAAGAAGGATCATCCTTACGACGGGGGCTTGGGGCAGCCCTTCACGTTTTTGCTGACAGCCAATGCCGGCCTGCGCTACGCCCTCTCGGATTCGTGGTCCGTGTGGGCCGGGGGCGCCTGGGTGCATTTTTCCAACGGGGAGCAATCCGAGCCGGAGAAGGAGAACATCGGGATCGATTCATTCGGCGCCATGCTCGGAGTGGGTTGGGCATTTTGAAGCCGGGGAGTCCATGCCTGCCGGCGTTCGCGGCGCCGTGCCTTCGCGGCCTCGCGGTCTTCCTGTTTGTGGTCGTCTTTTTTCCCGCGGATGCGTGGGCGGCGTGGAATATCCAGCGGTTGGGCGGTCGTGATTACCTGCCGCTCTCGCAGGTGGCGGCGTTCTACCAGATGCGGATGGTTCCGCGCGGCGATCGGGGTGTATCGCTGGTCTCGGAGGGGCGGCGCATGGATTTCGCCCGCGGGGCGCGCGAGGCCCGGATCGACGGGGTGAAGCACTGGCTGTCCTTTCCCGTGATGTATTTCGCCGGTCAGTTTTACGTGTCGCGCATGGATCTTTCCAAGTCGATCGATCCGGTGGTGCGTCCGCACCGCATCCCGGTGCTGCAGCCGCTGCGCACGGTGGTGCTCGATCCGGGGCACGGGGGGCACGACCGCGGGGCGGTCAACCGCTATGGGTTCGAAAAAAATTACAGCCTCGATCTCAGCCGCCGCATCCGGCCTTACCTCCAGGAGGCGGGCTACCGCGTGGTGATCACCCGCAGCCGCGACCAGTTCATTCCGCTGGAGGGGCGCCCCGCGATCGCAAGCCGGCTCGGCGAGGGGACCATCTTCGTCAGCATCCATTTCAACTCCTCGGGGCAGCCGGGCTCGCGCGCCACGGGGTTCGAGATCTTCACCCTCACGCCCCGCGGGGCGCCGAACAGCCACGACTCATTCCTGACGCGCCGGAGTTTTTCCGCCGAGACGGGACATCGCATGGACCATGCCAGCCAGGCGCTGGCCACGTCCATATATCATGCCATGCTGGGGCGCGTGCCGATGTTCGACCGCGGAGTCAAGAGGGCGCGCTTCGCCGTGTTGCGGCGCGCGACGACACCGGCCGTGCTGGTGGAGAACGGTTTCATGAGCAATCCCCTCGAGGCGCGCAAGATCCACTCGGCGGCATGGCGCGAGCGCGTGGCCGAATCGATCGCGCTCGGGATCATCGAGTTCGGAGGGCTGACGAAGACGCGGAAGATGCCCAAGCTCATCGCGCAATACCGGCGGGACGGCGAGCCGCTGCCTGCCGGGACGGAGTTTGAATACCGCCCGCTGGCCGGGATCGGCGCGGCGGTCCACTCGGGGCTTCCGCAGGCACGCGGCTGGCGCGGGCTGCTCCCGGTGCCGCTGCGCGAGGAGATGCCGCCGTTCCGCCTGGAATTCGAGCCGCCCGGCTGGGTGCAGTTGGAGACTTGGGCCGCCACGGCCGAGGATGCGCGTTCGATGATGGTCAACGAGCAGGTCACGATCATGAAGCAGGGGGAGTGGCCCGAGCCCGTGCCTCCGTTCCCCGGCTTGCAAGGTTGGCGTTCACTGCTTCCCCCGCGCGGTCTCGACCGCGGGTTCATCCTTTTCCCGCCGTCCGGCGGACCGCTTGCCGAGGGCGTGGCCAACGGTGATGCGGAGCCTGCAGCCATCGTTGAAATTTCGGGAGGGGCGTTGTGAGTCGGAAACCGATCGCCATCGTGCGGCGTGGATATTCGCCGACGGGCGGCGCGGAAAAATTCCTCGCGCGGTTTGCCGTGGCAGCAAGGCGGTCCGGACGCGAGGTTCTCCTGGTCAACGACCGTCCGTGGCCGGAGGAGGCGCTTGCAGGCGTGCCGCAGCAGACGCTGGAAGCCCGCGGACCGTGGGCGTTTGCGCGTGCGGTGGAGCATTGGCGCGGCGGATGGAAGAACGGGGTGGTCTTCAGCTTCGAGCGTCTTCTTTCCGCGGATTGCTACCGCGCGGGCGACGGCGTGCATGCCGCGTGGCTGCGCCGGCGCGCGGTTTACGATCCACGGTGGGAGGTCTGGATGCGGCGAATGCTGCCCAAGCAGAGGCAATTGCTGCAATTGGAGACGCGCTGTTTCTCCGCGCGGGACACGGGGGCTGTCATCGTCAATTCGCGGATGGTCGGGAACGAGATCGGAGAATTGTTCCGCTATCCTTCCGACCGTGTCCACCTGGTGCGCAACGGGCTCCCGGAGGATTTTGCCTCCGCGCTGCCCGACCGGCTGTCGGCGCGGCGCGCCCTCGGGTTGGACGAACGGGTGTTTCTTGCGGCATTCGCAGGCACGGGATGGAAGCGCAAGGGGTTGAGGTTCGCCTCCGCGGCCTTGGGTGCCTCCGGACTGCCGCAGGCCGTGCTCGCCGTGGCGGGCCGCGGCAATGAAAGCCGCCACCGTGCCCCCGGGGTTGTGTTTCTCGGGCCGCAGGGTGATGTGCGTCCGTTGCTGGCGGCCGCGGATGTTTTCATCCTGCCGACGGTTTACGATCCGTTCAGCAACGCATGCCTGGAGGCGTTGGCGGCCGGGCGCCCGGTCATCACGACGCGGGCCAACGGTTGCGCCGAGGTGCTGGAGGAGGGGGTCACCGGTTCGGTGGTGGGGGAACCGCACGACGTGGCAGGTCTCGCTGCGGCTTTGCGCCATTGGGCCGGGCATTCCGGGGATGCCACGGCGGCCTGCCGTGCGGCGGCGGCTTCCTGTTCCCTCGCGGAAAACGTGAGCCGGACACTTGCGATCCTCGACGGGTTGGAAGCCCGCTGAGGCGGCTTACACCTGCGCCGGTTTCCGCTTCTTCTTCGCCTTGGCCTCGTCGGCCATCTCCTGCAGCCGCCGCATCTCGATGGCTTCAAGGCCGACGATGGCGGCGACGGCGGTGATGGTCTCCACGTCGTCGGCGCGAGAGACATCCGCCGAGGGTTTGGTCAGGCCGGTGAGGATCTGGCCGTAGGCGCGCCCCCCGAAGATGCGGATCAACTGCCCCGCGATGTGCCCGCTGTTGAGGTCCGGAAAAATGAGGACGTTTGCGCGCCCGGCCACGGCACTTTGCACGCCCTTGTCGCGCGCGGCCGACGGAAGCAGAGCGGCATCCGCCTGCAGTTCGCCGTCCACCTCGACCTCGAGATGGCGGGCCTGTGCCTGCTGGCGCGCCAAGGCGGCGGCGGCGGCGACTTTCTCCGTGTCCGGTGTCACGGCGCTGCCTTTGGTGGAGAAACTCAGCATGGCCACCCGCGGTGTGTCGCCGGTGAGTTGGCGGCAGAGGTGCGCCGCCTGCAGCGCGATCGTGGCGAGCTGGTCCACCTCGGGGGACGGAATCACACCGCAGTCGGCCAGCACGAGAAGGCCATTGTGCCCGATGTCGGGGCGTCCGGTGTCGGCGACCACGCAACTGCTGACGAGATGCTGTGCGCCGGATGGCTTGACGAGGCGCAGCAACGGACGGAGCAATGCGCTGGTGGGGGCGTCGATGCCCCCGACCACGCCGTCGGCGCGGCCGTATTGCACCATCATCGCCGCGTAATAGTTCGGATTGAGAAGTGTCTCCCGGGCATCGGCGAGGCCGAGGTTTTTATAGCGGTCGAGGGTCTCGAGGAACCGGCAGAAATCAGGCAGGTCGGCGGATGTTTCCGGATTGATCACGCCGAAGTGGTCGAAAGGGATCCTCTCGCGGCGCGCGGTTTCCTCGATGACGGCGCGGCGCCCCAGAAGGATGGGAACACCCAGGCCGAGTTCGTAAAAGCGGCGCCCCGCCTGGATGGCCCGCAGGTTTTCCCCTTGGGGAAAAACGATGCGCTTAGGGTGCCGCCGCAGACGGCTGAAGACGGTTTCGATGAATGACATGGCCAACGCCCGGTTGCGAGGGTGGCGGACTTTGCCGCGCGGCTCAAGCAGAGAAGCCGCAACGCTTGCCCGCCGCCGGGACGTGCCGCACCATTCCCCCGTGCGATTGGTGATCAAAGACCGCGGGTTGGATTTTCCGCGGCGTCCCCTCGTCATGGGAATCATCAACCTCAACGACGACTCCTTCAGCGGCGACGGCACGCTGCAGGTGGAGGAGGCCCTGGGCCTCGCGCGCCGGATGGTCGCGGACGGAGCCGACATCGTCGATGTCGGCGGGGAAAGCGCGCGCACGAATCGCGCGGCGATCACCCCGGGGGAGGAAGTCCGGCGCGTGGAGCCGTTTGTCCGCGAATTTCTGGCCGCGCGGCACGGGTGGATGCCGCGGGACGAGACGCAGGTGTGGCCGCCCGTGTTGTCTGTCAACACCTGGCGTCCCGAGGTGGTGCGTCCTTTGCTGGAGGCGGGAGCGGAACTCTGCAACGACATGGGGGCCCTTCCGACGGATGAAAACGCGCGCATTGCGGCGGATTGCGGCGCGGCGCTGCTCCTCATGCATTCGGTCGGCGAGCCCAAGGTGCCCCACACCGCCACAATGTGGGACGATGTTGTGGGGGAGCAGATGGCGTTTTTCCGGGCAAGGATGGATCTGGCCGCAGGGGCGGGGCTGCCGCATGAAGCGATCATTCTCGATCCGGGGCTGGATTTTGCCAAACAGCGCGACGACAACCTCCGTCTTTTGCGGGAGACGGACAAGATCGCGGCGCTCGGGCGTCCCGTCCTCATGCCGGTGTCCCGCAAGACCGTGATCGGCGATGTCCTCGGGTTGCCCGATCCGCGCACGCGGGACGCCGGAACTTGGGCATGCATCGTGGCTGGCATCCGGCGCGGTGTCTCCATCTTCCGCGTCCATGCGGTCCGGGAGGCCGCCTCCGTGATCCGCGTGGTTTGGGCGACCCGCCAGGCGAATCGCTGAGTCTCAATTTGTGTGGATTCCGCCTGCGGAGCCCGTGGAAGTTTTTTCTGGTTTCTTTCTTTAGGGGGTTGACGTGCCGGATCGTTTGGTGGTTTAAAGTGGGGCAAAGTGGTGAAAAATGTCACCCACTCCCTGAAAATGTCCAGATCCGCACCAGAGGCAACAATCTACGCCGGCGAGTTTCGTCATGCCGTGGATGCGAAGCATCGCGTGACGATCCCCTCGCGTTGGCGTGCAGACCGGGAGGAAGAGGAGTTTTTCGCCGTTCCGGACCCGGGCGGGAGTTTTCTGATGATCATGCCTCCCGCGGAGTTCGACCGGGTGAAGTCCGACGTGGAATCGAACACCTCGGTTTCCCCGGCGGACCGCCGCAAGTTCATCCGCCGGTTCTATGCGTTGGCCCAGCTTGTCTCGGTGGACAAGCAGGGGCGCGTGCTGCTGCCCGAGGAGTATTGCCGCCGTCTGGGCCTGGAAGGGGAAGTGGTGCTCATCGGAAGCCACAGCAGGATGGAAATTTGGAATACAGAGCGCTGGGCGGCCGCGACGGCCGAGGAGGACGAGGTCTTCCGCCGGGTGGCGGGAGAAGTCGGCCTGTAGCGGACGCCCGACCCTCTGCAGACCCCTGCGAACAACAACAAACCTTGATGGCAAAAACCGGCCGCAAATTCGTCTTCGGCTTTTCCGCGAAAAAGGACGCGGGAGGTCGGGCGGAGGGCGCGGCCACGATCCGCCTCCGAGTCCGCACA
This sequence comes from Chthoniobacterales bacterium, assembly GCA_014879535.1. Classification (GTDB taxonomy): domain Bacteria; phylum Verrucomicrobiota; class Verrucomicrobiia; order Chthoniobacterales; family JACTMZ01; genus JACTMZ01. Next base: position 22,868 of record JACSRX010000022.1, read on the forward strand.
ATCTATGAACAATTCGGTCTCCGCAAACCCGCCGCCCAGCGCAAGCACTGAGACTGCCGACTGGCATGTGCCGGTGTTGTGCACCGAGGCGGTCGGGCTGCTGCGTCCGGCGCCGGGCCGTGTCTTTTTCGACGGCACCCTCGGGGGCGGGGGTCACAGCCGTGCTTTGCTCGAGGCCGGGGCCCGCGTGGTCGGGCTCGACCGCGACCGGGAGTCGCTGGAGCGCGCGGCCGGATTGCTGGGATCCTTCGGCGACCGCTTCTGCGCCGTGCAGGGAAATTTTGCCGAGGCGGCCGGGCTGCCTGCCGTGCGTGCGGCGGCCCCCTACGACGGTGCGCTTCTCGACCTCGGGGTCTCCTCGCACCAGCTGGACACCGCGTCCCGCGGGTTCAGCTTCCGCCACGACGGCCCCCTCGACATGCGGATGGACCCTTCCTCCGGGAGCCCGGCGTCGGATTTGGTCAACACCGGGGACGAGGCCGGGTTGGTTCGCATTTTCCGCGAATACGGCGAGGAACCGCAGGCGCGCCGCGTGGCCCGCGCCATCGTGGCCGAGCGAGAGCGCCTGCCGTTCATGCGCACCGGCCAGTTGGCCGCCCTGATCGAGAAGGTCCTCGGGCGCCGCGGCCGCATTCATCCCGCCACGAGGGTGTTCCAAGCCCTGCGCATTGCGGTGAACGACGAGCTCGGCGCCCTCCGGCAGGCGCTGGCGACGCTGCCTGCGCTGCTTCGCACCGGCGCACGCCTTGTGGTCATCACCTTCCACTCTCTCGAGGATCGCATGGTGAAGTCCTTTTTCCGTCTGGACAGCGAACAATGGCTCGACCGCCCGGAATGGCCCGCGCCGCGGTTGAACCCCGACTGGAGGTTCCTTGATCTCACGCGGAAACCGGTGGAGGCCGGTCAGGCCGAGACCGCCCGCAATCCCCGCGCCCGATCCGCACGCCTGCGGGCGGTTGAAATCCTCGGTGCGCACCAGGAGGCCGCCGCATGAAAAGTGCCACCTACGACAACACGCTTCCTGTCGGCTCCCTCATCCGCTGGGCCCTCATCGTCGGTTTCCTGGGGTTCCTCGGGCTCTGCTACGTGCACATGAAGCACAAGCTCAAGATGGACGGGGACCGCTGCCGCGAGCTGGAGATGGCGATTTCCGACCTGGACGAAAAACTGAAGGTGGCCTCCAACGATGTGATGAGGCTGACCTCGCGTCCGGCTTTGGAGCGCCGCCGGCAGGAGGGTTTCATCCAGATGGTGCATGTGCAGGACAGCCGTCTCGTCCGCCTGCGAGTCCAGACATCAGCGGCCGCCGCGCTGCCGGTTGAACCACGGGAGGAACAGCGTCCATGAACGGGACCACCCACCGCCGCGCCGGGTTGGTCTGCATCGCCCTGGCCCTGCTGCTGAGCATCTACTCCGGACGGCTCATCCACCTGCAGGTGGGAAAACATGAGGAGTATTCGAGGTTGGCGGCCGACAAGACGGCCAAGAAGAAGGTGGTGCGGGCCGAACGCGGCACGATCACCGACATGAACGGCGAGGTGCTCGCCGACAACGTGCCGATCTACGCCGTGGTGGCCGACGGAACCCTGATCACCGACCGGCCGAAACTGGCCGGCATTCTTGCCCGTCACCTCGGACTGCCGGAGAAACAGGTGGCGGAGCGCATCGAATCCACGCGTCCCTACATCGTGGTGCAGCGCAAGGTCGCCGCGGAGACGGTGGCCGCGCTCAAGGAGGAGCTCGCCGCCGAACGTCTGCGCGGCGTCCTCTACGAGAGGGAGCCGAAGCGCAACTATCCGAACGAGGGCATGCTCGCGCATGTCCTCGGGTTCCTCGACAGCGAGGGACGCGGCATCCAGGGCGTGGAAATGATGATGGAGCCCTACCTGCGCGGGGAGGATGGTTTCATCTACACCGAGCGTGACCGGACCGGTCGCGAGATCGTGGCTTACCGCGGACTGGAACGGCCCGCACGCAACGGCATGACGGTGAAGCTGACGGTGGACATGGGCCTGCAGGCCATCGTCGAGCGCGAACTCGACGAATCCGCCCAGCGCCTCAATGCCAACATGATCACCGCCGTCTTCGTGCGTCCGCGCACCGGGGAGATTCTCGCCATGGCCACGCGCCCGTCCTTCAACCTCAACGAGGTGGCAACGGCTCCGGTCGAGACGACGAAAAACCGCGCCCTCATCGAGATGTTCGAGCCCGGCTCGACGTTCAAGGTCGTGGTGATTTCCGCCGCACTCAACGAGGGGGTGGTCACCCCCGAGAGCCTCTTCAACTGCGAAGGCGGGCGCTTCGCCTACGCGGGCAAGACGCTGAAGGACGTCCACGGCTACGGGGTGATGAGCGTTCACAACATCCTCGTCAAATCCTCGAACATCGGCTGCGCCAAGATCGCCATGCACCTCGGGGGGGACACCTTCCACGAATACATCCGGCGGTTCGGCTTCGGCGAGCGCACCGGTCTCGGCCTCCCCGGCGAGATCCCCGGCATCGTGCATCCGCGGCACCGCTGGACCGCGCTTTCCATCACGCGTGTCCCGATGGGCCACGAGGTGTCGGTGACGCCCCTGCAGAGCGCGATGTGCATGTCTGTCATCGCCAACGGCGGCAACATGATGCTGCCTCAGATCGTGCGCTCGGTTGTCGACGGATCCGGCCGCGAAGTCGTGTCTTTCCGGCCGCAAATCGTGCGGCGCGTGATCTCCGAGGAGACCGCGGCCAAGGTGAACGCGGCCTTGTCGGATGTCGTCGGCGACCAGGGCACCGCCCGCCTCGCGAGGATTCCCGGCTACCGTGTGGCCGGCAAGACGGGCACGGCGCAGCGCGTGGATCCCAAGGGCGGCTACACGCCGGGAAAATACGTGGTGTCCTTTGCCGGCTATTTTCCCGCCAACAACCCCGAAGTGGCCGGCATCGTGCTTGTGGACGACGCACGCACCCCCGGGACCAGCAACTACGGCGGCACGGTGGCCGCCCCGATTTTCGCCCGCATCGGCGAGGCCATGGCCCGCCAACTCAACCTCGTCCCCGAGACCGAGGAATCCGACGGCACAACCATCGCCCTCGTCCCGTTCGGGCCGGGCATGAATTGAACGGCATGCTGCTGACAAAGATCCTGTCCGCATTGCAGCCGGAGCCTGTCAAGGTCGCCGGGCCCGCCGACCGCGAGGTGACGGCACTGACCCACGATTCCAGGCAGGTCTCCGCGGGGGCGCTGTTCGTGGCCCTCCCGAGCGTCACCCCGGGCCGTTCCGGTGCGGCCGCGGGAGGCGGATCGCGGTTCGTTCTCGAGGCGGTGGAAAAAGGGGCGGTCGCCGTCATCACCTCGGAGATCATCGAGGTTCCGCGCGCCACCGTGATCCGCGTGAACGACGCGCGTGCGGCTCTGGCCGATGCTGCCGCGGTGTTCTACGGCCATCCGTCGCTCCAGCTCCAGACCGCCGGGGTCACCGGCACGAACGGCAAGACGACCACGACATTCCTGCTCAAGCATCTTCTTGATGTCGCCGAGCGCCCGTGCGGGCTGATCGGCACGGTGCGATACATGGTCGGCCCGCGCGAACTGCCGGCGGCGCGCACCACGCCCGAGGCGTCCGATGTCCAGCGCCTCCTCCGCGAAATGAGGGACGTGAACTGCCGGGCCGCGGTCATGGAGGTGTCCAGCCACGCCTTGGAACAGGACCGTGTGCGGGGCATGGAATTCGACACCGCCATCTTCACGAACCTCTCGCAGGACCATCTCGACTACCACGGGACGATGGAGTCGTATTTCGCGGCGAAGCAGAAACTGTTCGAGCACATCGCCGCGCAGCCGCACAAGCGCGGGACCGCGGTGCTCAACATCGACGACCGGCACGGACGGCGCATTTTCGACCGGTTCGGCCACGAGGTGACCACGATCACCTTCGGCCAGTCGTCCAACGCGATGTTCCGTGCGGCCGACCTGCGCACCGACCTGCACGGGACGCAGTATTCCCTGCATGCGGGCGGCAAGAGCTACCTCGTGAGGTTGCCGCTGTTCGGGTCCTTCAATGTCTACAACTCGCTGGCGGCCCTCGCCGCGATGCATGCGCTCGGCCACGATGTGCGCAAATCCGTGGCCGCGTTGAAGGACGCCCCGCAGGTGCCGGGCCGGCTCGAGATGGTGCCGGGAACGAAAAGCTTCCGCGTGTTCGTGGATTACGCGCACACGCCGGACGCCCTCGAGAACGTCCTGCGCACGGTGCGCTCGCTCGATCCGGAGAGGGTTCTCACCGTGTTCGGGTGCGGCGGGGACCGTGACCGCGCCAAGCGCGGGCCGATGGGACGTGCGGCCGAGGATCTTTCGGATTGGTGCATCGTCACCTCTGACAACCCGCGCAGCGAGGATCCCGGGGAAATATGCGGTGAGATCACCTCGGCGATGCGGCGCAACAACCACGAGGTCATGCTCGACCGCCGCGCGGCCATCCGCCGCGCCGTGACCATCGCCGCCCCGGGGGACATCGTCCTCATCGCCGGAAAGGGCCATGAGGCCGTCCAGGAATTTTCGGACCGCAAGGTGCCCTTCGACGACGTGGCGGAGGCGGCGGCGGCCATCCGGGGGAGGGCGGCCTGACCATGGATGCGACGACACTCCAGGCCTTGGCCGCGGCTTGCGGGGGCGTGCTGCTCTGCGGCGACCCCGGCGCCACGGTGGCCAACATCTCCAAGGATACGCGCACGATCCGTCCGGGGGATGTTTACTGGGCGCTCCAGGGCGAGAATTTCGACGGCCACCACTTCGTTTCCGCCGCCGCGGCGTCCGGGGCGTCCGCCGCCGTGGTGTCGCGTGACCTGCGGGAGATGCCCTCGGGCCTGGCTGTGATCCGTGTCGGTGACACGCAGGAGGCCCTGCACCGGCTCGCATCATGGCACCGCGACCGCCTGCGGGGGAAGGTCGTCTGCCTCACCGGGAGCAACGGGAAGACGAGCACCAAGGATTTCACCGCCGCGATTGCGGGCGTCCGCTTCCGGGTCAACAAGACTGAGGGCAATTTCAACAACCACATCGGTCTTCCCCTGACGATCCTCTCGGCTTCGGCCGCCGACGAGGTGGCCGTGTGGGAGATCGGGATGAACCGTCCGGGGGAGATCGGCGAACTGGCGCGGCTGGCGCGCCCGGACATCGGCATCATCACCAACATCGGTGTGGCGCACATCGAGTTCCTCGGCTCACGCGAGGCGATCGCCCGTGAAAAGGGGATGCTTGGCGAGGCTCTGAGGAACGATGGAGCGCTCATTCTCCCGGCGGAGGATGGGTTCAGCGCGCACCTGGCATCCCGGACCCCGGCGCGCGTGGTGCTCGTGGGGGGGGGCGAGTCCCTGCGTGCGGAGCGGTTGCGTCCGTCCACCCACGGTTTGGATTTCGAGCTTGTTTGCGGCGGGGAGCGTGTGGCGGCGCAAATTTCCGTGGCCGGCGAGCACATGGTGCGCAACGCGCTGCTGGCCGTGGCTGCGGGCAGGGAACTCGGACTGTCCCTGCGCGAGTGCGCCTCGGGTCTGGCATCCGCGAAGCTTTCGCGTGGCCGGCTGGCGTGCCTCGATGTGCGCGGGGTGACCGTGCTTGACGACACCTACAACGCGAACCCCGATTCGATGGAGGCGGCCCTGCATGCTTTGCGCGGGCTGCCCGGCGGGGGGCGGCGTTTCGCCGTGCTCGGGCGCATGGGGGAACTGGGGGATTATGCGAACGAGGGCTACCGCCGCGTCGGCCGGGCTGCCGCGGGAACGATGGATGTGCTCATTGCCGTGGGGCCGGAGACGGCGCCGATGGCGGACGAAGCCGTCGCGTCGGGCGCCCGGGAGGTGCGGCGTGCGGCGGACACGGCGGAGGCCGCCACGCTGCTCCGTGAGTTGTCCCGTCCGGGAGACGCCGTGGTCATCAAGGGCAGCCGGACCGCCCGCATGGAACGTGTGCTGGAGGATTTTGCCTGATGCTTTACTACCTCCATCTGCTCGGTGATTACGGCAAGGGGCTCGATTCCGAGGTCCTCAAGGGGTTCAACGTTTTCCAATACATCACCTTCCGTTCGCTGGCGGCGGGGGTGACGGCATTCCTGCTCAGCCTCCTTTTCGGCAACTGGGTGATCCGCCATCTCATTTCACTCAAGCTCGGACAGCCGATCCGTTCACAGGAGGAAGTGCACCGCCTGCACGAGTTGCACGGGGCCAAGGCAGGCACGCCGACGATGGGCGGGGTGCTCCTGCTCGGCGCCGTGCTGGTGTCCACCCTGCTCTGGGCGCGGCCGAGCAACCCGCTCGTGTGGGTTGCCATGTTCTCGGTGGTGTATCTCGGGGCGCTGGGCTTCATCGACGACTACCTCAAGGTCACGAAGAAATCCTCGGATGGCATCAGCAGCCGCGTGAAATTCGCCCTGCAGTGCGTGCTCGCGGCGGTCATCACCGTGCTGCTCACCTACGTTCCCGCGCTCTCGACGCACGCGGCGGAACTTTACGTGCCGTTTTCGAAGGAGCCGATCCTACGGAACATGGGTGTTTTCACCTTCCTGCTCTACCTCTTCGTCATTGTCGGTGCGTCCAACGCGGTCAACCTCACCGACGGCCTCGACGGCCTCGCGGCCGGCTGCACCGCCACGGCGGCCTTCGCATTCGCGGTCCTGACCTACGCTGCGGGGAACATCAAGATCGCCACGTATCTGCAGATCCCCTTCGTGCAGTTCTCGGCTGAACTCACCGTGGTGTGCATGGCGCTGGTCGGTGCGGCCCTCGGCTTCCTCTGGTGGAACTGTCATCCGGCGCGCGTGTTCATGGGGGACACGGGTTCGCTGGCGATCGGCGGCCTGCTGGGCGTCATCGCGATCTCGGCCAAGCAGGAACTGCTGCTCGCCCTCATCGGCGGCGTGTTCGTCCTCGAAGCCGGCTCGGTGATCCTGCAGGTGGCGAGCTTCAAGCTGACCGGGCGGCGCATCTTCAAGATGTCGCCGCTGCACCATCATTTCGAGCTGAGCGGCTGGAAGGAGAGCACCGTCATCGTGCGCTTCTGGATCCTCTCCCTCATCTTCGCCTTCCTCGGGCTGGCAACCTTGAAACTTCGGTGATCGCCATGGACTACACCGGAAAACATGTCGCGGTGCTCGGGCTCGGCCGGAGCGGCGAGGCCGCGACGCGCCTGCTGCTCGACGGCGGGGCGGATGTCACCGTCCTGGATTCCGGCGATCCCGCGCCGCGCCTCGGCGCGGCCGAACTGCTTTCCTCGCGTGGCGCACGCGTCGTCTTGGGGAACGACGCGCTGCGCTGCGTGCAGGATTTCGACTTCGCGGTGCTGAGCCCCGGCATCGACCCGTTGGTGCCGCTCGCCCGGAGGCCGGTCGAGGCCGGCGTGCCCCTCCTCGGGGAGATCGAACTGGCATTCCGGAGCTGCCGCTGCCCCGTGGTGGCGATCACGGGGACGAACGGCAAGACCACCACCACCGGGCTGGCAGCCTCCCTCCTGAATGCCGCCGGGCTTCGCGCGGAAGCGTGCGGCAACATCGGGCTGCCGTTCAGCGACGTGGCAGCCCGCAGCGCGGCGCTCGATGCGGCTGTCGTCGAGATCAGCTCCTTCCAGTTGGAAACCACGGACACCTTTCGCCCCCGGGTGGCGGTCTGGACCAACTTCAGCGCAAACCATCTGGACCGCTACCCGGACGTGGGCGCCTACCGCGCCGCAAAGCTGCGGATCTTCGGGCGTCAGACCGCGGAGGATTTCGCCGTCGTCAACGCACAATCGGAGCTTCCGGCGCTGCGCGCGAAGCGCATCACGTTTTCCTCCGTCTCCGGCATGAAGGCCGATTTCCACATGGGTCGCGGTGACACGATCATGCACGGAGGCACCCCGCTGATCGCACTCTCGGAGACGCGTTTGCGCGGGCCGCACAACGCGGAGAATCTGATGGCGGCGCTGGCGGTCGGCCATTGTCTCGGGGCGGATCCGGCCCGCATGATCCCCGCGGCGAGGGACTATGCGCCGCCGCCCCACCGGTGCGAATTCGTGCGCGAGGTGGGCGGCGTGACTTGGATCAACGATTCCAAGTCCACGACCCTCGACTCCTTGGAGCAGGCCCTTCGCGGATGCCGGGGCGGCGTTGTGCTCATTGCCGGCGGCAAGAACAAGGGCTTCGACTTCGCCCCCGTGGCTCCGGTGGTGAAGGTGCACGCCCGCGCCGCGGTGCTCATCGGCGAGATGCGTTCCTCGATCGCGCGGGACTGGGCGGAAGCCGCCTCCTGCCACCCCGTGGACACGCTCGCCGCAGCCGTGGCCAAGGCGCATGAGCTGGCACAGCCGGGCGACACCGTCCTGTTTTCACCCGGCACGTCGTCGTTCGACATGTTCCGCAGCTACGAGGAGCGCGGGGACTTTTTCAAGCAACTCACCCACCACATCCAACCACACACCACAACAACACCATGAAAATCCCACTGTTCACCAAACTGACGGCCAAAGCCCGCGGCCGCAAGGTGGTGCGGGCTTCGGCCCGCGCCCTGCGCGGGGGCGAGGACGACTACTACGAGGCGGAACCCAACATGAAGCTGTCGCATGCCTTCATGGTGGTGCTCATCCTTCACGTTGTCGCGGTCGGGGGCATCTACGCCTTCAACCAGGTCAATGCGAAGAAGAACGCCAACCTGCTCGCCAACATCTCCGGCCGCATCGCGCAGGCGACAGGGACAGGCGCCGCAGCTGCTGTCCCGGCCCCCGCCGTGACCGCGCCCGCGGCAGCCGAGCCCGTTGCGCCGCCCAAGCGGCTGCCGGGAGATGCGGATGAGCCGCTGCCTGCGGTGGTGTCCGACACGGCAACCGGCGGGACCGCGGTGGCCCGCACGGTGGCTCCTCCCGCAGTCAAAGTCCCCGAGGCCCCGGCCCCGAAGGTTGTGACAACGGGCACCCCGGCCCCCGCCAAGCAGGGCGCCATTCCTGCAACCTATGCCGTGGCCAAGGGGGACAATCCCTACACCATCGCGAAGAAATTCGGCGTGAGCTACCAGGAGATGCTCAAGCTGAACAAGATCGAGGACCCGACCAAACTGCAGATCGGGCAGGTTCTCAAACTCCCCGGCAAGGCGAACTGACCGGAGCTCGATGCAACGCCGCACGGCATACATCCTGATACTTTCGATGATGAGCCTGCTCGTCATCGGGATCGTCATGCTGCAAAGCACGGGTGCCTTCGCCCGGGACAGCCACGGCGACATGTATTTCTTCGTCAAGCGGCAGGGGATGTGGCTGATGATCGGAACCGCGGCACTGGTGGGCGCCGCGTTGGTGGACTACCGCTGGTGGGCGAAGTTGTGGCCCTGGATTTACGGGTTGGCGGTGGTCCTGCTCATCCTCTGCTTCGTGCCCCCGGTCGGCATGAAGATCAACGGGGCGTGGCGGTGGATCAATCTCGGCTTCGCGAGCTTCCAGCCGAGCGAACTCGGGAAGGTGGCGGTGCTGCTTTTCCTCGCATGGTGGTATCACCGCTATGAGGCGGAATCGCGGCAGTTCTGGCTCGGGTTCGCGTGCCCCCTGGCGGTGGCGGGCTTGATCATGGCCCTCATCGTGGTCGAGGTGGATCTCGGGGCGACATCGCTCATCGGTGTGACGACGCTGGCCGTCATGTTTGTCGCCGGCGCGGGCTTGCGCTGGCTGATGCTGCCGCTCGGCCTCGGTCTGGCCGGCTTGGTGTTCGCCGTGCTCAACATCGAGGAGCGCACGGGGCGCCTGATGGCGTTTCTCGACCCCGAAAAATACAAGCTTCACGAGGGGCTGCAGCAATGGCAGGCGCTGCTGGCGTTCGGCGCCGGCGGTGTCGAGGGACTCGGCCTCGGCGAGGGGCGCCAGAAGATGCTTTATCTGCCCTACGCCCACACGGATTTCATCTTCCCCATGATCGGGGAGGAACTCGGGCTTCGCTTCACGCTGCTGACCGTGTTCTGTTTCCTCCTCATCCTGATGTCCGGCGTGCTGATCGCGATGAATGCGCGCGACCGCTTCGGGATGCTGCTCGGCTTCGGCATCACCATCATCATCACCGTGCAGGCGGCCATCAACATCGGCGTCACCACGTCGCTCCTGCCCAACAAGGGGATGCCGCTGCCATTCATCAGCTACGGCGGGAGCAACCTTGCCGTGTCCATGGCGTTCATCGGGATCCTCCTCAACATCCACCGGCTGGGACGCCGCGTGCCTGCGGCACGGACGCGGGCGATTCCCTCCACAAGCATGGCGGTGCGCCTCTGATCCCATGAAATTCGCGATCGCATGCGGGGGAACGGGCGGGCATTTGTTCCCGGGACTGGCCGTGGCCGAGGTGCTGCGCGCACGGGGCCACGAAGTCCTTCTTTTCATTTCCGAGAAGGAGGTGGATTCACGTGCGTTGCAGAATCATCCGGATCTCCCGAGGCAGAAACTACCGTCCATCGGCCTGCCCGCCGTCTTTTCCCCGGCCCTCATTGCATTCCTGGGGCGGCTGCGCGCAAGTCTGAAGAAATGCGGCCAGATCTACCGGGACGGACGTCCCGATGCCGTGCTGGGCATGGGAGGTTTCACCAGCATCGCGCCGCTCATCGCGGCGTGGCGTCGCGGCATTCCGGCGTTCCTGCACGAGTCGAATGCCATTCCCGGGAAGGCCAACCGCCTTGCCGCACGCTTCTGCCGCACGGTCCTCCTCGGCTTCGGGGAATGCGCCCGTCATTTTCCGAAATGTCCGACGCTTGTCACCGGAACTCCCATCCGCCGCGAGCTCACGGAAGATGTTCCGGGGGTTCGGGAGGCCCGCCGCAAGCTCGGACTCGACGCGGATCGACCGACATTGCTGGTCATGGGCGGAAGCCAGGGGGCGGCGGGGATCAATGTGCTGATGACCCGGGCGGCCCCGCGCCTCGCGGCGCGGGAGTTGCAGGTCATCCACCTTGCCGGCGCGCGCGATGAGGACGTGGTGCGTTCGGCTTATGAGGCCGCCGGCGTTCCGGCGGCGGTGCTGCCCTTTTGCGACCGGATGCAGGATGTGTATCCTGCCGCGGATTTCGCGCTCTCGCGTTCCGGCGCCGCCAGCCTCGGCGAGTTGTCGTGGTTCGGGCTCCCCTCGGTGCTCGTGCCGTATCCCCACGCCGCGGAGGATCACCAAACGCTGAACGCGCAAATTTTCGTCCGGGCCGGTGCTGCCCGCGTGCTGCCCGAGAAGGGGGCCACCGGCGAGGGTCTTGCCCGGGCGCTTGCCGAACTGTTGGATTCCCCGGCCACGCTCGCGGAGATGTCGGCCGCCGCATCCGTGCTGATCCCGCGCGATGCCGCGGCCCGCGTGGCGGATGCGTTGATGGAGGTGCGGCGATGACGCCCGAGCAACTCGCCGCAGAACTGCATGGTCCACCGCGGAGAATCCATCTCATCGGCGTGGCCGGCTCGGGGATGAGCGGGATCGCCGCGTTGTTGCTGACCTTGGGGCATCAGGTCAGCGGATCGGACAAGGTGGACACCGTCGAGGTGAAGCGCCTCCAGTCGCTCGGTCTCGATTTCCACACCCCGCAGCGGGCCGAGGACGTGGTCGCGGCGCAACTGGTGGTCTATTCCTCCGCCATCCGCGAGGGGAATCCCGCTTACGATGCCGCAAAGCGCCTCGGCAAGCCCATGGTGCGCCGTGCGGAGGCGCTCGCAGCGCTCATGGCCGGCAAGAAGGGGATCCTGGTCTGCGGGATGCACGGCAAGACGACGGTGTCCTCCATGGCGGCCCACGTGCTCCGTGCGGCGGGGGTGCATCCCTCGCATTATGTGGGTGCGGAAATTCCGATCCTCGGCACGAATGCCCGATGGGATGCCGGTGGCGAATATTTCGTGGCCGAGGGGGATGAGAGCGACGGCTCCATCGTGTGCTACCACCCCGAGCACACCATCGTTCTCAATATCGAACCCGAACACCTTGATCACTACGCGGACCTGGCCGCCATCGACGCCGCCTTCGCGCGATTGCTTTCACAGACCACGGGGAAGATTTTCTTCTGCGCCGACGACGAGGGTGCGACCCGGGTCTGTGCCGGACGTCCGGGTGCGGTGTCCTACGGCAAGACCGGCACTTACTCCTGCGCGGACTTCCGGTCGGCCGACTTCACGTCTTCATTCTCCTTCCGCCGCGACGGAGCCGAGTTGGCGGCGGTCGTGTTGAATGTGCCGGGAGAGCACAATGCGATCAATGCGACCGCCGTGCTGGCCGTTGCCGCGGAGATGGGGCTGGATCTGCCCAAATGCGCGGCGGCGCTGGAGAGCTTCCGTGGTGCGCGGCGGCGTTTCGAGGTTGTCCATGCTTCCGGGGATTTCCTCCTCGTGGACGACTACGGCCATCATCCCACGGAGATCGCCGCGGTCATACGCGCCGCGCGTGATGCGGGACGCGACCGCGTGCTGCTTCTTTTCCAGCCCCACCGATACACGCGCACCGCAGCCCTCAAGGACGATTTCGGGCGAGCCTTGGCGCAGGCCGATGCGGTGGTGGTGACAGATGTCTATCCGGCGAGCGAACCGCCGCTGCCGGGTGTGACCGGTCAACTGGTCGCGGATGCCGCGGTCGCCGCCGGGTGCCCGCATGCGGTTTACGCGGCTTCGCGCCTGCAGGCCGGCATCGAGGCGGGGCGCTTGCTGCGTCCGGGCGATCTTCTTGTCACACTCGGGGCCGGAAACATCCACGAGCAGGGAACGGCGTTGGCCCAGGATTTGAAGACGATCGAGATTTTGAAGTCGGCGATGGGTCCCGGGGTGGCACGGCTTTACGAGCCGATGTCCAAGCACACGACGATGCGCGTGGGAGGACCGGCCCAGTTCTGGCTCGAGCCGGAAACCGAGGAGGGTTTCTGCGAACTGGTGCGGACCGCGCACGCAGCGGGGCTGCCCTTCATGGTCATCGGGCGCGGCTCGAACCTCATCGTGCGGGACGGCGGCCTGCGCGGGGTCGTGGTGCGCCTGCGCCGCGGGGTATTCGGTGAATTCGAGGTCATGGGCGAAAAAATCCGGGCCGGGGTGGGCGTGCGCTTGAAGGCACTCAGCGGCGCCGCCATCGCCGCCGGGCTTTCCGGCTTCGAATGGATGGAGGGCATTCCCGGGGACGTGGGGGGCTGCCTGCGGATGAATGCCGGCGCCATGGGAGTGGAGGCGTTCGATCAGGTCGAGTCGCTGCGTTATGCCGACAATGAAGGAAACACGTTGGAAAAATCTCCGCGTGATCTCGAAATCCACTACCGCAGCGTGCCGCTCCTGCGGTCGAACTATGCGCTGTCCGCCTTGTTCCGCGGTTCCCCCTCGACACCCGGGGAGGTGGAGCGCCGGACACGGGATTACTCCGCCACGCGCAGGGCCTCCCAGCCCGCGGGTGCCAGCGCGGGGTGCATCTTCCGCAACCCGGAGGGAGGAAGGGCCGGGCAGTTGATCGACTCGGCCGGGCTGAAAAACCTGAGGGTCGGTGCGGCGCGGGTGTCCGACATCCATGCGAATTTCATCCTCAATGAGGGCGGGGCCACCGCCTCCGAGGTGCTCGCCCTGCTTGAACGTGTGCGGGCGGATGTGCTCAAGCAACACGGGGTGAGGCTGGAGACCGAAGTGCAGATCATCGGCGAGGAGGCGTCCGTGGCATGAATCTGTCCGGCCTGCACATGGTGGTTCTGATGGGAGGTCCGGGCTCGGAACGCGAAGTGTCGCTGCGCTCCGGCGCAGCCGTGGCCGGGGCGTTGCGGCGGGGCGGATACCGTGTCACGGAGGTTGAGGTGAAGGACACGGAACTCGATCTCCCGGCTGACACCGGTCTGTGCGTGAACATGATCCACGGAACCTTCGGCGAGGACGGCCAATTGCAGGGGATCCTTGACGCCCGAAAGATCCCCTACACCGGGGAAGGCGAGGCGGGCAGCCGCCTGGCGTTCGACAAGAAGGAAAGCAAGCGCCGCTTCGAGAAGGCGGGGGTTCCGACCCCGCGGTGGGAGATGATCGCCGCCGGCGAGCGTCCCTCGTTGCCTCTGCCGCTTGTGGTGAAGGCCCCGAGGGAGGGATCGAGCGTCGGCGTGCACATCATCCGCCACCAGGAGGAACTCGATGCGGCGCTCCGCGACTGCGCCTCCCTTGACCGTGAAATCCTCATCGAGGAATTCGTCGAGGGCCGCGAGTTGACCGTCGGTGTCGTTGGTGACCGCGCCATGGCCGTGGTTGAAATCCGCCCGCACGAGGGGTTCTACGACTACGCGCACAAATACACCAAGGGCGCGTCGGATTACTTCTGCCCGGCGCCGCTGGACGCGGAAACCACGCGGCATGTCCAGGACACCGCCCTGGCGGCGCACCGTTCGCTCGGGCTCGAAGTCTATTCGCGCGTGGACATCCTGCTCGCGGCCGGAGGCATCCCGTTTGTGCTCGAGACCAACACGATTCCCGGGATGACCGAAACAAGCCTGTTGCCGAAGGCGGCGGCCGAGGCGGGCATGACTTTTCTGGAGCTGTGCGAGGAAATCGCGCAACTCTCGCTGCTACGATCCTCTTCGCATCCGTCACCATGAGTTTGTTCCGTTCCAAAAAATCGCGCGGGCGGCGTCCGGCACGCCGTCGTCGCAACCAGCACCTTCTCGAAGTGACCGCCACGGCGGAGACTGAGCGCCGTCGCCGCAACCAGAAGATATTCCTCTTTGCGGGCGAGGCCGTTGTCGTGGCCGGACTGCTTGCGTTCGCATGGCTCGGCATCCGCGCGCTGGTCAACGCCCAGATTTTCGAGAACAGCCAATACGATGTGCGCGTGGTCGAGGTGAACACTGACGGCGTGATGACGCGCGAGGAGGCCATGGCCAAGTCGGGCATCCGCGAGGGGATCAACATTTTCTCCCTGAATCTGGAGTCGGCGCAGGCCGCACTGGCCTCGATCGCCGAGGTCAAGTCCGCCAGGGTCGAACGCATCCTCCCGGATACCGTCAGCATCCATCTGGAGGCCCGCCGTCCCATGGCTTGGGTGGCACCGCGGGACACCGGGGTTGATCCTTCCACGATGGAGGGCGCTTACCTTGTCGATGCGGAGGGCATCATCATGAAACCGCAGCGGCTGGAGCCGGCGCACGCGCTGCTTCCCGTTGTCTTCGGCGTGCCGACGGAGCAGTGGCGCCCCGGTGACCGCATTGATCTTCCCGAGTTGCACGCGGCTCTGGAGCTCTTCTCCCTGGCGGCGGAGCGGACCGAGCCGGAGATCCTGCTGCGCGCGGCGGACATCACCAAGGGCTGGTGTGTGGTTGCGTGGAACGATCCGCAGGCGAGGTTCACGTTCGGTCTGGACAACCTCCCGGCCCAGTTGGACCGCCTTCAGCTGATCATGCTCCATGTGGGCCAGACGTCGCGCAAGATCGCCGGTGCCAATCTCATTCCCGAAAGAAACACACCCGTCACCTTCCAGGGCGAACCGGCGCCGGTTGAGCCGGTTCCCGAGAAGGTGGCGAAAAAACCGAGGTCCTGATCCTATGTCCCGTCCCTACATTCATGTCGGTTTGGAAATCGGCACGACGAAAGTCGCTGCGGTCATCGCGGAGACGCGCAGTGACGGCCTGCTGCGCATCATCGGCATGGGAGAGGCGCCGTCCCGCGGAGTCCGCAAGGGGGAGGTCGTCGACATCGGAAAAATCACGCTCTGCCTCAACGATGCCGTCTCCGAGGCGGAGGAAAAGGCAGACCGGGAAATCACCGAGGTCGTGGCCGCGGTCACCGGGGCGCATCTTGAAAGCCTGAACAACCGCGGCGGGATCAACATTCCCGAGGACCGGGAAGAGATCGAGGAGGAGGACGTCATGGAGGTCGAGCAGAGCGCGCGGGATGTCAACATCCCGGCGGGCAATGTGTTCCTGCACGCGATCAACCGGCACTACTACGTGGATGGCCAGGAGGGTGTGGCGAGTCCCGTCGGCATGATCGGGCGGCAGCTCGAGGCGGAATACCACATCGTCCACGGGACGCGGACGCGCATCCAGAACAACCTCCGCTGCATCCGCGAGGCCAACCTGAAGGTGAACAATGTCGTGATGAGCAGCGTGGCCTCCGCCCACGCGGTGCTCGATCAGGCCGAGAAGGAGCTGGGCGCCTTGGTCATCGACATCGGCGGGGGAACGACAGACTACATCCTGTTCCGGGAGGGCACCGTCCGTGACAGCGGGGTGCTCGCAGTCGGAGGTGACCACATCACCAACGACATTTCCATCGGCCTGCGCGTCCCGACGAAATGGGCGGAGAAAATCAAGATCGAGGAGGCTGATGTCGCCCCGGGTGCCGTCTCGGCACGCGGAAGCCTCGAGGTCGAGGATCCCACATTCGCGGGCGGCCGCATCGAGCGGCGCATCCTGAACACCGTCACCGAGGCCCGCGTGCGGGAGTTGCTGTCCCTCGTCAAGCGCCGGCTGCAATTCGAGCGGCACAGCCAGTTTGTCGGCAGCGGCATCTTCCTCACGGGCGGCACTGCGGAACTGCGCGGGATCGCGGCCCTCGCCTCCGATGTCTTCGGGTTGCCCGCCAAGGTGGTGAATCCCCGTCCCCTGCTCGGACCGAGCGCTCTCTTCGAAAGTCCGCGCTTCAGCACGGCGGTCGGCCTCGTGCTCTATGCGCAGGCCGTGCAGGAGGCTTTGGATGACATTTCGGTTTTTGACCGCCTGCGTCGCAGGCTCGGCAGATTCATTCCCGGCTTATGATAACTTTAGGCACCAACAACCAATTGGCCGACCCGGTCACCACCGCGATCCCCGTGAAGATCGTCGGCGTGGGCGGTGCGGGGCTGGCCCTCCTGGAACCCCTTGCGCGCGGGCAAACCGGACCGTTCGAGTGCGTCGCCATGCACACGGATGCGCAGGCACTGCTCGCGTCGTCCGCCATCCAAAAAGTGCAGCTCGGCCGGGACGTGGCCAAGGGTCTCGGTGCCGGCGGTGATCCGCTGATCGGCCATGCCGCGGCCCGCGAGAGCATGGACGAGATCCGTGCCGCCTGCGGGACGCCGCTGGTCATCGTCTGCGCCGGGTTGGGGGGCGGAACGGGATCCGGCGCGGCGCCCGTGGTGGCGCAGGAAGCCTCGCAGGCCGGTGCCTTGGTGGTCGGCATCGTGACGCTTCCCTTCTCCGCCGAGGGCGGCAAGCGCCGCGAGCAGGCGCGTGTGGCATTGGCCCGCTTGGGGCGCCACTGCGTGGCCGTGTTGTGCTTTGAAAACGACCGGATGGCGGAGGTGGCGCTGCCGGACGGTCCGGTCAACACATCGTTCGACGCGGTTTCGAGGGTCATCGGCGGAGCGGTCTGGTCCATCGTCCGGATGGTCGGGCTCCCGTCTGTGCTGCGTGTCGGACTCGACGAATTGGTGCATCTTTTCCGGGGAACCGATGCGAGGTGCCAGTTCGGCTGCGGTTCGGCGTCCGGTCCCGACCGCGCCCGGGAGGCGGTCGAGAAGGCCCTGCGCTGTCCGTTGCTGGACAGCGGCAAGATTCTCACGACAGCCGGCAACGTGCTGGTCCACGTCACGGGCGACGCCTCCCTCAGCCTCATGGAGGTCCAGTCGGTCCTGCGGCAATTGTCCCTGCATGTGGAGGATTCCTCCCAGATCATGCTGGGTGTGGCCACCGATGACACATCCGAGGCTCTTGGTGTGACGATCTTTGTGGGGACGCGGGCGGAAGACATGCCGGAGGTCGGAGAAGAAGATGCGTTGCCCGCGGAAGCGGGGAACAATGCGGGGGATACCGCCTCGGTGGCCGATCTCCCCGGGCTCAACGGGAATCCGGCGAAGGGTGGGTCGAAGCGCGCGGGGAAAACCACGGAGAAGAAGGCGGCTCTGCAACAGACGCAGGACGAGTTGCCGCTCGATCAGGCCATGCGCGGCCGATTCAAGGATCTCTCCCCGACCATGGTGGACGGCCAGGACCTCGACATCCCCGCATTTATTCGGCTGCGGATCCGGCTCAAGTAGTGGTATGATGCGGGTCCCATGAGGCCCGATCGTTTCACCCAGAAAATGCAGGAGGCGCTCAGCGCCGCCGCCGATCTCGCGAGCAAACTCTCCCAGCAGGAAGTCACCGACGAGCATTTCCTGCTCGCCCTTCTCCAGCAAGCCGAGGGCGTTGCCCTGCCGCTGCTGCAGAAAGTCGGCGTCTCCACCGCGCGATTGCAGGAAGAGTTGCAGGCCGCGCTTTCCCGGCGCGCCAAGGTGTCCGGTGCCGCCGGTCAGCCTCATCTGGGGGGCGACTTGCGCAAGACCCTCGACGCGGCCGAGGGCATCATGGCACAGCTCAAGGACGAATACCTGAGCGCCGAACACTACCTGCTGGCGCTTTCCCAATCGAAGGATGCGGCCGGCAAGCTCCTGAGGGAAAACGGCGCCTCGCACGACACCCTGATGAAGGCCCTCGTCGAGGTGCGCGGCTCGCAGCGGGTGACCGACCAGAATCCGGAGGAAAAATACCAGACGCTCCAGAAATACGGCCGCGACCTCACCGAGTTGGCCCAGCGCGGCAAGATCGACCCGGTGATCGGGCGCGACGACGAGATCCGCCGCACGATGCAGGTGCTCTCCCGGCGCACCAAGAACAACCCGGTGCTGATTGGCGAGCCCGGTGTCGGCAAGACGGCCATCGTCGAGGGGCTGGCCCGGCGCATCGTCAGCGGCGACGTGCCGGATTCCCTCAAGAACAAGAAGATCATCGCCATGGACATCGGCGCGATGATTGCCGGTGCCAAGTTCCGCGGCGAATTCGAGGAACGCCTCAAGGCGTTCCTCAAGGAGGTCACGGCCTCCGAGGGTCAGATCATCCTGTTCATCGACGAATTGCACACGATCGTCGGCGCCGGAGCGGCCGAGGGTTCGGCCGACGCCTCCAACATGCTCAAGCCGCAGTTGGCCCGGGGCGAGCTGCGCACAATCGGCGCGACCACGCTCGACGAATACCGCAAATACATCGAGAAGGACGCCGCGCTCGAACGCCGCTTCCAGCCGGTCATGGTCAACGAGCCGAGCGTCGAGGACACCATCGCCATCCTCCGCGGGCTCAAGGAACGCTACGAGGTCCACCATGGCGTGCGCATCCAGGATTCCGCCCTCGTGGCCGCCGCCGTCCTTAGCGACCGCTACATCAGCGACCGGTTCCTTCCCGACAAGGCCGTGGACCTCATCGACGAAGCCGCATCGCGGCTGAAGATCGAGCTGGACTCCATGCCGACAGAGCTCGACCGGCTCGAACGCGAGATCATGCAGGCCGAGATGGAGCGCACCGCGCTGAAAAAAGAGAAGGATGCCGCCAGCAAGGAGCGTCTGGCCAAGCTGGAGAAGGAACTGGCCGATCTCAAGGAGAAGGGGTCGAAGCTCAAGGCCCAATGGCAGAACGAGAAGAAGCAGGTCGAGGAGTCGCGCAAACTGGCAGGACAGATCGAGGACCTGCGCAACCAGCTCGAAGCCGCGCAGCGTCAGGGCGACTTTGCCAAGGCCAGCGAAATCCAATACGGACGCATCCCCGACCTGACAGCCAAACTTGACGAACACAACAAGAACCTCGCGAAGGAAGGCGGGGGACAACTCCTGCGTGAGGAAGTCACGGAGGACGACGTGGCCAAGGTCGTGGCGACATGGACGGGCATCCCCGTTTCGCGTCTGCAGGAGGGCGAGCGCCAGAAGCTGGTCAAGATGGAGGAGCGCCTCATGGAGCGCGTCGTCGGGCAGGGACAGGCGATCAAGTCCGTGGCCAACGCCGTGCGGCGGGCGCGCGCCGGTCTGCAGGATGAGAACCGCCCGATCGGATCGTTCATGTTCCTCGGGCCGACCGGTGTCGGCAAAACCGAGCTTTGCAAGGCGCTGGCCGAGTTCCTCTTCGACAACGAGGGGGCGATCGTCCGTCTCGACATGAGCGAATACATGGAGAAGCACACGGTCGCCCGGCTGATCGGCGCGCCTCCGGGGTATGTCGGTTACGAGGAAGGCGGACAGCTCACCGAGGCGGTGCGGCGTCACCCGTATTCCGTCGTGCTGTTCGACGAGATCGAGAAAGCGCACGCCGACGTGTTCAACGTCCTGCTGCAGGTGCTCGACGACGGCCGCATCACCGACGGCCAGGGGCGCACGGTGGATTTCAAGAATGCCGTCATCATCATGACCTCGAACATCGGCAGCCAGTTCATCATGGAAGACCTGCCGGTGGACGAGCGCAACCGGCGCGTGATGGAGGCGCTGCGCGGGCATTTCCGTCCGGAGTTCCTCAACCGCGTCGATGAAATCATCATCTTCGACCGGCTCACCGACAAGGAGATCGGCCGCATCGTGGACATCCAGCTCAAGCGGCTCCTCAAGCGGCTCGAGCAGCAGAACATCCGGCTCGAACTGACCGACAAGGCCCGCAAATTCCTAGGCAAGGAGGGCTATGATCCTGCTTACGGCGCACGACCGCTCAAGCGCGTGATCCAGCAGCAGATCCTCAACCCGCTCAGCGTCGCCATCCTCGACGGCGAGTTCGGCGAGGGGGACACCCTTGTCGCCGACGTGGCCAAAGACCACCTCGAGTTCCGCAGGAAGTAAACGGAACGGTCATTCAGATTCTTCGAATGCTGCCCGCATGGCATCGACATGCGAGATCGGAAGCCCCCGTTCCGTAGCGCCTTCGAGCAACGCCGCGCGGTAGGCCTCCGAGGGGGTGACGTGGCCGCGCGGGTTGTGCGCGAAGTAGCACCAGACATCACGGTGGAGGATACCATCCACCGTTGTGACGTCGATGCATCGGCGGTCGTAGGCGTTCTGCTCCGGTGTTCCCTCCGGGTCGAAACCCTCGTAGGCATCCAAGGCGGCGAGGTCTTCCATGGTGATGCGGTAGAGTGCTCCCCAGACTTCACGTCCAGTGGCCGGGACGAGGTCGGCGACACCGCCGGCCCATTCCTCGTCGGGCAGCGTGAACGCCAGCCGGTGGCCGTCCAGTCGCGCCGGGGCGACGAAGATATGCCCGGGGCACAACCGCCGCATCTGCGCGGACCGCAGGTTCGAGCCGTAGGCGAAATAGAGGAGGGGCGCGTCCACTATTCCCGGCCAACGCAGGTTCCCGGCGCGCCGGGGACGTCGCGCCCTACCCGGTTAGGGATGGGCCTCCGGACCAGCCGCGAGCAATTCCTGCTCATTCCCGCATCCGCACGAGCAGGTCGCCGGAGTCCACGGCGTCGCCCGCGGAGACCAGGAGTTGTTCGATCGAGCCGTCGCAGGGGGCGTAGAGCGTGGTCTGCATCTTCATGGCTTCGAGGACGAGAAGCTTGTCGCCCTTCGCCACGCGCGCGCCGGTCCCCGGTCCGACGCTGGTGACCATGCCCGGGATCGGCGCGCCGATTTCCAGCGGCTTGGACGGATCGGCCTTGGCGCGTGATTTCGTCTCCGACTTCAGCGATTTGTCCGTGATCGTGACCTCGCGGGGCATCCCGTTGAGTTCGAAGAAGACAATGCGATGGCCGTCCTTGTCGGAGGGCCCGAGGTTCACGAGTTTGATGAAGAGCGTCTTGCCCTGCTCAATCTCGACGGCGACTTCCTCGCCGGGGCGCAGTCCGTAGAAAAATGCCGGTGTCGGCAGCACGCTGACATCGCCATATTCGCGCTCGAACTTCTTGAAGGCCGCGAAGACGTCCGGATACATCAGGTGGCTGTAGAGGTCGTCCTCGTCGGGCGTGTGCTTGAGTTTCACCGCAAGTTCCTTCCGCACGGCCGGGAGGCTCACCTTCGGGGCGCGGGCCGCCTTGCGCGCGGATTTTCCGAGCACGGCGGCGACGACTTTGGGCGGCCATCCGCCGACGGGCTGGCCGAGTCCGCCGGCGAGCATGTCCTTGACCGATTCGGGGAAGGGCGTTCCCGGCGGGAGATTCGGCACGTCGGCCGGCTTGATCCCGCGGGTGAACAGGAAGAGTGCCATGTCCCCGACCACCTTGCTCGACGGCGTGACCTTGACGATGTCGCCGAGGAGTCGGTTGACCTCCGCGTAGCAGCGGGCGATCTCCGGCCAGCGGTTGGCGAGTCCCATCGAGGCGGCCTGTTCCTTGAGGTTGGTGAACTGCCCCCCCGGCATCTCGTGCAGGTAAACCTCGGCGCTCCCCGTGCGCGGGGCCGTGTCGAACGGTGCGTAGAACGTGCGCACGTGCTCCCAGTAGTCGGCGAATTCGTTGAGCGCCTCGAGATCGAGCCCTGAATCATGCGGCGTGTGCTGCAGGGCGGCGACGAGGCTGTTGAGGTTCGGCTGCGAGGTCGAGCCCGACATCGAGGAGACCGCAGCATCCACCACGTCGGCGCCCGCTTCGACGGCGGCCAGGACCGACGCGGCATTCACGCCGCTCGTATCGTGGGTGTGGAAATGGATCGGCAGCCCCGTCTCGGCGCGCAAGGCCTTGACGAGGGCCTTGGCCGCGAACGGGCGGCAGAGTCCCGCCATGTCCTTGATGGCGAGGAAATGTGCGCCCATCTTCTCCAGCTCGCGGGCGAGGCGGATGTAGTATTTGAGCGAATATTTCGTCCGGGCCGGATCGAGGATGTCGCCCGTGTAGCAGATGGTGCCCTCGCAGATCGCATCCGTCTGGCGCACCGCCTCCATCGCGGCTCGCATGTTGGCGAGGTCGTTGAGCGAGTCGAAGACGCGGAAGATATCCATCCCGCTTTCCGCCGCGTGGCGGATGAAGCCTTCGACGACATTGGGCGGGTAGTTCGAGTAGCCGACGGCATTCGAGCCGCGCAGCAGCATCTGGAAGCAGATGTTCGGCACGCGGGCACGCAGGGCGCGGAGCCTTTCCCACGGGTCCTCGCGCAGGAAGCGCATCGCCGAGTCGAAAGTCGCGCCGCCCCACATCTCGAGGCTGAAAAGCTGCGGCGTGCGGCGGGCCACGGCGTCGGCGACCAGCAGCATGTCGTGGGTGCGGACGCGCGTGGCGAGCAGCGACTGGTGGGCGTCGCGGAATGTCGTGTCGGTGAACAGAGCCCGCTTCTGTTTGCGCGTCCACTCCGCGAATTTCTCCGGCCCGAGTTCGAGAAGCCGCTGGCGCGTGCCTGAAGGCGGGATGACGCGCCGGTCGAGGGCCGGGAGCGGGGGCGCCTCGAAGGACGCCGAAGGCTTGTAGCCCTTGGCCTCCGCGTTGCCGTTGACCGTCACGTCGGCGAGGAAATGCATCAGTTTCGTGGCGCGGTCGCGGCGCGGCTTGAACTCGAACAGGCCCGGCGTCGTGTCGATGAAGGTGGTCGTGGCTCCGCCCGAGCGGAACACGGGGTGCGTGACCACGTTCTCGAGGAACGGCATGTTCGTCTTCACGCCGCGGATGCGGAACTCGCGCAGTGCGCGGTGCATGCGCTGGAGGGCGATCGGGAAGGTCTGGCCCGACGTGGTGATCTTCACGAGCAGCGAGTCGTAGAACGGCGTGATCGTGCTCCCGGTGGTTCCCATGCCGGAATCCAGCCGCACGCCGAATCCGGCGGCGCTGCGGTAGGTGATGATCTTGCCGTAGTTCGGCATGAACTTGTTCGCCGGGTCCTCGGTCGTGACGCGGCATTGCACCGCGAACCCGTTGCGGGGGATGTCCGTCTGCGCGGGAAGGTCGAGGCCCGGGCCGTGGAGGCGGCCTCCCGCGGCCACGAGGATCTGCGAGCGCACGAGGTCGATGCCGGTGATCTGCTCGGTGACGGTGTGCTCGACCTGGATGCGCGGGTTCATCTCGATGAAGAACCACTCGTGGCGGTCGGCATCGTAGAGGAACTCGACGGTGCCCGCGTTGTTGTAGCCGATGCGCCTGGCGATCTCGACCGCGGCATCGCAGAGGTCGGTCCGGACGGCGTCGGGAAGTCCGATGGACGGTGCAACCTCGACGACCTTCTGGTGGCGGCGCTGCACGGAACAGTCGCGCTCGTGGAGGTGGAGCACGCCGCCGTGCGAGTCGCCGAGGATCTGCACCTCGATGTGCTTCGCGCGCGGGATGTATTTTTCAAGGAAAACGGCGGGGTTGCCGAAGGCGCGTCCGGCCTCGTTGCGAGCCTCGTCGAGGAGCGGGGCCAGCTCGCTTTCCTTCCGCACGACGCGCATGCCCCGGCCGCCGCCGCCGAAGGCCGCCTTGATGATGAGGGGGAATCCGATCTGCCGCGCCACGCGCAGGGCCTCCGCCCGGTCGGAAACCGGCTCCTCGGTGCCGGGCAGCACGGGCACGCCGGCCTTGATGGCCAAGGCCCGCGCGGCGGTCTTGTCGCCCATCATTTCAAGCAATTCCGGTCGCGGCCCGACAAACGTGATTCCGGCGTCCTCGCAGGCGCGTGCGAACCCCGCATTTTCCGAGAGGAACCCGTAACCGGGGTGGATCATCTCGACCCCGCGGTCGCGGGCCAGCCCGACGATGCCCCCGATGTCGAGGTAGGCGCCAACCGGACCCTTGCCGCGTCCGATCACATACGCCTCGTCGGCCTTGAAACGGTGGATGGAAAAGCGGTCCTCGTCGGCGTAGATCGCGATCGTGCGCATGCCGAGCTCGTTGGCCGCACGGAAGACGCGGATGGCGATTTCGCTGCGGTTGGCGACAAGGAGGGTGCGGCCGGCGACGTTGATCGGCCCTTCGTTCCGTTTTTTGTTTCGCGGCATTTTCGGCATGGCGCGGCCTTTGTAGGAAATCACTCCCGTCATGGCAATGGCGGGAGCGCAACAATTCCCGGGCGGATCACTCCACGTTGAACACCACCTTGTGGGTCACCATGCGTTTCGGCGGCACGGTGAGCGGCTCGGCGCCGCTGACAGGCTGGGTTCCGCGGGTTCCGTCGGGATTGAGGCGGTAGAAGGCCGCGTGGCGGGTTTCCCATCCGGGATTGAAGGCGACGAACGTCGTTTCGATGCTGGTGGGCCCGAGCCGTTTGGTGAACGCGGCGGTGAGGACGATGGAGGAGTTGTCATCGGCCCCCGTGGAGTCCGTCGCACGGGCGACATACGTCCAATCCGGGGTGCCGTGGTCGCGGAGCGACGACAGGTAGGTGAGCACGGAGGTTGCGAGCACCGAGGGATTGCGCGCGGCATTGGCGCCGGGAGCTGTGCTCGTGGTCACCCAACTCGACCAGATGCGGTCGATGTAGTGGCCGACGGCGGGCGAGTTCGGCGTTGTTCCTGTCATGGGGTAGGGTTGGTCGCCGGGCTGGTAGGGCACTCCGGCAAGCGCCGCCGTCATGCTCATGGACAGCCATTCCGCCGGTTGGTAGAGCGCGGACTCGCGGGCGAGTTTCCACTCCTCGCGCATCATGGTTCCCGCCCACCGGCGCATGTAGGTGCTGTTGCGCGCCATGCCGAGGGTCCAGGCCGTCGGCGGGTAGGCTTGGATGAACCGCGAGCCGGTCGGGTAGGCGTAGAAGAAGTTGTTGAGCGTGGACTCGGCTTTCTTCGTCAGGGACTGTCCCGCACTGGCCTTGCCTCCGAACGCCTCCGGGGCCTCGTAGAAGGCCTCGGGGTTGGAGTCCACGTAACTGGTGTTCGCCGGCCAGCCCGTGTTGTTCCCGTTGTTGATGACCTCGGCCGAGTCGATCGTGGTCACCGGGACCCACGAGAACTGGTTCAACGGCGAGTTGGCCATGTTGTAGTTCTTGTCGAGGAAGTAGGCCTCCCCGGCCGCGAGGTTCGCGCTGTAGAGGTAGATGCCGAGATCCAGCACGGCCTTGCGGTCGGTCGCGGCACCCCAGAGGATCGTGGCGGACCACGCCTGGATGCCCTCGAAGACGGAGTTCTCGTTCTCGCCGTTGTATTTGTCGCTCAGCGTGCCGTAGGCACCCCAGAAACCGAGGGGGTTTGTCGTGTCGAGGACCGCGGTGGTGCTTCCGGGCGAGGCGCCGCTCGCCCACGGATGGCCGTTGAACTGGTCGAAGAAAGCCAGCTTCTGGTAGCCGAGCGGCGGATGGGAATACAGGCTCGAGACGAGTGCGGCGTTGTCCGGATCGTAGGCGAGCGTCATCACCAGCTGGTCGATCGCGGTGCCCATCTGTCCCGGGGAAGCCCAGAGGTCCGTCGGCTTGCCCGTGATGGTTTCGGACCAGGCGCGGTCGAAGATGCCGGCCAGCGCCGCCGAGCTGATGTAATAGCCGTAGAAGTAGTGCTGGTCGTTCCATTGGTCGGACACGCCGAAGCCGCTCCAGAGCATGCCGCGCTCCCATTTGGAGAGTCCTGTCTTCGTCGCGTTCTCGGCGGCGGAGACTTCCGCGGGGTTCTGCACCGAACTGACCACGCCCCACGCGGGCTGCGTCGCGGTGGGGTTGATGACGATGCGGCCGACGCCGTCATCGTATTGCGCGTAGTAGGACTCGTTCCAGAGATTCGCGAGCGACTCGGGGGCGGGGGAGTTCTGCGACGGCGGGCTCTGGAAGAGCAACGTGAGCGCGCGCTGCATTCCCTGCACCGAGCTCCGGAGCGAATCGGTCATGCTGCCGAAGGGGTTGTTCTGTGCGAAGACGGGGAACTCGTAGGACGCGGTCGGCGACTTCGCCGAGTCGAGCGCGTAGGGGGCGATGGACACGTCGGGGTAGTCGGCGCCGCTTGCGGCGAGGGATTGCTGGAGGTTGAAGACGTCGCCGAGGAAGTTCGCGGCGCTGCCGAGCTGGTTGCCGAGGCCGTAGCCGTCGGGCGCGGACGACCCGAGGAACGTCCCGTTGAAGGGGGCGAGACCGTTGCCCGTGAGCTTGGTGTATTGGTCGATGATCGAGTTGTAGATCACCTGGTCGACCTGGGTCGCCGGCGGGGCGACCCTTCCGCGGAAGAAGAAAGCCGGCGAGGTGACGCGCGCGAACGGGACGCCGGATGAGCACCAGAGCAGCGCGGGTGGACTGGCCTTGGTGGCGGTGCCCTCGCTGCCGGGGATGTATTTCGCCATCGTGATGCTGGGCGGAGGGAGGGACTGGTTGAAGCCGGTGACGGCACCGCCGGTCAGCACCGCCGTGAAAAGTGCCGGGTAGCCCTTTGGGTTGTCCATCACCGTCGGGTCGGGGTTGCCGGAGCCGTTCCATGTGCCCGCCACCGGCATGATGGAGAGGCTGCCGTTGTAGCCTGTTCCGGGATTGGTCACATTGACGGCGGTGATTTTTCCGTCCTGCACGACGACATCCGCTTGGGCGGGGGTGCCGGTGTGGCCGCCTTGGTTGAACCAGATCTTCAAATTCGGGAGATAGTTGCTGCCCGGGTGGAGGATCCGCACGGCTTTCACCCCGCCGCTTTCGTTGAGGACGGCTTGGAAGGCGGCATCAAAGCCCATCCCGCCGAAGACCTGGTAGTTCACCGGGTCGTAAGTCAGACCGGCGCCGCCATCGACGATGGTGAGATTGGCGGCTTTGATCTCGCCGTCCTCGGGGATCGTGAAGGTGATCTCCGGCGCCTTCACGGACGGAACCGCGGGGTCGTTGAGGTCCTCCGCGAGGAAGCTCACTTGGACGTCCGATGTGTAACCGTCCACCAAGCTGCCCGTGATTGAGGCGGAGTTCACGGAATACGTCGGGTAAACGCGGGCCACCGCCGGCGTCGCGGGGTTCCCACCGGCGAAATCGACGTCCTTCGGCGAGTTCAACACCCACCCTTCCGGAAGATTCGGCCCGAGGGCGAGTCCGAGGAGTTTCCCGCCGCCCATGATGGGGTGGAGCGGCACCGTCTTGGGCGGAGCCGAGTCGTCGCTGAACGACGCCGTGAGCGCCCCGGCGTCCGCGTAGTCGCCCTGCGTGATGATGGCCGGTTGCCATCCGCCCGGGATCTTGGACATTTGCGCGCTGGCGGTCTGTGCGGTTCCGTTCGTGATCGCCGGCTCGATGGCGACGGTCACAACCGGGGCGTTGCTGTTGATGGACGGATACGATCCTGCGCTGCCGGCGCCGCCGAGGGGGGGATCGATCTGGATGAGGTTGCCGGGTCGGATGATCTGGAACTGCGCTCCCGTGCCCGTGCCGAACAAGTCCACATGGATCGTGCTGAGAGGCTGGGTGAAATCGAATCCCGCCCCCTCCTCCACGACATTGACCAGACCGGGAAGCATCGCTCCGGTGACAGGGTCGAATCTGGGCACGATGATCGGCGGATCGGTTGTCTGGCCGTCCTGCCGAACGGTGATGACCGAGGAGTAGCCCGCGCCCTTGTCGAGCATGAAGATGGCGAGCACCTTGCCCCCGCCGACCTGCGCGTAAGCCGTGGCTTGGCGTCCATTCGGCGACGTGGGGGGGCTGATCGTCACGCTGACGGTCTCCGGCGGCATCCCGTCGGGGTAACCCTGGCCGCCGCTGACCACGTCGATCTGCTGGATTTCCCCGCGGTAGGCATCGACGAGGGCTTTGGCCGCCGCCCCCGAGCCGCTGCCGGAGCTGTTGCTGATCGTCACGGTCGGCGCGTCCGTGATCTTGTGGTAGCCGGTGCCCACGTCGGTGATGAGGATGCCGGGGATGCCGGTCTGCTGGATCTGGCGCGCGTAGTCGGGGGCGGGCAGCGCGGGCAGGAAATTCTGGAACGGATAGGCGACGGTGAACGCGTCGGTGATGACCGGCTTGAGGTTGCCCCGCAGGCTCCAATAGCCCCAGCGCGAGGGGGAGGCCGGCGTGGTGCGGTTGGCATTGGGCGGCGCACTGGTGGGAACCGGGAAATCCTTGCCGT
Organism: Chthoniobacterales bacterium; assembly: GCA_014879535.1. GTDB lineage: Bacteria > Verrucomicrobiota > Verrucomicrobiia > Chthoniobacterales > JACTMZ01 > JACTMZ01. The sequence continues at coordinate 51,488 of JACSRX010000022.1, forward strand.
GGGCGCGCAACGGCTGCCACGTGACTTCGGGCTGTGCGGCCTTCGTCAGATCCGGCCCGAGTTTGATCGGCTGGTATTGGTGGGGGTTGAGGGCGATGACGGTGTCCTTGGGATTGGCCGTCATGCTGGCCGCCCCGGATGCGCCGGCCGCCACATAGGGGTTCTTGAGGTCCACCGAGAACGTGCTGAGGGACTCCGACATGTTCTCGACCGTGTAGGCGACCTTCGTGGAGGTGGGGAAATTGAAGGCGTATTGCCCGAGCGTGGAGGCCCAGTCGCGCGCGGCCTGGTCGAGAACGCTGCGGCGGTCCGGCGTGATGCCGGTGTGGTAGTAGCGCATGGGCGGAACGTTCGCCACGACGAACCAGTTTTTGTCGGGCTTGACGAATTCGAGGTAGAAGAACGGGTTGCCCTGCGCGTCGAGGCCGTTGTTGAATCCCGGGGTGCCCGGTTGCGGGGTCAGCGTGACCGGCCGCGCCGAATCCGTGCGGTAGAAGACCGCCGTGTAGGTGTGGTTGTGCTGGCCCGGCGCGTTGGTCGTTCCTCCGCCCTTGGTCTTGTAGTCGCCGGCCGGCGGGTTGAATCCGCCGGGCTGTTTCGAGGGGGCGTCGAAATACCAAGGCGGGACCTCCTGATACCACTGGTTCGGGTTCACGTGGTCGCCGTAGAGCAGGACGAACTTCACCCCGCTCACGCCCGGCACATCCCACGGGCCGCCCTGGACGACGCCCGCGCCCGTGCCGGCGTTGTTGTTGATGCGGCCGCTCGTGTTCTCCCGGATGAGGTTGTAGAAGGTGACGTAGCGGTTGTTGTGCGTCTCGCACCACGCGAAGGGCATGCCCTGTCCGACGGTCATCTTGAGGTAGTTGCCCTTGCCGGGTTCCGCGAAACCGGTGCGCTGGTAGCGGTTCGCCTCGTAATAGGCGGGGAAGAGCGGATTCACCGCCTCGTAGATGATGTCCGCGTCGAAGTCACCCACGCGGTCCACCTTCAATGCGAAGGGCGTCTGCTCCTCGGCGGCCTTGTTCTTGTCCCACACCGGATAGGGGAAGGGGTCGTTCGATCCGCCGGGCCGGGAGTTCCAGACGCCGGGTTGGAGAACCTCCTCCGGGCGGAGGTTGCCCGGAACGACCACGGTGGTTTCGAGCGGGCGCATGGCGAGGTAGAGCCAGGCCTGGTGCCACTGCGCGGGCACGCTCGAGGCGGTGAGCTTGTCGCCGTATTGGTAGAAAAACGGGTTCACCGTCGAGAGGTTGACCCCGCGCACGATGGTCTTGTCCTGCCAGTAATGGGCGTTGTTCGGGAAATTCTTCATCGGCTTCGATTCGTAGCCGAACGGCCCCGGCGCCCAGTTGTAGTTCACGACGAAGGGATTCAGGAACAGCGGTTGCTGGTCCACGCGCACCGGATTCCATGTCCCGTTCGAGCGTCCGCCATCGGGGGCGCTGTCGTTCTTCGGCCATTGGTAGTTGAAGTAATCCCATCCCGCCCCGGTGTAGGTGCCGTAGTCGCCGGGGGCGTGGATCCCCGCTTTGATGCCCGGCGGCGGCGCGCCATCGCCCCACAGGAACCACCCCATCCACGACCGCAGCGGTGGCCTCAGCCCTCGGGTCTGGTAGTCCTGCAGCAGATTCGCCGTGAAATTGCCCCGCCCCGCGCCGGCCGCGCTCGGATATTTCGAGGTGTCGGGCGTCGGGTCGGTGGCGCTCACCGGAGCCGCCTGGGTGAGGACACTGACGTTGGGCAGAGGAGGAAGTCCCTCCCAGGCGCTCCCGGCATTCGCCCCGATGTGGATCACCAGATCCAACGGTTCATCGAGGGTTTGCGGGGTGTTTGAAAGGCCTCCGGGGATGCGCACCTCCAGCGTGTAAAAGCGCGTGCCCGCGGCCTGCACCGGATGACCGAACACTTTGAAACCTTCATGCTCCTCGAGGACCACCGGTTCGCCTTCCGCGGGCTCCCAGTTGCCGAGGCCGTCGGATGTCATCACGCGCACCACGGTGCTTTCCATGCTGTCGTCGCTGCGGCGGTAAACGAAATACGCCTGATCCGGATCGTCCGTGTCGAGGACGGGCGCAAGATCCGCCGGCGCGTCCGGTGTCAAAGGATCCGATCCGAACACAAACTCGACCGCGTTCATGAAGCCGTCGCCGTCGGGATCGACGGTGGCGCCTGCCTCCTGTTCGGGAAGTGTTCCGGCGGCCCATGCCTCGAAGTTCACCGGGGCTTCGGCCTGCGCCGGTCCCGCGGCGGTGTGGATGGCGGCGGCGAGCACGAGTGCGGAACCCGCGCGGCGGAATCTGCGCACCGCCCACGCGGCGATCCCGAAGCCCAGCAGCATCAGCGGCAGCGTGCGCGGTTCGGGGACCACCGAGGCGGCGAACACCGCGTGCCCCTCGTTGTCCAGTGGCACGCCGATGCCCGCGATGTAGTTCGCGAGGTTGGCCGCGGTCACGTCCGTGAGGCTGCTGAATTGCGCGGTGCCGATGTAGGCCCCGAGGTCGAAGCCGCCGACCTCCGGAAGCCACGCGAACGCGCGGTTGCCCACGGCCGTGTCGCCGTCGAACAGCGTGTAATACCCGGCGGCGAGCCCCGATTCGGTGAGCACCTCGATCTTCGTGTAGGCTTCGCCGGAGAGGGCCGTGGAAAACACGATCTCCTCGGTCAGGTCCAGCACCGGCAGGTAAATCCACCCCGAGGTGCCGATCTGCGCCGCCCCCCCGTCGAAGCGCTCGGACGATCCGGCCACGTATCCCGCCTCCGTCACGAGGGAAATGACCGACATCTGGTAGCCGTCATACTTCGTGTGCATGCCGTCATACAGGCCGATCTTCGTCGTCGCCCCGTTCGTGCCGGCCGTCCACGAGGCCTCGCCGAGCCACTCATTCCCGCCGTTGTAGCGCTCGGCATAGCCGAGGATCCGGCCGCCCGCTGTCAGATACTCCGCCGAGTTGTATTGGAAGCCGTCCGCGCTGGTGAACTCCGCGCCGGTGAGTCCCACGCGCGTGGTCACGCCCTGCGGACTGGCGACCCACGCCGACTGGCCGGCATACGCCGATCCGCTGTAGCGCAGCGAGTAGCCGGCGGCCCGTCCGGATTCGCCGAGCAGCTCGGCCACGCTTTCCTGCCGTCCCGAGGAGGACGTGTGCTCGGCATCCACGAGGCCGACGCGCATCGTGTCGTGCGAGCCGCCGGAGGGCGCCGCGAGCCATGCGGCTTCGCCGTCGGGGTTCTCGCCCGAGAACCGTTGCGACCCGCCGATCGCGAATCCCGATTCCGCGAGGCGGCGCAGGTAGCTGACCTCGCGGCCGGATGCGGATTGGAATTCCCCGCCCGTGAGCCCCACCCGTGTGGTCTCCGCGTTGCTGATGACCGCCACCCAGGCCGATTGTCCCGCCACCGGCGCGACGTAGCTTGTGGAGACGCCGCCGGCCAACCCGGAGTCGGTGATGCCCGTCACGTCGCTCCAGCGGTAGCCGTCGGTCCGCGTGTGATCCGCATCGACCAGTCCGACGCGCCGTGTCTCGGCCCCCTCCGGGGCGGAAACCCACGCCGTGCGGCCTGCATCCATGCCCGAGTCGAACCGTTCGGAATACCCCGCGCCTTCGCCCGCATCGTTGAGCCATTGCAGCCGGCTGAACTGGTAGCCGTCGGTGTCCGTGTGCTCCGCGTCGTAGAAACCCACGAGGTCCGTCACGCCGCCGCCCGCGGTCCAGTGCGCGACCCAGGCGTGTTCGCCGAGGAAGAGGCCGGTTCCCGTCTCGTATCGCCACGAGAATCCCCCGGCGATGCCGGATTCCACCGCCCGGTTGATCACGCTGAATTCGTAGCCGTCGTGGCGCGTGTATTCCCCGCCGGTGAATCCCACGCGGTGGGTCACGCCCACTCCCAACATGGCCCTGGCCAGCCAGGCGCTCTGGCCCAGCGCATCGCCGGAGGAGTCGCCGTAGCGGTTCGAGTAGCCCCCGACCAGCCCGTCGGATGTGAGGAACGTCGCCTCGGAAAATTGGTAAAGTCCGCCCGTGTGTTCCGCATCGGTCAATCCCACCCGCATGGTGGTTGCCGCGGCCGCATCCGCCAGCCATGCGGCCACGCCATCGCTGGCCATTCCCCCTGCAAACCGCTGTGCACTGCCGCGCAACCACCCGCCTTCCGTCAGCTCCGACGCGGCGTTGGCCTGGAAGCCGTCCGCGCGTGTGAACTCGCTCCCGGTGAGCCCGATCTGGCGGCTGCCCGCCACCGCCTCGAACACCCACGGGATGTGCCCGAGGAAATCCGCCCCCTGGTATCGGTCCGAAAATCCGAACACCTGCCCGGCCTCGTTCATCCCGCTGAGCGAACTCGACTGGAATCCGTCGTTGCGCGTGAAGTTCGCGTCAAAAAACCCGAGCCGCTCGAGATCCTGCAGGCCTTGGGCCCCGGCATTCCCCGGGATTCCGGCGGTCAGGAGGGTTGCCATTCCGAGGATCGCAAGCGGCTTCCGGATGGGTGGACGGCATGGGGTTCTTTGATTCTTCATGGTGGTCAGCTCCTTGGAGTCGGGGGGCATCGGATGCGGGGGTAACGGTGGCATCGGAGCAGGGCATCACCAAACAAAATCTCCCCCCGGATGTTGAACGCGGGGGATCGCCGGATTTTCCGCCCCGTGCCGCCCGCCGACCCCGGGCTGCAGCTTGTTTTGCCGCACCCGCGGGTGTAAGGGTTGCCGCATGTCGGGCAGGATCACGGTGATGGCCGTTGTTGCCCTCGCCGCCGCGGGGGCGGCGGCTTGGTGGCATCTCCGCGGGGATGCCCCGGCGCCGGCCCCGACGGCCTCGGTCGAGGGGCGCGTCGCCCTGCGTGCGCTCGACGGCGGCGTCCTGGTTCCGGAACACGTGGCCGTGCAGGTTTACACGCGCGAGATGATGGAGGACCACCTGCGCGCATGGCTGAAACGCTTCGAGCAGTCGGCGGCGGCAAACGAGATGTCCATCGAGTCCGCGCGCCAGGTCTGGCGGGAGAGGAATGCCGCGCGCCTCGAGGCCGCACGCGTCGTGCAGGTCGCCGAGAAGTCCAACGCGGCCGACCTCGGATTGTGCCGTGCGCGTCTCCGCCAGGCCGAGGAGTCGGCGCAGGAATCCTTCGCCCGCCTCGAGCAGTTGTCCGCGGATGGCGAGCGCACCGCGGACCCGGCGTCCATCCTGGGAAGCCTGCCCCCGTCGAGGATGCTCGTGCATGCCGACCCCGAGGGGAACTTCGCGCTGGAGCTGCAGCCCGGCGACCGCCTCGTGCTGGTTCTTGCCGCCGGGGAGGACAAGGACCGCGCGGTCTGGCTCCATTCCCTCGAGGTGCCGTCCGGGGAGGGGGAGCCCTTGGAATTCTCCGCCGGCTCGCTCCTCACCATCCATCACCTCAGGGCGCTGCTCTCCTCGAAGTGAACTGCGGACATCCCGCACGCGGCGGCGCGCCCCGGCCGGACGATGGCCGCCGCAGGGCGGGGCGTGAGGGGCCCCGCCCTGCGCCCGGTGTCATTCGGTCACGCTGATGCGCCGCGGCTTCTTGTCCTGGGCCTTGGGCAGACGCAGGGTCAGGATGCCCTGGTCCATCCGCGCGGTGACATGGTTGGTGTCCACCGACGGATCCAGGTCGAAGACGCGCCGGTAATCGGCGTCGGCCACCTCGCCGTAGAGGCGCGTGCCGGCCGCCTTCGCGGCCCTCGTGCCGGTGAAGGCGAGTTCGCCGTTCTCGACGGTGACATGCACGCCGTCCTTGGCCACGCCGGGCATTTCCGCCTCGATCGTGTAACCGTCGGCATCCTCGTAGATGGCCACCGCGGGGGTGACATGGCGGATGCGCGAGGGCTGCTGCGCGGCCGCGGGTTGCGTGGTTGTTTCGGTTGCTGTGGTGCTCATGGTTGTTCTCCTGGTTATTTCACGCTGACTTCGATCTGCTTCGGCTTCGCCTCCTCCGCCTTCGGCAGGGTGACGGTCAGCACGCCGTTCTTGTAGGTGGCGCCGATGGCGTCCGCCTTCACCCCGGCGGGCAGTGCCACCGAGCGGGCGAAACGTCCGAAGAACCTCTCCCGGCGGAAGTAGGTCTTGTCCTTGGACTCCTTCTCCTCCCGCCGCTCGCCGGCGATGCTCAGCGCGCCGTCGTGGTAGGAGATCTCGAAGTCCTCCTTCTTCAGCCCCGGGGCTTCCAAGGTCACCGTGAAGGCGTCCTTGTCATCGTGCACGTCGAGGGCCGGAGACCATGTGTTCATTCCCGCCTTTTCCTTCGGGAAAAACGGGAAGTGCAGGTTCATGAAATCGCGAAGCAAGTCGCCCGGAGCCAGCTCCGAGGAGGTGTTCGCTTTCGTGGGTTGGAATCGAATGAGTGTCATGATTGGTGTTTCCTTTCACTCATTCCTTACAGCGCCAAACGTGCCAAGCCCCAACGGTAAAGCGCAATCAACTAATGATCAAAAACATACACAAATATTTCGCAAAATCTTGGCGAGAAATACCATGCCATAATGTCTCATTTTGTCACGGTTCCCACGGACCGATGTGTGCAATAATGGCGCACTTTATCCTCGGTAGGGCTGGCTGGCCCAGCCGGCCTCCGCCTTGGCTTGCGATGTCAACTCCCGGTCCGCTGAGGCCAGCGGACCCTACCCTAAGATGTCGCGACAACCCTTATTCCGCAAAGTAGGGCGGGATCCCGCGCCTGCGGGAGCCGGCCGTGTGCCTGAACAAGCACACGAAAGCGTGGGCGCGGTCGAGGGGCGGGGAGGGGGAGACAGAAAAATCCCCGGCCGCTGCACGCGGCCGGGGAGCGCTAAAAAGCGGAAGAAAAATCAGAGCGCGGCCAGCTTGCGGGCGAGGGAGCTCTTGCGGCGGGCGGCGGTGTTGCGGTGGATCGTGCCGCGCTTCACGGCGCGGTCGAGGGCCGAGCTCAGCAACTTGGCCTCCGCGGCGGCGGCGGCCTTGTCCTTGCCGGCCAGCGCGCTGCCCGTCTTTTTCGAGAGCGTCTTGAGGTTGTGGAGGGTGCTGCGGTTGCGGGCCGTGCGCACCTTGGTTTGGCGCGCGCGTTTGGCGGCGGATTTGATGTTGGCCATGGTGGAAGTGGTTTTGGATCGTGCCAGGGGGGAGAATCGAACTCCCGACCAAGGGCTTATGAGTCCCCTGCTCTACCGCTGAGCTACCCTGGCGATGACAGCGGCGGTCCCGCGGTGGCGTGACCGGAAAAGCCCGCCAATGTGCGCCCTTCACTGCAACCGTGCAAGAAAAAAGGGGGGCTTCGAAAAGCGGAAAGCCAAAAGCGGAACGCGGATAACCGCCACCCCATGAACGAAGAACATGGAGCCGATCCGTTTCAACTTTCAGCATTCCACATTCTTCCTCCACACTTCCCCGATGCCCACGGGACAATCCCTCCTGCGCGAGCCGCCCGAGGCGTGGCCCGTCCGGGGCGCGTTCCTCCTGCTCAATCCGCGCCTGGACGCCGGTCTTCGCCGTCGCGTGCTGGCCGCGGAGTTTCCCGACCTGCCGGACCATGCATGGCTCGCCACCTCGGGCACCGGCGGACGCCTGAAGATCGTCGCCCTTTCGCGCGCCGCCCTCGAGGCGGGCGCCGCGGCCGTCAATGCGCACCTCGCCGCGACCGCGCGCGACGTGTGGATCAATCCGCTGCCGCTCTTCCACGCGGGCGGACTCGGCATCGTCGTGCGCTCGGCCTTGTCCGGCGCGCGTTGGATTGGAAGCGCGCCGTGGAACCCCGCATCCTTCGTGCGGGACGCGGAGGATGCCGGTGCGACGCTCGCCTCCCTTGTGCCCGCGCAGGTCCATGATCTCGTGTCCTCGCGGGCCATGTCACCGCCGTCGCTGCGCGCCATCGTCGTGGGCGGCGGGGCGCTCGATGAAACGCTGCGCGCGTGCGCCGCGGATCTCGGCTGGCCGCTGCTGCCGAGTTACGGACTCACCGAGACCGCCTCGCAGGTTGCCACCGCGTTGATCGGCGCAATCGGTTTTTCCGCGCTGCCGCTGCTCCCGCATGTCGGGGCGCGCATTGACGAATCCGGCGTGCTGTCCCTGCGCGGACCCTCCCTGCTCACCGGATGGATCCTCCTCGGCGAGGATGGCGCCGCGCGCTGGGAGGATCCGAAGTCCGACGGCTGGTTGCGCACCGGCGACCGCGCCGAATTGACCGGCCGCAACCTGCGCGTCCTCGGTCGCGTCGATGACCTCGTGAAAATCCGCGGCGAACTCGTGGACGTCGCCGCCCTCGAGCGCGCCTTGCAGGCGCGCGTCGGGTCCGACCGCGTGGGCGTGCTCGCCGCCGACGACGAGCGCAACGGCGGCGCGCTCCATGTGGTGGCGTCCGATGCGGACGCCGCCGAGGCGGCGCGCGCCGCGCTCGATGTCTTCCCGCCCTTCGCGCGCCCGGAATCCGTCACCATCGGCGGCATCCCCCGCACCGCCCTCGGCAAAATCATCCGCCGCGGCGGGGGAACACTTGGGTAGGCTTGGATCCTTCCCCCGGTAGGGCCGGCTGGCCTCAGCCGGCCTTCGTGCCATCCGTTGATTCGGGCCAAGCGCCGGTCCGCTGGGGCCAGCGGACCCTGCTGGAAGAACCGCGGGGCAGCTTCACCCCCACGCCGCGCGGATTTCGCCGGTGAGGGGAACCGGACGTCCGCTGGCCTTGTCCACGAGCACATGCACCGTGCGGATCTGCGCCGCAAGGGCGCCGGTCCTGTCCAGGAACCTCACAAGGAACGTCACCGAGGTCCCGCCGAGCCTCTCCACCCGCGCCTGCGCGGTGAATTCCATCCCCGGGCGCATCGGCAGCATGAAATCCGCCTCCGCATGCCGCAGCGGCGCCCCGTGCACCGGCGAGGCGAACCACGCCTCCCATCCCAGCGGCGAGCGCCGGATCATTTCCTCCACCACCGCATGCGCCAGCGCGATCGCGCGCGGATAAAAAATCACCCCCGCAGGGTCGGCGTCCTCGAAACGGATGGTCACGGTCTGTTCGTGGGGGGGCATCAAGAGTTGAGAGTTGAGGGATGAGGGTTGAGA
>JACSRX010000070.1 GCA_014879535.1 Chthoniobacterales bacterium
GTCGCGCCTCGCGGGTGGAGATCGATCCGGAGGGCGGCCGCGCACTCCTCGGGCGTGTGGATGCGCTCATTGGAGCGGTGGCGGAATTGCTGGCGACGTCGGACGAGGGGAGAATGCTGCGCGAGGGGGTGCGTCTGGTGATTTTCGGTGAGCCGAATGCCGGGAAATCGAGCCTGCTCAACCTCCTTGTCGGTCATGATCGGGCGATGGTCAGCGAGACTCCGGGGACGACGCGGGACACGATCGAGGAAAATCTCACCCTGCGCGGGATTCCGTTCCGGGTCGTGGACACGGCGGGTTTGCGCGCCTCGGACGATCCGCTGGAGGTCGAGGGCATGCGACGCACACGCCATCATCTGGAACAGGCCGATGTCGCCGTGCGGGTGCTTGATGCCTCGGCATGGTCCGACCCCGGGGAGGTGCCGCCGTCGGAAGTCCGCGTGCTCAACAAGATCGACCTTTTGGGGGGGGCACCGGTTCCGCCGGGGGTGGTCCCGATGTGCTGTCTCGACGGGCGCGGGCTGGATGAACTGGTGGAAGCCATCGTGGCCAAGACCGACCTCGGTTCGCTCGGCAGGATCGACGAGGCCGTTGCGATCAATGCGCGCCACCAGCACTGCCTGCGGACGGCGGGGGGATTTTTGGACGCCACACGGCGCTCGCTGGAAAGCGGGGATGCACCGGAACTGACCGCGCTGGAGTTGCGCTCCGCCTTGGCCGCCATCGGGGAGATCACCGGCGCGGTGGATGCCGAGGAGGTGCTCGGGAGGATCTTCAGCACGTTCTGCATCGGGAAATGAGCCTCTACTCCGCCATCGCCCGGCCGTTGCTCTTCCTGCTTCCCGCCGAGGCGGCGCACGAGTGCGTGATGAAGATGCTGACCATGGCGGCGGTGACATTCGGCAGGAGTGTCCCGGCGCCGGACGGGAATCCGGTGGAATGCTTCGGGGTGCGTTTCCCGAATGCGGTCGGTTTGGCCGCGGGCATGGACAAAAATGGCGCCGTGCTCCCGGCGTGGCCGCTGCTCGGCTTCGGGTTTGTCGAGGTCGGAACCGTGACGGCGCACGCCCAACCGGGGAATCCTGTGCCGCGGGTGTTCCGGCTGCCGCGGCAGCGCGCGTTGATCAACCGGATGGGGTTCAACAACGAGGGGGCGCGGGCGGTGGCGGATCGACTGGCTTCCCTGCGCCGTGCCGGGCGCTGGCCGCGGGTGCCGGTGGGCATCAATCTGGGCAAGTCGAGGGTCACCCCCTTGGAGCAGGCCCCGGAGGATTACGCCTACAGTTTCCGGCAGTTGCGGGAGCACGGTGACTATTTCGCGGTCAATGTCAGTTCCCCCAACACGCCGGGCCTCCGGGAGTTGCAGGCGGCGGGGCATCTTCGGGACATCCTGCGGGCGCTGGCGCGGGAAAATCCGGAGGGCAAGCCGGTGCTGGTGAAGATCGCGCCGGATCTGTCGGGGGAGGAGATCGACGGGATCGTCGCATGCGGGGAGGCCGAGGGCGCGGCGGGTTGGATCGCCACAAACACGACATTGGATCACAGCGCCGTTCCTCCGGGATGCGACGAGGAGGGGGGCTTGAGCGGGGAGCCCCTGCGGCAAATGTCCACGAGGGTCCTGCACCGGGTGGTGTCGGTGGCGGGGAAACCGGTGATCGGCGTCGGCGGGGTTTCCGATCCGGAATCCGCACGGGGGAAAATTGCCGCGGGGGCCTCGCTCGTGCAGCTTTACACGGGGCTGGTTTACAGAGGTCCGGGGCTTCCCAAACGTCTGGCCCGGGAATTGCTTCCTTGAACCGGTGACTTTTCTGGTAACTTTCTGAAGCTAATGTATTCCGCGATGGATGTTGCGAAGACCAAGCCGCTGGAGGAGGCGGTGCCGCGCAAGGAGAAGAAAAGCCCACGGCAGATCCTCGGCGAGGCATTCAACCGTTATGTGATGGAGGGGGGCATGACCCACGGCGCCGCGCTGACCTACTACGCCGTCTTTTCCCTCGGTCCGCTGCTTCTCGTCGCGACGGCGATTGCCGGGTGGTTCTTCGGCGAGAACGAGGCCCGCGGGGAACTGCACGTCAAGTTGACCGAGATGTTCGGGGTCGAGACGGCAACGACGATCGAGGGGCTGCTGGCGAGCGTGCGGGCCCGGACTTCATCCGGCTGGGCGGCGACGATCGGCATCGTGGTGCTGCTTTACACGTCGTCGAGCGTGATGCGCCAGCTGCGGGATTCGATGAATTTCATCTGGCGCGTTCCGCACAAGCGGGAGGCGACATGGTGGATGTGGGCGGAGCATTACCTTGTCTCCCTGGCCGGTGTGCTGGTGGCGGGGTTGCTGCTGGTGATCTCGCTGATCGCCACCACGGCTCTCGCGGTGATGAAGAAATACGTGCCCGATGGGCTTCCCTATTCGGCGACGTTCCTCCTTTCCATGGAATTCCTTGCGACGCTGATCATGGTCACCATGGTGTGCGCGATGGTCTTCAAGTTCCTGCCGGAGACGAAGGTCCTCTGGCGGTATGTCTGGTTGGGGGCGTTCGGAACCGGGCTGCTTTTCAGCATCGGAAAGCTGGGCATGGGGCTCTACCTTGGCTGGTTGAGCGCGGAATCCTTCTATGGTGCCATGTCGTCTTTCATGATCCTTCTTTTCTGGATGTATTACTCGGCGCAGGTGCTGGTGATCGGGGGGTATTTCACGGAGATGTTCAGCAGCGCCCGCATGGCGGCGAAGGCGGCGAGAGGAAAGGGGTAGCATGGAACCGGATGTGGTGAGGCTGGGCAGCAGGGGGGCAACGGCGGAGGTCGCCCCCGCGGTCGGGGCGCGGCTGATGAAGTGGAATGTTGCGGGGCGGCCGGTGCTGCATTGGCCATCCACGCCGGACTGGTCCGATCCTGCGCACATCCGCGGGGGCAACCCGGTGCTTTTCCCCTTCATTGCGCGCACGTTCCTCGACGGGGAGAAGGGGCGGTGGAAGGGGCCGGATGGCAAGATCCGGCCGGCGCCGATGCACGGTTTGGTGCGGACCGCGCCCTTTGCGGTCGAGGCACACGGGGAGAATCTGATCCGCATGCGGATCGCGTCGGATGGTGCCATGGCTGCGTCCTTCCCGTTTCCGTTCGTCTTCACGGTCGAGTATGCGCTGGAGGACAATGTTCTTGCCGTGGCCTTCGGCGTGGAGAACACCGGGCGGGAGCCTCTGCCGTTCAGCGTGGGCAATCATTTTTACTTCGAGGTTCTTTCCGGTGAACGCGGTCAATGGAGCCTTGAGTGCCCGTGCCGCCGGTGGGCGCGCCAGGAGAAGGACGGCAGGATCGCGACGGCACCGCCGCCTGCAGGCGGGGGGGCGCTGGATGATCCGGCCTTGGTGGATCTGTTCCATGTCGGTCCGCCGCGCGACGGGGTGGTTCTGCGGCACCGAGCCGACGGACGGAGCATCCGTTTTGATTTCCCCCCGGATGCGGCGGGGCGGAATCCCTGGTTCGCCGTGACCACATGGACGGAGAGAGCGTCGTCGGACTTTTACTGTGTCGAGCCGTGGACGGCGCTCCCGGACGCCGTGCACAACGGGCAGGGGTTGCGCTGGCTCAAGCCCGGCGCACGGGAGACTTTGCGCCTGCGCCTGACGGCGGCCGGCTGGTAGCCTTGTCCGGCTTTCTGGCTCCGACGTGGGATGCCCCGTTGAAGGCTGCTCCATCCTCCATGACGATGCGTGCAGCATGGATGTCCCCCTGAAGAACGGCGGTGCTTTTCAACACCACAAGGCCATCGACATGGATGTCGCCCTCGATGGTTCCGAAAACAACCAAGGATTCTGCGGTGATCCTCGCCTTGATGACGCCCTCCTTGGCGATGGTGAGGGACGAGCTCGACTCGATCGAACCGTCGACCCGGCAGGCGAGGGTCTGTTGGTCCTTGAGTTTGAGCGTCCCGACAATCTCGACATCCTCGGGCATGCGCTGGCCGAACACGGGGGGGGCGGGGCTGGCTGCGGG
>JACSRX010000088.1 GCA_014879535.1 Chthoniobacterales bacterium
GTAGACGCGCTGGTTTCAGGTACCAGTGGTGAAAGCCGTGGAGGTTCGAGTCCTCTCCTGGGCACCATTCATTTTCTAAGCTCCTGAAAATCAACGATTTTTAGCACTAGCGCCCGCACCGGGGCGCGAGGTGCGGGCGGTTTTGTTCTGCGTTCGTTGCGGAAGCAGCAGTTGGGCCGCCTCCTGAGCGAGGCGCTTCTGGCTCGCCGCCTTGGTGTAGTGCACCGCCATCTTTCCGGTGTTCCAACCGAACAACGCCATCAGCTCGCGCTCGGTGGCACCGTTCTCGGCGGCGCGCGTCGCCCCGGCCTTCCGCAGGCCATGTGCCGTGCCGGGCACCTTCGCCTTGACACAGGCCTTCTTGAACCAGTTGCCGAAGCTCTCCTTCGCGAAGGGAGCACCACGCTCGGTGATGAGAAAGGTCAGGTCGCCTGTCTTCGTGGCCGCGATGGAGCGCGCCAGAGGCTCAAGCATCGGGAGGCTCACGACCTCTCCGGTCTTCTCGGTGCGAATCGAGATGAGGCCGTCGCAGACGTGCTGGCGGCCGAGCCGCGCGGCGTCGCCGCGCCGCAGACCCGTGTAGAGCAGAATGTCGAGGGCGAGCCGCTCCCGCGTCCCGAGGGGCCAGGCCTCCTCGAAGCGCGCGACCTCCGCCTCGGTCCAGGTGTGGAAGCCGTCAGCGTCGTTGGCGCCCTTGAGGAGCTTCACGCCCAGCGTGGGATTGACCTTGACGAGGCCACCATCACCGGACGCCCATCCGAACAGCCCACGCATGGCCTTGAGGTAGTTGTTGGCCGAATGTGGCGTCTTCGCCCGCTTCTCCCGGCCGCCGATGATGGTGCGCTGGCTCACCTGGGAGAGCATCTTGTCGCCCGAAGTCGCGACAATCTGTCGGAAGACGCAGTCCCGCGCCCCGCGCGTCGCAACGGACAGGGACGCCCAGGCGGAGCTGGCCATGTAGCACTTGATCGCCCATTCGATCGTGCCGGGTCGCGGCCCCTTGGTCGCGATTGTCGCGGGATCGGCTGTCAGCGCGGCACGATACTCTTCGAAGAACTCGGGGGCGCCGAACTCGGCACGGATACGGATGCGCGGGCCGTGCTTCCGCCGGACGTAATAGACCACCTGACCATGCCGGGTGCGCTCACGATGGAGGGAGGGAGGAAGCGGTCGCGGCATGTTCATCTCTAGATATCTGGAAGGTCGGGCAGATGCTCTTCGACCGGAGGATCGTCGACGACGGAGAACGCCCCTTTGGCCCCGAGAGGCATGATGACGATATCGCCGCCCTTGCCGCGCTCGACGCGCACCTGGACCAGGTCCAGCACATCTGCATCCCTGCAAGCGCGCAGCGCCCGGCTGAGATCGCTCTGAACGAAACTGGCACCCTTGCGGGGCATGGGGTCAGTCCTTCTTCTTCAGGGCATCGAGGTCGGCGACCTTGAGCCGGAGCGGGCTGGTACGCCCGCCGCAGCCGGACTTGGTGGCGGGCAGGAAGCCCTTGCGGACCCACCGGCCCACCGTGCGCTCGGAGACCCCGAGCGCATGGGCAATCTGCTTGGAGGTGCGGAGGGTGCAGCTGGGTTCACGGGTCGACATCACCGCTCCTCAGACCTGAGGAAGCCTTGGCAGACCCCGCGAGCGTAGTTGTTGACACTGTTCAGCAATACCAAAGTCGGCGGAGTGCGCACCGGCCCGCCACTCGCGAACAGGTCCGCGAATTCAAGCGGATGCCTGGGGCCGAATCTCACAACTTTGGCATTCTCACCCATGTGCTGGACGAGAACGGTGAAATCCGGCTCAGGATACAACTCGGCAGGGTCGCGCGGACACGGCCCCTGACCGTCCCAGTCGTCTCCGAACCATGTCCAATTCTTCGCTGCTTTATAGGCGTCTTTCACATCCGTTCCCTTGCGCACCAGAGCAGCGGCGGTCGCGAGAGTGAGAACAGCGCGGAGCGTGAGCAGGCGGGGCGACCCGCCTTTCGAAGGCACCAAGGACTGCTCGAAGCTGGCATCGCTTTCGAGAAGTTGCACACTGCCGCGCTGAAGCCACATGCGCATGGTGCCAGGGGCCGTCAAAGCAGCCTGCGCTGCAACGGCGACCGGAAAGAGGGGGGAGTCGAGGGGGAGTGTGCTCATGATGCAGACTTATACATCAGTTTAAGTCTTACTTCAATATGTGTATAAGTCTGTCTTGCGAGACAAAGCGGGCCGGCATGACTCCCTCTTCCCGCCGCCCCACGATTGCATCCGCACCGGCCCGGGCGGATTCACCACAGCTGGACCCGCACGGTAACGCCCCAATGGGAACCGGGCTTTCGGCCGGTCACCTTCAGGATCTGCGCGCGGGTGGCCTCATGCGCCTTGAAACGTGCGTGCCGGCTCTCGTCCATCCAGCGCTGGAAAGCGAGTTCGTCGTGCAACTGGTCGCGCGCATCCGCATCGACGATGATGTCGTCGAAGGTGTCGGCGTCGTGCGGTTCGTCGCAGACGTCGCCGCCGCCGGGGTCGCTGTCCTCGTCGTCGTCCGGGCCGGATGAGACGAAGCCGGTACCTTGGCGCTCCAGCGCGGTTTCCTCCTGGTCCTCATGCAGGCAGGCGGTGCGGTGCAGGGCGGACAACTGGTTTGAGTGCTCCAGCCACGGTCCGACCTCGGCGTCGTCGTCGGTGGTCGGGCAGGCGCCCTGGCCGCAGCGCCCCTCCCGCCAGCCGAGGGTCGGTTCATCGTCGGTGTCCGGCTCGAAGTCCGGATCGTGATCCAGCTCATCAAGCAGGTCCACGAGGCCTTCGATGGCGACCGCGATGCGGGCGCGCAAGCGGGTCGATTCCACCATCTCGAAGGTGCGGGGTGAGGCATCACGCATGGTCGACCCCTTCCAGGAACATGCAGATGCTCTCGCAGATCAACCGGAACTCGACCTTATTGACCGACACGACGAGCATCTTCGGTGACGAAAGACACCGGAGAAGCGCAATCGCGCCAGCCGTTGTGGTCGGCGGCGTAATCCTCATTTCAGCGAGCGCTGCCAGCCATCTATAGAGGGTACGCGTTGTTTCCATGTCCGCGGGGCTGTTACGGGGGAGCGGCATTCCGTGCGCGGCGACGTATTCCTGCTCCCACTGCTTCTGCGCCTCTGCCGCGCGATCGAATTCCGCGCGGCACCGTACCGCCGCATCGATCAGCGCGAACACCGGATCATGATTACATGCCGTCTGTTGGGTGGTGAGGGCGGAATCCGACGTCGCCTTGACGGCGGCATCCGTTGACCTGGGACTGGCGTTCCGAGGGATGCGCTTCTTCTGTTTGCGGTCATGGGTGCCCATGCGCGTGCTCCTATGGTATGTAACGTTTCAGGTGAAACATTATGTACCACAAACTTGGAATGATGGTCAATAATGTACCAAGTGAGACAATGAGCATCACCGGCGCGCAAATCCGGGCTGCACGTGCCCTTGTTCGTTGGTCCGCCGGGCAATTGGCTGAAGCCGCTAAAATCGGATTGATGACCGTGCGGCGCGCAGAAGCGACAGATGGCGCGGTTGGAATCACCGACGCAAATGCGCACGCCATCCGCACCGCCCTCGAAGCCGCCGGCGTTGAGTTCATCGCCGAGAACGGCGGCGGGCCGGGCGTGCGGCTCAGCAAGGGGCAGCGGGATGTCTGAGGCGGACGTTACCTATGACTATCCTCGATCCGGCTATGAGCAGCTTTTATTCAAAGCAAATGGAGCAGGAATTACCGTTTATTCTGTTGCCATTGCGACATTTTTATCGGGGCGAGATGTAAAAATCCCATTAATTGCTTTTATTCCATTTTGGTTATATTTTTTCGGATTACTTTTCGGATTTTTCGTCTATGCAATAGGCATGCAAATTGTAGAAGATCTTTGGCGTCGTAAAAAACGAAAAGAAGTAATGGATCATCCCG
>JACSRX010000060.1 GCA_014879535.1 Chthoniobacterales bacterium
ATCCTCCTTCACGTTGCGGTCCAAAAGAAGGCGGAGACGGGCGGCTCCGTCAAGGATGCGCAGCAGGGAAGCGTCATCCAGCTCTTCCGCCAGCCTGCGGGATTCGGCGGCCAAAGCCGGGAACTGCAGGGTCGGCACGCCATGGCGGGCGCGGAGGATGTCGGCCGTGCGTTCGGCGACGACGCCGACGAGGTTCTGGCGCACCGCGAGGATGCGGGACTCGACAAGCGCCTTGAGCCGGGCTTCCTCGTCCTTGAGCCATTGCTCCTCGGCGGAGTCGCCGAGCTGCTGCCTTTCGCTTTTGAAGGCAGCCGACACCTCGGCCTCCACTTCCTCGCGCGAACGGCGGAGGAGGGATTGAAGGCGGCGGGCGAGGAGCAATGCGGCGCTCGTGCGGGAACCCTGCGGCGCGGAGAGGGTTTCGCCGGTGGCCTTGGCGACCTCCTGCGCGGGGCCCTCGAGGGCCGGCAGCGCGGCGGACCGCAGAGGGAAGTGCGCGCATCGGGAGACGATGGTGACCGGGAGCAGCCCGGGATTGGTGGTGACAAGGATGAAGAGGCAGTTCGGGGGGGGCTCCTCGAGGGTTTTGAGAAAGGCGTTTGCCGCGTTGAGGTGCAGCCTGTCGGCGTCGAGGATGATCCCGGTTTTCACGGCGCCCGGACGGAAACTGGTGGAGAAGAAGGGGCCGCAGAATTCATGGAACGGCTCGACCAGGATGCGCCGCGACTTCGACTCGGGCTCCAGCTTGTGGACGTCGGGATGCGCGGCGGCCTTTTCCGGCGTGGTGTCGTTGACCATCCCGGCGATCTCCCAAGCCAGGCGGCTGCGCCCGCTGCCCGGGGTGCCCGTGATCAGCATGGCGTGCGGGAGGCGCCCGGCTTGGCGGGCGCGGCGCAGGCGATCGAGGATATCAGCGGGAGAGAAAGCCATGGAAACGTTCGAGAAGAATCTTGCAGATGCTGCCGGTGAGTTCCTGCTCGGAGAGGGTGGCATCAAGGACGACAAAGCGCTCCGGGGCTCCCGCCGCCGCCTGGAGATATCCTTGGCGGACCGCTTCGTAGAAGGCCAGGGGCTCGCTTTCCATGCGATCGGCCGGACGGTCCCGTTTCTGCAACCGGTCGAAAGCTTCCCTGGCATCCATGTCGAGGAGGAAGGTGATGTCCGGAAGTGTCCCGCCCACGGCGAACCCATTGATCATTTCCACGCGGTCCGGCTCGAGCCGGCGCGCCACGCCCTGATAGACGGCGGTGGAGTCGAGGAAACGGTCGCTGATGACAACGCGGCCGTCCTCCAAGGCGGGGCGGATGATTTCTCGGACCAATTGTGCGCGGCTGGCGGCAAAGAGGAGAAGCTCCGCCTCGGGATGCAGGCCGTGTCCCTGCGGCGCGTGCTGGAGGAGGTGGCGGATCTGGTCGCCGGCAGGCGTGCCCCCCGGCTCGCGCGTGGTGACTGGGGGAAGTCCCCGGGATTCCAGCCACGCGACAAGACTCCGGATCTGGGTGGATTTCCCGCAACCCTCGGAGCCTTCGAACGTGACAAATAGACCTCGTCTCATGCGTGGCGGGGATTACACTCGTTCGTCGCCGCGGGGGCAAAAGCATTTCGCGGGGCGACCCGACATGAAAATCGTTTTTGTTGAAACCGAGGACGACGAACAGCCGTTTTTCGTCCGCAGTCTGGAGGGCCACGAGGTGGAGTTTGTGGATTCCATCGACGAGGTGCCGCCCGATGCCGGGATCGTCTCGGTATTCGTCAACTCGCCGATCAATGCCGCGTTTCTTCGGAGGCACCCGGGGCTGAAGCTTGTCACCACGCGATCTTCCACCGTGGATCATCTGGATCTGGCGGCGGCAACGCGGCGTGGTGTCGTCCTGACCAACGTGCCCGATTACGGCGCGGCCACGGTGGCGGAGCACACCTTCGCGCTCATCCTCGGGGTGGCGCGCAAACTGCGCCACTGCCTGCAGTCCGGGGGGCGCGGAAGGGGCGCAGCCGAGCGGCTGCGGGGGATGGAACTTCGGGGCAAGACCCTCGGCGTGGTCGGATCCGGCCGCGTCGGCCTCCAAGTCATCCGCATCGCCCAAGGATTCGGCATGGATTGCCTCGCATTCGATGTTCATCCCGACGAGCCGATGGCGAAAAGGCTGGGTTTCGATTATGTCACCCTCGATGCCTTGCTGCGCCGGGCGGACATCATCACTCTGCATGTGCCGTTGACCGGGCGCACCCGGCGCCTGCTCAATGCCGCGCGCCTGGCGAAGTGCAAGCCGGGGGTCATCCTGATCAACACCGCCCGGGGGGCGCTTGTGGATATCGATGCGTTGCTGGACGGCCTGAACAGCGGACAAATCGGCGGGGTGGGTTTGGATGTGCTCGAGGACGAGGAGGGGTTCGACGACGACTCGGCCGGGAGGATCGGCGCACAGATCGTGCAGAAGATCCACTCCATGTCCACCCCGGGTGGCGACCCGGCGCGGCGCGAGGAGCGCCTTCGCGAGCTGCGCAGCATCATGCGCAACCGCCAATTGCTCGGCCACGACAACGTCTTTTTCACACCGCATGTCGGTTTCAACAGCGTCGAGGCCATCGAGCGCATCAATCTCGGAACGGTCGAGAACATTCGCGGCTTCATCGCCGGCACACTCCGCAGGGAGGCGGTCGTCGGGGCATGAAATGCTGGCTGGTCAAGCAGGAGCCCGAGGCCTACGCGTGGGAGCAGTTCGTCCGCGACAGGCGGACGGCATGGACGGGCGTGAGGAATTTCCAGGCCCGCAACAACCTCCGCGCGATGAGGCGGGGGGACAATGTGTTCTACTACCACAGCGTGACGGGCAAGGAGGTGGTCGGATTGGCCAAGGTGGAGCGCGAGGCCTACGCCGACCCCACCGCCAAGGAGGGCGACTGGTCTTGCGTCGATCTTGTGCCGGTGAAACCATGCCGGACTCCCGTGACACTCGCCCGAATCAAGGAAGAACCGGCCCTGCGCGGTCTGGCCCTGCTCCGGCAGGGACGCCTGAGCGTGATGCCGGTGACCGCCGGGGAAGCCAAGACCCTGCGCAAACTCGGAGGGTTGGCGTGAGGCGCGCCGCGCTCTCCGCGGTGCTGCTTCTCGCGTGTGCGGGTGGTGCGGGGGCGATGGCGGAAAAGCCCGACCCGAAGGCATGGCAGAGCGAGGCGGTTTGGTATCAGATTTTCCCCGAGCGCTTCCGCAACGGCGATCCGTCGAACGACCCCACGCGCGAGAGCCTCGGTGGCAGGCAGTGGGCGCCCCCGTCGTGGCGTCCGAGGGCATGGACCTCGGACTGGTATGCGCGCGATGCATGGGAGCAGGCGCGCGGGGACAATTTTTACTGGCACGGCGTGGGAGAGCGGCGCTACGGCGGCGACATCCAAGGGATCATCGACAAGCTCGATTACCTGAAGGACCTCGGCATCAACGCGGTCTACCTGAACCCGGTGTTCTGGTCCGGGTCGCACCACAAATACGACGCCTCCAGTTTCCAGCACATCGATCCATGGTTCGGTCCGGACCCCGACGGCGATCTGGCGATGATGGAGGGGGAAACGGAGGATCCCGCCACATGGAAATGGACGTCGGCCGACAAGCTGTTCCTTGAGATGATCAAGCAGGCCCATGCGCGCGGCATCCGCGTGATCATCGACGGCGTCTTCAACCATGCGGGCCTCGGGCATTTCGCTTTCGTGGATCTGCGCGAGAAGCAGCAGGATTCGCGCTACCGCGACTGGTTCGCCGTCGAGTCGTGGGACGATCCGGCCACGCCCGGGAACGAGTTCAGCTGGGCCGGTTGGCACGGCATCAAGGACCTCCCCGAGTTCGCCGAAGTGTGGATTGACGGACATGGCGACCTCGTGCCGCCCGTGAAAAATTACCTGATGGCGATCACCCGGCGTTGGATGGCGCCGGATGGCGACGTGACGCGCGGTGTGGATGGGTGGCGCCTCGACGTGGCGTGGATGGTGCCGGAGGGCTTCTGGCGGGATTGGAATGCCTTGGTGCATTCGATCAATCCCGCGGCGATCACCGTGACGGAGATCTGGAAGGATGCGCACAAGGTCACCTTGGGCGGCCATTTCGACTCCACCATGAACTACGAGGGGTTTGCGATGCCGGTCAAAGGTTGGCTGTTCGACACCGCGCTCACACCGTCCGCGTTTGCGGCGTGGCTTGACCGGACGCGGGGCACATGGCCGGAGGCCACGGCACGGAAGCTGCAGAATCTCCTGGACTCGCATGACACGCCCCGCGCGGCCTCAGCCGCCATGGACGGCAGACCGGGGAAGAACTACGTCAAGCCCGAGGAGTTCGACTTGGCGGTGGCAGCAAGTGTTCTTCCCCGGCACAATCCGGACTACCGCTGGCAGAAACCGGACGAGCGTGCTTGGAAGCTCCTGCGCATGGCGGGATTGCTGCAGATGACGTATGTCGGCGCGCCGTTCATCTACTACGGAAGCGAGGTCGGGATGTGGGGGGCCAACGACCCCGATTGCCGCAAGCCGATGGTGTGGGATGATCTGGACTACGATCCCGAATTCATGGGGCCCGACGGCCGGCGCGTGGGTCCGAACGCAGTGAAGTTCGACGGCAACCTGCATGCGTTTTTCAGGGCCGCGATCGCCTTGCGGCGCAACACACCGGTTCTGGCTTCCGGGGACATGCGGTGGGTGGCGAAGGATGACGCAGCCAACACGCTTGCCTTCCTGCGAACAGACGGTGCGGCCCGTGCGCTGGTCGTTTTCAACCGCAGCGAGTTGCCGCAGACCGTGCGGATGGCGCTCCCGGACGGATGGCCTGATGCCGCATTGCCGGCGGCATTCGTATCCGACGGGGGAGCGGCGGTGGCCCGCAGGATGGATGGAGAGTTGCTGGTGGAACTGGCGCCGTTGACCGGGGCGGTCTTTTTGCCGTGAGCAATCGGGGGAGTCAGGCAGTATCCGACGGATGACAGAGAACACGCGCAAGAGGACGTCGGGTCCCTGGATATGGACGCTCCTTGTCGTCCTTTCGGCGCTGGTGCTGCTTGTGGGAGGGGTGGCGCTGTGGGATCAGCCGGTGCTTGAGGCGGTGCGTGCCGGAGCGGGAAAGGAATGGCGAAGCCTCGCCAAGCTGCTTTCACGCTACGGCGACTTTCCATGGCTGCTGGGTGCGGGAATCGCCGGCTTGGGGGTGTGCCTGAGGTGCAATCGCCGTGAATGGGCCCGCATCTTCACGGCCATGGTTCTTGCCGGGGTGTTCGCCGGCTTGCTTTCAAATGCCGTGAAGCTCGGGACCGGCCGCGTGCGGCCGCGGGTGGAAAGCGTGGCCCACGGATGGTATGGCCCCGTGCATGCCGGCGAGTGGGTCTCGCTGCGACATGAATTCCAGGGTTTCCCATCTTCCCATGCGGCCTGCGCATTCGGTTTTTTCCTCCCGCTGTTCCTGTCCCGGCGCGCCGCGGGCACGGTCGGTCTTGTTGCGGCGGCGGCCATCGCATGGTCCCGGGTGCAATTGAACGCCCATCATGTCTCCGATGTGGCGGCCGGAACCCTGCTCGGTGTCATTGCAGGTTGGCTGGTCTGGCGTTGGATCGTCGAACGGGGCGGCTTGGCGCGCTGGCTCGGGACGCCTCAAGATTCCTAACCCGGTGGCAAGTCCATGGGCGGCTGCCATGGGGGCCCGTCGAGGGGCGATTGTCCGCTTGCGGCGTGCCGGACATCGCTCACAATCGGTCCATGCCGGCAAACCCGAAGTGGCCGCGGATCGTTCTTGGTGTCCTTCAATCCATCCAGGCGCTCACGCTGTTGCCGTGGTTGATGATGGCGGCCTTTGCCGTGATGGCTTTCGATGCGCCGGGGTCGGAGAAGCTGTGGCAACCATGGGCTTTCGTGCTGGCCATCTGGTCCTACCCGCTCTGGCTTCTGCTTGCGGGGATCGTCTCCTGGGTGCTGCACTTCCGGGGTTGGAATGTGACAGCCGTGCTGGTCGCCGGCCTTTTCACCTTGCCGGTGCCAGCCGTCCTCATCCTGATTGGCTGGTGAGGGGGGCACTAACCCGGAGGCCAGTCCATCGGGCGGCCGCCGAGGATGTGGAGGTGCAGATGGGGGACGCTTTCGCCGGCATGGGGGCCGTGGTTGATGACGAGGCGGTATCCGCTGTCCGCGAGTCCCTCGGACTTGGCGATGTCCTTGGCGGCAAGGAGGAGTTTGCCCAAAAGGGTTGTGTCCGCTTCACCCGCCTCGCCGAGGCGGGGGATGACGCGCCGGGGGACGACGAGGATGTGGACGGGGGCCTGCGGATGGATGTCGCGGAAGGCGAGCACGTCGTCGTTTTTGAAGACGATGTCGGCGGGGATTTCGCCAGCATCGATGCGCTCGAAGAGAGTCATGTAAGTTCGAGATCCAGGGTCCGGCGGCGGCGCAGGCGCGAGGCTTGCCCGCGCACATGGGCGACGATCTCGTTGCGCAGCTGGTCGCATTCCTTCCGCCATGCGCGGGCGCGGCGGAGGCGTTTGACGCAATCCGCAAGGTCGCAGAATTCGATGCGTGCGGCGCGGGTGGAAATGGCCTCGCGGAGGGCGCGGTCGAGTTGCTGGAAAAAGGCGAGTTCGAAGCCGGTCCCGGCGGATTCCGCCAGGGCGGTGAGGGATATGCGCACGGGCGGCTCGGGCAGGCGGAAGCCGCGGGCGACGTCGGGGTAGCCGATGACCTGCAGGACGCTGGAGACGAGGGTGCGCAGACACTGGCTGGCGATGACGTTGTCCTCGAACTCACGCTCGAGGTAGCTCGTCACGCTCTCGGCCACATGCGGGGCGAGCCACCAGCGGCTGTAACCGGCATGGTCGGCGGCCTCGGCGACCGCCCGTTCCAGCCATGCGCGCTCGAACCTCACGGCGCGGCGGTCGGGGAGGCGGACCAGCGGAAGGTTGTCGGCGAGGGCGATCACGAAGGAGTTGAGGGATGAGCGGAGGTCACTCGGAGGCGGCGGGTGGCTTGGCCGGGACGGCGAAGAGCTCGGGTTGGTCGGGGCGGCGGGGGGTGCGTTTGCGCATTTGTTCGACTTCATCGACGAATTCGCCGGCTTCCTGGAATTGGCGGTAGATCGAGGCGTAGCGGACATAGGCGACCGGGTCGATGGCCTGCAGTTTTTCCATGGCGCGCAGTCCGATGAGGCGGCTGGGAACTTCGCGTCCGGTCTCGGCGCCGAGTTCGACGACGATTTCGTCCACAAGGTGCTCGAGGCTCGAAAGCTTGATCGGCCGTTTTTCGCAGGCCTTGGAGATGCTGCTCAACAGCTTGTAGCGGTGGAAGGGTTCGGTGCGTCCGTTGCGCTTGATCACCCGCAGTTCGATCTGCTCGATGGCCTCGTAGGTGGTGTAGCGGGTCTGGCAGGCCAAACATTGACGGCGGCGGCGGATCCGCTCGCCCTCTTGAATGGTGCGCGAGTCGATCACTCGGTCACGCAAGTCTCCACAGCGGGGGCAACGCATGGTGTTATCTTTGGACTGCCCGCGCACGGTAACACAACAGATTGTAGTGTCAACATGATTTGGTGCGTCTTTGTCCGCTGGCCATGGCTGGCGCTGCCGGCTAATTTCCGACGCATGGATGAGCGTGTCATGGTCGTGGGCAGGGTGACGTTGAGCGACCGCGCGGCGGCGGGGGTTTATGAGGATGCGAGCGGTCCCGAGATCGAGCGGGTGCTGCGAGGCTTCTTTGCGGAGCGGATGGAGTTCGAGAGCCGGGTGCTGCCGGATGAGATTCCCGGGATCGAGGAAGCGCTGCGCGGGATGGTGTCCGCCGGTCTGCCGTTGATCGTGACCACGGGGGGCACGGGGCCGTCGGCGAGGGATGTCACCCCGGAGGCGACGCGGGCGGTGCTGGAAAAGGAATTGCCGGGATTCGGGGAGATCATGCGCATGAAATCATTCGGGCGCGTGCCGACAGCAATCCTGACCCGCGCGACGGCGGGGATCGCGGGACGCTCGCTCATCATCAACCTGCCGGGGCGTCCGTCCGCGATTGCGGAATGCCTGGAACTTCTCGCGCCAGCCATCGCCGAATGTCTCGATCACGTGGCGGGCTGGCGCCCCGCCTTGGCGGATGGTATAGGCGGGCGATGACGACGCGGATTTTTCTCGTGAGGCACGGGGCGACGGTGCTTTCGGCAGAGGATCGTTTTGCCGGGGCGACGAATGTGGAATTGAGCGACACGGGGAGGGAGCAGGCGCGCGCCCTGTCCCGCCGTCTTGCGGACCAGCCGATCGCCGCGTTTTACGCTTCACCATTGGATCGGACGATGGAGACCGCGGGAATCCTGGCCGAGCCCCACGGGGCGGAGGTGGTTCCGGAGCGGGGATTCCTGGAGATCAACCACGGCGTGTGGGAGGGACTGACCCGCAGCGAGGCGGAGGCGCGCCATGCGGAGATGTATGCGAAGTGGGAGGCGGATCCCTTCAATTTCGCTCCGGAAGGCGGGGAAACCGGCTTGGGGGTCACGGCGCGGGCGATGCCCGCCTTGCTCGACGTGGTGGGGCGGCATCAGGGCGAGATCGTCTGCATCGTCTCGCACAAGGCGACGATCCGCCTTGTGATGGGGGCGATCCTCGGGTTCGATCCGCGCCGCTACCGCGATCATCTCGATTTGAATCCCGCCTCGCTCACGATCGTGGATTTCCGCGACACGATGAATGCGAGGCTGACGGTGTTCAATGATGTCGCGCACTACGCGCCGGACGGCGGGGCCATTCCTCCGGTGCCGGGGGCGCGGCTGTCCAAGGTGTGGGGTGCCGCCAGCCGCTGATCTCAGGCGGGAATTTCATCAATGCTGCCGTTCTCCGGATTCCGGCGGAGATGGCGGAGTCCGTCCTTGCCGGCGATGATGAGGTCGTCGGCCATGCCGAGGAAGAGTCCGTGCTCGACGATGCCTGTGCGGGAGCGGAGCTCGGCGGCGAGGGTCTCGGTGTCGTCGATCGGCCCGAAGGAACAATCGTAGATGAAGTTGCCCTCGTCGGTGACGAAGGTCTCTCCCGCGGCGGTGGTGCGGAGTTTCGGATGGCCGCCGAGCTGCTCAAGGAACAGCCGCTGGGCCTCGCATCCGAAGGGGATGACCTCGACCGGCAGCGCGTGCAGGGTGCCGAGTTTGGGCGACAGCTTCGCCTCGTCCACGACGATGATCTCCCGCTTGGAGGACTGCGCCACGACCTTCTCGTGGAAGAGGGCGCCGCCGCCGCCCTTGATGAGATCAAGGCGGGGATCGACCTCGTCGGCGCCGTCGATGGTCACGTCGATGGAGGCCAGTTCCGCGGGTGCGAGCAGGGGCAGCCTGGCTTCGCGGGCGGCATGGGCGATTTCTGACGAGGTGGCGAAGGTGCGGATGCCGGGGAGTTTCCCGGCGGCGTGAAGGCGCGCGATCTCATTCACCGCGTGGATGGCGGTCGAGCCGGTGCCGAGGCCCACGGTCATGCCGGGTTCGACGAAGCGGACGGCGTGGGTCGCGGCGGCGCGTTTGAGGGAGTCGCGGTCGGGTATTGCCATGGGCACAGTGTGCCAATGTCCCGGCCGGGACGGGAGACATTTCCGGCGGAGTCTTGACCTGCGCGGGACCGGGGCGGAGTATCCGCGCTGGCGCGTGGCGCCGCATCCCATGGAAGAAGCCGTGCGCAACCAGATCCGCGAGTTCCTTGCCAGCAAGGGGCTGCGCAAGACATCCCAGCGCGATGCGATCATCGAGGCGGCGTTCAGCACGGACCGTCATTATACGGCCGACGAACTGCTCGACATGGCGCGCGGGATCGAGTCCACGGTGAGCAGGGCGACGGTTTACCGGACTCTGCCGATCCTGGTGGGAAGCGGCTTGCTGCGGGAACTCGACTTGGGGCAGGGGCGCAAGCTCTACGACCCCAACTTCGTCGATCATCCGCATCACAACCACCTCATCTGCATCGATTGCCAGCAGATTTTCGAATTCGAGGATTTGAACATGGAGTTGCTGGAGAATTGCATGGCGCGGCGTATGGGGTTCACCCCGGCCAACAAGCAGCTGCGCATCGAGGCGAGGTGCGATGAGTTGAGGTTGAGCGGAGTGTGCCGGCGCAGCGGCCTCGAGGCGCTGGCCGGAGCGGTCTGATTATGTGGCACGGGAGGTTTTCCAAGAATCCCTCGGAGCGGCTGCGCGCCTACAGCGAATCCGTTTCCTTCGACCGGCGCCTGGCATTGCACGACATTGCGGGGTCCAAGGCCCATGCGGCGGCGCTTCAGCGGGCGGGGCTGCTTTCGGAGGAGGAGTTGTCGGCGATCCTGTCGGGCCTCGGGGAGATCGCCGGGGAGATCAACGAGGGCAGGTTCGCATGGCGGGAGGATCTTGAGGACGTGCACATGAACATCGAGGCCGCGCTGACCGCAAAGATCGGCGCGACCGGTGCGAAACTGCATACGGCGCGGTCGCGGAACGACCAGGTGGCCCTCGATCTGCGTCTCTGGCTTCGCGATGAAAATGCATCCCTGATCGCGGCACTGCGCCGGCTGCAGGGGGCGCTGCTCGGTCTGGCCGGACGCGGTGGCAGCGCCATCATGCCCGGCTACACGCACCTGCAGCGGGCCCAACCGGTGCCGGCGGCGCACCATGTGCTTGCATATGTCGAGATGCTCGAGCGCGATGCCGGACGTTTCGAGGATGCCGCGCGCCGGGCGGAGGTGCTTCCGCTGGGTTCGGGGGCGCTCGCGGGATCGACGATCGCGCTCGACCGTGCCGGGATCGCGCGTGAACTCGGTTTTGCCGCCGTGTCCCAGAACAGCATGGATGCGGTGGCGGACCGTGATTTCGCCTGCGAGTTTCTCTCGGCCTGCGCCATCACCGGGATGCATCTCTCGAGGCTCTGCGAGGACACCGTGCTCTGGGCATCGACGGAATTCGGATTCTTGAAACTGGGCGACGAGCACACCACCGGGTCCAGTCTGATGCCGCAGAAAAAGAACCCCGACATCGCGGAGTTGGCGAGGGGCAGGACGGGGCGTCTTTACGGAAACCTGATGTCGCTGCTCACGACGCTGAAGGGGCTGCCGCTCGCCTACAACCGGGACATGCAGGAGGACAAGGAACCGGTCTTCGATTCGGCGGACACGCTGGGTGCCTCGCTGCACATCCTCGCGGAGATGTTCGATGCCGCGGAGTGGAACACCGTGCGCATGGCGGCCGCCGCGGACGACGCGCTGCTGGTGGCGACCGATTGGGCGGATTATCTGGTGCGCAAGGGCCTGCCTTTCCGCGAGGCCCACGAGGTGGTCGGCCGTCTCGTGGCCCTGAGTGTCGAGCGCGGGGTGGGGCTCCGGGATCTGGAGATGGATGACCTGCAGGAGGCGAGCAAGCTTTTCGGTCCGGATGCAACCGGTTGTCTGGATGCCAAGCTCTCCCTGGCATCGCGCACAGCCGAGGGGGCGCCTTCTCCGGACCGCGTGGCCGAGCGGTTGGCATGGTGGAAAGAACGCCTCGCATCCGCCGTCCGATGACCAATCGCCCCGAGGGTTGGGAACTCCTGAATCAGGAGCTTCTGCTCGACGCTCCCCATGTGAAAGTCGTGCAGGAGCGCGTGCGCACCCCATCCCGTCCGCAGGGCCGGGAGTGGACGAGGGTCATCCGCAAAGCCGGTGTGGCCGTGGCGCCCCGCCTGCCCGACGGGTCCTTCGTTCTCATACGGGAGGAGCGTGTGCCAGCGCGGCGGGATTTCTGGCAGTTTCCGGCAGGCCAGGTCGACGGCGCGTCCTCGCAAGCCTCCGTGGCGGAGGCCGCCCGGAGGGAACTGCGAGAGGAAACAGGATGCGAAATCTCAGGAAAACTCGAGTATCTCGGGGAATTCTACACGTCTCCGGGTTTTACCGATGAACTTACGCACCAGTTCCTGGCGTCCGAGGTGGTGTGGAATCCCGGCGCCGCGGGGCATGACGGCGAGGAGCAGATTCTCGAAGTGAAGGTGTTTTCCGCGGAGGAACTGCGGCGGATGATTGCCGGGAATGTGATCCAGGATGCAAACACGCTGACACTCTATGCGAGGCTGGCGGCGGGAGGACGGCTGCCATGAGCCTGCAGAAGTTCCTCAAATTCCGCGACAACCGCGACACTCCGAAGCCCTTCCTCGAACACATCGAGGACCTCCGGGCCATGGTGGTGAAGATGGCGGTGGTTCTTGCGGTCTGCATGGCCGGCGCCTTCGCCTTCCGGGGAGAGTTGGCGGCTTTCATCCAAGCACCCCTGCTTGCCGTCGATCCCTCGCGGGTGGACAACCTGCAGTCGCTGGGGGTGGCGGATTCCATGAGCATTTCGCTCAAGCTGGCGTTCTATGCGGGGCTGGTCGTTTCCTTCCCCGTGCTGCTCTATTTTCTGGCGGAGTTCATTTTGCCGGCCCTGACGGCGAACGAGCGCAGGGTGGTGCTTCTTTCCGCGGGTGTCGGGTTCGGGCTTTTTCTTTGCGGTGCGGCCTTCGCGTTTTTCGCGGTGCTCCCGGTCACGCTGGAGTTTTTCTTCGAGGACGCGAAGGCGATGCAGTGGCGGCCGACATGGACGGTGGGGGAATACTACAGTTTCACGACGCAGTTCACGCTCGGGTTCGGGCTGGCCTTCGAACTGCCCGTGGTGGTTCTGGCGCTGGTTAAAGTCGGGCTCCTCGACCACGCCCAGATGCGTGCGACGCGCCCCTATGCAATCGTGGTGATCATGACGCTCGCTGCGATCATCACGCCGACAACGGACATCTTCACGTTGCTCCTGATGGGCGGACCGATGGTGCTGCTTTACGAGGGCTGCATCTGGATATCCCGTTGGATGGAGAAGGAGGACGGGGTTTCCGTTCAGAATCCCTGAGGTGGGGCGCTCGTTGTCGACCTGCCGGGAACCTTTGAGTTTGCGGCATGCGATCCTGCCGCTCATCAAGGCCGGCTGTCGTGGATGGCCGGCGTTGAATCAGGGGGTTTTGGTCGCCTTGGTGGTGGGCGTTGTGCTACGAGTCCTCGGTGCGTGTTGTTTCGCTTCTGCCCAGTGCGACGGAAATTGTGGCAAGCCTCGGCTTGGGTGGTGCGCTCGTCGGGCGATCGCACGAGTGCAATTGGCCGCCGGAGGTGGAAGATCTTCCGCCCGTGACGGTCACCCGGTTGGACACGGCGCCACTGGCGGGGGCTGATATCGACCGCGCCGTGCGCTCCTCGATGGCGGCCGGCGAATCTTTGTTCAGCGTGGACGAACAAACCATCGAGGCATTGTGCCCCGATGTGATCATCACACAGCATCTGTGCCGGATTTGCAGCGTCTCGGATGGTTACCTTCGCGAAACCGGTGCGCGGGTGATCTCGTTGGGTCCGAGAACCTTGGCGCAGGTGATCGAGTCTGTGAGGCACCTCGCGCGGGAGCTGGGCGCTGTTGCACAAGGTGAGGATGTGGCCGGAGGGATGCTGGAACGGATCGCGGCGGTCACGGCGAAGGTTGCAGGACTTCGCCGGCCGAGGGTGTTCCTCGCCGAGTGGCTGGATCCGCCGTTTGTCTGTGGTCATTGGCTCCCGGAAATGGTGGAAGCTGCCGGTGGCAAGGAAGTGCTGGGGGTCGCGGGACACAGGTCAGCCAGCACCACATGGGAGGCCGTGCGTGCCGCGAAGCCGGAATTGGTCGTTGCTGCGCCCTGCGGATACGATCAGGCGCGTGCCGCGCGGGAAGCGGAGGGAATCGATGCCGGATGTCCCGTGGTCGCGGTCGATGCGCACCGGTATTTCGCAAGGCCGGCGCCATCGCTGGCAACGGGTGTCGAAATCCTGGCTGGAATCTTCCACGCCCTCCCGCGGGGGGAGGCGTGCTGATCCGGGCTTGAAGGGATTGCGGGAGCGCGTCGCCTATTTGAGCCCGAGCACGTCCTGCATGTCGTAGAGACCGGCGGGTTGCGTGGCGGCCCATTTCGCGGCGCGCAGGGCGCCTCGTGCAAAGGTGTCGCGGCTGGAGGCCTTGTGCGTGAGTTCGAGGCGCTCGCCGGGCGCGGCATAGATGACGGTGTGGTCGCCGACGACGTCACCGCCTCGGATGGCGTGGACGCCGATTTCCTCCTCGGTCCGTTCCCCGACAATGCCGGCGCGGCCGTGGCGGGCGGCTTCGGCATAGTCGAGTTTCCGGACCTCCGCGAGGATTTCGGCAAGACGTCGTGCGGTCCCGGAGGGGGAGTCCTTTTTCAGCCGGTGGTGCATTTCCACGACTTCGAGGTCGAAGCCGGGGCCGAGGATCTCCGCGGCCTTGCGGGTGATCCAGAAAAGGGTGTTCACCCCGACGCTGTAGTTGGGCGAGAAGACGAGCGGAATTTTTTTCGCGGCGGCGGCGATCAGGTCGCGTTCGGGCTGCTCGTGGCCGGTGGTGCCGATGACGAGCAGCTTTCCGGCCTCCGCGCAGGCCTTGGCCACGGATGCGGTGATCTGCGTGGCGGAGAAATCGATGACGCCGTCGCATCCGGCCAGGGCGGATTGCAGGTCGTCCCCGGCATCCACCTCGGCGGTGACGAGCAGGGACGGATCCCCGGAGGCGCCGCGGATGAGAGCCTGTCCCATGCGTCCGCGGGCCCCGAGAATGCAAAGCCGGAGCGGGTTGCTCATGGCAGGAGGTCGAGTGCCGCGAGTGTCTCGCGCACGATGCGGCGGCTTTCCTCCTCCATTTCCACGAGCGGCAGCCGCACCTCGGGGGAAAGCCCGAGGGTGAGAGAAAGCGCGTATTTGGCGGGGGAGGGGTTGCTTTCGATGAAGAGGTTCTTGAAGAGCGGGTAAAGTCTCCGGTGCGCCTGTTCGGCGCGGACCATGTTGCCCTCGCGGGCGAGACGGACGAATTCCGCCACCGGACCCGGGGCGACGTTGGAGGCGACGCTGATCACGCCGACGGCGCCAACCGCGATGAACGGCAGGGTGAGGGAGTCGTCACCGGAGATGATCTCGAATGTGTCGGGAACCGCCTGGCGGAGCTGGCTCACGCGCTCGACGCTGCCGCCGGCCTCCTTGATGCCGACGATGTTCGGGCAATCGGCGGCGAGGCGCGCCACGACGGGCACGCCGATCTCGATGCCGCAGCGTCCGGGGATGCTGTAGAGGATGATCGGGAGCCTGGTCGCCTCGGCGATCGTCCGGAAATGCCGATACATTCCCTCGGATGACGGCTTGTTGTAGTAGGGTGCGACGATCAGCGCGCCGTCCGCGCCGGCCTTCTCGGCATCCAGGGTGAGCCCGACGGCCTCGTCGGTGGAGTTCGACCCGGTGCCGCCGACGACTTTGATGCGGCCCGCGGCGATCTCGACCGCGGCCTTGATGACGTCGCGGTGCTCATCGTGGGAAAGAGTCGGGGATTCGCCGGTGGTGCCGACGGGGACGATGCCGTCCACGCCGCCGGCGATCTGCGCCTCGATGAGTTTGCGGAATCCCCCGTGATCGACGCTGCCGTCGCGGAACGGCGTGACAAGGGCGGTGTAGGTGCCGGCGAACATGGGAGCAGTGAACTAAACGGCGATGTCGCCTTCAAAGACAAAATCCGCCGGCCCGGTCAGGGTGACATTCCTGAAGCCGTCCGTGCCGGGGGTGAAGGCCACGGTCAGTGTGTCGCCGCCCTTGACCAGAACGCGGACCGGTGATGGGGCGCCGGTGAGGGCGGCGAGCGTGAGGGCGCTGGCCACGACGCCGGTTCCGCAGGCGAGGGTCTCGGCCTCGACGCCGCGCTCGTAGGTGCGGATGGCGAGATCCTGCGGACCCAGCTGGCGGACGAAATTCACATTCGTCCCGCGCGGCTGGAAATGGTGGTGGTGGCGCAGGCCGCGTCCCAATTGATGCACCTCGGTGCCGTCGAGGTTGTCCACGAGAACCACGGCGTGGGGGACGCCGGTGTTGATGGAATAGACATCGAGCTGCTGTCCGGCGGCATCGAGTGTGACCTTGTCGGCGAACGGTCCGGGATCGCTCATGCCGAGGCAGACCTGGTCGCCGTCGAGGCGGGCGGAAATGACGCCGGCGGGCGTCTCGAAAGTGATGCCGCCGCTTCGGGCTGGCGCGAGCCTGTTGACGAAGCGGGCGAAGCAGCGTGCGCCGTTGCCGCACATCTCGGCCTCCGCGCCGTCGGCGTTGTAGTAGCGCATCCGCCAGTCGGCATCGCCCTCGGCTTTCTCGACCGCCAGCAGGCCGTCCGCCCCGACGCCGCGGTGCCTGTCGCAGAGGCGGGCGATGCGGGTGTCATCGAGCGAGAGGGACCCGTCGCGGTTGTCCACCATGACGAAGTCGTTCCCCGCGCCGTTCATTTTCGTGAAGTGCAGGCTGGCCATCGGGATGATTCTCCAGAGGACCGTGCGGGTGTCAATGACGGGGCGGCGCCGCGCTCAGGTGGCGGCATCCTCGAACAGGTCGAGCTGGGAGGAGAAGGCGCGGAGTTTGTGGGGGCGCTTGCGCTTCTCGGCAAACACGGGTTTGCCCTCCGCGTTGAGTTCGGCCTGCTCGAGGTTTCCGAGGATTTCGCGGGCGCGGCGCAGGATGGGCTCGGGAAGGCCGGCGAGGCGCGCGACCTGGATGCCGTAGCTCTGGTCGGCGGGGCCGGGGACGATCTTGCGCAGGAAGATGACGTCGTCGTTCCATTCGCGGACGGCGACATTGCAGTTGGCGGCGCCGGGGCGCGTGCGGGCAAGGTCGGTGAGCTCGTGGTAGTGCGTGGCGAAAAGCGTGCGGCAACCCGTGGTGTCGTGGAGGAACTCCGCCACGCTCCATGCGATGGAAAGTCCGTCGAACGTCGAGGTTCCGCGGCCGATCTCGTCGAGGATGACGAGGCTGCGGTCAGTCGCGTTGTTGAGGATGTTCGCCGTCTCGTTCATCTCGACCATGAATGTGGACTGTCCGCGGGCGAGGTCGTCGGTCGCGCCGACACGGGTGAAGATGCGGTCCACCACGCCGATCTCGGCGGCGGTGGCGGGGATGAAGCTGCCGGTCTGGGCGAGCAGGACGAGCAGCGCGACCTGGCGGATGTAGGTGCTCTTGCCCGCCATGTTCGGGCCGGTGAGGATGACGAGCCGGTGCTGTCCGGTGTCGAGGTCGGTGTCGTTCGGGACGAAGCGGCCGGCGGGCATCGTCTGGTCGAGGACGGGGTGGCGTCCGTCGGTGATCCTGATGGCGCCGCCGGCGGTGAGTTTCGGGCGGATGTAGCGGAAAGTGCGTGCGGTCTCGGCGAGTCCGGCGAGGGCGTCGATGTTCGCCACGGCCTGCGCGGTGCGCTGGAGGGGTTCGAGTTCCGCGAGGACGGCGGTGCGGAGGCGGCCGAAGATTTCGGTTTCGAGCGCGCGGGCCCGTTCCTCGCCGCCGAGGATGCGGCCCTCCATTTCCTTGAGCTCCGGCGTGATGAAGCGCTCGGAGTTGGCGGTGGTCTGCTTGCGCGTGTAGTCGTCGGGGACGGAGGCGAGGTTCGTCTTGGTGACCTCGATGTAGTATCCGAAGACCGAGTTGTAGCGGATCTTGAGGGATTTGATGCCGGTGCGGGCGATTTCTCGGTCCTGCAGGGCGGCGATCCATTGGCGTCCCTCGGTGCCCGCGCGGCGGAGTTCGTCGAGGTCGGGGTCGTATCCCTCGCGGATCATCCCGCCGTCGCGTGTCGTCGGGGGAGGATCGTCGGCGAGGGCGGACCGGAGCAGTTCCACGAGCGGGTCGAAGGTCAGCACTCCCGCGGCGAGGGAGAGAAGGGGGGAATCCCGCCCTTCGGCGAGGGCGGCACGCAGGGGGGGGAGGAGTTCGAGCGATGTCCTGAGGGCGACGAGATCGCGGGCATTCCCGGAGGCGAGGCTGAGCCGGGCGACGGCGCGTTCCATATCCCGGATGTCGCGCAGAATGTCGCGGACGGCACCCAATTGCGCGGGGTCTTCGTGGAAGGCGGCGACAAGGTCCTGGCGCACGGTGATGGCGGCGAGGTCGCGGAGGGGATGGAGCAACCATCCGCGGAGGAGGCGCGCGCCCATCGGGGTGAGGGTGCGGTCGATGGCTCCGCGCAGACTGGTTCCCTCGGGGCTGCGCGACTCGACGAGCTCGAGGTTGGCTTGGGTGACGGCATCCAAGAGGACGTATTCGTCCGGATGCCAGGGTCTGGGCGCAGGAAGGTGGCCCGCATCGCGGCGGAGGCTGCGGGTCACATAATGGAGCAATGCCCCGGCCGCACTCACCCCGAGGGGGAGATCCGCGCACCCGAAGCCATCCAGCGACTGGACGCGGAAGTGATCGCGGAGGAGGTCGCTGGCCTGTGTCAGATCGAAGGCGAAGCAGTCATGGGGCGTCGTGGGGATGGGAAGGCCGGCGGAAGGTTCGGCATTGTCCGGCACCAGAAGTTCGCTGGGCTGGAGGCGGGCCAGTTGGTCGGCGAGCAGGGCGGGCGACGCGATCTCGGACAACCGGAACTCGCCGGTGCTGAGGTCGAGCCATGCGAGGCCGGCGGAGGATTTCCCGGAGACGACCGCGGCGAGGTAGTTGTGGCGGTTTTCCTCGAGTCCGAAATCGTCGAGTGTCCCGGCGCTGAGGATGCGTGAGATCTCCCGGCGGACGAGCTTGCCGGGTGTGACCTCGCCGACCTGGTCGCAGATGGCGACGCGTTTGCCCGCCTCGACGAGCTTGGCCACGTAGGCGCGCGCGCTGTGGTAGGGGACGCCGCACATGGGGGTGTCGCCGCGCTTGGTCAGGGCCACATTGAGCAAGGCCGAGGCCTCGCGCGCATCGTCGAAAAACATCTCGTAGAAATCCCCGAGACGGAAAAGGAGCAGGGTGTTCGGGGGAAGCTCGCGCCGGATGTCCTGGTATTGGCGCATCATGGGGGTGAGCTTGGCGGCCGGCATGGGGCGGAGTGTAGCGTGGAGGCGGGAAGGGCTTACAGCGGAAAGCGGCGGGGAATGTTGGAGACCTGTCTCTTATACACATCTGACGCTGCCGACGACGGAGAGAG
>JACSRX010000071.1 GCA_014879535.1 Chthoniobacterales bacterium
CCTCGGAGGAGGCGGTGGAGGCACTTTCATCGGCTACGTCGGGGGGGGCGGTGGAGGAGGCGCGGCGGGCGGCGCAATCTTTGTCCGTTCCGACAATGGCGCCACATTGACCGTTGCCGACAGCGGCATCAACGGGAACGCAACCGCGGGCGGCTCCCCCGGTTTCACCCAGACAGGCTCTCACACAGTGCAAGCCGGGGCAGGAATCGCAACCGGAGCGGGGTTGTTTCTCAACGGAGGAAACGCCACGTTTGAGGTGGACGGAGGAACAGTCACGATCAGTGACACGATTTCCGATGCCGCTTTCGCAGGAGGGCCAGCGGCCGGCATCATCAAGACGGGGAGCGGAACGCTGGTCCTGTCCGGTGACAACAACCTCGGCGGTGCGTTGTCGCCAAACGCGGGCACGCTCGAGATCACAGGCACGGTGACCAACGGCACCGTCAGCGGCATCGCGGCCACCGGAGGCACCGCCGTGCTGAAGATCGCCGGCAGCGGGGCAAACTGGACCTCCCTGTCCGACATACTCCTCGGCCACAACGGAGGCACCGGCACGCTGGAGATCAGCGGTGGAGCCACGGCAAATGACACATTCGCCCTTGTCGGGCGCACGACCGGGGGGACAGGCCACGTCACGGTCACGGGCACAAGCTCGACTTGGACGCACAGCGCCGGACTGGTCATCGGCACGGGAGGTGCCGGAACAATGCTCGTGAGCGACGGCGCCCAGGTCTCAAACACGGACGGCTGGATCGGCGGAAACGCGGGTTCGGATGGCACGGTCACCGTCACCGGCGAAGCCTCGCGCTGGTCCTCGACCGCCTATTTGGTCGTGGGCGGCGCGGGTGACGGCGCGCTCAACGTTGTGGACGGCGGCACGGTGAAGGTCGGTCCGACTGGCGGTGGCACGCTCACCCTTGCCAATTCCGGATCTTCTGCGGGCACACTCAACATCGGCGCCCCCGCCGGGGAAGCCGCACTGCCGGCGGGCACGATCCAGGCCGGAACCATCACCGGCGGCAGCGGTGGCGGCGCGAAGTTGGTGAATTTCAACCACACGGAAACGGACTATGTCTTCTCCGCCAACATGACCGCCGGCTTGAGCGTCCGGCAAATCAGCGGCGTGACCACCCTCGGCGGCACGAACACCTACACCGGGAACACCGTCATCTCGAACGGCACCCTCGCCATCGCCGAAGGCGGCTGCCTGACGTTCCATATCGGAGGCAGCAACACCAACAACGCCGTCCTCGGAACCGGTTCCCTCCAGGCCGGCGGCGCCTTCACGTTCAACCTCGCCAATGCCTCCACCAACACCGGGGATGTCTGGACCATCGTGGCCCCCGGCATCACCGCGAACTACGGGACGAATTTCCTCGTCACCGGCTTCGACGGGTCCGGCGGCAACTGGACGAATTCGACCAACGGCGTGGACTATGTCTTCCAGCAGGCAACCGGCAAGCTTACCGTGGGCGCGCCGATCACCAACAACTACCAGGTTTGGGTCGGCTACTGGCAGGGCCAAGTTCCGGGATTCACCAATGTCGCCGGCACCGACGATCCGGATGGTGACGCGTTCGACAACGACCAGGAATTCGCCTTCGACGGCAATCCGACCGTTGGCACCGCCGCGCTCCTCACCACGGTGAAGGCGGGCACGAACGCCGTTTTCACATGGGTGCAGCGCAAGAACCCTCCCGGTGGCGTGACCTACGCGGTCGAGGAAACCGCCAGCCTTTCCGAAGGTCCGTGGACGAACTCCCCCGTGACCATTTCCAACTCGGCAGACCAGTCCGGACTCGAAATTCCGGACGACTACGAGCGGAAGGAGTTCATGGCACCCGCCGCCGGGGACAAGTTCTTCCGCGTTCAGGCCGTCATCGAACCGTAAGCCCCCCCTGCAAACAGGGGCTCCCGGCAAGTGTGGCTTTGCAATCCCGCCATCCCGGGTAAATTGGGGTTATGATCCCGGTTGCGCTCATGGCGCGGCGCGCGATCCGCTCCCATCATGAAAACCGTCACCATCACCGAGGCGAAAAAGCACCTCGGCGCCTACCTGAAAGAGGCCGTTGCCGGCACGAACCTCGGCATCATCTGCGGCAACCGCATCGTGGCCCTCCGTCCGGTCGAGGTCACATCCATCGACTTCGAGGACGCCGGCGACCCGGATCTCGCCGCCAAGCTCACCGCCGAGCAG
This sequence comes from Chthoniobacterales bacterium, assembly GCA_014879535.1. Lineage (GTDB taxonomy): Bacteria > Verrucomicrobiota > Verrucomicrobiia > Chthoniobacterales > JACTMZ01 > JACTMZ01. Next base: position 2,198 of record JACSRX010000071.1, read on the forward strand.
CGCGACCGCCTCTACTCGCAGCTCAAGAAGGAGCGCAAGGAGGCCAAGCGGCGGCGCAAGGAATTGCTGGGCGGCGTGTAGGCACCGCCCTTGACGCCGCGCCGCCCCGGAGGAAGACTGGACGCATGTCCAGTCATCCCACCGCACGCCAGCGCGAGGTGCTCGACTACATCAGCCGACACAGATCGCGGCACGGCGTGCCGCCGACGGTGCGCGAAATCCAGCAGCACTTCGGCTTCGCGAGCCCGAATGCCGCCGCGTCGCACCTGAAGGCGCTCGGCCGCAAGGGTCTCCTTCACCGCACGCCCGGCGCGGCACGCACACTCACCGTTCCCGGCGACCGGCGACGGGACGTGTCGGGCATCCCGGTCTTCGGCGACATCCCCGCCGGTTTTCCCGACGAACGCGAACAGCGCGCGGAGGGCTGCGTCTATGCCGACCTCGAGTCGTTCGGCATCCGCCGCACGGCACGCACGTTCGCCCTGCGCGCCCGGGGCGACTCGATGACGGGCGCCCATATCCTCGACGGCGACATCGTCGTGATGGAACTGCGTGAACCGAACCACGGCAACATCGTCGCCGCGCTCCTTGACGGCGAGACCACGCTCAAGCGCTACCTCGTGCGCAACAACCGTCCGTTCCTCCGCGCCGAGAACCCCGCCTACCCCGACCTCATCCCGGCCCGCGAGCTCGTGATCCAAGGCGTGATGATCGCCCTGTTCCGCAAACCGAAGGACAGCGGCAGGCAGATTGAACCGTGATGGGACTATGACACACTTGCCGATGGTGACTACTCATGCAGATGGTATATTGCCACTAATGCAAGAACACGGCGGCAAGGTGGAAATGAGAACCAAACTGAGAGCAGCCATCGAACAGATCAAGCGGCACTTGTCGGAGAGCAAAGCGAAGTCCATCGACCTTCAAGACCAGTTGCAGTCCGCCATTGGCAAACTGCGTCACGATGTGCTGGAGGAATTCAGAACAGTGACATGGCCGCATTTGCGAAAGCTCGATGAAGTGCTCCAGACGGGGCAAGGCTTGCCCGTGCCTGCGCTGTCGGCGTGTGGGTTCGGCACGGCAGAAGTGAGATATACGAAACTGCTAGCCTACTACCTCGACGCGCGAAACCATCACGGGTTGGGCGGTCGACTGACTCAAGCGATCTTCGCACATCGAATCGAGGCAGGCAGGGACTTGCCTTGGGCGGAATGCAGTGTGGAGGCTGAGTTTCCTCTCGGAAAGTCCATGCTCTCGGACAAGACAGAGCGGCGGAACTCGCTTGACCTCCTGATCAAAGTTGGGAAACGCCGGATTCTCGTGGAGCAAAAAATCAACAGCACCGAGGGCGAGGAGCAATTGAGAAGGTATTCTGATGCTGCCCGCGCGCTCTTCAGCAATCCCCTTGATCTGTTCTTTCTGACACCTGAGGGGCGCGGGGGGAGTGATGTTGAGTGGACAGAAATATCCCACGATGAACTGCTCTGTGATATGGCTTCAGTCTTGGACTCTCCCGATGTGTCGCCCACAGCACGACACAACCTGCGGACGCTTCTTTGGGACCTTGCAATGGGGCCGCTGGCGCAAGACGCTGGATGGATCAATGACCTTGGAGTGAAGGTGCGTTTCGTAGCCGAAGACTACAACCGCTGCGCCGAGATCAAGAGTTGGTTCCAGCGCCAAGGGATGAGCTACGACACCCTCAAGATCGTAGCCAAACTCGCGGAGTAACCCATTTATGAAAAAATTGACCGATATCGCAAGAGACTACTTAGACGCCGTGGAAGTGCTAACCGAAGCACGTGAGCGCTTTGAAGAGGAAATGGCAGAATGGTGGGCCTATGTAATTGACGATACAGTAAAGCCAGCACTGCAACAGATTTCACCAGGGTCATTCCATATTTGGGAAAATAAGAGCAAGCCAGGCAAATGCCACTGGAGGATCAGGCACAAGGCTCCAATCCGTGTCGAAATACAGGATCCCCGAGTCAGTGGACAAAAATTCTACAAAGTGGCGCTGCAAATAACATCTCAGCCCGAGCTCGAAGATCACAGAAAGAACCAAACTCTTGTGGCGCATCTTGAAAGGGCGGCCAAGGAGCATGGTATCGAGGATGGCCTGAACTGGAAAACGCGGGAGTTGGCCAGCGTGGACATCGACATCCAGCCTGATGATGCAGAGGAGACCGCTGGACGGGTTTGCGATGCCGCGGCCCGCTTCTTCCATGTTGTTCTGGAGCACGACCGTGCATATCCGAAAGCGGGTTGAGCTTATCCAAGGCACCGGATTCACACGCTGATAAACTGCGTCTACGGGAACGCTTCCTGAACACCGCGCCGCCTTGGCGCTTGCCAACAGGGGGCATCCCCCTTTGGATGCGGCCATGGAACGTTCTTACGGTCGGGGGGCGGATGGTTTGCGTCCGGTGACATTTGAAGAGGGAATCGCGCCGCATGCGGCGGGATCGGTGCTGGTGTCGTTCGGCAACACGAAGGTTGTCTGCGCGGCCACGATCGATGAGGGCGTGCCGCGCTGGATGCAGGTGCAGAAGGTCTCCGGGGGATGGCTCACGGCGGAATATTCGATGCTCCCCTACGCAACCCTCGACCGGAAAGCCCGCGACATTTCACGGGGCAAGCTCGACGGGAGGACCACGGAAATCCAGCGCCTCATCGGACGCGCCCTCCGCGCCGTCGTGGACCTCGAACTCCTCGGCCCGCGCACCCTCTGGGTGGATTGCGATGTGCTGCAGGCGGACGGCGGCACGCGCACGGCGGCAATCACCGGAGCCTGCGTGGCGGTGGAGCTTGCCTGCCGCAAATTGATCGCCGAGGGCAAAATCAAGCAGACGGCCCTCCGGGAGCGGGTCGCGGCCGTCAGCGTCGGCGTGGTGAACGGGGACGTTCTGCTCGATCTGGACTATTCGGAGGACAAGGACGCCACGGTGGACATGAACCTCGTGATGACCCAGAGCGGCGAATTTGTGGAAGTCCAGGGCTCGGGCGAGGAAGCCACGTTCGGGGAGGAGGCCCTCTTTGAAATGCTCCGGGTCGGACGCGCCGGAATCGAAAGTTTGCTTGCCCTGCAAGAGAACGCCCTTACTCTCCACGTCCCCTCTGTTTGAGGGAGATGCGATGAAGAAAGCGCTTATCACAGGAATCACAGGCCAGGACGGGTCTTATCTGGCCGACCTTCTGGTGGCCAAAGGCTACGAGGTCCACGGGATCATCCGCCGCGCCAGCACGTTCAACACCGCGCGGATCGACCACCTTTACCAGGATCCCCATGTGAACGGCGTGAAGCTGTTCCTGCACTACGGCGACCTGGCCGACTCGGTGAACCTCACCAAGCTCCTCTACGAGCTGCAGCCGGACGAAGTTTACAACCTCGGAGCCCAGAGCCATGTGCGTGTCAGTTTCGACATCCCGGAATACACGTCGGATGTCACGGGTGTCGGCACGATCCGCATCCTCGAGGCCATCCGTGAGTCCGGCATCAAGCCGCGCTACTATCAGGCCTCCAGCAGCGAGATGTTCGGCAAGGTGCAGGAAGTCCCCCAGACCGAGACGACGCCGTTCTGGCCCCGCAGCCCCTACGGATGCGCCAAGGTTTTCGGCCACTGGGCCACGGTGAATTACCGCGAAAGCTACGGGCTCTTCGCCTGCAGCGGTATCCTTTTCAACCACGAAAGCCCCCGTCGCGGCGAAACTTTCGTCACCCGGAAAATTTCCCGCGCCGCCGCCGCGATCAAACTCGGCCTCCAAAACGAACTCTACCTCGGCAACCTCGACGCCAAGCGCGACTGGGGTTATGCGCCGGAATACGTGGAAGGAATGTGGCGGATGCTGCAGGCGGATGAGCCCGACGATTACATCCTCGCCACGAACGAAACCCATACGGTCAAGGAGTTTGTGCAGGAAGCCTTCCAGCACGTGGGGCTCGATTGGGAGAAGCACGTCAAATACGACGCCCGCTACGAACGGCCCGCCGAAGTCGATCTCCTCATCGGCAATCCGGGCAAAGCCAAACGGCAGCTCGGCTGGGAACCCAAAGTCAAATTCAACGAACTGGTCAAGATCATGGTGGATGCGGACAGAGAAATGCTTGAAGGCAAGCACCTCGTCCACCAACATCAGGCCTGATTTTCAGAAAGAACCAAAAGATATGTCCAGAGTCTGCAGTGTAACCAAAGCCAAGCCCAAGCGTGGATCCGTGATCCATCGCCGGGGTATGGCCAAAAAGAAGGGCGGCGTCGGCCGTCACGTGACGGCGAACACGCCGCGGTATTTCACACCGAACCTTCAGGAGAAGCGCATCTGGGTTCCCGAACTCAAGCGTTTCGTCAAAGTGAAGCTCACCGCGCGCGCCCTCAAAACGATCAACAAGAACGGAGCTTACGCCACTCTCAAGAAGGCCGGTGTTATTTGACCGGCCTTTTTGATTCCCACCACAACAGAAAGGAAACACACCCAATGGCATTCAGCACAGTCAGCAAAAAAAGCGGCAAGACCTACTACCTCCATTCCCGGCTCCAGAAGCTGCGTGGCGGCCAAGAAGTGACCCTTTACTTCTTCGCCGGCGAACCCAAGGAGGGCGCCATCGACGCCCTGCCCGCCGGCTACGAAGTCTCGGAAAACGAACGCACCGGCCTGCCGCTGCTCAAGAAGATCCGATAAGGCGCCCAACCAACGTCTTTACAGGGACGGTCCGGCAAGCCATTGCCGGGCCGTCTTTTTTTGTGGAGAATTCTCCCCCATGACCGCGCGCAAATTTTTCAGGGGCCTCGGTCTTGTTGCCGCCGCGATGGGACTCCTCCTCGTCGTTGCCTGGGGAGCATGGCTGCTGATCGAGCGCTCCCGGCTTGAAGCCATGGAAGCCAAAATCCGCGCGGAAGGCTTGGCCATGACCTTGGAGGAAGTCCTCCCCCCGCCCGTGGCTCTGGAGGACAACGCGGCGCCGCTCTTGGAGAAGGCTGCAGTGCATCTTGCAGCTCTGAAGGATGCCATCGCAGAGGCAAGATTCCTCGGATCAGGCGACAGGGATAGAGACCCATCCCTGTTCGATGCGGAAAAGCTCTCTGAACTGAAAGCGAGGATGACTTCGCCCGAAGTGCAATCCGTTCTCGACCTCCTGCGTAAAGCATCGGCCAAGCCCGCATGCCAGTTCGACCGGGATTACAGCAGAGGATTTGCTGTCAAAGCAACAGGCATGACGGAAATTCTCAGTGGCGCCCAACTGCTGAGATTATCGTCATGGCTCCGCGCGCGCGATGGAGACATTACCGGTGCTTTCGACGATCTCATGGCCATCATACGATTGGCAGGCTTTGGCTTGGAGGACCCATTGCTCATCGGCTGGTTGGTCGGAGTGGCCGCCGAAACCATCGGTATACAGACGGCTTCGGAAATTTTTGGCAAAACCTCCCCCGGGCAGCTCCCGGCAGATCAGTTCCGTGAGCTGCAACATCTCTGGGTAACCTGTCTCGCCGAGGCGAGAGAAAAATTTGTGCGGAAGCTGGATGCAGAGCGCGTGATCTCCATGGATTGGGCGTTTCGGACCGTTTATCCCCGCGAACGGTTGAAATGGTTTCTTAAATATCCCCTTTATCCGTTCGTCCTCATGGACCAGCGTGCTTACCCCGAATCCATGCTCACCCTGCGCGACAGAATCCTCACCAAGAAGCCCGGAGAACTTCCTGTGGACGACAAGGATCTCGAACAGGTCCCCCGCTTCGCCCTCCTGACACGCCTCGGGCTCGGTGCTGTTGGCAGCTATCGGCAACATCTGGACGAATACCAGACATCGCTGCAGGTAGCCCAAGTGGGTCTCGTGCTTGAGGAATGGCGAAGGAGCCACACCGATTATCCATCCACGCTCGGGGAACTCGGGGTGCCGCCGGAGATGCTTCGCGATCCCTTTTCGGACCAGCCCCTCATCTACCGTCGCACCCCGGAAGGCGTGACGGTTTACAGCGTCGGAAAGGACCGCGCTGACAATGGCGGCATTCGCCGCAAGAAGGACCAACCGGGCGACGTTGTGTGGTCTGTCCAACGCCCTGCTCCATGAAACATCCTCTTGTGGTCGGTGGAGGCTTGGTCGGGCTGGGCACCGCATGGCAGTTGCTCCGCTCGGGACGCGTCAGCGGCCTGACTCTGCTCGAAAAGGAAGACCGCGTCGGCGCCCATCAGAGCACGCACAACAGCGGCGTCCTGCACGCGGGGCTCTACTACAAGCCCGGCTCGCTCAAGGCCCGGCTCGCCGTCGAGGGCATCCGCGAGATGACCGCCTATTGCCGGGAAAGGAACATCCCGCATGAGATCTGCGGGAAGGTCGTGGTGGCCGTGACCGAGGACGAAGTGCCGCGCCTGCGCGAACTCGAATCGCGCGGGCACGCGAACGGCCTGCAGGGTCTGCGCTGGCTCGGTCCGGAGGAATTGCGCGAAATCGAACCCCATGCCGCAGGCCTCGCCGCCCTCCACGTGCCCGAGGAAGGCATCGTGGATTACGCCGCGGTCTGCAACGCCTTAAAATCCGACATCGAGCAATCCGGCGGACGCATCATGACCGGGGCGGAGGTTCGGCACTTGCAGGAAACCCCGCAGGGTTGGACCGCCGACACGAAAGCCGGGGATTTTTCCGGAGACTTTCTCGTCAACTGCGCCGGGCTGCAGTGCGACCGTGTTTGCCGCATGGCCGGAGGCGAAACGTCGGACCGCATCGTTCCGTTCCGCGGCGAGTATTACAAGCTGCGCGCCGAAAGCTCCCGCCTTGTGCGGAACCTCATCTACCCGGTGCCCGATCCGAAATTCCCCTTTCTCGGCGTCCACTTCACCCGGCTCATCGGCGGCGGGATCGAGGCGGGTCCGAATGCCGTGCTCGCGCTCGCCCGCGAAGCCTACCGCAAGACCCAGTGGAATCTCCGCGACATCGGGGACATCGCGGGCTTCGGCGGATTCTGGAAATTCCTCGCCCGCCACCCGCGCATGGCATGGGACGAAGGACTGCGCTCGATGAGCCGCAAACTTTTCTGCCGCTCCCTCCAGCGGCTCGTTCCGGAATTGCGCGAGGAAGATCTCGTCCCCGGCGGTGCCGGAGTGAGGGCGCAGGCGATCTCGCCGGACGGAGAGTTGGTGCAGGATTTCCGCCTCTTGCCCGGACCGCGCGCCCTTCATGTCCTGAACGCGCCGAGCCCCGCCGCCACGGCGAGCCTCGCCATCGGGCGCGCCATCACATGGCGCATCCTTGCGGGCTGACCGAGTGGAAATCGCCTTTCGCCCGCAAACGACACGCGCTATGTTCCGCCCGTGCGAAACGCCCTCCCCACCATGTTGTTTCTGATCCTTGCCGCGGGCCTTCGCGCGGACTGGATCGAACTCAAAGACGGAACCCGTATCGAAGGAAGCATCTCGGTGGTCACCCCCGAATCCATCATCATCGAAATGCAGAGCACACCGACGATCCGGGAGGAAAAGTCGTATCCGCGCGCGAACGTGGCCAATTTCCAACGCGCCACCGAGGATGATCTGGCCTTTGCCGAGATCGCCAATACCACGATACCATCCACGGCGGACTCCACCGCTGTGTTTGATGCACAGGCCGGAAAGGCGATCCGGAAGTTCATCGCGAACTATCCCTACAGCAAGCATGTGGCGGAAGCCCGGAAACTTGCCGCAAAAATCGATGCCGAGCAGGCTCGGATCGAGGCGGGCGAGGTCAAGATCGACGGCGAATGGATCTCCGCCGCCGATTGGCAGGCTGACACTGGCGAACTTGCGGGGCGCATCCAACTCTCCAAGATGAAGGAAGCACCCGATCCGGTAGCAGCCCTCAAAATCTTCGAGGTGATCGAGAAGACGCACAACACCACATCTTCGTATCCCGAAGCCGTCCGCCTTGCGATCGTCCAAGCTGACACGCTCCGCACCCAGATCCCGAAGATGCGCACCGACCTGGATCTGAGGCAGCAACAGCAGGAACAGGGGCTGCTTCTCGCCTCCGAGGACCGCCGCATCCTCCTGCAGCAGGGCATTGATCAGGAGCGTGCGACCAACCAGGCAATCCTCGACGCGGCGCGCACCAGCGGCTCGAAGTGGCCGCCCTTGGTCGCGGACAAGAAGGCGCTGGAGGACTTGGAACGCACGGCAGATGCGGAACGCACCCGCCTGTCAACCATGGACACGGCCTCCATGGAAGGCGGCATCGCTGCAGCCCGCGAAGCCGATGCCCAGATTGCCGCGGGAGAACTGGAACAGGCCCGCGAAAGTCTTGCAAAATCCGAAAAGCTTTGGACGCAATACATCGGATTGACCGCAACCAAGGAGGCGCTCAAAAAAGCGGAAGCCGCCGCACCTGCCGCAACGCCCGGGCAGCCCGGACAAGAGGCCAAAACAACACCATGACACGTCAAGCCACCGTTGTTCGGAAAACCAAGGAGACCGACATCCGGCTCACGCTGAGCCTCGACGGCACGGGCCGCTCCGAGGTGCAGACCGGGATCGGGTTCTTCGACCACATGCTGGTTCTTTTCGCCAAGCACGGACTCTTCGACCTCGACCTGCAGGCCAAGGGCGATCTCGAGGTCGATGCGCACCACACCGTGGAGGATGTGGGCCTCGCCCTCGGGCAGGCCCTGCGCGAGGCGCTCGGCGACAAGGCGGGCGTCTGCCGTTACGGATGGTGCCTGCTGCCGATGGATGAAGCCTTGGCGCGCATCGCCGTGGATTGCAGCGGGCGCCCGTATTTGTCCTACGAAACGCCCGAAGGCGCCGAACCCATCGGGAACTTCCCGTTCCAGCTGCTGGAGGAATTCCTGCGCGCCTTCAGCGTGCAGGGCGGTCTCAACCTGCATGTGGCCATCCTCGACGGCCGCGACTCGCACCACATGGCCGAGGCGGTGTTCAAGGGCCTGGCGCGGGCCTTGGACCAAGCCACACGTCTTGATCCCCGGGTGACGGGTGTGCCCAGCACCAAAGGCACCCTTTAAGCCCATGTCTGGCTCCGAACGCCGCGGCGCGCAACCCCGCGTCGCCATGATCGACTACGGCAGCGGCAACCTCCGCAGCGTGGAGAAGGCGCTGCAGCATGTCGGGGCCGACGTCGTCCGCTGCCCCGATCCGGCGAACCTCGGCGAATGCTCCGCCATCGTGCTCCCGGGCGTCGGCTCGTTCGGCGATTGCTCGCGGAGCCTGCAGGAGCGCGGATTGACAGCACCTCTAAAGCAATGGCTTTCCGCAGGGCGCCCCTACCTCGGAATCTGTCTCGGCTACCAGATCCTCTTCGAGCGCAGCGAGGAATCCCCCGAGGCGGAGGGACTGGGCCATTGGTCCGGGCGTGTGGTGCGTTTCCCCGGCCGTCCCGGGCTCAAGGTGCCCCACATGGGATGGAATGATTTGAAATGGGAGGCCCCCGAGCCGCTGTTCGACGGGTTGCCCGATCCGGCCCATGTCTTTTTCGTCCATTCGTATTATCCCGTGCCGGATGATGCGGGGCTGGTCACCGCCACAAGCACCCACGGAACCGGATTTGCCGCAGCCGCCGGGCGCGGTTCCGTGCATGGCGTCCAATTCCACCCGGAAAAAAGCCAGGCCATCGGGTTGCGAATGATGGAAAACTTCGTGCGCGGATTGCCATCGGAAGATTGAAAACCATGCTGCTCTATCCCGCCATCGACCTCATGTCCGGCCAAGCCGTGCGCCTGCGCCAAGGCCGTGCCGATGCCAAGACCGTCTATTCGGACGACCCTCCCGCCGTGGCGCGGGAGTGGGAGGCCCGCGGCGGCGATTGGCTGCACGTGGTGGACCTGGACGCCGCATTCACGGGCGTGCAGCGCAACCTCGACGTGGTGCGGGCCATGGCGGAACAAATCGGCATCCCCCTGCAACTCGGAGGAGGACTCCGTGACACCGCCGCCATCCAGCGCGCGTTGGATGCGGGTGTCGCGAGGGTCGTCATCGGCACCCGCGCCGCCGAGTCCCCGGACTTCGTGGCCGAGTCCGTCGCCCGTTTCGGGGGCGACAAGATCGCCGTCGGGATCGATGCCCGCGATGGAATGGTCGCCGTGAAGGGCTGGACCGAAACCACGGGTGTCTTGGCGCTGGAACTCGCCGCCAAGGTCGCGGCGGCGGGAGTGTCGGCGGTCATTTACACCGACATTGCAACCGACGGCATGCTGCAGGGGCCCAATCTCGGCGCCATGCGCGAAGCAGTGGAACATCTGTCCTGCGGAGTCATTGCCAGTGGCGGCGTGTCCTCGGCCGGCGATCTTGTGCAGTTGGACGCCATTCCCGGTCTCGCCGGAGCCATCATCGGGCGCGCCTTGTTCGACGGGTGCATCAACGGCCACCTGCGTGAAGCCATGCAGGCAACCTCCAGAACCTCGGGAGACTGAGTTTGGCCTTGCACTCCGAACCTGTCTCTGAGCACCCTTCCGGCATGAACCGCAGTTCCTATGTGCTCGCCGCAACCGCTCTTCTGGCGGGCTTCCTCGCTGCCTGCACCGAGCAATCAACTTCCACGACTCCCCGCAACCGCTACGGTTTCAGCGGCACCCAGACGGCTCAGGGTTCCCAGACCAACACCACGCTTCCGCCACTCACCGGCACCGACGCTGCAGCCGGAACCACGGACACCGCACTCGTCAACCCCGTGCCAACCCCCACCCCGGCCGCCACGCCGCCTCCGGCTGCGCTGCCGACAGCCGAGCTTTCCTACGGCATCCCCGTCCCCGGCAAGCCCGGCTTCGTGACCAGTCCGCATGCCCCGAATGCGGGCTTTGTGGACGTTCGGGGGTTCCCCCCCGGCACCGAAGTCAAGGACCCCTACACGGGCCGTATTTTCCTCGTGCCCTGAGCGTGGATTCCGGCGTGAGATTCGCCGACCGGGCTGCGATAGTTCCGCAGTCATGAGTGTCCACGCCAGAACTGTCGCAATCTTCGGTCCGGGCCTGATGGGCGGTTCGCTCCTCATGGCCCTGCGTCAAAGACATCCCGGCGTCAGGCTGGCTGCGTGGGCGCGCAGGGACGGGGCCTTGGAGGAACTTCGTCAACGCGGGTTGGCTGACACCTGCTCCACAGACGCCGCGGAAGTGGCGCGGGATGCAGATGCCATCGTGCTGTGCGTGCCTGTGGACCGCACGGCGGAATTGGCTTCCCGCATCTCGGCCGTCGTGGCTCCGGATGCCTTGGTGACGGATGTCGGCAGCGTCAAGCAACCTGTGGTCGAAGGGTTGGAGGGCATTTTCTCGGAACACCGGAATTTTGTCGGGAGCCATCCGATGTGCGGATCGGAAGAGGCCGGTCTGGCGGCCGCGCGCGCCGATCTTTACGAGGGGGCATTGTGCGTGGTCACACCGACCGCCAACTCGCAACCGGCCATGGTGGAGCGCGCCGCGAAACTTTGGGAATCTGCAGGAGGCCGGGCAGTCGAGATGGATCCCGCCATGCACGACCGGGCGGCGGCCATAGTCAGCCACGTGCCGCATGTGGCCGCCGCGGCGCTGGTGGAACTCGCCGGCCGCAGCGATCCTTCCTTCCGCACCCTGTGTGCGGGCGGCTTCCGCGATACGACCCGCGTGGCTTCCGGCTCTCCGGAATTGTGGACCGCGATTCTCTCCCAGAATCGCGCGGAAGCATCGCGGGCCATCGCGGCGCTGGTCGGGATTCTGGCGGAATTTCAAACTTCACTGGAGAACAATGACACAGACCGCATCTTGGAACTGCTGTCTGCTGCCGCAGCCCGCCGTGCGGAGGTCTTTCCGCCCATCTGACCATGGAGTTGAGAATCCGCAAAACACCCCCCCTCCGGGGCGAGGTCACGGTGCCCGGGGACAAGAGCATGTCCCACCGGGCCGCAATGCTTGCGGCTTTGTCCGACGGGCGTTGCCGCCTGGACAACTATCTTCCGGGGGAAGACTGCCTTGGCACCCTCCGCGTCCTGCGGCAACTCGGAGTCGAAATCGGGGAGACCGGACCGAACGAATTCGTGGTGCACGGGTGCTCGGGACGCTTCACAGCACCCACGGACGATTTGGACTGTGGGAATTCCGGAACGACCATGCGCCTGATGTCGGGGCTTCTGGCGGCGCAGCCATTCCGCTCCCGCCTGACAGGGGATGCCTCCCTCTCGCGACGACCCATGCGGCGCGTGATCGAGCCGCTTCAACAGATGGGCGCCGTGCTCACGGCGGAAGGTCCCGGCGGCTGCCCTCCTCTGGTCATAGACGGCAATCCTTCCCTGCAGGCGGTTGAATACCGGCTTCCTGTGCCCAGCGCGCAGGTGAAAAGCGCCGTGCTGCTCGCCGGGCTGCTCGCCCGGGGCACCACCACGGTCATACAACCTGTCGAAACCCGCGACCACACCGAGCGCATGCTCGAATACTTCGGCGTGCCCGTCGCCCGGGAAGGCGGGCGCATTTCAGTGGGCGGCGGGCGGCTTCCGAAGGCGCGGGATTTCACGGTGCCGGGCGACATTTCCAGCGCCGCGTTCTGGCTCGTGGCAGCCGCCTGCCAACCCGGCGCAAACCTCGCCCTCCCGGCTGTCGGGCTCAATCCTTCCAGAACCGGCATCCTTGCCGTCCTGCGGCGCATGGGCGCCACCATCGAGGCGGATTTCCCGTCCACGGAGCGCGGAGAACCATCCGGTGACATCCTGGTGACCGGAAGCGCACTCACGGGCACGGTGATCGCGGGGGCGGAAATTCCCAACGTCATCGACGAGCTCCCCATCCTGGCCGTGGCGGGCGCATTATCCGCCGGGACAACCGTGATCAGGGACGCATCGGAACTCCGGGTGAAGGAATCCGACCGCTTGGCCGTCGTGGCACACCACCTGCTGGCCATGGGGGCTGACGTGACCGAACACCCTGACGGCATGGAAATACGCGGAGGGCAGCCGCTGCACGGCGCCAAGCTCGCCAGCCACGGCGACCACCGCATCGCCATGGCGTTCGCCATCGCCGGTCTTTTCGCGGACGGAGAAACAATGATTGAGGACACCGCCTGTGTGGAGACATCGTATCCGGGGTTCGCGGCCCAACTGCGCCGACTCGCTCATGGCCAATCCTGATCCATCCGGAACATCGCCCACGATCGTCATCGCCATCGACGGTCCCGCTGCATCTGGCAAGAGCACGGTTGCCCGCGCCCTGGCATCCCATCTCGGCTACCGTTTCCTCAATTCCGGCGACCTCTACCGCGCCATGACATGGGCTTGCCTGAAGCTGGGCGTCGATTGCCGCGACACGGGGGCGGTTGCCACCGCGGCCGGGCAGGCCCGCATCGAGGTGGGCTGTGAAGGCATAGACTACTACCCCCTGATCGATGGAAACGACCCGCGGCGCCACCTGCGCGACGACCAGGTGAACATCAATGTGTCCCCGGTCTCGGCGGTTCCCGCCGTCCGCTACATTCTTTCCGCAGCCATCCGCACGCACGCACAGGGGCGGCAGACGGTCATCGAGGGTCGCGACATCGGCTCGGCGGTCTTTCCCGAGACTCCCTACAAATTCTACATAGACGCCCCCCCGCAGGTGCGGCAGAGGCGGCGGCGCAACCAGGGACAGATGGAGGAGATCTCACGCCGGGATCTCATTGATTCCACCCGCGCCACCGATCCGCTCACCATCGCCCCGGGGGCCACGGTGATCGACACTTCAACCCTCGACGTCCAAGGTGTTGTGGCTGCGATTCTGGAGAGACTGAAAGAGCAGGGATTGGCATGACAGTTCACGCATCAGCCCTCCCCTCCGCCCAAGGTGAGACGGGGCTTCCCCGACACGCTGGGAACGTTTTCACTCAAGCAACACGGCCGGTCCGGAGACCAGGCCATACCCGGGATTGGCAGGGTCCCGACTCGGCATGCAGCAACGGATGACTTTCTGGTATCTGCTCGGCTATTCGCTGAGCAAAGCCATCGCCCGCACGTTCTTCCGATACCGCGTGTTCGGGGCGGAGAACATCGTCGAGGAAGGTCCGGTGATCTTCGCCCCGAACCATGCCAGTTTCCTGGACCCGCCGCTTGCCGGGATCGCCAGCAAACGCGGCATCCATTACCTCGCACGGAAGACCCTGCTCGATTGGCCGGTTCTCGGGCCGATCCTTCCCGAACTGAACGTGATCCCCGTGGATCAGGAGAACGCCGACCGCAGCGCCCTCATGGCCTCCATCCGCGTCCTTCGTCATGGCGGTGCCCTCCTCGTCTTCCCCGAGGGGGCGCGCACTCCGGACGGCAAACTCCAACCGGCACAGCCCGGCATCGGGTTGATGGTCGCCAAGACCGGCGCCCCGGTCATCCCCATCCGGATTTTCGGCTCCTATGAGGCGTTCCCCTCCGGCCGCACCCTCCCCCGCCTGGTGCCCGTCACCGTGGTCGTGGGCAAACCGCTCCGATTCTCCGCCGAAGAAACCGCAGGCCGCGATTCCTACCAAAAAATCAGCGACCGCATCATGGATGCGGTCGCCAAATTGGAACTTAGATAGTCGAAGCACCCCACGACGGGGCGCCAGGCAAGTTACGGGGCCAGAATCTGGGGATTTGAGGGAAGCGGACCAACCAAGTTGGTCTCAGCTCCCTGAGGTCCTTTGAACACCTGGCCGTCGCCGCCTTTGCGCATCACGACAAAACCCTCCGCCTTGAAGGGTATGTTCGTGTTTCCATCCCCCAAAGCGGAGCCGTAGGTGTAATTTTTGGTGAAACCAAAAACAGATGTCCCGGGATCCGATTCCGTGACGCTGGTGAAGTTGAAGGCGATGCCGGTTGAAGGAACTGACGTCGTATTGGTGGCAACCGGGGCAGGCCTGATCTGCCCGGCCGCAAAGACCTTGGCGGCATCCCCCGGCTGGAGGAATTTGTTCGAGATCAACATGGCGGAGAGCGTGGAACCGCTGCTTACGGACGAAACATCCCCGGGCCAACCGAAGTTGGTCGAACCCGTGGTGAAAGCGTCAAGGGCCGCAGACGTCGTGGCCATGTGGATTTGGCGCAGGTTCGAGAGGGCGGTGTTCATTTGCGCTTTCGTGAGCGCCCCGGACATGGCCGGAAGCGCCAGCGATGCCAGAATCGCAATGATGGAAATGACGACAAGCAACTCGATCAGAGTAAAGCCGCGGAGGGAATGGTGCAGTTTTTTCATAGGTCGGTGACGATTCATAAGTATCACGGTTTGCAGGGAACGCAACCGGCAAAAGGGGGGCTATTGGGGGACTTCCTCCAGAAGAAACCCGACGACAGCCAAGGGAGGAAGTTCGATCTGGATCGAATGATCCCGGCCCTGCCAAGGGATCGCCTCGGAGCCGATGCCCCCGTAATTGCCCACGTTGCCCCCCCCGTAAACCTCGGCGTCGGTGTTGAGAATCTCGCGGTAAAAGCCCGCTTTGGGCACCCCGACGCGGTAGCCTCCCCGGACCACCGGCGTGGCATTCATCGCGAATACGATGCTCTGGCCCTGCGACGATTTGCGCAAAAACGCAACCACACTGTTGTCGGAATCGTGGAAATCGATCCACTCGAACCCGTCGCTCGTGTCATCCAACTCGTAAAAGGCGGGATAGGCCTTGTAGATGTGGTTGAGGTGCTGGACGAGGCGGCTCAGCCCAGCATGCAGGGGAAACTGCGTCAGGTGCCAATCCAAGCTCTGATTGTAGCGCCACTCTTCCCACTGGCCGAATTCTCCCCCCTGAAAGAGGAGCTTCTTGCCGGGGTGCGCCCACATGAGCCCGTAGAACATCCGCAGGTTGGCGAACTTCTGCCACATGTCCCCCGGCATCTTGCCCAGCAGGGCCCCCTTGCCATGCACAACCTCGTCATGGCTCAGGACGAGCACGAAATGCTCATGGAAGGCGTAGAGCAGCGAGAAGGTGATGCTGCCTTGGTGGTAGCGCCGGTAAACCGGATCGAGGCTCATGTAGTTGAGGAAGTCATGCATCCACCCCATGTTCCACTTGAACCCGAATCCCAGTCCGCCGAGGTAGGTCGGTCGCGACACCCCCGGCCATGCCGTGGACTCCTCGGCGATGGTGATGATGCCGGGGAAACGCTCGTAGCTGACCTCGTTGAAGCGCTTGAGGAAATGAATGGCATCGAGGTTCTCGCGTCCGCCGAAACAGTTTGGCACCCACTCGCCGCCCTCGCGCGAGTAGTCGAGGTAGAGCATGGACGCCACCGCATCCACCCGCAGGCCGTCGATGTGGTATTGGTCGAACCAGAAAAGTGCGTTGGCGATGAGGAAGTTCCTCACCTCGTTGCGCCCGTAGTTGAAGATATACGTCCCCCAGTCCCGGTGCTCGCCCTGCCGCGGATCGGCATGCTCGTAGAGGTGCGTCCCGTCGAATTTCGCCAGCCCGTGGGCATCCTTCGGGAAATGCGCGGGCACCCAGTCCAGGATCACACCAAGCCCCGCCTTGTGGCAGTTGTCCACGAAATGCCGGAACTCGTCCGGGTTCCCGAAACGGCTGGTCGGCGCGAAGTAGCCGGCCACCTGATAGCCCCAGGACCCGTCATACGGATGCTCGGCCACCGGCATCAGCTCGATGTGGGTGAAACCCATTTCGAGGCAATAGGGGATGAGGCGCTGCGAGAACTCGATGTAACTGAGCGGACGGTTCTCCTCCTCGATCATCCGCTGCCAGGAAGCGAGGTGGACCTCGTAGATGCTGATCGGTTTCTTGTGCCACGGCTGCTCGGCGCGGTATTTCATCCACCCCTCGTCGGACCACCGGAACCGCTTGAGGTCATACACGATGGATGCCGTCTGCAGTCCGTGCTGACCGTAAAAGGCGAAGGGATCACTCTTGAGGAAGACGTCGCCGTGGTAACCCCGGATCTCGAATTTGTAGTGCGTCCCCTCCTTGATCCCCGGGATGAAAATCTCCCACACGCCGCTGCCGAGCAGCCTGCGCATGACATGCACGCGACCGTCCCACTGGTTGAAATCCCCGACCACGCTCACGCGCTGGGCATTCGGTGCCCAGACACAGAAGACCGTGCCCTGCACGCCGTCGATCTCCGTAAGGTGCGCCCCGAATTTGTCGTAGAGATCCCAATGGTTGCCCTCGGCATGGAGATACACATCCGTGTCGCCGAGAATCCGCCCGAACGAATACGGGTCGCGCTCCTCCCGCGTCTTGCCCCCGCGATCCTTCACCCGCAGCACGTAGGGGAACTCGTGCAGACCCTTCGGCAGCACCGCCTCGAAAAATCCGTCGGGATGAATCTGCACGGCCTCGAAGACACGCGTCGGGTCGGATGGATCGACAACCTTCACCGAGACCAGATCGGGGCGGAAGGCGCGCACCACCAGGAATTCCCCGGCGCGGCGCATGCCGAGGGTGTTGAAGGGATCGGCATGCCGCGCTTCAAGGAACGCGGCCAGCTCTTCGGGGGATACGGTGGGCGTCATGGATGGAAATCGGGGGACCGGAAGATCGTGCCGTCCACAATTATCCGCCGCCCCCGCGCGCGGCAAGGAGGGAAGCGCCAGGCCTCAGCTCACGGCGCCCGCCGAGTTGGCCAGCTCGGCCTCGGTGTCCGGCAGGAACGCCTTGAAACGGTTCTTGTCGATCGCCTTCATGAACGCCTCGTGCGGCGAGACAAACCCCTGCTGGAGCTGCGCCCAGATCGCATCGTCCATGAACTGCATGCCCTGCGCCTTGCCGCCGACGATGGCGTCCTGCAGCTTCTGCGTCGCGCCTTCGCGGATGATCGCCGCCACGGCGCTGTTCACGACGAGAATCTCGTTCACCGCGATGCGTCCGCCCCCGTCCTGCCGCTTGAGCAGGAGCTGGGCGACGACCCCGCGCAGCGACGCCGCCAGCATGGTCCGGACCTGCGACTGCTGGTCCGCCGGGAAGACGTCGATCATGCGGTCCACCGTCTTGCGGGCGTTGTTGGTGTGCAGCGTGCCGAACACGAGCAACCCGGTCTCGGCCGCCGTGAGGGCCAGCGAGATCGTCTCCAAGTCGCGCATCTCGCCCACCAGCACGATGTCAGAATCCTCGCGCAGGGCGGCCTTCAGGCCAGCCGGGAAATTGATGGAATGCTCCGGAACCTCGCGCTGGGTGATGATGCTCTTCTTGTTCGAGTGCACGAACTCGATCGGCTCCTCGATCGTCACGATGTGCCGGGAGAAATTCGTGTTGATGTAGTCCATCAGTGCCGCGAGCGTCGTGCTCTTGCCCGAGCCGGTCGGGCCGGTCACCAGCACCAAGCCTCCCCGCAGGTGGCCGAATTCCTTGATCACCGGGGGGAGCCCCAGCTCGTCGAGGGTGGCGATGCGCGTCGGGATGAGCCGGAAGACGGCGCCCAACCCGTGGACCTGCTTGAAATAATTGCAGCGGAAACGGTTGTCCGCGTTCATCTCGTAGGCGAAGTCGAGGTCGCCCCTCTGCTGGAAACGCTCCCAGTTCCGCGGGGTGCAGATTTCGCTGAGCATGTAGTTCATTTCCTCCGCCGCGAGGATCTCGTCGCGGATCGGAATGACATCGCCGTGTCGGCGGATCTTCGGCGGCTGGCCCTCGGCAAGGTGCAGGTCGGACGCCCCGGCGTTGATCAGAACCTCGAAAAATTGGTCGATGTAGGCCATACGCTCAGAGCATCCCGCAGAGTTGCTTCATCTGCTGCTTTTGTTCGGACCGCGCCACCGCCTCGTCCGCGGAGATCAACCCCGCCCGGAAGAGTTCGGCCAACGAATCGTCCATAAGTTTCATGCCGAGTTTCTTGCCCGTCTGGATGATGCCCGGCAGCATGAATGTCTTGGCCTCGCGGATGACATTGGCCACGGCGGGCGTGTTCATCAGGATCTCGATCGCCAAGGCGCGCCCCGAGCCGTCCATCCGCGGCACGAGTTGCTGCGACACGATGCCGCGCAGCGACTCGCTCACCATGATGCGGATCTGCTCGCGCTGATCGACCGGAAAGACATCGAGCACGCGGTCGAGCGTGCGCGCCGCATTTCCGGTGTGGAGCGTCCCGAGCACGAGGTGCCCGGTTTCCGAGGCCGTGATGGCCAGCGAGATCGTCTCCAAGTCGCGCATTTCCCCGACCATGATGACATCCGGGTCTTCACGCAGCGCCCCGCGCAGGGCGGTCCCGAAGGATTCCGTGTGCGTGTGCACCTCGCGCTGGTTGACCTGGCATCCTTTCGGCGCAAAAAGGTATTCGATCGGATCCTCAAGCGTGATGACGTGGTCGTGCCGGGTGCTGTTGACCTCCTCGACGAGCGCCGCCAAGGTCGTGCTTTTGCCGCTGCCGACCGAACCGGTCACGAGCACCAGGCCGTTCTGGTATTGCGTGAGCAGCTTGAGCTGCTGGGGAAGCCCGAGTTCGTCCATCGTGCGGACGTTTGTCTGGATGATGCGGAAGACCAGGTCGTAGCCGAGACGGTGGCGCACCACGCTGGCGCGGGAACGACCATCCGCGTTGGAGTAGGCGAAATCGACGTCCCCGCGCTCCGCGAGGAGCTGTTTCTGAGCGTCGTTGAGGAATCCCATGGTGAGACGCTCGGTGTCGGCTGCGTTGAGCACGTCCGCCTGCAGCCAGATCGGCTCAAGTGTGCCGAAACGCCGCCATGTCGGGCGCACCCCCACGCTCAGGTGGATATCCGAGGCCCCGGATTCCTTGCCAACGGCCAGATATTGATCCACGTGCCCGAGCACATGGACGGCGGAGGGCTGCTCGGAGACAACCTCGACATTGGAGCTTTCTGGAGGGGATGACACGGCGGAGGTGCGGAAAATTCACCGGTTTCGGTCTGATCGCAAGCTCAGAAAAAGAGGAACCAACTGCGCGAGCGCCCCCGGCAGGAGCCTCAGCAGGACGGGAACCCAGAACACCGCACCACCGGCCGGGGATTCCCCTCGTGTGGCGTGCCGGGGATTCTGTCGCGAGGGACGGCGCAGCAATCTGGCAGCCGCGAAGCCTGCAAACGACGCCCCCGGCAACCACCACTTCCAATCACGGGCAACACCGTGCCGCAATTGGGTGATGGGATTCGCCGCGACCGCCAGATCCTTGGCACTGGACCGCATCTCGCGGCCCGCAGCGTCCAACTCGCGCAGATAATCCTCGCGCTTCATCGTGCGGAAATCCTTTCCGCTTCCCGCCGCACCGCCTCA
The DNA here is from genome assembly GCA_014879535.1 of Chthoniobacterales bacterium. GTDB lineage: Bacteria > Verrucomicrobiota > Verrucomicrobiia > Chthoniobacterales > JACTMZ01 > JACTMZ01. Next base: position 22,304 of record JACSRX010000071.1, read on the forward strand.
CGTGTTCCCGGAAAAAGCGGCCGCCGGGCCGCCTCCCTCAGCACCAGGAGCAACGCGGCCCCCAACAGCAGATGAAGGACGAACAGTCCCATCAGCGCGGAAACCCATCCACCCCCCAGCCAGCCGACCAGCAGCAACGTCACACCGAGAAGCAGGAACAGATAGGCGAACACGCATGCCACGACGAGCGCGACGGAAAGCAACGCAAGAACCAGCGCATGGGCGCCTGTCTCCCGGAGTTCCAAGCCGAACAAACCGGTCAATGCCCTCAGAAAACGCGTCGCCGCCGAGAAAAAATCGGCGGCCGCGTCTTGGAGACCACGTTCTTCCGGTGGCGCCGGGTGGTCTGCGCCGGGCGCGGGACTCATGCGCCGGGAATCAGCGGCGCAGGATCACGCCAAGGATGAATCCCGCGGCCAGGGCGATGCCCACGGCCTGCAACGGATTCTCGCGGATGTATTCCTCCCCGTCCTCGGTCAACGTGCGCGCACGGCCCGTCGTGTCGGCCCAGACTTGCGTGGCACGCTCGCGGTATTCCCCTGCCCGCTCGTTGAGCGTGTCGCGGAGATGGTTGAGCTTGGCGGTGGCGGCTTCCTTGAGATCCGCGGCGGCTTCCGCGGCGTGGGTTTTGCCGCTCTTGAACTTCTCGTTGGCGGCATCGGTGGCTTCTTTGTTGCTCATGGTTGTCCTTTCGTTTGTTGAGCCAACTTTCGCAGACGCCCGGACGGCATGCAAGCGCCGCCGACCACCCCGGGGCATCGTTTTTCTTGAAGCAAAGGGGGCCTTCGCGGACAAATGGATCTTTCATGACCGACTCCGCGCCCCGCCAAGCTGACAGCCTGCCGCCCGAACTTGTGGCGCGAATTGACGAGACCATCACCCGCTACCCCGTTTCCCGGCGCAGCGCCTCCGTTCCCCTCCTCCATCTCTGGCAGAACCACTTCGGCTACATTGACGACAGCGGGGTGAACTGGATCGCCGCCAAACTCGGCCTCGAGCCGATCAACATCCTCGAACTCGTCACATTCTATCCCTGGTTCCGGCAGACCGCACCCGGCCGAAAGACCATCCGCGTCTGCCGCACACTCTCCTGCGCCATGGCGGGTTCCTACGATCTGCGCGAGGCACTCTGCCGGTCCGCCGGCATCGACCCGCACGCGGGCGATCACGGCCACGGCGCCACCAGCCCCGACGGAAGCTGCACCATTGAGTTCGTCGAGTGCCTCGCCAGCTGCGGCTCGGCGCCCGTCTGCCTCGTCGGCGACGACCTGCACGAGAAAGTCGCCGCGACCGACGCCCCCTCGATTGTGGACGGCTCGAAGAAGGCCGCAGACAAAACCCTCCGCGCCCCGCACCCGCAGGAGCGCCGCCTCATCCTGCGCAACATCGGCCTCGCGGACTACGATCCCTCGCTCGAATGCTACCTCCGGCACGGCGGCTACGAGTCGTTGAGGAAAGCCCTGAAAATGGAGCCCGCTGCGATCACCGCCGAGGTCAAGGCCTCGAACCTGCGCGGGCGCGGTGGCGCCGGTTTCCCCACAGGCGTCAAGTGGGGCTTCATCAAGCGCGACGACGGCAAGCCCCACTACATCGTCGTCAACGGCGACGAGTCCGAACCCGGCACGTTCAAGGACCGCTACATCCTCCACGAGGATCCGCACCAGCTGCTCGAGGGGATCATGATCGCCGCATGGGCGCTCAACGTCCACCTCAGCTACATCTACATCCGCTGCGAGTTCCCGGAGGCGGCGCGCATCGTGGAGAAAGCCATCGCCGAGGCGCGAGCCGCCGGGTTCGTCGGAAAGGACGTCCTCGGCAGCGGCTTCGACTGCGAGATCCATGTCCATCAGGGGGCCGGCGCCTACATCTGCGGCGAGGAGACCAGCCTCCTTGAATCCCTCGAGGGGCGCCGCCCTTATCCCCGCATCAAGCCCCCTTTCTTCCCCGCCGTCTTCGGCCTCTACAACTCCCCGACCATCGTCAACAACGTCGAGACCCTCTGCCACGTGAAGCACATCATTGCCATGGGCTCGGGGGAATTCGCCAAGATGGGCTCCCCCGGTGATGGCGGCACCCGCACCCTCTGCGTGAGCGGCGACGTGGTCAACCCCGGCTACTACGAGCTCGGGTGCGGACAAGTCACCGTCGGCCAGCTCATCAACGGCATCTGCGGCGGACTCAAGCCCGGCCGCAAGCTCAAGGCCATCATCCCCGGCGGCAGCTCGGCCAAGGTCCTCAAGGCCGGCGAGACATACAAAATGAAGCGCAAGGGGCCCGACGGCACCGAGACCACCGTCGAGGTCGATCTCATGGACCTCGTCATGGACGCCAACAACCTCGCCGCCGCCGGCTCCATGATCGGCAGCGCCGGCGTCATGATCCTCGACGACTCGCGCGACATGCTCTGGGTGCTCAACAACCTCAACGACTTCTACGCCCACGAAAGCTGCGGACAGTGCACGCCATGCCGCGAGGGCAGCCTGTGGATGTCCAAGGTCACCACGCGCATGCTGCACGGCGACGTGCTGCCGACCGACGCCGACCAGCTCGTCAAGATTGCCGACAACATCGCAGGCCGCACCGTCTGCGCATTCGGCGAGGCCTGTGCGTGGCCGACCCAGAGCTTCGTCGGCAAGTTCCGCGGGGAATTCAGCCCCCGCGCCGGCTCAAACGGGCACTGAGCAGCACGCCGGGCGCCGCAAGCATCTGCCGCCTCACTCGGGCAGCGCGTAAACGATGCGCCCGCACTGCTCGCAGGACACCACCGATGTCCCCACCTTCGCGTCGCGCATGGTGGCCGGTGTGACTTTCATGTGGCACCCCGAGCAGTGGTCGCCGTCGAGCGGGACGACGGCGCGGCCGGCCTTGGAGAGGAACAGCTTCTCGTAGAGCTCGAACAAATCCTCGTCCGCCGCGCGGATCTCGGCCGCGATGGCCTCCCTCTCCACGCGCACCTCCGCGGCGCGCCCCCCGAGCACGCCGACCTTCTCGTCACTGGATTTGAAACGCGCCGCCACCCGCTCCTTCTCCGCGGCGAATTTCTTCTCCGCCTCGGCGATGGACGGCTTGAGGTCCTCCGCCTCCTGCATGAGCTCCAGTTCGCGGTCCTCAATGGCCGTGATGTCCGCCTCCGCGCGGTCGATCTCATGCTTGAGCGCCGCATACTCCTCGTTCTTCCGCGTCTCGAGCTGCTGGGTGCGGTATTTGTCCGCCTGGGCGCGCTTCGTCCCGGCCTCCACTTCCAGGCGCGCCCGCTCGACCTCGATCTCCTTGGCACGCGTCTTGGCCCGGTCCAACTGCGCCTGAGCCTCCTCCAACTCCCTCTGCAAGGCGGCTTTCTCGCCGGGCACATTGTTGATCTCGTGCATCAGCGCCTGCAGCCGCTGGTCCCGTTCCTGCAGGAGAAGGATTTTCTCCAAAAGCTCTACCATTCGCTGTCTTCTAAAGCCTTCTCTCCAAGGCGGCGAGAAAGAAGTGTCCGCGACGCCTGCCGGAAGGAATCCAAGGACGACTTCCAACCCACACACCCCCGCCGACGGCACTCATGGCACCAGGATCTGGCAGGAGCAACAAGGCCGCTCCACCATGAATGTGAACGCGCACCGCCCATCGGGTGTCTCATACTTCATCATACCACTGCCCTATTCGTGGCCACCGGCAGCGCATTCGGGTCTAACGCAAAAACGACTTGACAAACTATTAATACCGTTAATTTTCAGCATACTCCGTGAACTAAGTTATCTTTTTTGTTTCACAGAGTTCCAGGCCGTCGTTCGCCTCGATAGCGGCCTCCCACCTATCTCTTTCAGGCAGCTAAGCAGACCTTGGAAAAATCATGTCATTGAGATTCTTTTGTCGAATCGCCATTGCTCTGATCGCGACTCTGCAGGTCAACCATGCGCAGACGACGTGGAACACATCTGCCAATAACCAGACATGGGGCACCGCGGGCAACTGGAGCCCGACCAACGTTCCGAATGCAGTGGGCGCCAATGTGACGCTGGGCACCATCATCCCGGGCGCCCGCACGATCAACGTCAACGGCACATTCACCCTCGGGACGCTGAACATCAACTCCAGCAACAGCTACACGCTCACCAATGGCACGCTGGCATTCAATGTCTCCACCGGCTCGGCGGCGATCAACGTCACGAACTCTGGATCACCCCTCATCCACTCGGCCCTCAACCTCGCCACCAATCTCGTCCTTGCGCACTCAGGGACGGGCACCGTCACGCTCGCGGGAGTGATCTCCGGATCGGGTGGCTTCACCAAGTCGGGTGACGGTGTTGCGGTTTTTTCCAACTCCGGCGCAAATACCTACTCCGGCGGCACCGTGGTCAACGGCGGCGAACTCAGGCTCACCAAGACCTCCGGCAACGCCATCCCGGGCAACCTCACCATCGGTGACGGCGCGGGCACGGACATCGTCCGCCTCATGACGAACAACCAGATCGCCGATTCCGCCACCGTCACCGTGAATTCCTCGGGCCAGCTTCTCGTCAACGGCACGGCGTCGGACACGATCGGCAGCCTCAACCTCACCGGGGGTCTTGTGAACACCGGCACGGGCACGCTCACGCTGTCGTCGGACCCGGCCATCGTCAGCAACGCCGCGACGAACTCCTCGACCGTTGCCGGCATCCTTGTCATGCCGGGAACCAAGACCATCCAGGTGGCGGATGGCGCCGCGGCCATCGACCTCGATGTCTCCGCCAGGATTCTGGACTCCGGCTACACCAGCATCACGAAGACCGGCAGCGGCACGATGCGCCTGTCGGGAAGCAATTCCTTCCAGGGTCCCCTCATCGTTTCCAACGGCATCGTCATCCTCGCCAACAGCTACGCCCTTGGCGGCTCGACCTGGGGCAATTCCGTCGCCAGCGGCGCCGCCATCCACCTCAGCGGCGGCATCACCGTCTCGGAAGGCAACATCGAGATCCGGGGCACCGGACCGGACGGTGCCGGCGCCCTTGTGAGCATTTCCGGATCGAACAGCTACAACAACACTGGCACCATCACGGCCGCACAGGCCGCCACCATCGGGGCGGCGTCCGGCGCAAGCCTTGCGCTGACCGGCTCCATCGATCTCGCCAACAGCGTGACCTTCGCCGGCGCCGGCAATTTCAATGTCTCCGCGGCAAGTTATGGTGCCGGCAACCTTGTCAAGGCCGGCTCGGGAACCCTCCAATTCTCCGGCACGGGCAATGACATCAACGGCAACCGGCTCGACGTCCTCGAGGGCACGGTCGAGCTCAACCGCCCCGGAAAAACCCTCAACACCGTCCAACACACCATCGTCGGCACCACTTCCGGCCCGGCCGCCACGCTGCGGCTTCTGACCTCGAACCAGATCCGCGACGACCATTTCGTCAATGTTTACGAATCCGGAACCTTCGACCTCAACAACAACAACGAGGGCATCGCCGGACTGCGCCTCTACGGGGGCACCGTGACGAGCGGCACCGGGACCCTGACCATCGCCAACGCCGGCGGCGACGAGATCCATTCCTACGCCTCGAGCCAGACTTCGACCATTTCCGGCAATCTCCGGTCGGACCTCGCCCAAGGCATCAGCATCACCACCGAGCAGGGACCGGCCGCCGTTGATCTCGACATCAGCGCGGCCTTCAGCGGCAGCGTTGTCTCGGTCACCAAGAAAGGCGACGGGCTCCTCCAGTTCTCCGGCACGCAGGCGAACACCTACACCGGCCAGACCATCATCAACGCCGGCACGGTCCTGCTGAACAAGACGGCCGGCGTGGATGCCATCGCCGGCAGCTCCATCACGGTCAATTCCGGCGGCACCCTCCGGCTGGCCAACAACAACCAGATCAAGAACACGACCCCCCTCGTCCTCAACGGCGGCACCTTCTCGACGGGGGCGACCACGGGTTACTCCGACACGCTCGGCACCCTCACGCTTTCCTCCACCTCCACCCTCGACCTCGGCACGGGCGTCCACCAGTTGGTCTTCGCCAACAGCAGCGCCATCGTCTGGTCCGGCACCCTGCTCATCAACGGCTGGACCGGCGCCGGCGCCAGCCCGGGCACGCAAGGGCAGATCTTCTTCGGCGTCGGCGGACTCACCAGCACGCAGCTGGCCCAGATCTCCTTCGACGGATTCCAGCCCGGCGCCATGCTTCTCGCAAGCGGCGAGCTCGTGCCCCTGACCCCCATCCCCGAGGCGAAAGTCGTCGGCGGCGCCATCGCCCTCGCCGCCTTCGTCACCTGGCGCGAACGCCGCCGCCTCGGCGCGTTGCTCGCCTCCCTGCGCCGGCGCTGATCCCGCCCCGCTCTCCAAGGTAGGGCGAGGCGTCCCCGACTCGCCGGGAACCTTTGTTCCGTCCCGATTGTTCTCGGCTTCCGCTTTTCCTGTCTGGGACACTGGCGCCTCATGGCCATTCCGGACACATCCCCACAGGCACTCCGCCCGATCGCCTCCCTCATCAGCAAGTCGGAGAAAGCGCAGCGGAAACTCGCGCCGGGGACATGGCAGCATGCGATGCTGCAGGACAACCTCGAGGCTCTGCACATGGCATCCGCCCTCCTGCGCGGGGAGATTGACGACGCGAAAAGCATCCCGCAAGCCGACCTGCAAAAAGCCCTCAAGGCCTTCGCCTCGATGATCGACAGAACCGCAAAATCGCAGGAAAAATTTTCGCCCGGAACCTCCCAGCACACCCTGCAGCGGAACCGGCTCGCAGCCCTGCGCACGGCCGAAGCGCGGATCCAGGCCGGGTTGGGCGGGCATTGACTTCCGGAGAAATACGTCCGAATAGGAGGGAGTGGACGGGCACCTGCTGCGGCAGCCCTCCGAGACAGCCCGTCGAAGAAAAGTCCCCCGCACCCAACGAACCCATGAAAACCACGAAACCGCACGGCGAGGGGCGCGTGGTCGGCGTCGTCCTTGTCGGACAATTGAACGGTGTGAGGCGCATCCGCTGGGAGGCAGCCCTTCTGGTTGCGTGTGCACTGGGGATTTTCTCCGGCGCGATTGCCACCGGCGCTTGCTTCGCGATCTCGGGCTCCCTTTCCGCGGCTGCAGCCATGATCGGCATCCTCGGTCCTTCCATCACCGTGGGCACGGGGATGCGCAGCGCGTTGAAACTGCCGGTCCAGGAATTGCGTCCCATAGGCGGCTGATGCGACGGCCATGCGTCCGCTGCTTTTCATCAGCGTGCCGGTGGTCTTGGCCATGATCGGTTTCGCGGCCTGCCTTCATTCTGCGTTCATGTGGAGCGATCGGTTTCTTGAGCCTGTCCATACCGGCATGACGAAGAGCCAGGTTCGGGATCTGGTTGGTGCTCCGCCGAGCATCCGCGAGAAACACGGGGCAGAGACTTGGGACTTCACGCGAGCATGGTCCCGCGACGCCCGGGTGTATTTCGACACCAAGGGTGTCGTCTCGGCCGTGGAGACAGATTGATTCAAGCGCCGGCCTTCGGCAGCTTTCATCCCATGAACGCGCGCCCCCGGGTCAAAATCTGCTGCATCGCCTCGCTCGGGGAGGCGCAGGAAGCCATCGCCTGCGGCGCGTCCGCCGTGGGTCTCGTTTCCGCGATGCCCAGCGGACCCGGTGTCATTTCCGAGAAAACCATCGCCGGGATCGCGCGGCGCGTTCCTCCCCCGATCGGCACCTTCCTGCTCACCAGTGCCATCTCGGCCGACGAAATCATCGCCCAGCAACGCCGCTGCGGCACCAACACCCTCCAGCTCTGCGACTATGTGGAAACTTCCGTTTACCGCGAGCTCCGCGCCGAGCTGCCCGGCATCGCCTTGGTGCAGGTGATCCATGTCACCGGCCCCGAGGATGTGGACCGCGCCCGCGCCGCCGCGGAGCACGTGCAGGCGCTCCTCCTCGATTCCGGCAACACAACGCTGCCCGTGAAACTCCTCGGCGGCACCGGACGCACCCACGACTGGACCATCAGCCGCCGCATCCGCGACACGGCCGGCGTCCCCATCTTCCTGGCCGGCGGCCTCACCGCGGACAACGTCGCCCGCGCGGTGGCGGCCGTCGAGCCGTTCGGTCTGGACCTTTGCAGCAGCGTCCGGACCGACAACCGTCTCGACCCCGCCAAACTCCGGAGCTTTTTCTCGGCGCTCGCCTGAGAGCAGCCACCGCACCCTTTCATGAGCTCAAACATCGGCACGGTGACATTTTTGGTCCGGGAGTATGATGAAGCCCTTGCCTATTTCACCGGGGTGCTCGGATTCCGATGTCTGGAAGATCGGAGGATTTCGGAGGAGAAACGCTGGGTTGTCGTCGCACCCCACGGAAACCGGGGCTGCGCACTCCTGCTCGCACGGGCCAAAAACGAATCCGAAACCAGCGCCATCGGCCGCCAGGCAGCCGGACGCGTGTTCCTTTTCCTTCACACCGATGACTTTTGGCGAGACTACAACCTTTACTCGGCCAGGGGTGTCGTGTTCTGCGAACAACCCCGGCATGAACCCTACGGAATCGTTGCAGTGTTCGTGGACCTCTATGGAAACCGCTGGGATTTGTTGGAAGAAAAATCCGACCGGAAGTGAGAAGGGCCATCTGACCAAAGTTTGGTAACACCCATGCCATTCACACTTTCCCATCCGGCCGCCATCACACCGCTTTCCAGATGGACGAGTCATCCGTTCTGCATTGTCGCGCTCGTGATTGGGAGCATGGTGCCCGATCTCGGCTACTACCTCCGGATGTTTTCATTCGCCACGTTTGCCCACTCATTTTCCGGCAGTTTCATTGTTTGCGTGCCTGCCGGAATGCTGCTGCTTGCCTGTCTTCTCATCGCCCGGGAACCTCTTTTGTGGCTGATGCCTTCCCGGATTCAGGGCATCCTGAGGCCCGCGTTCGCCCTGCCCTCCAAGGGCGCGTGGAAGCTTTTCTTCGAGGTGTGTTTGTGGATATGGGTCGGATCGCTCACCCACATCTTGTGGGACTCGTTCACCCACAAGACCGGATGGTTCGTGCAGCGATCAAGCGCCCTCCAATCGTCCCTGATTTTGGGCGACGGTCACTCATTCCCCGCCTATTACATCCTGCAGCAGGCCAGCACGGTGATCGGTCTGTGCATTGTGGCCTGCATCGCGTGGAGGGTGTGCCGCAGAAGCGCTCCCGGAAACGGATGTCGCCGGGGTGATTTGCTTCGCTATGGATTTTGGTTGGGTCTCGTGGCAATTTCGATCGGATCAGCCGCGCCTTTCGCCATGTCCCAAGCATCCCATCATGAAGGACTCCTTCGATTCCGAACCTTTATCTTTCAGTTGGGCACGTTGTCAGGCTCCATCTTCGGCGCATTGGCCATGGCATCGGTTGCCATTGCCGCCTGCAGGACCGCTGTCATTCGGTTGGCAGCGACCATCGTGCTCCTCATCGCCACCCCAGGCTTGGCGCAGGCGGCAGACTACCCGAAGGCCAAAGTCAGCTTCGAGGACTTCAAGGCCTTGGTCGCGGAAGTCGAACCGCACCGGGCGGAACGCCTGATCGACCTCGACACCTTCCTGAAGATGAGCCGCGAGCCGGGGGTGATCATTTTGGATTCCCGATCCGCATTCCGCTACGACCGCATCCATGTGAAGGGCGCCAAGCACCTCGCCTTCACCGACTTCACCCAAGCCAACCTCGCAAAGGTCATCCCGTCGTTCGACACGACGATCCTGATCTACTGCAACAACAACTTCGAGGGCAACCCGGTCGATTTCGCAACCAAGATGGTGGCTCCGAATTTGCCTGCAGCCCCCTTGGAACCGCGCGGGGCGACAGGCAACCGCTCAACCGCACGCCAATTCGCCGTCCAAGCCAAACCGCTCATGATGGCCCTGAACGTCCCCACCTACATCAATCTGTATGGATACGGCTATCGGAACGTTTACGAGTTGAACGAACTTGTGGATGTCACCGATCCCAGAATCGCCTTCGAGGGAACGATCGTGCCGCCAGGCGCACCGGCCCCCGTGGAAAAGCCCCCGACAGCAGGCGAAGGCCGAGCGGAATGATGGAATGCCCCCGATGCCGCTCGAGTTCGGGGATTGTCAGGGTTCCGTCGCACAATGAGCCGGTGAGTTCCGTGTTTTTGCTCATTTTTGGAACGGGATTGTTGCTCATCATGCCGGCGCTCCCGAGCAGGTTCCGCTGCACGGAATGCGTCCGGGTGTTCAGGAAATACACACCCGCCGCATGGCTCTACCTGGCGATGCTCGGTTTTCTCATTGTCATGATGCTGGCAATCTGACCCCCCCCCCCCCCGATCGCTGCGAACAGCCATGGATCTGCTCTTAACGATCTTGGGAATTTTGCGTGCGACACGGCGGCCATGGGGTTGCCACCCCGCCTTTCCCGGGTAGGGCGTGGCATCCTCGACCCGCCGGGAACCTTTGGCTTCGCCGATGGCCACCGCAGCTCTCAAGTGGCTGGAATTCCGGGGGCGGCTCCCCTTCCGAATGCGCCGCGCGGGGCTTCTTTGCCTTGCGCAGAGAGAAACATGGATTACCGGTGGGGATGGGAGAACTTCCATGAACACCACATTCGTCATCATCGTCGCGGCTGCGGCGATTGCCGCCGGGTTCCTGCTCTCGGGACACCGATTTCCCCGCCTTTTGGGCGCATTCGTGCTGGCCGGCCTCGCCATGTTCTGTGCCGTCGGATTTCAGGCTTCTTACGAAGTCGCCGATCCGTCTGACCGGCGATCGTGGCAGCTCGCGTATGGAATCCTCGGCGCGGTCAGCGGAGGCGGGGCACTCCTGCTGCTCATGCGCGTGTTTCGCAAGTGACACCGCCTACGGCGCGAGATCCACACCGAGGCGGTAAAAGCGGATCGGAACATCCGCCGGGTCCGAGACGAACTTGATCGTGCCGTCACCCGGGATCGGTCCGCCCAAGAGCTGCCAATCGGAACCCGCGAGCTCATCGGAGAAATAGATCCAATACCGGCGCCCGGGGAGGGTTTCGATCTTCAGGCGGACGTCCGGCTCCGACTCGATCCCGAGGCGCAGGCGCGACAAGGTGTCCAGCGGAGAGGTGCCCGCGATGTATTCGTGCAGGTTCGGAACACCGTCCCCGTCGGAATCGTCCTCCGCGCGCGACCTGTCGTTCTCGTTGCCGATCGCATGGTCGAAATACCCATACATCCACCAGTCGGGAATCCCGTCTCCGGAGGAATCAAGGTCGCCGACCTTGCGCACATGGATGCCCGCGACGCGGGTGTTCTCGACCTTCGGCACGAATTCGATGTCGAGCTGTCCGCTGTCCACCGTGACCGTGTAAACCGTCTGCAGGGGGCGGGCCGATCCCCCCGCGAGCGTGAAGATGTCGAAATTCGCCTCGACCGTCTCGTTCTGGATGCGGACATCGAACAGGCGCAGGTTCGGACCGCTCACCCAGTTCTCCGCCTGCAGGATGGTGACTTCATAGACACCGGGCGGGCAGTCGAAACGGTAGCTGAAGCTTGTGACGTTCGCCCCGTAGCGCTCGCGCTGGTAAAGCGGCTGGGCCTGCGCGCAGATGCCGGTGATGGTGTTCGCAATGTTGCCCGCCGAGCCTCCGATGTAACCGAAGGATCCCGTCGTGTAGGCCTGGTCGGCAACCCACACCTTGCCTTCGCAATCCGTGACGCTCGAGGGATTGCCCGCGCTGATCCGCCGCTCATACGACGCGGGCACGTTGAAGAACCAAAGCGGCACATTCACCTGTTGCGAGGCGTTGCCCGAGGCATCGAACGCACGCACGCCCAGCGTGTGCGAGCCGTTCCGCGCCAGGCGCGTGTCGAGCGAATAACTCCACGACGCCGTCCCGCTCGCCGCCGTCCAGTTGCCGAAGTCCAAGCGCACCTCGACACGGTCGAGACCCATGTTGTCCGCCGCGGTGCCCGTGACGGGGATGATGCCCGACACATTCGCACCGGATGACGGCTGCGTGACGAGCACCGTGGGGGGAATGACATCGACAATGCTGTTCTGACCCGTCGTGAAGAATGTCTCGAACGGTCCATGCATCGTCTTCCCGTCCTGCGAATCGGCGGCCGTGGTCCCGATGCGGACTGCGTAGCGCTGCATGCCGGCAAATCCGCCGGGCGGAGGCGAAAACGTCATGGTGCGGTGGTCCGGTGACCATGAGAAGCTGCCCGCCGAGGCCGGAGTGATGCTGAAGGCACCCTCCACACTCGCGGGGTTCATCGGCTTGCTGAATTCGATCACGACCGGGAGCGAGGGCACCACGGCGGACGACGCGTGCACGGGCGTCTGCTGGGAAACCACGGGGTCGAGCGGCTTCAGGAGCGAGGACGCGATGAACATCTTGGTCGAAGTGCCCGGGACGGTGATCGACGGGATGCCGTTCGTGCCGGAGACCACCGTGACGGTTTCGTTGGTGTTGAAAAGATTCACCAGCACGGTTCCTGCGGGATACGACGTGGGCCGGGCGGTCAACGACTGCGCGCTGCCCGAGGTGTTGAAAACGACGAAGACTTCCTCGCCGTTGAGCACGCGCGCGTAGGCGAAGAGGCCCGGCCCGCCGGAGTTGTTCCAGCGGTTGACATGCGTGCCGCGGCGCAGAGAGGGATACAGGCGGCGGAAATTGTTCAGCATCGAGACATGCTTGAAGGTCGGTTCGGTCATGTTGAACTTGTCGCCGACCGAGGGACCGGAAGTCGGAAACTGCCCGGCGAACATGTCCTCGCGGTTGTTGGGGTCGGTGCCGCCGTTGAAGTTCTGCTCGGTGCCGTAATACAGGCACGGGATGCCGCGCGAGGAATAAAGGAACGACGTGGCAACGTGGAGGCGGTTGGTGTTGTTGTTCGCGTTGGCCGAATTCATGAACCGCGTCACGTCATGGTTGTCGAGGAAGGTGACCAGCCGCATCTGGGCGTCGGCGTGGTAGTTGGCTGCGATGGCGTTGTAACGATCCTCGATCTGCCGGGTGTTGCCTGTTGCGCGGGCAAAGACGTCGTTCACCTTGTAATACAGGGCGAAATCAAGCACGGAATCGTTGGCATAGGCGCCACCGGCCTTCGTGCCGGTGTAGGAGCCGAGCTTGGTGTCGCTGCCGTCATACACCTCGCCGAATTGGAAGAAGTTCGTCTTGCCGATCGAGGCCGCATGCTGGCGGATGGCCGGGTTGAAAGACTGCCAGAACCCCGTGTCGATGTGCTTCACGGTGTCGAGCCGGAAGCCGTCCAGATTCGCCTGCTCGATCCAGTAGGAGTAGATCTCGGCCATCCGCACTCGGACGTATTCCGACTCGGTCTTCAGGTCGTCGAGGCCGCCGGGGAACTCACCGAGGACCTGATGCGGATCGAACCAGTTGCCGGCAATCGCTCCATGGTTGTGGAAATGGTCGAGTTTGTCGAAAGGTGGCGGATACTGCTGGTTCGTGTTGTTCCACTGGATGGGATAACCGGCCTGGCTGAAGGTGCTCCCCCACGCGGGATTCGTGCTTCCGATGCGGTTGCCGGTGTGGCCGGCGACGATGTCGAGGATGACGTAGATGCCGCGCTCATGGGCGCTGGCCACCATGCTCTGCAGGTCGGCGAGCGTGCCCCAGTGCGGCGAAATCTGGTAGAAGTCGTGGGCCGCATACCCGTGGTAGGCGCCGTGACCGACGTTCAGGACAATGGGGGATATCCAGATCGCATTGGCGCCGAGCGCCTTGATGTAGTCGAGTTTCTGCTCGATGCCCCTGAAGTCTCCGCCATGCACGCGCTGCCCGTGGTTCGGGGTGAAGCTGGAGGGCGAGAGATTGTTGTTCGAGGGGTCGCCGTCGTTGAAGCGGTCCGTGAAAATCTGGTAGATGTTGACGTCCCTCCAGTCCGAGGGCGACGGGAACGCGGGGGGCGGTGTCGGCTGGACCTTGATCGAAAAGAGGTTGGCCCGCGCCGTGCTCTCATTGAGCGTGACAGCCGACCATGAGGCCCCGCTGGCATGGACGAACGTGGTGTCCTGATCGCTGTAGGCGATGCGGAAGTAATATTCGATGCTCTGGCCCGGTTGGGCGGTGCCGGGCGGGATTGCCACCGTGTAGTATCTGTTGTTGCCCGATTGGCTGTGATACTGCAGCGGCAACTCCGTCCACCCCGTCGTCCCCGCGATGCGGTAAAGCACCGCGCTCGCCTCAGGCAACTGGTTTCCCACCGTGCCCCCGCCACCTTGGAATTGGTTGCCGGTGTAAAGCACCAAGGGTGAGCTCGCGTAATACGCGAACGTCGGTTGGCGCATCGACGAGATGCCTCCGGGTTGGATTTCCCAAGGATAATGCCAGGCATTCCCCGCCGCGCCCCAAACGCCCGCCGTCGTGGCCAGCAACGCGATCAGAACCACGCAGGGGAGCATGGCCTGCGCCAGACGTCGTGGGATGTCGATGAACATGCGGGGGGGGTCTGCTGTGGAACCTGCTGCCCGATATGCGCATTTCGCAAAGCAGGAGGGGGATACAAAGGGGTCAACGTAGCACTGTCGGCGGGGCAGGGCAACTTTCATGCAACAATAATATCCATGTTCGCTTTCAGCGCGGACACGGGCATCATGCGTGCCGATGAGGCACCCCATGCACAGGATTTTCCCCGCCGCCGCCCTGATGCTGCTTCTAGCCGCAGGGTGCGCAAACCGCATGGCTCCGCAGGACATCATCAATCAGGAATTGCTCAAGACGACGCGGAGCTGGGACGGACAACTCCTGCCGCCTTACCCGAAAGGCCAGCCGGAAGTGTCGATCCGGAAGATCATCATTCCTCCGAAGACACGCCTCGACATGCACAAGCATCCCGTGATCAACACCGGCGTGCTGCTGAAAGGCCGGCTCACGGTGGTCAAGGAGAACGGCCAGACCAGGCACCTGAAGGCGGGCGATCCCCTCGCCGAGGTCGTGGACACCTGGCACTACGGCATCAACCCCGGCAACACACCCGCGGAAATCCTCGTGGTTTACGCCGGAGTCGAAGGAGTGCCGACAAGCATCGCCAAACCGAAGGGACGATGACCGGGCCGGACAACGACACTCGGCAAGCGCCCCTGCGCGTGGGTGCCCTGGTGTTTCCCGGCTTCGAGGTCCTCGACCTGTTCGGACCTGTGGAGCTGCTCCACCAGACCGACGGACGGTTTTCCATCCGCATCGTCGCCGCACAACCCGGCGAGGTGGCGAGCGCGCAGAACGTGCGGATCGTGGCCGACGAAGGTTTCGGGGATGCCGGGGAATTCGACATCCTTCTCGTGCCCGGCGGCATCGGCACGCGCACGGAGGTGGCGAACCCCGTCCTCCTCGATTGGCTGAGGCGCATGGAGCCGCAGGCGCGCCATGTGGCCAGCGTCTGCACCGGAAGTGCGCTGCTGGCAAAGGCCGGGCTGCTCGACGGACATCGCGCGACCTCGAACAAGATCGCCTTCGATTGGGTCGTCGGGCAGGGACCATCCGTGCAGTGGGTCCGCCGGGCGCGCTGGGTCGAGGACGGGAAATTTTTCACCTCCTCCGGCATCTCGGCCGGGATGGACATGACTCTCGCGTTGGTCGAACGGCTCTTCGGGCGTCCTGTCAGCGAAGAGGCCGCACGGCGCGCCGAGTATCAGTGGAACTCCAAGAGCGGCAACGATCCGTTCGCTGCCGCGTAAAACACCGGGGTTTTGTCACCCCGGATGACCGACCTCCGCATCGAGGAACATTTTCAATCCGTCGAGGCCGTCCTTTTTCTGCGCCGAGATGGCCATGAGCGGGATGCCGGGGAATTCCTGCGCCAAGCGAGGCAGGTTCTCCTCCGCCCCGGGCAAATCCGTCTTGTTCGCCACGATTGCCCACGGGCGCTTCGGAAGCAGCGGATCGTAAAGACGCAGTTCCTCGCGGATCTGCCGCGCATCCTCGACCGGATCGCGGCCCTCGCTGCCGGCCGCATCCACCACCAGCAGCAGCGTGCGGCAGCGCACGATGTGGCGGAGGAAATCGTGCCCGAGCCCGACATCGCGGTGCGCCCCCTCGATCAACCCCGGAATGTCGGCCACCGTGGCACGGCGGAATCCGGGGAACTCCATCACCCCGACCATTGGATGCAGGGTGGTGAACGGGTAGGCGGCGACCTTGGGATGCGCGGCCGAGAGCGCACCGAGCAGGGTGGACTTTCCGGCGTTCGGATACCCGACGAGCCCCGCATCGGCGATCATGCGCAGTTCGAGGAAGAACCATCCCTCCTCGCCGGGCGTCCCCTCGGTGAATTGGCGCGGCGCGCGGTTGCGCGAGCTTTTGAAATGGATGTTTCCCTTCCCTCCCCGGCCACCCGAGCACAGCAAAAATTGGACGCCTGCCTCGTTGAGATCGGCCAGCAACTCAAGGTCGCCCGGTTCGATCTTGCGCCTCCGCTTGGGCGGTTCGTCCTCCGACGGAACATCCATGGGATCGTGCGGGGCCACGTCCGGCATCCGGTAAACCAGCGTTCCGACCGGCACGGGCACGATCTTGTCCGGCGCCGAGCGCCCGTATTTCTGCTTCCCGAGACCGTTCCCCCCGCTCTTCGCACGGACCACCGGCTCGTAATACAGGCTCACCAGCGTGTCCACCTGCGGGTCGGCGACAAGGATCACGCTGCCACCGTCGCCGCCATCACCGCCGTCCGGACCGCCCTTGGGCACGAACTTTTCCCGGCGGAAACTTGAACAACCGTTGCCCCCGTCGCCGGCCTTGGCGGAAATGCGTATCTGATCGACGAACATCGGGGATTCAAGGGTCGGTCGTCGCCCCCCTAGGTGGAGGATTCGTCCTCTTCCCCCGCAGCCTCCCCCTCCTTCGTGGTCTCGATCTGCTTGAGGGCATCGGAGGCGTCGTCCACCTCGTCGAGAACCACACGGCTCACGAAAATCGGCGCCTTCTGCTGGATCGCCATGGCGATGCAGTCGCTGGGCCGCGCGTCCAGCTCGATGATCTTGCGCTGGTGCAGCTCGTTCTCGGCGGAAAGGATCAGCCGCGCGTAGAACGTGCTGTTCTTCACGTCGTTGATCACCGCGCGCTCGACCTTCGCCCCGAACGCGGCCAGCACATGCGCCATCAGGTCGTGGGTCAGGGGCCGCTCCTTCTCGGTCCCCGCGAGGAACATGTTGATCGCGTGCCCCACGTTGGCATCGACATAGATGACGAATGTCTTCTCCTCGGTGCCGAGGAAAAGGGCGGCGCCGTTGGCGGTCGGGACCACCGCCTTGAGTTGCACCGGAATGACCTGCTGTTGGGGCATGCCCGCAAACTAAGCGCGGGGACGCCCCCAAATCCAGTGGCAAAAGGAGCCCACCCGCGACTCCGCGCTCGCCCTCCGTCCATGGACATCGCACGATGGACCGACATGGAGGCTGTCATCGAATTTGTCGGCACGCACTGGACCAGCGCGATCGAAGTGCTGCTCCTCGCCGCGTTGATCTACTACAGCTACCTCTATTTCCGCGGAACACCGGGAGCCAAGATCCTCGTCGGATTGGCCCTTGTTTTCATCAGCCTCACCCTCGCCTCGCAGCTCCTCAACCTCCATGTCATCGGTTGGCTGCTCCGGAGCTTCTACGTCTTTCTCGCCATCGCGCTCGTGGTCATCTTCCAACCCGAGCTGCGCCGCGCGCTGACCGAGCTGGGCAGCCATCACTTCTTCCGCTCGACCCAGCAGGAGAAGGAATCCATCGAGCTCCTGGTTGACACGGTGTTCGACCTCGCCCGCCGGCAGTTCGGGGCGCTCATCGCCCTCGAGCGCGACATCAGCATCCGCCAGTTCGCCTCGACCGGGGTGGATCTCGACGCGATCGTCTCGAAGGAACTCCTGCTCACCGTCTTCCACCCGAAAACGGTCCTGCACGACGGCGGCGTCATCGTGCAGGGCGAACGCGTGGCCGCCGCCGCATGCATCTTCCCGCTCACACCGCGCGAGGATCTGGACCGCAGCCTCGGCCTGCGCCACCGCGCGGGCATCGGCATCACCGAGGAATCCGACGCCATCGCCATCCTTGTTTCGGAGGAAACCGGGCACGTCTCCCTCTGCCACCGTGGCATCCTCGAACGGAACCTCAACATCGAGCGCTTCCGCAAGCGCCTCAACCAACTCTTCCTCCTCGAGAAGTATGAAACAGCTTCTTCTTCACAACTGGAAAATTAAGCTCGCAAGCCTGCTGCTGGCATTCCTCATCTGGTATGCCATCCGGCACAACGTGAACCCCGAAGCCGAGGGACGCGGGCGCCAATCCGCATCCGAGCGCGCCAAGAAATGACGCGCCGCTATTTCGGGACGGACGGCATCCGCGGACGCGCCGGCGAACATCCCATCACCGCGGAGTTCGCGGAAAAACTCGGACGTGCCGCCGCGCGCGTGCTCGCCGGCGGCACAGATCGCCCGGTCATCGCCATCGGACGCGACACCCGCGCCTCCGGCCCCATGCTTGAAGACGCCCTCGCCGCCGGGATCACCGCGGCGGGTGGCGACGTGAGGCTGCTCGGTGTCCTTCCCACCCCCGGCGTGGCGGCATTGGTCGTGGAGGACGGATTCTCCGCCGGCGCCGTCATCTCCGCATCGCACAACCCCGCCGGCGACAACGGCATCAAGTTCTTCGCCGGCGATGGCTTCAAGCTTCCGGACGAGACCGAGGCGCGGATCGAGGCGGAACTGGAGACCCATGGGGACGCCAAAACCACGGGGACCATTTCCAAAGCACCCGATGCCACGGACCGCTACATCGCGCACACCCTGCATTCCCTGCCGTCCGGTTTCTCCCTGCAAGGCATGAAGATCGCGGTGGATTGCGCCAATGGTGCGGCATCCGCGACGACACCCGCCGCCCTGCACCGACTCGGCGCCGACGCGCATGTGTTCCACGCCGCCCCGGACGGACTCAACATCAACCTCGGCTGCGGAAGCACCGAGGCGCAGGAAATCGGGCGCCTCGTGAAGGAAACCGGCGCGCAGGTGGGACTCGCCCACGATGGCGATGCCGACCGCCTGCTCCTGTGCGACGAATCCGGCGATCCGCTCGATGGCGACGAACTGCTCGCCATGGCCGGCTTGGACCTCCTGCACCGCAACGAACTCCCCCACGCAACCATCGTCGCCACGGTGATGAGCAACCTCGGCCTCGACGAAGCCATCGAGGAAGCCGGCGGCCGCGTCGTCCGCACCGCAGTCGGCGACCGCTACGTGCTCGAGGCCATGCGGGCGGGCGGCTTCATCCTCGGCGGGGAGCAAAGCGGACACATAATCTTCTCCCGGCACGGCACCACGGGCGACGGGCTGGTCTCCGCCCTGCAGATTTTCCGCCTCATGGCGCAAAGCGGTCAGCCCCTGAGCAAACTCCGGAAGGTCCTCCGCAAATACCCGCAGGCCCAGCGTGCGCTGGCCGTTCGATCCAAACCGCCGCTCGAGGAACTGCCCGGCGTGCAGTCCGCCATCCTCGCCGCCGAGGCCGCCATCGCCCCGCGCGGACGCGTGCTCGTCCGCTACAGCGGGACCGAGCCGAAACTCCGCGTCCTGCTCGAAGGCCGCGATGCAGCCACGCTGGAACACCATGCCGATCTCATCGCCGGTGCCGTGAAGCAGGCGATCGGGGCCTGACCCGGACTCACCACGCCACCCAATCCCGGTAGCGGATCACGCGGCGGCCTTCCGCGAAGGACCCTGCCAAGCGCAGTGCCTGCCCGCGGATGGGCGCATGCTCCCAATCCGGAGGGTGCAGTCCCAGGCGCACCAGCGGGTTCCCCCGCAACCGCGCCGCGAGCGAGGCATTCCACCCGAGACTGACGCGCCGCCGCCATCCACTCCGCACGCTGTAAACAAGCGATTGCGAAGCCGTCCAATCCCTGGACCTCAAATCCAGCACCCCGCCCAGCCGCGTCGTGTAAACGAACCCCTCGTCCCGCGCCGCCCTCTCGGCATCGGCCCCGAGCAGCCACGCGGGCGCGATGAACCCGCCGACCGTGAACCCTGCGCCCTCCAGCATCTGCCGCCCCGCGTTCATCCGCCGCCGCGCCTCGTCGTAGTCCAGATCGTAAAACTCCCCCTCGCCCGCCGTGTAATGCTCGGTGACCAGTTTGTGCCACCAGCCGTTTCCATTCCGCGGCTCCCTCCGGTGCCAGAACCCGTGCAGCACGACCTCGTGCCCGCCCGATTCCAGATCGCGCAGCCAGCGGAGGAACCCGGCATCCTGATCGACCGACCCGCGGTGATGATGGTCCGGCACCACCAGCAGCGACGTCGCCCCGACCCCCGCCCCCGCCAGATCCTGCAGCATGCGGTTCACCGGTTCACGCGTCCACGGACTGACGTCATGGACAGAGACCGCCAGTGACGGCCGGACAGCCTCTATCATTTGAACTTCCCCCGTCCCATGCTAAAGGTTCATTCTCATCGACCCGTGCCACCCAACGATCCCAACAAACAGAACGAAAACCGCCCGCGCGGCACCGATCCCGACCCGCAGTTCAACTGGAGGGGTCTGCTTCTGCTGGCCGTGGCTTTCGCCCTCATCGGAGGCGCCTTCATTTTCCGTGGGGGCAATCTGGCCCAAGCCGAAGAACTGGGCTATCCCAAATTCTCCACGCTCCTGACCGAGGGCAAGATCGTCTCGACCTCCGAGCGCCCGCTCGAGCTGGTCGTCGAGGAGGGCCGCAACACCCAGACCATCTCGGGCTACTACCGGAAAATGGTCACCGTTCCGCCGGCCACCGAGCCCGAGGAGCATCTGGTCGCGTTCAAGACGCCCGTCTTCATGCCGCTCAACGGCGAATCGCTGCAGAAGGAACTCGCCGCCGCCGGCATCACCCCCGCGGTCCGCTCGGAATCCAACCTCCTCGCCACCACCCTCATCGGCTTCCTTCCGATCCTCCTGTTCCTCGTCCTCCTCTATTTCATCTTCCGCTCGCAGATCAAGATGGCCGGACGCGGCGCGTTCAACTTCGGCAAAAGCAAGGCCCGCATGATGGCCCGGGACAAGAACCGCATCACCTTCAAGGACGTCGCCGGTGTCGAGGAGGCCAAGGAGGAGGTCTCCGAACTCGTCGATTTCCTCAAGGACCCGAAGAAATTCCAGAAACTCGGCGGACGCATCCCCAAGGGCGTCCTCATGGTCGGCCCCCCGGGCACCGGCAAGACCCTCCTCGCCCGCGCCATCGCCGGCGAGGCCGACGTCCCGTTCTTCAGCATCAGCGGCTCGGACTTCGTGGAAATGTTCGTCGGCGTCGGCGCCTCGCGCGTCCGCGACATGTTCGAGCAGGGCAAGAAAAGCGCCCCCTGCCTCATCTTCATCGATGAAATCGACGCCGTCGGGCGCCACCGCGGCCACGGCATGGGCGGCGGACACGACGAGCGCGAACAGACGCTCAACGCCCTGCTCGTCGAGATGGACGGCTTCGACACGCAGGACGGCGTGATCATCATCGCCGCCACCAACCGACCCGACGTCCTCGACCCCGCCCTCCTCCGCCCCGGCCGCTTCGACCGCCAGGTCACCGTCAACCTCCCCGACGTGCGCGGTCGCGAGGAGATCCTCAAGGTCCACTCCAAGAAGGTCAAAGTCGCCGACTCTGTCGACCTCGGCGTCATCGCCCGCGGCACCCCCGGCTATTCCGGCGCCGAGCTTGCCAACGTGATCAACGAGGCCGCCCTGCTCGCCGCACGCAAGGGACTCAAGGCCATCACCAACCGCGAACTCGAGGAGGCCCGCGACAAGGTCCGCTGGGGCAAGGAGCGCCGCAGCATGGCCATCAGCGAGAAGGAAAAGGAGGTCACCGCCTACCACGAGGCCGGCCACGCCCTGCTGCTCGAACTCCTCGAGCACACCGCCCCGCTGCACAAGGTCACCATCATCCCGCGCGGACCGTCCCTCGGCTCGACCATGTGGCTGCCGGAGGAGGACAAATACAACACCCGCCGCAAGGAGCTCCTCGACCACCTCGTCGTCATCATGGGCGGACGCGTCGCCGAGGACATCGTGTTCGGCGACGTCACCAGCGGCGCGCGCGGCGACATCAAGCAGGCCACCGGCATCGCCCGCAAGATGGTCTGCCAGTGGGGCATGAGCGACAAACTCGGGATGATCGAATACGGCGAGGGCGACGAGCACCTCTTCCTTGCCCGCGACTTCTCGCGCATGCGCGACTACAGCGAGTCCACGGCCCAGGCCATCGACGCCGAGGTGAAGTCCCTCATCGACGAGGCGTATGCCCGCGCCACCGAGCTGCTTTCCAAGAGCCGCGCCACCCTCGACCTCATCGCCAAGGCACTTCTCGAATGGGAAACCCTCGAGGGCTCGCAGATCCGCGACCTCATCGAGCATGGCGAGATGAAGAACCCGCCGCACCGCGACCCGCCTCCGCCGCCGATCCCCGACGCGGACACCCCCGCGTCGGCGGAAGGGAAAAGGCCGGACGACGGACATCTCCCGGGCGATCTCTCCCCCGTGCCGGCCTGAGACCTGCCCCCCCGGGGGCGGCCGGCAGGCCCTGAATTCCCTCCTTCCGGCAGCAGTTCGTCCTCTGCTACAATCAAGCCATGTCGGACTCCGATCATTTCGCCAAATACCGCGCCTACTTTCTCAGCCAGAAGGACCGTCCGAAAATCGACCGCGCCGCGCACACCCCTTTCGTCACCATTTCCCGCCAGACCGGGGCCGGGGCCGAGACCGTCGCCCACCTGCTCGCAAAGAAACTGAATGCGCAGGGCGGCGGGGATGCGTCCCCGTGGACGGTCTTCGACAAAAACCTCATCGGCAAGGTGCTCGAAGACCAGCACCTCCCTCAGGAAATCGCCCGGCACGTCCACGAGGACAAGGACACCACCGTCCAGGCCCTCGTCGGGGAACTGCTCGGACTCCACCCGTCCATGTGGACGATCTTCCACCACACCAGCGACGCCATCCTCAAGCTGGCCCGCGTCGGACGCTGCATCATCGTCGGACGCGGCGGGAACATCATCACCGCCAAGCTCAAGGGCGGCGTCCATGTGCGCCTCGTCGCGGCGGAAAACATCCGCATCGCCCACCTGTGCAAACATTTCGACCTCGAGGAAAAGGCGGCCGTCAAATACCTGCACGAGCACGATGACGGGCGCCGCCGCTACGTGAAGACCAACTTCGACAGGAACATCGACGATCCGCTCCTCTACGACGCCGTGCTCAACACCGGCCTGCTCGGCTTCGAGCGCGCCGCAGACACCATCGCGGCCATGGTCGCACCGCGGGGCTGAACGGTCCTCCCTCACTTGGTATCACTTGGTAGGGCCCGCTGGCCTCAGCGGGCCTCTGCTTTTCAGGAATCCGGACGGCTGGGCCAGCCATCCCTACCGATCAAGCCACGGCCCGATTCTGCAGCAAGGGTCGGCTGGCCTCAGCCGACCTCGGGCCTCCCTCCCGGTTCCCATCCCCCGGAACCCTAATCTCCCAAGGAATAAGCCGGAAGATTCTCATTCCCCGCCTCCACGAGCACCCACTGCCACGGCCACGGACCGTCCCTGCGCCACCGGAACACAAAAACACCTCCCGCACTCCGGACCCCTTCCATCACCGCCACGGCAATCCCCGTCCCCGACCCGAAGACGCCGACCGGCCCTTCCGCCGTCGCCCCCTCGCGCCCGGTTTCGACGCGCAACGGCTCCAATGCCACGATGTGCAGCGCGAAGAACTGGCTGAAAACCTTCCGCGCATCATCGATCGCGCGCGTGCGGTCATGGCCCCAGGCATCCGAGTAATCGGCGCCCATCATCGCCTCCACGGCGGCCCAATCGCGCGACGAGGCGCGCTTCAGCAGGTTGAGCGTGTGCAGTTCCACCTGCCGGTCCGGCTGCCACAACGTGAAAAGCCAGATCCCCACGGCCACCGGAAGCGCCACCGCACCCCATTTGATCCATGACACCGGAACATTCACCGCGCCCGGTATAAACGGCAGGCACGGTAATCGTCTTGCACCAAATGACCGTGCGGGTGAATGTCACACCCGCATGTCACGCTCCTCGCGACGGCCAGCCGGCAGGAACCGCCGGGGACCCGGCGGCAAACCGGCCGCAAAACCCTCCCGCAGAAAGCCGCAGAAAACCGCGGCCCCGAAACGCAACGACCGCCCCGTGCCGGGCCCGGCCCTCGCGCCGCCCGGCGCGGCAAACCCGGAGCACGCCGCGCAGATCCTCGCGCTCGTCCGCAAACGCCGCCAATCCCCGCCCTCCATGCAGGAACTCGCCCGCGTCCTGCGCCTGCCCCCTCCGGCCCTGGCCCGTGCCCTGCACGACATGGAACTCGCCGGCGCCATCGTGCGCGTGCGTCAGGACCAGTTTGCGCTTCCCGAGGATGCCGATCTGGTCGTCGGAACCATCCAGCTCCACCGTGACGGCTCGGCCCACCTCCTGCGCGACCTGCCGGGGGAACAGGAATTCTACCTCAGCCCCGAAAACACCGCGACCGCCCTCCCGGGGGACCGCGTGGTCGCCCGGCACCTGCGCGATACCCCGCCGTTCCGCGGATACCAGCCTTGCGGGCGCGTCATCCGCATCCTCAAACGCGGCACCACCACGGCCGTCGGAACCCTGGAGAAATCCGCCCGCTTCTGGCACGTCGTCCCCGACGACAAGCATTTCGTCCACAACATCTACGTGCCCGCCCCGGCCCCTCCCCTGCACCCGAACCAGGGCGACAAGGTCGTCGTCAAACTCGGCGAGTGGAAATCCCGCCACGTCAGCCCCGAGGGCGAGATCGTCGAGGTGCTCGGACCCGCCGACAAACCCGGCATCGACATCGAGTCGATCATCCGCAAATACGACCTGCCCGTCCGCTTCCCGGACAATGTGCTCGCGGAGGCCCGGTCGTTCCCGGACACCGTCCCGCCCTCCGCCGCGCGCGGACGCCAGGACTGCCGCAACACGCTTGTGGTGACGATCGACCCGGACGACGCCAGGGATTTCGACGATGCGATCCATGTCGAGAAGACACGCGACGGATGGAAGCTCACCGTCCACATCGCCGATGTCTCGCACTACGTCGTGCCCGGGACCCCGCTGGACATCGAGGCGCTCAAGCGCGGCAACAGCGTCTATCTCCCCGACCGCGTGATCCCCATGCTGCCCGAGGCCCTGAGCAACGGCCTGTGCAGCCTCCGCCCCGACGAGGACCGCCTCGCCTTCGCCGCATTCATGGAAATTTCGCGGGACGGGAAAATCCGCAAGTCACGCTTCGCCAAGACCATCATCCGCAGCGCCAAGCGCCTCACCTACAAGCAGGCCTTCGCGCGCCTGCAGGCGAAGCCGTCCAACGCCGTGGACCACATGCTCCACGAGGCCTGGGCCATGGCGTCCGCGTTGCGCAAGAAACGTTTCGACGAGGGCTCGCTCGACCTCGACTTCCCGGAGGTCAAGGTGTGGCTGGATGACCAGGGACGCCCGGCGCGCCTGGAGCGGATCGAGAACGACATCTCCCACCAGCTCATCGAGGAATGCATGCTGGCCGCCAACGAGGCCGTCGCGCGCTTCTTCCGCCTCACCCCGGCCGCCGCCATCCACCGCGTCCATGAGAAGCCGGACCAGGCCAAGCTCGACGAATACCGCGAACGCGTGCAGATGCACGGACACAAGGTCGGCAACCTCGCCGTGCGCAAGGAATTGACGCGATTCCTGCGCCTCCTGCGCGGCAAGCCGGAGGAATACGCGCTCAAGACTGCGCTGCTCAAGAGCCTCAAGCGCGCCAGCTACTCGCCCGAGCCGGCCGGACACTACGGACTGGCCAAGAGCGACTACACCCATTTCACCAGCCCGATCCGGCGCTACGCCGACCTTGTCGTCCACCGCGTGCTCTCCGACGTCTGCGGCTACACCAAGCCCAAGGGCCGCGTCCCCTTCGGCGAGATCGCCCGCCACATCTCCACCACCGAGCGCAATGCCGCCGAAGCCGAGCGCGAGGCCGTGCGGCTCAAGAAATTCGAGTTCTTCCGCCAGCAGCTTGCCAAAAAGACCGGCGCCACCTTCCGGGCGATCATCCTGGAGGTCCGCAACTTCGGAATGTTCATCGAGCTGCCCGACGTCATGGCCGGCGGCCTCATCCATGTGTCCGCCCTCGGCGGCGATTTCTTCAACTTCGACCAGGCAAGGCAGCGGTTTGTCGGACGCAAAACCCGCAAGACCTACCAAGCCGGCGATGAACTGGAAGTCGTCGTCGCCCGCGTCGATCCCTTCAAGCAGCAACTCGACTTCGCCCCCGCCTGAGCCGAGCCCAAGTCCACCCATGGACGTTCTGCAGAAAGTTAGATAGTTCGGATGCAACAGTGTAATTATGTCCCCCAAGGTAGGGCGGGATGTCCCCAGCCCGCCGGGAACATTGCCTACCCCCGGTAGGGCCCGCTGGCCTCAGCGGGCCTCTGCCTTTCCACCGATCTGGACGGCTGAGCCAGCCGTCCCTACCGGTTCATTCCCCAAAAGGTAGGGCGCGGCGTTCCCGACGCGCCGTGAACCTATCCACCCCTCCTACCTGCGCCCCGGAAACGTCAGTTCCGCAATCCCGCTTTTGTCGAGATCGCCCAGACCTTCGGAGACCATCCGGTCATATTGCGCCTTGGTCGCCGCCGCGAGGGGAAGGTCGAGGCCCTGTTCCCGGGCCAGTGACAAGGCAATCCCGCTGTCCTTCGCCGCATGGGCGGCGGAGAAAAAGCAGGCATGGTCCCGCTTCACCATGTCCTCCCCGTCCGTGGCGAGCACACGCGAGTTGGCGCCGGTCTGCGAGAACACCTCCATCACCATCTCCAGGTCCAACCCGAGCGCGGAGGCCAACCCCAGCCCCTCGGCGAGTCCGGCCGTGTTGATGTTCATCACCATGTTGACGAGCGCCTTCAAGGCGGCGGCCTGTCCTGCCGGACCGATGTAGCGCAGCAATTTCCCCTCATCCGACAACGGCGCCAAGATGTCCCGCACCCGCTCGAACACCTCCCGGCGTCCACCGATCATGAGATACAGCGTCCCCTGCAACGCCTGCGGGATACTCGATGCCATGCAAGCCTCCAGCGAATACGCGCCGACGCGTCCGCAGCGGGCCTCGATTTCCCGGTGAACGGACGGCGAAACTGTGGCGCAATTGATGAAAACCTTCCCCGCCGCTCCAGCCAACAGGGAATCCCCATCCTCCGCAAACACCGCAAGCTGGGCCGCATCATCGGTCACCACGGTAAAAATCACATCTGCAGACGCGGACACCTCCGCCAAAGTTTCCGGCGCCGCGCACCCGATCTCCGCCGCCAGCGCCTCAGCCCCGGCCCGATGGACATCAAAGACCGCCGCAATCCGGAATCCCTGCGCATGCAGCCGCCGCACCATGTTCGCCCCCATCCGCCCCACCCCGACAAAGGCAATGGACAGCTTCTCGGGCAACGGAGGAACCGGATCGGAAGAATGGGACGTCGGCATCATGCCCGACACCTTACAACGCTGCACCAGCTTTCACTACCCTATGCACCACGGCCCTATCCCCCGCCCGGGTAGGGCCGCACCTCCTTGGATCGCCGGAGTCCCGGCCCATGCGGGACGTAGGCGGCCGGGCCGGCCGGGAACATTTCCTCAGATCGGCAATACCCGCGCTTTTGTCTTGCCGGGAAGAATCGTGACGATCGCTCCCGCAAGCAACTCCTGCCGAAATTGAGTCAAGGCGGAGAGCAGAGTAGGACCGAGAACTTCCGGCGCAACATCCTCGACACGCGCCTGAATCACACTTGGTTTATGCGAGGCAGCATTGGCCAAGAGAGCACCGAAATCGAGATCATGCGTGAAGACGACAAACCCATGCGCCTTGGCATGCTCGAAAATGAGCCTGTCCTCCGCATCAGCCGCCCCGATGGAAAACCAATGAACCGCGCTGACGCTATGACGGTTGAGGTAGCCAACCCATTCGGGGGTCAGGCATACGTCAACAAGCAACTTCATGCCGGCTGCAGATCAGCGTCGAAAGCTTCCGTGAGCCATGCAGCGTAAGAAAGCGCCGCAGAAATGTCCTCTTTCTCCAAATAGGGATACATTCGGAGAATTTCGGCCTCCGCATGACCCGCCGCAACAAGACCCGTGATGGTTCCCACGGTGACACGGAGGCCGCGAATGCAGGGCTTGCCTCCCATGACCAATGGATTTCGGGTGATTCGCGGATGCATGGATGCACGTTATACCAGCAGAAATATGGGAGCAAGCGGTTGGGAAGGACCACTCCGTTCTGCCCCTCCCGCGACAGCATTCGACACCCCTCTCACTTCTTCGCCACGGTAGGGCCGTGTGGCCTCACACGGCCGCACCCTCCCAAAACACTCGACGCACGCAATTCCGCATGGATAAATACCAGCCCGGTGCCATGAACCTCCAGAAATTCAGCGGCCACCCCATCCTCACACCCCTTCGCCACAGGTGCCGACTCATGGCACATCCTGAAACAAGGTGCTCTTATTGCATTGGACAACTCGTTGTTCAATTCCAATATTTTATACGGCTGTATAATATACGTTCGGAAAAAATATGGTCCGATTAGCATACTCGCTGGCTCTCCTCACGCTTCTTTCAGGATGCGGCCTATTCGAAGTTTATGGGAAGCGTGAGCACGTCGTTGAGCGGTTCAAACTTGTGGACGAGAAGAGCGGGAAACCGATATCAGATGCTGATGTGACAATCATGGCCACTCATGGACCACAAATTCTCCCCACAATTAACTTCGGAAGGCCGAGGAATGTTTCCGGAAGAACTGACCATCACGGAGAAGTGTTACTACGAATCCCCCAAGGACCTAAGATCGAAAAATTAGCCTACGGCATCAAAGATAACGTTATTGTATTGCATCAATGGGAGATGCACTGGTCAAAGCCATCAGGAGATACTACTATCTTGCTTGGCGACGCAGAGTCCACTTGGCAATATAGGAACAAATGAATCCGAACAGAGCGATGCACCGAACACCTACCCGCCGTCACGCCGAGTGCTTGGCGCTTCGCTCCCGGCACTCGTCGCGCCGTCGGTCCGGTGCCGGTGATCGCGGACGTTCGCTAAAGATATGACACTCCGAGTCCTCATCGCGCTTCTGATCATGACGGGCTATGTTTCCGCCAACTGCGGTCAGGCTTTCCATCTGTTGGATACGGAGATTAAAGCACTCGTAGCAAAAGCGTCCGATGGGGATGCCAATGCCGCGTATCGGATGTGGAATTTCCACTCGATGTCCAGCCAGAATGAACAAGAGGCCGACAAGTGGCTTAGAACGGCCGCACGCTTGGGTCATCCCGAGGCTCAACGCTGGCTTGCATATGAGATCAAGGATTGCGACAAGCCACCTGGAACTTTTGGCAAGACACCAAGAGCAGCGGTAGAATCACTTTTGCGGTCTGCTTCCCGAACAAGTGGAACAGCTGCGGACGATCTTGGAGAAGCATACAGGGATGGCTACCTCAAGCCACGCGACCGCCTTGCGAAAGCAAGACAAGCGTTTTTCCTCGCCGCCGAGCACCACAATGCCAGTTCATGGGAAAGCCTTGCTGAGATGCTTTTCAACGGAGAGGGCGGCTCCGCTGATCCGCTACAAGCATACTACTTCATCGTTTTATCCACTCAATGTGTTCACCCAGACTCGATCACCGGAAAAGAACTGTGGGAACTAAGAATGAGAATTGAGAAGAAACTGAATATTGAGCAGATGGCAGCCGTCTGGGACAAGGCGGATGCTTATCTCAAAATCGAGCGCAAATATGACGCAGGCCGTATATACCCACCAGCATTGTTGGGAACTGGCATCCCAAAAAAAGAATGGGAAAAGCGATTGAAGGAGACTGACAAGAAAGAATCAGCGCATCGGCGCTCTCTGCAAACACAATAAAGCGAACAGACCGATGGACCAAATCACCATCCCTTCGGGACTTCTGGCGTGCTTCCTGCTGATTCCGCTTCGCGGGCAGGAAGCACGTCAGAAGCAAGTGGTGATTGGTCATCGGGGACGTTCGCCAAAAAGATGAAAGCCGTCCTCATTGCAGCATTCTTGGCCTCGCCGGTCGTCGCTCAACAGTTTGGCGATGACAACCAGAGTGGAGACTGGCTTCCACTACCGGACGGTTATGTATGGCCAGTCCCTCTGAAGGACGCTCCAGATTTTGAGCCCACCACAAAGGCGTTCAAGGAACTTCCGAAGGAATTGAGGAAGGGGATCGAAGAGTATTGGCCAGATGATGCACTGCCTGATTCGGTTGAGCTTTTCGAGTGTGACTTGAACGGTGACGGCAAGAATGAGGTCTTCTTTGCAATTCGCGCTTATAGCGGCACCGGCGGCACATTCTATGAGATATTGACACCCGAAGGCGCATCCTATCGTGGCGTGGGCGGAATCCAAGGATGGGGATTCCTCTTCCACAAGCGAAAGAACGATTGGTATCAGATCGAGGGCATGAGCCGAGGCGGAGGTGGCAATTACACGCGCTATCTTCTCGCTTTCGACGGTAAGGAGTATCAGACCGTGAGGAACGAGGGACATGACTTCAACCGAGGCGAGGTCGAGATCAGAAAATGAAGGCGAACCAGGCAGTGGACTCAACGACTACCCGCCGTCACCGACAGGCAACATAATGATCACGGTGCGAACATTCAGCGACTCAGTTGAAGCTGGACTGGCCAAGTCCGTTCTCGACTCAGCTGGGATTGCATCATTCCTTCACGGTGAAAACACCTTTCAAACCGATGCCGGGATAGATCTCGTGCTGCAATTGCAAGTCCCCGAAGATCAAGCGGCGGAAGCGTTGCTTCTCCTAAACAGAGGCAACCCAAAAGGCGGGAGTGGTGGCATCGGCCACGCCAAAAGCTAACCCCTCTAAACCAACCCCTCCCGTCGGAACCAAGCCAGCGTTCGCGCCAGGGTGTCCTCGAAGTTCGCACTGCCGCGCCAGCCGGTGGCTTCTTCAAACGGCCGGGCGTCGAGCACCCAGCGGTTCGGCCAGATTTCGCGGGCGCGGTCGGGGGTGAGGGACGGCACGTTTTCGCCGATGGCAGGGATCACTTTCGAGGCGAGTGCCACCAAGCGCAGCGCCGCCTGCGGCACCGGGAGGGCAAGGCCTTGGCGCTTGCTCACCCGCGCGGCGGTCTGCATGAGGTCCCGGTCGGTGATGGTGCCGGGGGATGTGACATTGGCGGTGAAGGGGGAAATTTCCGGACCGCGCTCGAACCATGCCTGGATGGCATCCACCAGGTCGTCCGAGGAAATCCAACTGAAGTGCTTCGACTTGAATCCCGGCTTGGGCCAGACGAACCCGCGGACCATGCGGAAGAGCGGGAGCGTGGCTTGGTCGCCCGGACCCAGCACCATGGGCGCGCGCAGGAGCAAAACCGGAAACTGCGGGGCCATTTCACGCACGGCTGATTCCATGCGGAGCTTGGATTCGCCATACCAAGAGATCGGACGGTCGCCGTCCCCGATCCGTCGGGCGGTCTGGCCCGCGGGCGTGGGTCCGCCGGCCGATTGGGAGGAAAGCAGGACGGTTTTCGGCGCGCCTTCCACGGTTTCGAGCAGGCGCAGGGTGCCGTCCACATTGACACGGAAGTATTCTTCGCGCGAGCGGCCGAACAGGACGCCGGCGCAATGCACGACGCGGTCCACCTTTCCCAAGGCGCGGAAATCCCAGTCCGGCGCAGTGGCCTCGAGGATGTTCAGCTTGGGTGGATTCACCACGCCCTCGCGGGCGAGCTGCGCGCGCAGCTTTTCCGCCGACCGCACCGGCGCGATGACCTCCCCGATGCGTCCGTCGCCAAGCGCACGGAGGACGAGGGTGCGTCCGATGAATCCCGTGGCTCCGGTGACAAGCAAGCGCATGGCTCAGGAAGTTGAGAGTTGAGGGTTGAAGGTTGAGAGAGAAAGGATCGGCGGCGGGGACGCCGCTACAAGAACTGTAGCGACGTGATTCGTCGATGATCTGCACTCGGTTCTTTGGCCACTCTCAACTCTCATCTCTCAACCCTCAACCAAGGCCGCTCAAAGCGGCCTTTCCCAGATCGAGTAAACTTTCGACCGGGTGCCGCCGAGCATCTCGATGCCGCGGACGATTTGTTCGTTGTTGGCCTCGACCCACGAGACCTCGGCGACCGGGTAGCCGAGGGCGACCCGGCGGAAGGTCTCGAAATAAAGGAGGGGGGCGATGCCGCTGCGCTGGCGATATTCCGGCTCGATCCCGAGGATGAGGTGGCGTGCGCGGCGCGGACGCCTCGTTTTCAGCATCCAGAGCATGGGCACCAGGCGCAGCCACCCCCGGGGCCACGGCAACGTGCGGCGCAGGAACTCGTTGATGTCGGGCAGGGAGATCGAGTAGCCGACCTCGCGGCCCTCGTGCATCACGAAATAGAGCATCCGATCGTCCGCGATGGTCTTGAGTCCCTGGGCGGAATGCTCGAGTTCCTCCCACTGCACGGGCACATAGCCCCAGTTGCGGTCGAGGGTCACATTGTAGAGCCGCTGCAGGATGCGCAGTTCCTTCTCAAGCTCGTTGGTCTTGAACGGCCGGGTGGTCAGTCCGCTTTTTTTCTGCGCCCGCTCGGCCAGCCGCACCATCGCCGGGTTCGGAGGGACGGTCATGTCCATGTCGAACGCGTAAAGCTGCCGGATCTCCTCCAATCCGAGCCGCCGGAAGGTGTCCACATAACGCGGCGGATTCCACGGCATGAAAACGCAGGGCGGAGTCTCGAAGCCCTCCGTGAGCAGCCCGCAGGTGTCGTTGATGCTCGGCGAGTAGGGGCCGCGGGCCGAGGTCAGGCCGCGTTCCCGCAGCCAGTCGCAGGCGGCGGCAAAGAGCGCGTCCGCCACCTCGTCACCGGCAAAATCGAAGAATCCGAAGAATCCCGTGGCGTCCCGGTGGTGGTCGTTGTGCAAACGGTTGCGGATCGCCGCGATGCGGCCGACCGGTTGCCCGTCGCGCAGGGCGAGGAAGGGGGCCAATTCGCTCCCGGTGGCCAGGAAGGGCGAACCCGGCAGGAAGGTCTCGGTGATGCTCCCGGGAATGGGGGGGACGAATTGCGGGGCGTCACCGAGGACGTCCTCGGCGCAGTTCTCAAACCGCCGCAGTTCGGACCGGGTGCGGCAGGGGAGTATCGTGATGCCTTTGGGGGATTTCCCCGGCGGCGCGCTGGTAGGCATCGTCTTCAAAAATGCGGAGCTCGCTGGCAATTTTCTCGAAGGTCTCAAGCACGTAGTCAAGCTGCTGCGGCGTGTGGGTCGCCATGTAGCTGGTGCGGATGATCGCCTGCCCGCGCCGCACGGCCGGATAGATCGCCGGGGTGGCGAAGATGCCGTTGTCGAAGAGCCGCTGGGCGAAGAAGAACGCCTTCTGCTCGTCGCCGACGAGGATCGGGACGATCGGCGTCTCGGTCGTGCCGATGTGGAACCCGAGCTGGCGGAACCCCGCGTGCATCCGCCGCGTGTTCTCCCAGAGCTTCTCCATGCGCCACTGCTCCTCGCGCATGATCTCAAGGGCCTTGAGCACGCCGCCCGCCACGGCGGGGGTCGGCGAGGCCGTGAAGATGAAGCAGCGCGCCTTGTGGCGGACGTATTTGATGACGTCCTTGCCGCCCGCGAGGAACCCGCCCATGCAGCCGAAGGACTTCGAGAAGGTGCCCATCATGAGGTCGGCCTGGTCCGCGCAGCCCATCTGGTGGGCGCTTCCCTTGCCTTCGGGTCCCATCACGCCGAGCGCATGGGCCTCATCAACATAAAACTTGGCGCCGAATTCCTTCGCCACCTGCATCAGCTCCGGCAGACGGGCGATGTCGCCCGACATGCTGAACACGCCGTCGAGCACCACCATCTTCCCGGCCTCCTGGGGCAGGCGGGCAAGGCGGCGGCGGAGCGACTCGGGCGAATTGTGGGCGAAGGGGACGATCTTGGCCGGCGACATGCGGCAACCGTCGATGATGCTCGCGTGGTTCTCCTTGTCGCAGAGGATGTAATCGCCGTCCTCGAACAGGCACGTCAGGGCCCCCTGGTTGGCGAAATAGCCGGTGGAAAAGAGCAGGGCGGAATCCTTCCCGATGTAGTCGGCGAGCGCCTCCTCGAGGTGCTCGTGGATGATGAGGTTGCCGCTCAGGAACCGCGAACCCGTGCAGCCGAGGCCGTATTTCTTGGTCGCCGCGACCGCGGCCTCGACCACGCGCGGGTCGTTGGCCAGGCCGAGGTAGTTGTTCGACCCGACCATGACGACCCTCTTGCCCTCGCAGAGGACCTCGGCGCCGTCCATCTCCTCGATCGGACGGAAGAACGGGTAGATGCCCAGCGCCTGCGCCCGCTCGGGCTCGTCGTAGGCGACGCACTTGGCAAACAGGTCGGTTTCCCCAATCCACTCCTGGCCGTTGAGAGGCGGAGCGACCTCCTCCCCGTTGATGCTGATGATTTTCATCAAGTTAGCGCCGAAGCTTGGAAAATAGTGGCTTGGTCAGGTCAAAGCAATGCCGCAATTGTCACCAGATGTTTGTCTTGGTTTGGAGTGACGCTGAGACCGGTCCGGACAGATCGCAGGATCCGTCAAACCGGCTTCAATTGCGACGGACCGCAGGGTCCTGCGGCCGGGTCCGGCCTTCGGCAAAGCGCACATCACCCCGGCGACGCTGTTGCACGAACGTGTTGTTGTCGCCGTATTGGGCCCAAGGCCCGCGTGGCACCTCGCTGAATTCCACAAACCGCCAGTCGGCCACATCCTTGCCGCGCATCCCCAGGTAATCCCGCACCGCCGGCGACACATCCAACCCGGCCCCTTGGTTCAAGTTGGGAAGCGGCCGCTGGTTGCCGAAAACATACTGCCAGTGGTCCGTGCGGAACGGCCCGCAATCCTCCCACTGCGCGTAGGCCTCGCGGCCACGGTGACGGACCACCACCCAGCGGCCCTTGCAGACCGATTGGCCCTGCTTGACGAAGGTTTCGCGGAACCACGGGATGACGCGGGGGGCTTCCTGCTTGGTTTTCCCCCTAGTGACGTCGTTGTAGGGAAGCGCGATGTAAAACGGGTTCTGGCGGGGGATGAAGCGGGCCGGGATGTAGCCGCGGCGCCCACGCGGATCGGGGTCATCGAACCCCCCGTAGCTCCGCACCCATTGCTGGTCCCAAGAACTCTTGGTGTTCGGAACCGGGTTGTTCTGTGTCGGTGTCTCCCCGATCCAGAAAACCGTGGTCATGATGTTGTTTTTCCACGGATAACGGCGGGAGTTGCCCGCCCGGGCGGCGGCACTTTTCGACGAGGTCGTCCGGGGAATGCGCGGCTCGACCCGGAGAAGCACGCTCTCCCGAAGCCGGAGCGCCTGCTCCTCGAACGTCGCCGCCCCCACAGGCTCCGCCGCCCCGCCACAAAAGCAGAAAGCCAGAATAAGGGTAAGGAGGAGCTTCGCCGGGCGCATCGTCGGGTAAACCTCAAATATCCCGTCAAAGCCGGACGCGCGCAAGCAAAAGGCCAAAAAGAAGCCGCATAATCGATTCAAGTGAATCAATTTCTTGCGTAAAATCTTGACGCCTCAAAATTTTCCGGGCGTTTCCGAGAACTCAGCGCCTGCCCCGTTCCGGCAGGGGGCGGCGATGCACCCAGATGCTCTGGAGCAGCCCGACACTGAAGAGGACGGCCAGAAGGAAGGAGCCGCCATAGCTCACCAAAGGCAGCGGCAGGCCCGTGATCGGCGTCACCCCGATGGTCATCCCGATGTTCATGAAAACATGGGTGAAGATCAGTGTGGTCAGCCCGACCCCGAGCAAGCGCCCGAAATCATCCTCCGACTTCAAGGAGATGAACAACCCGAGGCCGACCAGGGCCGCAAACGCCAGCAGGAGCAATCCCCCCCCGATGAACCCGTGCTGCTCGCCGATCACGGAGAAGATGAAGTCGTTGTGCACGATCGTGCTCGGCAGGAAACCGAGCTCGTTCAAGGTGTTCTCGGCCTTGAACCCCTTGCCGTCCCACCCGCCCGAACCGATGGCCGTGAGCGACTGGTTGATCGTCCACCCCGCCCCGCGCGGATCCAGATCCGGGTCCAGGAAGGTGACAATGCGGGCGCGCTGGTAGGGCCGCAGTCCGAAATTCACCATCAGCGGGATCGCCGCCGCCGCCAGCAGGAGCATGCTGATCAGGTAACGGGCCGGCAGCCGCGCCGCGTAGAGCATGGCCATGATCACCGGGATCCAGACCAAGGTCGATCCGAGGTCGGGCTGGATGAGGATCATCACGAGGGGAACCGAAGCGATCGCCCCGCACAAGGCGATGCGCAGGAACGCCGGCATCGTGTCGTATTCCGACAGGAACAGGGCCATGAGCATGATCGACGCCAGAATCGCCAGTTGGGACGACTGGAAATTGAAGAAGCCGAGATTCAGCCAGCTGCGCGCGCCGTAAACCGTCTCGCCAAGGAAGTGCGTGGCGACCAGCCCGGCAAGACCCGCGATGTAAAGCGGCACCGCTCCCCGGCGGATCCAGTGGTAATCCGTCATGGAAAACACGATGCAAACCACCAGCCCGACGCCGAGCCAGATCAATTGCCGCCCCCAGAAATCCTGGTCGCGCATCCATGTCGCGCTGTAGATGGCGAAGATCCCGAACGCCCCGAGCAGGACCACGAGGAGCATCAGGGGCCAATTCAACCCGGCGAACTTTCGGAGATAACGCGTCATTCCGGCCTCCTCCTCACGCCGCCAGCTTGGGCACGGCGGAGAGCAGCTTCTTCGTGTATTCGTGCTGCGGATTCTCGTAGATCTCCCCGGCCGGCGCGGATTCCACGATTTTCCCGTGGTGCATCACGATCACCTGGTCGCTGACGTGCTCGACCACCGCGAGATCGTGGGCGATGAACAAATAGGCGATGCCGAACTGCTCCTGCAGGTCCTGCAGGAGGTTGACGATCTGGGCCTGCACGCTCACATCCAGCGCGCTCACCGGCTCGTCGCAGACGATGAAGCGCGGCTTGACCGCCAGCGCCCGGGCGATGCCGATCCGCTGGCGCTGCCCGCCGCTGAATTCATGCGGATAGCGCCGCATCGCGTCCTCCGGGAGCCCGACGAGCTTCAACAACTCC
>JACSRX010000061.1 GCA_014879535.1 Chthoniobacterales bacterium
GCACGAGTTCTGTCGTGCCTGGGTGCGCGGGTTTGTGGCTTTCATAAAGCCGAAGAGTTTTGCAGAAGCAGGGCTTGAGGACGTGGAATCGTAGTCAAGTTGGCAACTGCTGGCAAGAAGGCATGGCAGGTCGCGCAGGCCGGGGGAGGCGCATTGCAGGTGATGTTTGGAGAGGTGGACCCGAGAGGAGGCGAATCCGTGGCCGGAATACTTGCCGGCTGCGCCGCTATTCGAAGGTCGCTTGGATTCCGAGCGCGGTGAGGAGGTCGGGAGTGATGGTTCCGGTCGGGTCCATGTTGTTCTGCGTCTGGTATTGCTCGATGGCACCGGCGCAGGAGGCGGCGAGGCCGTCGATCGGGCCTTCGTAGAGTCCGAGCTTCTGCAGGGCGAGCTCCACGGCGGTTTCGACGGGGTAGGTGGTGTAAACCGGATATTGGATGTAGTCGGGCTGCGTGACGATCGACCATCCGGCGAAGGCGCCGAAGGGTGCGACGTAGGGGACGAAGGGATCGCAATCGACGGCGACGTAGCCGCCGTCCCGCCACACATACCCGGCGCGGAATCCGTCGGGTCCGACCACCGTGGCGTCGTAGTCCTTGCCGTTGATCGTGCGCACGTTGACATTGGCCGCGCCGTCCTCGGTGCGGGTGACGCTGGCATCGACCGGCCGGTCGTCGCCGTCCAAGCGGACACCATCATCCACGACGCGATCTTCCCCGACGCGGTCGGCGTCCACGGCCGGATCGAAGGCGCGTTCGCCTTCCATGGGGCCCTCGCGGAATCCGCCTTCCCCGAAGCCACCTTCACGGAACCCCCCGCCGCCGCCGCGGGCGAGGAGAAGGGAGGTGCTGAGGCAGAGGGCGGCGGCTGGGAGGAGGAGGTGTTTCATGATTGATTGAAGTAGGACGGGCGGGGTGTTTGTGCAAGCCGGGGGTGAACGGAGGCGATTGCCGCCGGGGATGCAGGCATGGCTTTGGCGCGGATTAAGAAATGTCACAGCCCCGCGGGCGGCAGGGTCGGCTGGCCTCAGCCGACCTCGGGCGCGTGAGGCCACACGCCCCTACCAAACTTGGCGCTGGTGTCCCGCGACGAATCTGGAAAAACAACCGGCAGGGAGGACGCTGCCGCCACACCAAAGCGCGGGGCGGGCGGGAGGCTTCGGATAGGCATTGCAACTATTAGATTTTCTTATAATCTTCGCGCATCATGTCCGTCGCCCCTGTTTCCAGCGGAGTGCGCCAACCGAATCCGCTGCTGGTATTCGCCCGGTCTTCGATCGGGAAAAAGTGGATCGTGGCCGTGTCGGGGACTTTGCTTGTGGCGTTCATCCTGGCGCATCTTGCGGGCAACCTGACGATTTACATCGGGCCCTACGGCGAGGGGATCAATGCCTACGCGAAGGCGCTGCATGCGAGCCCGCTCGTCCTGTGGGGGGCGCGCGGCGGTTTGCTGGTGGTGTTCCTCATCCACATCGGCACGGCGCTTTGGCTGGTGCTGGAGAACCGCCGGGCGCGTCCGCAGCGCTACGCGGTGAAGGCGCACGTGCAGAGCACGGTGTTCGTCCGCACGATGGCGCTGAGCGGGCTGGTCGTGCTGAGCTTCCTCATTTTCCACGTGCTGCAGTTCGCGGCGGGGCTGAGCTGCCATTCGCATCTTTACGACATCGAGGGGCGCCATGACGTGGCGGCGATGATCATCCTGAGTTTCCACAATCCGTGGGTTTCGGGTTTCTACCTCCTGAGCCTCGTGCTGCTCGGCATGCACCTGAGCCACGGACTGGGGAGCCTGTTCCAGACCTTCGGCGTGAACGGACGGAAGACGCAGGCCGTCATCGCGCGCGGGGCCCTCGTGCTGGCGTGGATCCTCATGGCCGGCTTCGCCACGATCCCGGTGGCCTCGTTGACCGGATACCTCAAGGTGCTTCCGGATGCCCGGCGCGCCGCCCCCGAACCGACCGCCTCGAAATCATGAGCAAGCCCATCCTAGACGCCAAGATTCCGCCGGGTCCGCTGGCCCACAAGTGGACCAGCTACAAGGCGACGAGCAAGCTGGTGAACCCGGCGAACAAGCGCCGGTATGAGATCATCGTGGTGGGGTCCGGCCTGGCCGGGGGATCGGCGGCCGCCGTGTTCGGCGAGCAGGGCTACAACGTGAAATGCTTCTGCTATCAGGACAGTCCGCGCCGCGCCCACAGCATCGCGGCGCAGGGCGGCATCAATGCGGCGAAGAATTACCAGAACGACGGCGACAGCGTGGCGCGCCTGTTCCACGACACCATCAAGGGCGGCGACTTCCGTTCGCGCGAGGCGAACGTTTACCGTCTGGCCGAGGTGAGCAACAGCATCATCGACCAGTGTGTCGCGCAGGGCGTGCCCTTCGCCCGCGAATACGGCGGCATGCTGGCCAACCGGTCGTTCGGCGGCGCGCAGGTGTCGCGGACATTCTACGCGCGGGGCCAGACGGGTCAGCAGCTCCTTCTGGGCGTGTATTCCGAATTGAGCCGCCAGATCGCGGCGGGCACGGTGAAGATGCATCCGCGCACCGAGATGCTCGACCTGGTCATCGTGGACGGACATGCCAAGGGGATCGTCGTCCGCGACATGGTCACGGGCGAGATCGCGTCGCACGCGGCAGATGCGGTCGTGCTGGCGACCGGCGGCTACGGCAATGCGTTCTACCTCTCGACGAATGCGGCGGGTTGCAATGTGACGGCGACCTACCGCGCCTACCGGCGCGGGGCGCTCTTCGCCAACCCGTGCTACACCCAGATCCATCCGACATGCATCCCGGTGAGCGGTTCCTACCAGTCGAAGCTCACGCTGATGAGCGAGTCCCTGCGGAACGACGGACGGGTGTGGGTTCCCAAGAAGAAGGAGGACTGCGGGAAGAATCCGGCGGACATCCCCGAGGAGGCGCGCGACTACTACCTCGAGCGCAAATACCCGAGCTACGGCAACCTGGCGCCGCGCGACATCTCCTCGCGCTCGGCGAAGGAGGTCTGTGACGAGGGGCGCGGCGTGGGCCCCGGCGGCCTCGGGGTTTACATGGATTTTTCCGATGCGATCAACCGGCTCGGCGAGGCGACCATCCGCGAGCGCTACGGCAACCTTTTCGAGATGTATGAGAACATCACCGGAGAGAACGCCTACAAGACGCCGATGCGCATCTTCCCGGCCGTGCATTACACGATGGGCGGACTCTGGGTGGATTACGGACTGATGAGCAATGTTCCGGGGCTGTTCGTGATCGGCGAGGCCAACTTTTCCGACCACGGCGCGAACCGTCTCGGCGCCAGCGCGCTCATGCAGGGGCTGGCGGACGGCTATTTCGTGCTGCCCTACACCATCGGCAACTACCTTGCGCCGCTCCGCGGCACGCGCCCGGATGTGGGGCGTCCGGAGTTCAAGCAGACCGAAGCGGAGGTGCGCGACCGCATCCAGCGGCTGCTGTCCGTGAAGGGCGACCGCACGGTGGACAGCTTCCACCGCGAAATCGGCCTGCTGCTCTGGGACGCGTGCGGGATGGCGCGGACGAAGGAGGGGCTGGAGAAGGCGATCAAGCGCTTCGACGAGATCCGCGAGGAATTCTGGAAGAACGTCCGCGTCGCCGGCGACAACGAGGAGCTCAACCAGTCGCTCGAGAAGGCCGGCCGCGTGGCGGACTTCATCGACTTCGGGCAGCTCATGTGCCGGGACGCGCTGAACCGGAATGAGTCCTGCGGGGGGCACTTCCGCTCGGAATACCAGACGCCGGAGGGCGAGGCGCAGCGCAACGACGACGACTATTTCTACGTGGCGGCCTGGCAGCACACGGGCGACGGAAACGTGCCCGAGATGATCAAGGAGCCGCTGCACTACGAGACCGTGCAGTTGGCGACCCGCAGTTACAAATAACTCTCCCATGAACTTCCATCTCAAAGTCTGGCGGCAGGAAAAC
The DNA here is from genome assembly GCA_014879535.1 of Chthoniobacterales bacterium. Lineage (GTDB taxonomy): Bacteria > Verrucomicrobiota > Verrucomicrobiia > Chthoniobacterales > JACTMZ01 > JACTMZ01. Next base: position 3,937 of record JACSRX010000061.1, read on the forward strand.
GGTCAATCGGGCGGGCAGTTCCGCGACTACGAGGCCAGGGACATTCCGGCCGAGGCGTCGTTTTTGGAGATGCTGGACATCGTCAACGAGGGGCTTGTCCTTCGCGGCGAGGAGCCGGTGGCCTTCGACCACGATTGCCGCGAGGGCATCTGCGGGATGTGCAGCCTCACCATCAACGGCATTCCGCACGGCAAGGGGCGCGGCACGACCTGCCAGCTTTACATGCGCAAGTTCAGCGACGGCGACACGATCTACATCGAGCCGTTCCGCGTGGGGGCCTTCCCGGTCGTGAAGGACCTCGTGGTCAACCGCACCGCCTTCGACCGCATCATTTCCGCGGGCGGTTTCATCAGCGAGCGCTGCGGTGCCGCGCAGGATGCCAATGACACGCCGATCGGCAAAACCGTCGCCGACTACGCGATGGATGCGGCGGCGTGCATCGGATGCGGAGCCTGCGCGGCCGCGTGTCCGAACGGCTCGGCGATGCTTTTCGTGGCCGGGAAGGTCGGCCATCTCGGCCTCCTGCCGCAGGGCAAGCCCGAGGCCGGACGCCGCGTGCGCGGCATGGTGGCGAAGATGGACGACGAGGGCTTCGGCAACTGTTCGAATTTCTACGAGTGCGAGGCCGTGTGCCCGGCCGGTGTGCCCGCGGCGTTCATCGCCAAGATGAACCGCGACTATGCGATGGCCAGCGTGAGCAATGCGGTCGAGGCGACAGCGTGAGCCATAGTTGATGGTTGAGAGTTGAGGGTTGAGAGAGAGGCTGGTTTTTGGAATTTTCTCCCGACCCTCAACGTTCAGCGCTCAGCGGCTCCAGCAGCGAGCGGGTTCCGCCAGTCGAGGCTGGGGAAGCGGGCGAAGTCGGCGTCGTTGGTGCAGAGGGTTGCGCGGTTTTCGATGGCATGCACGGCGAGGGAGGCATCCGAGGTGAGCGCGCCCGATGCGCCGGCACGTCCCATGAGGTCGAAGACCTTGGCTGCATGGTCCTCGCCGGGCAGCAACACGCGCGTTGATGGATGTGAAAGCCAGCCGAGGACCACATTCTTCGCCGAGGCCAAGGGCACAGCGGCGTTGCCCAAGCGCGGATGCGTGGCGATACGGACAAATCCGAGAGTGATCTCGTGCGGAAGGCCGATGATTTCCCCGCCGCGCAGGGACGATTGCCACCAATTGCGGGCCGCTTCGTGCTGAGGCGCGAAGGGGTTGTAAGCGTAGAGCAGGAGATTGAGGTCGGGCAGGATCATCGCGCCAGCTCGCGGAGTGTTTCCTCGTCGTCCAAGGCGTCCGCCAACCTGTTCATGCTCAGCAACTGAAGTTCCGCGGGGAAGGGGGCTGTGAAAAGAGGCTCCACCCGAAGGTCCACAGCCTCACCGCGGGAGAGCAGTGCGCGACGGATGGAACGGTTCAGCACTTCCTTGAAAGATTGCCCGGTCCGCCGCACTTCCTCCCGAAGCAAATGCTCCGTGTCCGGATCAATGGTCACGGTGGTTCGCATGTTGTCATCATGATAGCATAACAAGTGCTGTCAAGACAGCAAAGATAGTTGAGGGATGAGAGTTGAAGGCTGAGAGAGGCAGTGGATCGCTTGGAACTGCATGCTTGATACGCCTGCTTGCATGCGATATAGTGCCTGCATTGTGGCAAAATCCATACAATACACAGTTCGCGGCGTCTCCGAACGCACGGACACTGTTTTGAGGGAAAGAGCGGCGGAGGAGGGCGTGAGTCTCAACGCGGTGGCGCTTTCCCTGCTGAACGCCGCGGCAACTGGCAGTGAGGGGGCACCGCAGTTTCACGATTTGGATGCGCTGGCGGGTTCCTGGGTTTCCGATCCGGCTTTTGACCGTGCGATGGAGGTCTTCGAGCAGATTGATCCGGCCATGTGGCGATGAGGGTCTTGATTGACACCAACCGTTACCGCGATTTCTGCGAAGGCCGGGAGGAGGCGGTTGATGTCGTCCGGAGAGCGAGGCTGATCTATCTCCCATTCGTGGTGCTGGCTGAACTCCGGGCCGGCTTCCTCTGCGGCACGTTGGCGCGTCGGAACGAGCAGTCCCTGACCGTGTTCCTCAACTCATCCCGCGTGCGCGTGCTGCTGGCCGACGAGGACACGACGCACCATTTCGCGCGCATTTTCGCTCAGCTTCGGCTCCAGGGGACGCCAATTCCGGTGAACGACATCTGGATCGCCGCTTTGGCGGTGCAGCACGATCTGCTGCTTCATTCGCGCGACGCCCACTTCGACTGCCTGCCGCAAGTGGCGCGGTGCTGAGACGGTGCGAACCCATCCCCAAGGTGATGCTGAACACGGCCCTGCGTATTGCCAAGAGAAACCCGCTGGGGGGTCATTTGACTGGTTCCATCTTACCAAAGTCGTTGATCCGGACTTTGCTGGAGGCCTCGATGGACTGGAGGGCCGCCGCGTCCGTAAATGGAAGGGACAAGACCTCGGGAGCAAGTTCCACAGGAAACAGTTTCCATGCGCCGTCAACCCACTTCAACAGAGTGATCCCCACTTTATTGGGAGGGGGTGAAAACTTGTTTCCTTCCAAGTTGAGCATCTTGCCGACGAGCATGAACTTTCCGCTCGCAAATGTTGCTTCCGCCACCCACGGAATGCTGACGGATGCATCAGCAGTTTCCTTCGCAGCTTGGGACCGGTCGAAAAGCTCTCTGTTCATTCCGTAGAATTCGACATACTCCCTTGAGGCGATTGCCAAGAAGGATTCGTAATCATTGGCCGATTGAGTCGGGATGTATGGCTTCAGGGCTGGTGCAACAGAAGTGCCGCCTTGGACCGTTCCGTTTGCAAGAATTGTCGGAGGGTTCAATCGTTCCAAGGTTAGGGTGAAAGAGCTGCCGAGCCCGGGAGAGGTATTCACAATCTCTATGCCATGAGGCTTGCCGGGTGCATTCGATATGGTCGCCTCGTAAGTGACCGGGCCGGCCAAAGTGGACATCGCTGTCAAAACGCCCAAGTTAACTGCAGTTGTGAGTGAGCGCATGTGAGCCAATCTTCAGCTTGCGTTGCTTAATCAGGGGCCGCGTGTCATCCATTCTTTTGCGGACGTCCGCCCTCGGACAAGGTCTTTCCGCAGGAGCAAGGGACCGAAGGGGGTGTGCCTCGCTGTGCATTCAGTATCTCAGCACGCGGTCAAGGAAGCGGCGGGCGGTGTCGGTTTTCGGATTGCTGAAAAATTCTTGGGCGCCGCCGTATTCGATGAGTCGTCCGCCGGCAAGAAATGCGACTTGATCGGCGACGACCCTTGCGAAGTTCATGGCGTGGGTGACGAGGATGAACGTGCGGCCTTCTTCCTTGAGGTCGGCGATCACGTCGAGAACCTCGGCGGTCATTTCCGGGTCGAGGGCGGAGGTGGGCTCGTCGAAGAGCAGGAGCCGCGGGCGGATGGCCACGGCCCTTGCGATGGCCACGCGCTGGCGCTGTCCTCCGGAAAGCTCGGCGGGTCGTTTGGCGGCGTGGTCGGCGAGATGAAGGCGCTCCAGCAGTTCCATGGAGCGGGTGCGTGCCTCCGCGGGAGAGAGTCCGTGCACGGCGGTGAGGGGGAGCATGATGTTGGCGAGGGCATCGAGGTGCGGGAAAAGGTTCCACGATTGGAAGACCGTGCCGATGCCCGCACGGTAGGAGCGGAGCGGCTTCGCCTCCGAGGGCACGGGTTCGCCGTCGAGGGTGAGGGTTCCGGCATCCGGGGTTTCGAGTCCGCCGATGACGCGCAGGAGCGTCGATTTGCCGCCGCCGGAGGGCCCGAGCAGCACGAGCACATGCGGGAAGTCGAGGCCCGCCGTGATGCCGTCGAGCACGGTCTGCGCCCCGTAGCGTTTGGTCAGGTTGTGGAAATGCAGGAGCATTTCAGTTGAGAGTTGAATTCAGTTGAAGGATGAGAGTTGAGGGTTGAGAGAGGGGCAGGTCTCTCAACTTTCATCTCTCAACCCTCAACTCTGTCATCATGTTTCATAGCGGTATTTGCGTTCGAGGTGACGGGCCAGAATCGACACCGGCAGGGTCAGCGCGAGGTAGCCGACGGCGAGTGGCAGGTAGCTCTCGAGCGTGCTGTAGGTCGCGGAGTTGACCTGCTGCGCGGCGAGGGTGAATTCGCCGATGCCGAGGATGGAGAGCAGGGAGGAATCCTTGATGATGGATGCGGCCTGTCCGGCGAGGGGCGGGAGCACATGGCGCATGGCCTGCGGGAAAATGACGTGGCGGTAGGTCTGCCAGCGGCTGAGTCCGATGGCGCGGGCGGATTCCAACTGCGACTTGCCGACGCTTTCGATCCCGGCACGGATCATTTCCGCGATGTAGGCGCCGCTGAAGATCGAGAGGATGAGGATGCCGGCGGCGTGCCGGTTCTGGAGTCCGACGGCATCGGCGACGACGTAAAAGAGGATCAGGAGCTGGACAAGAAGCGGCGTGCCGCGGATGAGTTCGACATAGCCCGCGGAGAGCCAGCGCAGGGCGGGATAGGGGGCGCGGCGTCCGAGGGCCGCCAGGAGACCGATGAGCACACTGAGTGCGAGGGCTGCGAGGGAAATCCAAATCGTCGTGAACCAGCCCTGCCAGAAGACTTCGCGGTAGGACCAGACACCCGACCAGTTCCACGAGATGATTTGCAGCGCGGCGAAACACAGGGCCGCGAGCAAGGCGGCACCGAGCACGAACGAGACAACCGCATTGATGACGTGGTGGCGGGTCATCCCGGATTCCGAAGTTGAGGGTTGATGGTTGAGAGTTGAGAGAGCCTGCATGGCTGCAGGTGGAACGGGGATCAGCGGTCGGGAAGGGCTTCCTTGGCGGCGTTCCAAAGGCGGTCGAGTTCGGCGGGGGGAGTGTCCTCCAGTTTGCCGCCCTCCGCGGCGAGGGCCTGTTCCATGTGCTGGAAGCGGCGGATGAAACGCTGGGTGGCGTTCTCGAGGGCGAGCTCGGACTCGATGCCGAGTTTGCGTGCCATGTTGACGGCGGTGAAAAGAAGGTCGCCGATTTCGTGCTCGAGGCGGTGGCGATCGCCGGATTCCAACTCGACGGACAGCTCGGCGACTTCCTCGCGGAATTTGTCGATCACGCCGGCGGTGTCGGGCCAGTCGAACCCGACGCGGGAGGCTTTCTTCTGGACGTTCTGGGCGCGGATGAGGGCGGGCAGCGCGCGGGGGATCCCTTCGAGGACCGAGGCTTCCCCCCCCTTCTCCTCGCGTTTGATCTGCTCCCACTGGCGCAGCACGTCACCGGTGTTGCCGGCTTTCGCATCCCCGAAGACATGCGGGTGGCGCCGGATGAGCTTCTCGCAGACATGGCGGGTGGCGTCGTCGAGGGTGAAGGCGCCGCGTTCCCCGGCGAGGTCCGCGTGGAAGACGACTTGGAGAAGAAGGTCGCCGAGTTCCTCGCGAAGGTTGGCATCATCGGCTCGGGTGATGGCGTCGATCGTCTCGCAGGCCTCCTCGAGCAGCCCCGCGCGCAGGCTTTCATGGGTCTGCTCGCGGTCCCACGGGCATCCCTCGGGCGATCGGAGGAGGGAAACGATGGCTTGGAGCCGCTCGAGCGGAGCCTCCGGCAGGTCGTTCAAAGACGCCATTGCTCCTTGTGGCTGCCCCTGAGGTCCGTCACCTCGCCGGCGCTGTTGACCGAGACATACCAGGTGAGGGTGGTGGCCAGGACGATCGTGATGCCGAGCACGAAGCCGACGAACCAGCCCGGAAGTTCCCCCACGCCGAGGGCGGCGTAAAACGATCCCCACGAGTGGATCGGCGGGTTGGCATGCATGAAAATCTTGGTGAGCCATGCCACGAGGATGATGGCGATGATGAAGACGTAGTTCCGCTTCAGGCGGCGCCCGACGGCCTCCAATTTGCTGATCTTGAAGGACGGCAGGATGAGGTCTTCGCAGACCAGCCGCTGCCATTCGCCGGCGAGCAGCGCCGGATTGCGGGACACCATGGCGACGAAAAAGTGGGCTTCCAGCATCCGGACGCGTCCGCGGAAGGCGTCATAGAACCGGTAGCGGCGCGCCTCGATCCAGAGCATCATCCAGACGATGACGAGGTTGAAGAAGAAGACGATGTGGGGGATGTCGCGGAACGAGAAGGCGACGGTGATGATGGTCGTGGTGCTCGTGATCGCCCATGTGGTCGTCATGTCGAGCCGCTGACGCCAGACCATGATGCGTCCGAGTTCACCGCGGTAGAAATGCGACATTGCATTGACGTAACACGGATCCTTGAGGTCGCGGGAAAGTTCGGAGCCGGGCGCTGGTTCCATGGATCAATGCTTTTCCATCCCGAGCAGGACGGTGCGGGCGCGTTCGAGCTGCTCCCGCTCGCGACGGGTCAGGCTCGACAGGCCGTGGCGGGAGATTTTGTCGAGCAGGGGATCGATGATGCGGTGGGGGTCCACGGGTTCGTCTTCCGGCGAGCGCACCACGCGGAGCTTGGGACGGCGTCCGCGGGTGACCGGGCGAAGGCGGGACAGGAAATCGAGCCGCAGCGCGGCCCCGTGGCGGACGGCATACCAGGCGAGGAAGGAGGTTGCGAGGAGGACGGTCATTTCGGCCCACTCACGCGAGGCGAGGAGCTGGAGGATGAAGATGCCGAGGAAGACGCCGGCAAAGAGCTTGGCCGGAATCTGGAAGAGCAGCTGGGCATTCGGATACAGGGCGGCGAAGGCGATGAATACCGCGAAGTTGGCCCATCCGCGGCCGAGGCTGTAGTCCTGACCGGTGGCCAGCGAGGAGGCGAGAAGCAGGGAGGGGCCGAGAAGAAGAAAACCGAGATAGAGGCGGACAAACCCGGTGCGGCCGAGGTATTGCTCCACGTCACGCCCGAAGATGTAGAGCATGACCAAGGCGAGGATGAACCAGGGATCCGGAGCATTGACGAAGGCGTAGGTCACGCAGCGCCACAACTCCAAGTCGCGCAGGACCGCGCCGCTGTCGAATGTGAGCTTCCCGAGGAATGCCTCGGCGCCGGATGCGAGGGCAAGGGCCACGCCGATCATGCTGGCCACGTAGAGCGCAACGATGATCGTGGTGGCATAAACCGGGAGCCGTCCCACCCAAGTGATGGGCTCGTAATTGCCGGAGCCGCGGTGTGCGATCACGGTCGGGACGTTAACGCGGTTCGGGTGGACGAACAAGCGGCTCTTTGCAGTTTTCCAACCGGCGGATGGGTTTGAAATAAGCGGTCATCCGGTCCGGGGGCAGCCGCTCCGCGGTCCCATCGCACCCGAAGACGCGGTCCCAACAGCGCTCGAAGCAATGGGGGGCGAGGGGGAAGGTGGCGGCCAATTCCCGCGCGGCCTGATAGAACGACCGACTCCGGCGGAGTGCCGCTTCCCGGCGGACTGCAAACTGGGCGCCGACAAAGAACCGGTAGGCGTCCGGCCCGGCCCCGCCGAACAGGGCGCGGTGGAAGTTTTCCATGTCGAGTTCCTCGCGCGCGGGGTTCTTGCTCCATGGAACGAAAAGGCGGCGTCCGCGGGGATCGTCCGTGTCGGCGAGGAAGCCGAGCCATTGGAAATCGCGGATGGTTTCGGAACCTGCGGCCAGGTTTCGCAGGTGCTGGTGGAGATCGGGGGCGTGGTCGAAGGGGTGCCCCTGCACGAAGACGGTCAGATCGGCCAGCGTGTCGTGGCGTTCGGCCAGATGGTGCAGGTAGGTGTGGGCCTCGCGGCCGATGTTCGGCAGGGGGATGCCGCCGGTGGTCCCGTCGCCCTTGTCGTAAACGGTGATCCGGATTTCCCGCGGGACGCGCCGCAGCCATGCGGTGTCCTCGGCATGGCGCGCAACGACGAGTTCCATCGGGGGCGGCACGGGGTCCAGAGAGTGCATGCGGCTCGGAGGATGACAAGTCCGCGGCAGGCGTCATTATCGTCGGCGACCATGCAGTGGATCACGGCCGAGTTGTGGGAGCGGTTGGCGCACGAGGAAACGGATGCGCACCGCCTCGGCACGCACCCGCGGGGCTGGGTTGACCGTTACGGGGATTGGGTGCTGGAGACCGCGGAGGAGGGGAGGGCGTCGCGATGGGAGGAATGGCGGGAGGAGATCGGACGACGGTTCCATTTCGCCCCGCGCGGATGGCTGGTGCGGGAGTGGACGAGGGATGCCCGCGACCAGCAGCCCGCGCGCGTGGTCCATGGCGACGACCCCGGCGAGATCACGGTGAGGGAGGACGGCGCGGCGTATGTGGTCCGTCCCGGTGCCGGCTACTCCTCTGGGCTGTTCCTCGACCAGCGTCTCAACCGGCGCTGGGTGCGGGGGCTGCGGGCGCGCCGGACGTTGAACCTCTTCGCCTACACGTGCAGCTTTTCGGTGTGTTCCGCCCTCGGCGGCGGCGGGACGTTGAGCGTGGACACATCCAAGCGCGCCTTGGCGCGGGGGCGCGAGAATTTCTCGAGCAATGCCATTCCGGCCGGGGGCGAGCATCGCTTCGTGGCGGAGGACGTCATGCGTTTCGTGCCGAGGTTGGCCAGGCGGCGCGAGGAATTCGACCTCATCATCCTCGATCCGCCGACGTTCGGACGCGCGGAGGGGCGGGTGTTCCGGCTGGAGCGGGATCTGCCGGAACTGGTGCGCGGGTGCGCTTCCCTGCTGGTTCCCGGGGGCTGGATGCTCGTTGCCTGCAACAATGCCCGCTGGAATGCCGCCGACCTGCGCGCCGTCTGCGCCGAAGCGCTCCCGCGGGACGCTTTTTCCATCACGCCGGGCGAAACACCGCCAGAGATTCCCCGCGCCGCGGTCTCATGGAGATTGCGGCGTGCTTCGCAGAATCACAGGCTTACTCCACCATCCAGATGCTGTCCGGGCTGATGTCCCGGCCTTCGTTGCGGAGGGCAGTGATTTGTTCGGGGGGAAGGGCGGTGGTGATCTTGGCGAGGTCGGCTTCGAGGTCGGCCTGTTCGGTGACGGAGAGGCGGAAGCCGAAGCGGTCGCGCTGGGCTTCGGCGGCGCCCAATAGGCGGGCGGCACGCTCGAACCGTCCATCGGCGCAGGCGGCCGAGGCCAGGGTTTGCAGGAGGTAGGGCATCACCCATTGGCTTCTCAATGAGGCGGAGATTCCCGCCCATTCCCGCAGGGCGATTTCCGCGGCTGTGATGTCTCCCTGGGCGATGGCGGTGCGGGCAAGTCCCCACAGGACGAAACCGATGACGTAGTGGTCGCCGAGGGTCCGGTGGATGGCGAGGGCGCCCTCGCAGAGTCTGCGGGATTCGTCGAGGTGTCCGCGGTCGGCCTCGACGCGGCTGAGTCCGCCCAAGGCGAGGGCTTCGGCGACTTGGTTCCTGTCCGCGCGCGCCTGTTCGAGGCCGCGAAGGAAGGAGGCTTCGGCGTCCTCCACCTGGCCGTTGTCGCGGTCGAGGAATCCGAGGAAGATGATGCAGGAGGTGGCGAGTTTGTTGTCGCCTGCAAGGAAGGCCAGCCTTTCCGATTCCTGGAAGTGCTTTCTGGCCGCGTCGTAGCGGTCGAGAGCCCAGCTGAAGCGCCCCGCGGCAAACTCGGTCTTGGCACGGAGCGCAGGGGGCGTCTCCGCGGGAAGATCGAGGAGGGATTGGACGAGCCCGAGTCCCTGGGTCAGGTAGCCGCGGGTTTCCATGGGGCGTCCGACGGCGGAGAGCAGGCGCATGGCCTCGGAGGCCGCGCCGCGGGAGATGAACCAGCGGATGGCGGTGTCGAGGTTGAAGAGGTCGTCATCGAATTTTGCGAGCCAGACGGCCTGGTCGCTCTTGCTGAAATGCGGCTCCGCCTGCTCCGCCCATGCAAGGAAATAGCGTGCATGGGCATCGCGCAGGCGGTCCTCCTCGCCGGAGTCCTGCAGTCGCACCCGCGCGTAGTGCCAGACGGACTCGATCATGGTGTAGCGTTGTTCGCCGGACTCGCCGGTTTCGACATTGATGAGGGATTTCTCCACGAGACCGTGCAGGACATCGAGGATGTCGGCCTCATCGAGGGTTTCGCACGGGCACACGGTCTCGATGGCCTCGAGGGTGCGCCCCCCGGCGAACACGGCGAGACGGCGGAAGAGGATCTGTTCCTGCTGGGTGAGGAGGTCGTGGCTCCAGTCCACGAGCGCCTGCAGGGTCTGCTGGTGGGGCAGGCGCTCCTGGTCCGAGGTGCGGAGGAGACGGAAGCGGTCGGCGAGCCGCGAGGCGATTTGTTTCGCGTCGAGCAGACGCAGGCGGGCGGCGGCGAGTTCGAGGGCGAGGGGGATGCCGTCCAAGCGCGAGCAGATCTCCGCGACGGCGGCGGCATTGCCGGCATCGAGCACAAAATCCGGCCGCACGGCCTTCGCCCGCTCCACGAAGAGGCGGACAGCGTCGCTTTCCGCGAGCCGCCGGGCGAAATCGGGGGCGCCGAGGGGCTGGCGGTGGAGGTCGAAGATGCCAAGGGGTGGCACGGGCAGCGTGGTTTCCCCGGAAATCCCGAGGGACGACCGGCTGGTGGCGAGAATGCGCGGCTTGGGGGAGGCTTTGAGGAAATCCGCGACAAGCGACGCCACCGGGCGGATCAGGTGCTCGCAATTGTCAAGGATCAGGAGCATTTCCTGGCGCCGCAGGACCTCGAGGAGGGTTTCCCGCGCGGAACGTCCGGGTTCCTCGCGCAGGTCGAGGGAGGCGATGATGGCGGACGGCACGCGCTCGGCATCGGTGATCAGGGCCAACTCGACGAGCCACACGCCGCCGGGGAAGAGGCCGGTCATGGCGGCGCCGGCTTCCATGGCGAGCCGTGTTTTCCCGGTTCCTCCGGTGCCGGTGAGCGTGAGCAGGCGGGTTGTGCCCGAAAGCTGCCGCGTGATGGCTTCCAGCTCGGTGGTTCGGCCGATGAAGCTGGTCGATTGCGAGGGCAGGTTGTTCGGCAGCACGGACATGCTGCGCGGCGGGGGGAAATCCCCGGGGAGGCCTTCGCCGGTGAGTTGGAAGAGATGTTCCGGCCGGTCGAGGCTCTTGAGCCGGTGTTCGCCGAGCGCGCGCAGACCGAGTCCCCCGGGGAGGTTGTCTCGCACAAGCTCGCGGGTGACGCCGGAGACGAGCACTTGGGAGGCATGGGCGGCCGCCTCGATGCGTGCCACCCGGTTGAGCGTGCCTCCGAAGTAGTCGTTCCCGCGGCTCTCCGCCGTGCCGGTGTGGACGCCGATCCGCACGGTCAGCGCGCCGATGTCCTCCCAAGGTTCCGCGGCGAGACGCCGCTGCACGTCGCCGGCGGCCGTCAGTGCGGCGTGCGGCCCGGCGAAGGCCACACAGAAGGCGTCGCCGACGGTCTTGAAAACGTGGCCGCCGGTGCGGGCAAAAATCTCCCGCAGCAGTTCGTCATGGCGCCGGACGGCAGCACCCATGGTCGCGGGATGCTTTTCCCAGAGTCGCGTGCTGCCGACGATGTCGGTGAAGACGAAGGTCACGGTTCCCTGCGGCGGGTTCATGCGCGCGAGTGAACACATTCACGCCCCCCCGGTGCAAGCCATCCGGCCGGCGCGGGGGACCGGCTCAGTTCTTGCGGCCGGCGGGGAGGAGCAGAATCCTGCGAAGTTCCGCGATGCCCTCGGGGTCTTCGTTGGCGCCGTGGGCGGAGGGGACGATTTTTTCCGAGGCGGCGTCGGGAAGGTGCGAGCTCCAGTAGGGCACGACGCCGTCCGAGCTGTCGGGGGTGTCGCCGCGGCCGCGGTCGCCGATGATCGAGTGGGTGGGAACCGACTCCTTGCGGGGAAGGTTGAGGATCGACATGAGGAGCGGCGAGCGGGCGCGGAGGAAGACGAGGCTGTTGGCCGGCGTGATGAACAGGTCGCGGAACTCCTCGCGGACGGCGCCGGCAAAGGTGCGGCGCTCGGCCTCCAAGGCCGTGAAAGGAAGGCGGACGAGCCGCGAGAAGAACACGGAGACGGGATTGAGCGCCATGTCGCTGCCGCGGTGCGGGGTGGCGAAGAAGACGACGCGCGAGACATCGTTGCGCGGACGGAACTCCACCGTTTCGATGATCTTCTGCTTGGCCCCGGGGGAGAGGTTGAGCTGGTCGGGCGGGGTGTCGGAGAACTGCTGCCAGAGGCTTTTCCCGCCCTCGCGGATGAGAAGGCTGCAGATGAGGCCACCCATGCTGTGGCCGACGAGGACCTTGCGGTCGAGGTTCGCGTTGCGGGTTCCCGGGTCGAGTTCGCTGCGGAAGCGGTCGAGTTCACTGCGCAGCTTGGCAGCCGAGGACCAGACGGGAAGGCCGGTGGGGTAGAGGTAAAACCAGAATTGGTAGCGGGTGCGGATGGCGGGATCGCCAAGCAGTTCGTTGACGGTCTGGGTCCATGTCTCGGGCCGCGACATGAGGCCGTGCACGAAGACGACGGGGATTTTGTCCGGATCGAACCGCTCGAACTGGTAAAGCCCGGCGTTGTCCATGTTGCTCCGGGTGAACATGAGCGCGCGGATGTCGAGGTCCCGGTTGCGTCCGCGTGAGAGCATGTAGGCCAGGGGCGCGGAGAAGTCGGCGGCGAGCCGCACAGGCCGTCCGCCGATCTGCACGCTGTCGGTCTTCAGCATGCGGTGGAAAACGAGTTCCGGCTGGCGTCCGCGGAAGACGACCTGGGCGTTGACCGGCTCGCTGAAGCCGCCGAGGGGAGGGATTCCGGCCTGGCCGCGCAGGGCCGGGGAATCCGAGGCGAACCACGCTACGTAGGGGACGCCGACGCCATCCTGGACGGTGCGGACACGCAGTCCCCGGATGCGGATGTCCCCGGCCGGGACGAGGCGTGTGGCGGTGCGGGGATCGAGGGTGGTCTTTGAGGGGGGGCGGATTTTCAGCAGGGATTTCCCGTCGCCGAATGGCTGCGACGCGAAGTCCTTGGAAGCCATGATGGCGACGATCCGGCGTGTCGCGGCCCGGTTGATGGCGAGGTTCCTGTCGCCCGGGCGTGCGCCGGAGGTCAGGCGTGCGGCTTCGATCAAGGCGGCGAGTTGCCCGGAAACGGAGGTTCCCGGCTGCTGCGCCCGGAGGAGAAGGGCGGATGCCGCTTCGTTCCCGGCATGCAGCGAGAAGGTCCGAGTTTCCCGGCGCTGGGCGGCCGCGGAGGGTTCGTGAACGCGCACCCTGACAATGGCGCAGCCGCTGGTGGCGACGAGTGATGCGACGAGGACGAGTCGGGTGAGGGATCCGATGGAGAGCCGCGCGCGGCCGGGACTGCACGAGTTCATGAAAGTAGCGGGAACATAGCGATCCGCCGTTCTTTTGAAATCACAAACAAATCGGGTGATCCCCCGGGTGCGCCTACATTTCCTCGAGGGTGCGGCCCTTGGTTTCCCGGATGGCGACGCGGACGAAGATGAAGGAAAGCATGGCGAAACCGGCATACAGGCCGTAGGCACCGCCAAGACCGATGCTTTTGAGGAAGACCGGGAATGTCATGGTCACGAGGAAGTTGGTGCCCCACTGGGAGAACCCCGCCACGGCCAGGGCGGCGCCGCGGATCTGGTTGGGGAACATCTCCCCGAGCATGACCCACATCACCGGACCCCATGACATGCCGAAGGCGATGATGTAGAGGTTGGCGCTGAAGAGGGCGACAAGTCCTGCGGTCTGGGAGAGTTGCAGGCTGCCGTCCGCGCCTGCTTCGGATGTTCCGAACACCACGGCCAGAATGCCGAGGAAGAGGGTCATGCCGGCGGAGCCGACAAGGAGGAGGGGCTTCCGGCCCCATTTGTCCACCAGGGCGATGGCGATCAGGGTGGCCGTGACGTTGATGATGCCTCCGATGACGTTGATGCGCAGGGCGTCGGATTCGGAATATCCCGCCGCCCGCCAGAGAACCTCGCCATAGTAGAAGACAACATTGATCCCGACCAATTGCTGCAAGGCGGCGAGGGCGATGCCGATCCAGACGATGGGACGGATCTTACCCGTCGCCTTGTCCATGATGCTGCGCAGGCTCGGACGGCTGCCGGTGTCCAAGCTGGCCTGGATGCTGCGCACTTCCGCGGAGGCCTCCGAAGGGTTGGTGAATCGGGTGATCACGCGTTCGGCGGCTTCGGGATGCCCCGCAGCCACAAGGTAGCGGGGGGATTCCGGAATGAAGAGCAGGCCGAGGAAAAAGAGGAACACGGGGGCGAGTTCGGCCCAGAACATCCATCTCCATGCCTGGAAGCCGAGCCAGAATTCCTGGCTGGCTCCGCCCGCCGCGCGGGCGATGAGGTAGTTCGCCAGAAAGGCGAAAAACAAACCGAGCACGATGGCCATTTGCTGCAGGCTGGTCAGGCGTCCGCGGTAGGCGGCGGGGGCGATTTCGCTGATGTAAGCCGGACTGATGATGCTCGCGGCGCCGACGGCAAATCCGCCGATGAGCCGGTAGATCACGAACTCCGTCGAATTGCCCGCGATCCCCGAACCCCATGCACTCAGGCCGAAGAGCAACGCGGAGCCGATGAGTGTGGAGCGGCGTCCGAAGCGGTCGGCCAATCCGCCGGCGAGGAAGGCTCCGGCGGCGCAGCCCAGGAGCATCGAGGCCACATTGAATCCGCTGCCGAGATTGCTGGAGTTGAATGATTTTTGCAGGGCATCCACGGCCCCGTTGATGCAGCCGCTGTCGTAGCCGAAGAGGAAACCGCCGAGCGCGGCGACGGA
>JACSRX010000065.1 GCA_014879535.1 Chthoniobacterales bacterium
CGGAAAGCGCCGGAAACACGGCGGATAGGACCAGGAGGGTGAAAATGCGGAAGGAGGTTTTCATGGCAGCTGTCGGATGTGCGGAACCGTAGGGACTGGGGGAGGTGTCGCCTACTCCCACAATTGTGGGTGCAGGGCGTCCGGTCGACGGTATTTCAAAGCCGCACTTGCCGCCGGGGCGGGGGAACGCTTTGCTTGCGGGGTGGCCATGACCCAAGCCCTCGCCCTCCGCCCCAAGGGGAAACACCCGTTGCACATGCTGCGGGAATTCGAAATCTGGCCGGTGGAGGATTTGGCGGGTGCCCCGCTTCACTCGGGCGGACGCAGTTTGGCCGCATTGAGGGACGGGGACCGTGCCGAGGTCCCGTGGAGTTCGGTGAGCTTGCGTTCCGACAGGGCGCTCCAAGAAATTTTCCACACCGAGGAGCGGATCACCCCGGCGGATGTGCCGCGTCTGTGCTGCGGCTTGCCGGGCGTGGAGGCCTGTGTGCTGGTCCGCCGGCGCGAGGTGCTGGCCGGTTGGAACATGCCGCTTGATCTGAAGCCCGAGCATCTGCTTGACGCCGCCTCCGGGGCGCTGGACCGGGCCATCGATGCCCCCGGTTCGGGGTGGGGGGAATTGCAGGGGCTCACCCTTCATTTCGGGGTGGGCAGCGCCAGCCTCCTGCGCCAAGGGGTGCTCCAGTTGCTCGTGCTCCACGAGAGGCGCGGATTTGCTCCCGGCGTTCGGGAAAAACTCACCCTCGCTCTTGGTGTGGTCGCCCGCACGCTGCGGGCCGCGCCCTGAACTACGGCTGCGTCGCGAACCACTCCTCCGGCAGGCGTTCGGCCTTCGCGCCGGGCATCCGGATCAGGGCGAGCGACTGGCGGCAGGTCACCAGGACGGCATGGTCCTCGGGGCGCACCACCTCGAACTTGACCCAGAAACGCACACGGCCGAGTTCGCTCACGCCTCCGCGCACCAGGAGCCGGTCGCCGACGCGGCCGGGCATGCGGTAGTCGATCTCGGTGCGCAGCACCACGGGGTAGAGGCCCGTCTCCACCATTTCGCGCAACGGCATGCCCATTTCCGCCGCCATGAGGGTCCGCGCCGCCTCGATGAAACGGAGGTAGGCGATGTTGTGGACCACCCCGGCGCAGTCGGTGTCGTAGAACATCACGGTGACCCCGTGCTCGATTTGCGGGAGGGCGGGTTGGCTCATCGCGGCAGTCTGCCGGGGCGCCGGTTTCTTGGCCAAAGCAAATTCCCCGAGGATTGCATTTGATCTCGGGGCGCTCCGGCCCTATTAGCGCCTCGCGAACAATGAAAGACTGGGACGTTTCCTCCGCGCTGGCGCTCTACAATGTGGACCGTTGGGGCGCGCCGTATTTCTCGATCAATGCGGCCGGCCATGTCGTCGTGCGGCCCGACGGAGGGGCCGGGCGCGAGGTGGACATGATGGGCCTCGTCGCCGAGGCGCGGGAACGGGGTTTGTCATTCCCCCTCACGCTGCGTTTCCAGGATCTCCTGCGCCACCGGGTGAAGACGGTCAACGAGGCCTTCGCCGAGGCGATCAAGGATTCGGGTTACGGCAACGTTTACCGCGGTGTTTTCCCGATCAAGGTCAACCAGCTCCGCGAGGTCGTCGAGGAAATCGTCGATGCCGGCGCGGATTTCCATTTCGGCCTCGAGGCGGGCAGCAAGCCGGAGCTTCTCGCTGCGCTCTCCATCCACACCGACCCGGAGAGCCTCATCATCTGCAACGGCTACAAGGACGCCGACTACATCCGCAACGCCATGCTCGGCCGCAAGCTGGGCAAACGGCTCGTGATGGTCGTCGAGAAGACCGAGGAGTTGGTGCAGATCCTCGCCATCGCGAAGACCATGGGCGTCGAGCCATGGATCGGCGTGCGCGTGCGCCTCGCAACCAAGGGATCGGGCAAGTGGGCGACAAGCGGCGGCGAGGATGCGAAGTTCGGACTCTCCACGGCGGAGCTTGTCGGGGCGAGTGAACTGCTGCGCCGCGAGGGCATGGCCGATTGCCTGAAACTCGTCCACTTCCATGTCGGCTCGCAGATCACGGACATCGGGACGATCAAGCGCGCCGTGCGCGAGGCGGCGCGGTTCTATGCGAAGCTGCAGAAACTCGGCCACGGGCTTGGTTACCTCGACGTGGGCGGCGGTCTCGGCATCGATTACGACGGCTCGCGCACCACCTTCGACAGCTCGGTCAACTACACCCTCCATGAATATGCCCGCGACGTGGTTGCCGCCGTGCAGGAGGTGTGCGACGAGGAGAAGACCGCTCATCCCGTGCTGGTGAGTGAGAGCGGACGTGCGATCGCCGCGCACCATTCCGTCCTCGTGGTCGAGGCCTTCGGGGCGATTGAAAAGGTCTCGCAAGGCCCGGAAGTCGCCGCGGCCGGGGACGATCCCGCCATCGTGCAGGACATCCTCGACATCTATGCCACGCTCGGGAGCAAGCACCGGCTCGAAAGTCTCCACGATGCGCAGGAGATCCGGGAAAAGGCCGACTCCATGTTCGGGCTCGGGCTTCTCGAACTCCCGGCCAAAGCCAAGATCGAAACCGTCTATTGGCGCATTGCCGCCCGCGTGGTCGAGCTGTTCCGCGGGGTGCGTTACGTCCCTGAGGAGGTCAAGGAGTTGGAGGTCTCCCTCGGCGACCAGGTGCTGTGCAATTTTTCCGTGTTCCAATCGCTGCTCGACCACTGGGCGCTCGGCCAGCTTTTCCCGGTCATGCCGCTCCACCGGTTGGACGAGGCGCCGGACCGGCAGGCCACGTTGGTGGACATCACCTGTGATTCCGACGGCAAGGTCTCGCGCTTCATCGACCTGCAGGATGTCAAACCGACGCTCCCGCTGCACCGTTTGGAGGAGGGAAAGCCCTACTATATCGGGTTCTTCCTCGCGGGGGCCTATCAGGACATCATGGGCGACATGCACAACCTCTTCGGCCGGGTGAACGAGATGCACATCTTTCTCGATGAGGACGAGGATCAGGGCTACTACGTCGAGGAAATCATCGGCGGCAACACGATCGGCAACGTGCTTGCACTCACCCAGTGGGAAAAGAGCGAGCTCGCGCGCAGGATGAAGGTCCAGGTGGATGCGGCCATCAAGCAGGACCGCCTCAAGCCGAACGAAGCGATGCGCCTCCTCGACGACTACGAGAAGGCCCTCGACGGCTACACCTACCTCAACTGTTTCTCGAACGGAGCCTGAGGGCGGCCGTGTGCCAAAGTCCGGCCACCCATGCGGCGGTGAACAGGCCGGCACCCGCGACAACCATGGCTCCCGCCGTGGAGCACTGGAGCCACACCGAAAGATGGTAGCCGAGAAGCGAACTCACCGCGGCATGGATGATCGTGAGTCCGAGCCGCACCGGCAGCCGGTTTGAGAGCTGCGCCGCGAACATCGCGGGCACGATGAGCATGGCCACGGCAAGGATCGCGCCGACGGCCTCGAAGGCGGAGACCACCACGAGGGCCAGGACGCCCATCAGGCCGTAATGCCACAGGCCGGTATTCATCCCCAGCGACCGGGACAAGCCGGGATCAAACGAAGTGACGAGCAGCTCCTTGTAAAACGCCGTGATCAACACCAGCACGAGGACGAGCATTCCTCCCATGCGCAGCACCGAGGGCGGACCCAGGCCGATGCCGCCCCACACGACCGGCGGTTCGAGTGGCACGAAGGCGATCTCGCCGTAGAGCACGCACTCGGCATCGATGTGGAAGCTCCCCTTCGTTTCCAGCAGGCTCATCAGGACGACGCCCGCCGCGAACAGCACGGTGAAGGCGATGCAGATCGCGGCGTCCGCCTTCACGCGGGATTGTTTGTGGATGAATTCGATGAGCAGCACGGTTGCAAATCCGGCGCCGAGCGCCCCCGCGAACGCCGTCCAGATGTTCGTGTGCCGGAAGATCAGGAAGGCCAGCACGAGCCCCGGCAGGATGCTGTGGCTGATCGCATCTCCCACGAGGGCCATCCGTCGCAGCAGCAGGTAATTCCCGACAAGGCCGCAGGCCGCCGCGACGAAAAATCCCATCAGCACGATCCACAGCGAGATCGCAGGATCGGCGGACCATGGTTCGACGATGACCCGGTGCCAATCGAAGGGCGGAAACAGCGCGCGGAGGTGGGCGATCATGGCGCAGGGGGATCCGGGGCACCGTAGCCCGTCGGCTGCGGAGGGGTCGGTCGCGCGCCGGCACCGAGCCGGATGTCCTCCAATCCGGGAATGAGGCGCCCGTGCGGATCCCGACGCGCATTGTTGAGCCGTTTTTCGAGACGCCGCACGGTTTCCTCACCGAGGACGTGCTCGATCTTTTCGGCGTCCTCATGGACGTGGTCGGCGGCGATCTGCGCGGCATTCGTGAGATAGAGCTCCCACAGGCGGTGGTTGCGCACGATTTCGCAGGCGCGTTGCCAGCCCTCGGGGGTGAGGCTGGCCGAGATCCCGTCACCGGACAGCGTGGCCAGCCCGTGGCGCCGCAGGGTGTTCAATTGCGCCTGCGCCTCCTCGATGGTCTCGCGGCGTCTTTCCGCGAGTTCACGGGCATCCACCTGCTCCGAGCGGAACCCTTCGTCCTCGAGGACGTGATAGACGGACTTCAGCGTGTTTTCCCGGCGGATGCGGGCGCTGCGCGAGACATGCCGCCACCAGCGCGCGACGATGCCGTGACGCGGACCGAACAAGATCGCCGCGGTGAAGACCGCCGCGGCTGCCAGCACCATGAACGGTCCGGTGGGGAGGTTGCGACCCACGAACGAGAAAAACGCGCCGATCGCCCCGGCGCACATCCCGAAGACGGCCGACAGCACGAGCAGCCATCCGAGGCGGTCGGTGAGCAGGAAGGCGGTGGCGGCGGGGATGACGAGCATCGCGGTCACCAGCACGACGCCCACGGCCTGCAGCGCCGAAACGATGGCGAAGGCCAGCAGCAGCATGAGGCTGTAGTGGAACACCTGCACGGGAAGCCCCATGGATCGCGCGAATCCGGGGTCGAAGCTGGTGATGGTGTATTCCTTGTAAAAGACGGTCACCGCCCCGAGCGCGAGGAGGGCGACCACGGCCAGCAGGAGCACGTCGCCCCTGCCGAGCGCGGCCGCTTGGCCGAACATGAACTTGTCCAAGCCGCTCTTGTTCCCGCCGGGAACGTTCTGGATCATGGTCATCAGGCACACGCCGACGCCGAAAAACGAGGCCAGCACGAAACCGATCGAAGCGTCCTCCTTGTGCCGTGTCGTGTGGCGCAGGAGTTGCACGGTGCCGGCCCCGAGCAGTCCGGCCACGGTGGCCCCGATGAATATGGCGAGCGGGTCCTTGGTCATTCCCCAGAGGAAGCCGAGTGCGACCCCGGGCAGCACGGCGTGCGAGAGCGCGTCGCCGAGCAGCGACAGCTTGCGCACCACGAGGAAGGCGCCCATGAGCCCGCAGCAGATTCCCAGCAGCATCGAACCGAGAAGCGCATACCGCAGCGACGGGTCCTGGAATGTGAAGAACCGCACCATGCGCCCGCTCAGGGTCGATTCGGCGAGCTCGTTGATGCGTGCGGCATGGGCCGGGGCCGCCAGCAGCAGGAAAATCAGGATGCCGCCCCCGCGGAGGATTGCCGCGCGGAGGCGGGGATGCGTTCCCGGCATCTCCTTATCCCCCCTCGCCGATGGCTTGGGCGACGTCCGACAGGATCGTGAGGCGCCCGCCGTAGGTCGCCTGCAGGATTTCCTGCGTGAAGATCTCCCGGGTCGGACCCGCGGCGACCAGCCGCATATTGAGCAACACGAGCATGTCGAAGTATTCGCGCACGCTGGACAGGTCGTGGTGCACCACGATCAGCGTCTTCCCGCGCGATTGCAGTTCGCGGAGAAGGGTGATGATCGCCGTCTCGGTGGCCGCATCCACGCCGACGAACGGCTCATCCATGAGATACAGGTCGCTTTCCTGCGCGAGGGCGCGGGCGAGAAACACGCGCTGTTGCTGTCCGCCCGACAAGTTCCCGATCTGCCGGTTCGCGAACGGAAGCATCCGCACCTTTTCAAGGCATTCGCGGGCGATCTCGCGGTCATGGCGGGTGGGGCGTTGCGCGAGGCGCAGGCGTCCGTAGCGCCCCATGAGGACGACATCCATCACGCTCACGGGGAAATCCCAGTCCACCGATTCGCGCTGCGGCACATAGCCGACGCGGTGGCAGCTCTCGCGGTAGGGTTTGCCGAAAACCTTCACCCAGCCGCTCGAAGCCGGCAGCAGCCCCATGATCGCCTTGATGAGCGTGGATTTGCCCGCGCCGTTCGGGCCGACGACGCCGACGAGCTTGCCTGCGGGGATCTCGAGATCGATCCCGTAAAGCACGGGCTTCTTGTGGTAGGCCACCGTGAGATCGTGGATCTCGAGCGGCAGCGCGGGATCGGTCCCGGACGCACTCATGGTGTTGTCTGCGGAGCATCCTCCCCGAGGGCATGGACGATCGTGCCCATGTTGTGGCGGATCATCCCGTCGTAGGTGCCCACGTCGAATCCGCCGCGCGTTTCGCCCGGTTCGCCGAGCGCGTCGGAGAAGATCTCCCCGCCGACTTTCACCCCCGCGTCTTCCGCCACGCGCCGGATGGCCGCCGGATTCACGCTGGATTCGACGAAGATGGCCTTCACCCCCTGCGTCCGGATGAAGTCCGCGAGGCTGGCCATGTCCGCCAGGGCCGCCTCCGAGACGGTGGAAACGCCCTGGAGACCGACCACTTTGAACCCGTAGGCCCGGCCGAAGTAATTGTAGGCATCGTGGCTGGTCACGAGCACGCGCTTCTCCTCCGGGAGCGTCGCCGCCGTCTCGCGGCACCACGCGTCCAGTTCCGCCATGCGCGCGGACAGCGCCTCGCCGTTCTTCGCGTAGGTTTCGCGCCCTGCGGGATCCACCGCGCTCAAACCCCCGACGATGGTGGGAACCGTCCGCGCCCACAGATCCACGTCGAACCAGAGATGCGGATCATAGTGCCCCTCGAATTCCGCCGGCTCCAAAAGGCGGTCCTGCGGCACACTCTCGGTGATCGGGTAAACCTTGCGCCCCGAGCGGCCCAGCCGCGCAAACAGATCGCCCATCCGTCCCTCGAGCATGAGACCGCTGTAAAAAATCACGTCGGCGCGTCCCAGCTTCGCCGCGTCCGCCGCCGTGGGCTTGTAAAGATGGGGATCGATGCCCGGGCCCATGAGCTGGGCCACCTCCACGCGGTCTCCGCCGACCTGACGCACAAGATCGGCCACCATGCCGGTGGTGGCGGCCGCCCTGACGGCGGCCTCCGCATGCACGGACGCCGCCGCGAATCCCGCGGCAACCAGCAGCGTCGCTCGCAGCGCGTTCCTGATGATGGACATAGTCATGTGTTCTCCAAGAATGTAGCAAAAGCTACATTGATTGGTCATAGTTACAACATGAAGCACGGGTTTGTCAAGGGGCGCCGTGTGTGGCACGGTGGGGCCATGGTTTCCCGCAAGAGTTCACCCCGCCCCGCGCCGCGCGCAACAGCCGCGCCATCCTCGGCGGCGATCCAGAAACGCACGCGCCAGCAGCACGCGCAGGAGCGGGCGGAGGATTACGTCGAGGCCATTGCGGACCTGATCGCCGGTTCGGGGGAGGCGCGGGCGACCGATCTGGCCAAGTCGCTGGGGGTCACGCATGTGACGGTGATCCGCACCGTGCAGCGCCTGCAGCGCGAGGGCCTGGTGACGACGCAGCCGTATCGGTCGATATTTCTCACGCCATCCGGGCGCAAGCTTGCAGCGGAGGCCAAGGCGCGGCACGAGACGGTTGCGGAGTTTCTTGAATCGCTCGGCGTCCCGCAGGCCACGGCACGGGCGGACGCCGAGGGGATCGAGCATCATGTGAGTCCGGCGACGATCGCCGCCTTCCGGCGGTTTCTGGCGACGGGCGGCTGACGGCCCTCAGGCGAGGCGCAGCCAGTTCCAGGGCAGGGAGCCGAAGGCGAGAATCCGGTCGTTGAACCGGCGCAGGCTTTCGCCGGAATGGCGTTCGCGCAGGCTCTCGACCTGGCAGCGTCCGAGGAGGTAGCTCATGGGAACGGTGGGGGCGGCGGTATACCAGTTCACGTCGGCGGCGGCGCGGGCGCGGGTGAAACCGACCTCGCGCACGAGGTGCCGTGTGGCGCCGGCGTGGGTGAGGCCCCGCGTGTGGAGCCCGGCGTCGATGAGGATGCGGTGGGCGCGCCACAGGGCGTCGTGCAATTGGATGAGCCGTGCGTGGGGCTCCTTGTAGAGTCCGCGATCCACGCACATCTTTTCGCACCAGAGCGTCCACCCCTCGTAATACACCGCGTGCGAGAACATCCGCCGCAGGCGGCTCGGGTGGCGGTTCTGGACGATGAACTGGAGGTGGTGGCCGGGGTAGGCCTCGTGGGCGCACGTGAGTTCGAGTCCGAAGTGCTGGGCGATTTCCGCGCGGCGGGCGGCCTCGGTGCGCGCAGTGAGGCTGAGGTCGTTGACCCAGAAAATTCCGGTCTGGTCGCTGTCGAACGGCCCGGGTGCGCTGTAGGCCGCCGTGGGGAACTGTTGCCGGAGGAAATCGGGGACGGGGAGCACCTTGAGCTTCTCGCCGCGCGGGAGGGACACGATGCCCGAACGGGCGAGGCGCTTTTTGATGTCCGCCGTGACGCGGCGGTATTCCCCGAGAAGGGTCGGCGCGGAGGGGCGCCATTCCGCGCGGGCTTGTTCGAGGATGGCCGCGGCGGACCGGCGTCCGAATTTGGCCGCCTCGCGCTCGAGGGCGGCGGCGGTTTGCGCCACGAGGCGCTGTCCTGCGCAGAACACCTCGTCGGCGCTCAGGTCGAGGCCGAGGCGCTCGCGGGTGAGGAACTCGAACGCCTCGCGCCCGACCGCGTAACCCCGGGGTGCCCCGGTGCGGATGCGGCCGAGGTGCGCAGCGAAGCCGCGGAAGGCGCCCGCGGCAAGAGAAAACAGGCGCCGCGCCCGGGCCGGCCGTTCGGCGAGCGGCACGATCTGCGGGGCGAGTTCCTCGAGGAACCCCGCGGCACCCTCGCAGCTTTCGGCGGCAAGGCGCGTCCACAGCGGGACGGGGCGTCGCAGGCATCCCTCGCCTTCCCCGAGAAACCGGGGCGTATCGGCGAGCAGCGAAAGGATCGCCGGCGTGACGGCGGCGAGGTTGTCCGAGCCGCGCGTGACGAGGTGGAAGATGCTGTTGACCGGTGTCTGGCAATGGATCTGCGGGTCGAGTTGCCAGTGCGGGAACGTGTCGTGGAAGAAAAGCCGGGTGCGAAGCAGCGCGAGAAATCCGCGCCGGTCGAGCCAGTCGTCCCCGTCGAAATCCACGGCGGGGAGCGCCTCGACCTGCCCGAGCGCTCGCCGCAGCAGCGCGGCATGGGCGCGGTGCGCCTTGGCCGTGTTGTCGCCGAGTCGCCCGCGGTATCCGCGGAGCCCGAGTTCCGCAGCTTCCTGGGGAAAGGCATCCCAGCTGCGCCGGAAAAAGTCCTCCGCCTCGCGATGGAGGGCCGCCGCGCGGCTGTGCGGCGGCGGACGGAAGATGGTCATCGGTAGCGGGGGAACGTCCTCAATTGCCCTGAACGATGCGGCCCTCGTTGTCCACCTTGGCCGCCATCGTCTTGTTGATCTCGACGGCAAGATCCCGCATGCGCTGCACCTCGGAGAGTGTCGGCGCGCGGCCGGACGACTCGCCGGCGATGGCGCGAATCGTCTGAAGGCGCGAGGTGATCGCGGTGACGAGTTCCGTGTTCTTCAGGCGCGGGTTGAGCGTCTGCAGGCGGTCGAGGAAGTAGTCCATCACGTCGGGCTTCATCAGCCCGGCCGCGCGCTGCGGGCTGTAGTTGTCCGCGGTGACGATGGTGCCGATCTCGAAGCCGCGGAGCCAGCCGCCGAGGCTGACCATGTGGGCCATTTCCTCGTCGCGCAGCTGGATCATGGCCTCCTCGACGTCGCTCTGGGTCTTGATCAGTTCGAGCTTGAGCTCGCTCCAGTCGCCGCGGGCGCCGAGTTCGAGGAGGCTGTTGGCGTGGCGGGAAAGGCGCTGGCCGACGGCGAGGCTCTTGGCCTGCCGGAGGAGGGCGCGTCCGACTTTCTGGATGAGCCCCTTCTGCTCGGCCACGACGGCGAAGAACCCGTCGCAGATGAGCGCGCCGAAGTTGAGGGATGTCTGGAAGCGATTGTTGTAAACGCGGTCGAAATTGCTGTCGGCAATCAGCGAGATCGGAACCGGCTTGAAGACTTCCATCTCGGTGAAGAGCCGCTGGATGGACGGTGTGGTCAATTCGTTCACCCCGAGCTCCTCGCGGGCGGAATCGTCCAGAATGATTTCGTGTTCATCCTCGCCCCGGGCCACGGTGCAGGCCAGGGCGAGCAGGGCGGTGAACAGTGCCGTGCGCATTGCTGGAACCGCACCCTGCCACAAATGGCGGGTGCTGTCCACATGCGGACCTGTGCGATTTCGCGCTGGTGCCACGGCCCCCCCGGAGGGATGATGCCGCGCGATGAAAAAGTTGCTGGTTCCCGTGGATTTCAGCGACACTGCGGGTCGGCTGCTCGCCGTGGCCGAGGAAGAGGCCCGCGTGCGGGGAGCCGGACTGGTGTTGCTTCATGTCATCGAGCCGGCCGCCGAAGTGGCGGGGTTCGAGACCGACCCGGAAATGATGAGGCTGAAGATCGGGCGGGACATGGACAACGAGGAGCGCATCGAGGCGGCCCGCCTCCGGGAGCTGGCGGAAGGCATGACGTCTCGCGGTGTGGCCTGCGAGTCCTCGGTCAAGTTCGGCCTGCCTGCGGACGAGATCATTTCCGCGGTGCGGGAGCTCGGGGCGGAGCGTGTGGTGATGGGTTCGCACGGGCACGGGGCCCTGTTCCATCTTTTCACGGGCAGCGTGGTCACCGGCGTTCTCAAGCAGGTGGATCGGCCGGTCCTCGTGGTGCCCCTGCGGCAGCCGGCGAAATAGACACGGCACGCCATGGGCATGATCACCGATTGGTCCACGTGGCGGCCGCGCGAGCGCGCGAACCTCTGCTTCATCACGCGCGGCGACGAGGTTCTGCTGATCCACAAGAAGCGCGGACTGGGGGCCGGGAAAATCAACGGCCCCGGCGGACGTCTCGAACCCGGCGAGACGGCGCGTGACGCGGCGGTGCGGGAGGTCCAGGAGGAGCTCGGCGTGACGCCGCATGATCCGCAGTTGCGCGGCGAACTGCATTTCCAGTTCGCCGACGGCTACGCGCTGCATTGCGCGGTGTTCTTGTCGGATGGCTGCGCCGGCGAGCCGGTCGAGACCGACGAGGCCATTCCGCTGTGGTTCCGGCGCGACCAAGTGCCCTACGAGGAGATGTGGGCCGACGACCGCCATTGGCTGCCGGGCGTGCTCGAGGGGAGGTGCTTCCGCGGCTATTTCGAGTTCGACGGCGACCGCATGCTCGCACACCGGTTGGATTGGCTGGAGGAGGAGGCGCAGGCGGTGTCATGACGACGGCTCAATTCCTGCTCGGGATCGGGATCGGTGCGCTGACCGGAGTGCTTGCCGCGCTTTGCGGTGTCGGGGGCGGACTCATCATGGTTCCGGCGTTTGTGTTCCTCATGGCCGTCGACCAGAAATCGGCCGTCGCCACATCGTTGGCCGTCATTGTGGTGGTCTCCCTGGTGTCCACCGCCAAGTATTCCGCGGCTTCGCTGGTCAAATGGCCGATCGTCCTTCCGGTGGTGATCGGGGCGACGCTCACCGCGTGGTTCGCCACCGATTGGCTCAAACACTTCTCCAATGAAACCCTGAGCCGCATCTTTGCGATCTTGATGATTCTGATAGGGATTCGGATGTTGGTGGCAAAGTGAGGCGACAACCGCGTCCTGTCGTCGTGTGGTTGAAAAATTTAATTACCTCATTAATAGAATCTTATGGAGGAAATTCTGTCGGCACGAAAAAAACCGCAATTTTTCCCTTGCGTTTCCTCCGTCGTTTGGTATTTTGCTCACATCTTTAGTAAAGATTGTTCTGGGGGGAACAGCAGCCCTTCTCGCCACTCGGCGAGGAGGGCTGCAACTTTTTAGGGGGATTTTGCGGGGAGGCTTCCAACCATTGCGGCCATGAATCGTGGAGCAGAGTCCGGGAAATTGGCGTGGCGCCGCCGGGCGGGAATCATCGTCGTGGTGATCCTGATTGCGGTCGGATGGCTGCTGCATGGACCCGTGCTGGGGGCGCTGGTGCTTCGTGCGTTGCCCCTGTTGGGCGGACTGGCCGGTTGCGAGCTGCGGGCGGACGAAGTCCAAGCTCGCCTGTTTGTGCCATGGGTGCTTCGTGGTGTGCAGGTGCGCCGCCCGGATGGCACGGACTTGCGGATCGGTCAGGCGCGGATTTCGTGGGATGGGATGATTCATCCCGGATCCAATGTGCGTCGATGGTTCGGGCGCGTGGTCCTTGAGGATGTATCCGGTGTTGCCGTTCTGTCCTTCGCGCCGGGATCCGACGGATCCGCGACGGAGGGCCCGGCGGAGAATCGTCCGGTGGCTGCACTGTTTCCATGGCTGCCGCGGGTGTTTGAGGTGCATGGAACGAAACTGGAAATCCGCGCAGGGAGCTGGACGACCGAGGCGGAAGGGTTCGACATTCTTCTCAGCGAGGACAAAGCCGGTGAATTCCGGGCCCGGTCGATGCTGACACGCCGGGGGGGATGGAGCAAATCCCTTGCCAACCTGCGAGCCGTGACGGCATGGCGCGACGGGACGGCCTATCTGGCGGATTTGGCACTCGTGGAGAATGTGACTCTGGATGCGGTGTCGTTGTCCTTGGCGGGCACGCCGACCCTCACCGTGGAAGCGAGGGCATTCGGCGGTTACGTGTATGCGGATTGGGCGCGAGACAGCGCCTCGGAAATGAAGACGGCAATCAATGCGCTGAATATTTCCCTGGCGGAGGCCGGAAGGTTTGCGGCGCTCGACGACGAAATGGAGGGGCGCATCGGCATGGCCAAATTGACATTCAATGGCGATCCGAACCGGTGGATGTCCGGCCAACTTTCCCTGCGGGTCGAAGCCGGGGATTTTGCATGGCGCAAAAGCGCCGTGGAGAACCTGACCGTCGGATTGAGCATTTCGGGACGGCGCATGAGGGTGAGTGAATTCGTGTTCCGCCAGAAGGCAAACCACGTGAAGTTCAGGGGAACGGCCAGTCTCCCGTCGGATCTTTCGGCGTGGCAGGAGATGCCGGTTGATTTTGATGTGGCTGCCGAGGTGAATGATGTCGGGTCCCTGGCCGGGCTGTTCGGGCCCCCATGGTCCGAAGCATCCGGGGGGCTGGCGCTCGATGGCGCCATATCCTGGCGCGCCGGGGATGGCGAGGGCTGGCTGAAACTGCGGGCGTGGGATTTGCGTGCCCGCGGAATCCGGTCCGGAGCAGTGCAGGCCGACCTTGTGCTGCAAGGGCGCGACCTCAAGCTCGCGGGTTTGGCGGCGCAGAGCGGACCGAACTTTCTGCGGGGCCACGGGCAGGTCTCGCTCGAGAGTCCGCTTGCCTATCAGGGGCGCCTCGAGTTGCGCGTGAGCGAGGTGGCGCGTTATCTTGAGCCGCTCGGCCGTTTCGCACCGGACTGGGCGAGGGAGGGGGGCGTTCTGCTTTTCTGGGAAGGCGACGGGACGACCGAGTCGCATTCGGGGGTGGCGAGCCTGGAACTCGTGAAGTTCACCGGCGACCTCAACCCGGAGCCGGTCAATGCGAAGCTGACGGCGACGTATTCCCCGGGCAACATCTACGTGAGCCGCTTCCTCCTCGACCGCGGTCCGCTGTCGTTGTCCTCAACGTTTTATTTCGGGCAGGAGGGGCTTTCGGTGCAGGGAATCCAGTTGTTCAACGGGCGGACACGGTTGCTGCTCGGGGAACTGTTCCTGCCATTGTCGCTGGATGCCGTGCTGGAGCGGCGTCCGTGGAGCGAGTCCCCGCTGACCGGCGGCGAGATTTACGCCATGATGCGGTCGGACGACCTCGAACTCGGGGGGTTGGTGGCGCTCTTCGGGCAGGAGACGACCCTGCGCGGACGTGTGGATCTTCGCTTGGATGCCCGCGGGTCATGGAGCGATCCCGCGGCGGACCTGCGTCTCTCGGCATCCGGACTGCGTGCGGTGTTTCCCGCGTTCTCCGTGCCGGAATCGCAGGCCGATCTGGTCCTGCGGGTCAAGGAGCGCAAGGCCTCGGTGGAGGCGAAGCTCGAGCCGAGGGGTTCCCGGACCATCACCCTTCGTGCGACGTTGCCACTCAACGGTGCGCACGGGGAGGGAGGGTGGTCCGTGTTCGACCATGCGGCGCCGTGGGAGGCGGACTTCGAGATGCCGCCGACGGAGGTGGGCTTGTTCGGTTGGAAGCCGTTCGGGTTTCCGCTCTCCCGGGGAAGAATTGAGGCTTCGCTGCAGGCGCGTCATACACTCGACGAGCCGCACCTCGCGGGATTTGCGGAATGGAAGGGGGTTGATTGGAATCCTCCCGGTGGCTGGACGTCGTGGAAGGCCATGACGGGGCGGCTGGTCTTCGGGGGCACCAAGGCCTCCTTCGAGGATGCGCAGGCAACCTTGGGCCAAGGCACCCTGCACATTGCCGGCGCGCTCGATTTTGCCGATCCGTGGCGCGCCGGTTGCGATCTGGAGTTCGCGGGATCTTCGATCCAGATTTTCCGCAACGACGACCTGCTGGTGCAGGGAAGTCCGAAGATCTCCGCAAAGCGCAGGGGAGGGGATGTCTCGGTCGAAGGCGCATGGAACCTGGCCGGGAGCCGGATTCTCCGGCAGTTGGTGGCGATCCCGCAGATCATCCCGGCCACCGCGGCTCCGCTGGCGTTCGCCCCGCCCTTCCGGGTTGCAACCGTGCCGTTCGACGCATGGCGTCTCGACGTGCGTTTGACGTCGGATGCGCCGTTGCCACTCCCCGCCGGCGAGATCCATCCGGATTTGTCCCTGCAGGGTTCCTTGGGGGATCCCCTTCTCCTCGGAACGGTGACGGTGTCCGATGTGGTGCTGGAGTTCCCCGCGGGAGCCAAAATTGTTGCAGGCGGTGCCGTGCATTTCACCAAAGCGCAACCATGGCAACCCCTGCTTGACCTATCGGGAAGCGGCACGGTTGGAGCCTACACGGTGCAAGTCGGTGCATTCGGTTCTCCGGACCGTGGACTGTTCCTGAGTTCCAAGCCGTCGCTTTCCCCCGAGCAACTCGCCCTGTTGTTCCGGACGGGTGTCTCACCGGCTGGGTCCGACGGGGAACATATCGGCATGGAGACATCGCCGTCCAAAATGGCGGCGGAGGCATCGTGGATCGACACGGACAAGATCCTCGGCCTGCTCGGATGGGACGCCGCGCCGCCGGATTTGGGGAAGAATGCGGCAGGCGGCCTCGATTTCAGCAGAACGGCACCGGTGGCTTGCGAGTGGGATTTCCGCTGAAAGCGGCGCTTATTCCGGCTTGGTCGCCGCGGCGAGTGCGGGAGGCTCGGCGCCACCCTTGGCCTTGAAGGCGAGCTTTTCACCCTCCTTGACCACGCGGATCTCCTGCCCGGGGCGGTAGCTGCCGCGGAGAATTTCCTCGGCGACCGGATCCTCGAGGTAGCGTTCGACGGCGCGGCGCATCGGACGCGCGCCGTATTGCGGGTCGTAGCCCTTGCTGATGAGGAATTCCTTGGCATCCGGCTCGAGGATGACGGTGATATCCTTGGCCTTGAGGCGGTTGACCACCTTGGCGACTTCCAGTTCCACGATGTGCTCGAGGTGTTCCTTGGCCAGCGAGTGGAACACGATGATATCGTCGAGGCGGTTGAGGAATTCCGGTTTGAAGACGCGTTTGGTTTCCTCCATCACCTTGTCACGCATGCCTTCGTGGCTCTCGTCGAGCTTGGCGGCGCCGAAGCCGAGGCTCGTCTGCTTTTTGAGCAGCTCGGCGCCGACGTTGGACGTCATGATGATGATGGTGTTGCGGAAGTCGATCTTGCGGCCGAGCGAATCCGTGATCTTGCCCTCCTCGAGGATCTGCAGCAGGAGATGCATGACGTCGGGATGGGCCTTCTCGACTTCGTCGAAGAGGACGACGGAATACGGTCGACGCCGCACGGCCTCGCTGAGTTGTCCGCCCTCCTCGTGGCCGACATAGCCGGGAGGGGAGCCGATGAGACGCGAAGCGGTGAACTTCTCCATGTATTCCGACATGTCGATCTGGATGAGCGAATCGGCATCGCCGAACATGAATTCCGCCAGCGTGCGCGCGAGGAACGTCTTCCCGACGCCGGTCGGACCGAGGAAGATGAACGAACCGATCGGGCGCCGCGGGTCCTTGAGGTCGGCGCGTGAACGGCGCAGGGCCTTGCTGATGGCCACGACGGCCTCGTCCTGGCCGATGACCTGCTTCATCAATTCGCTCTCCATCGCAAGAAGCTTGCGCGTCTCGTTCTGGTCCATGCGGGCGAGCGGGATGCCTGTCCATTTGGCGATGACGTGGAGGATGTCATCCTCGTCCACGGTCACCTCCTTCTCGTCGCGGTGGGCGCGCCAGTCGGACATGATCTTGTCGAGTTTCTCGCGGGACTGCTTCTCGCTGTCGCGGAGGGCGGCGGCCTTTTCGAAATCCTGGGCCTTGATGGCGGCTTCCTTCTGTCCACGGATCTCCTCGATGTCCGTTTCGAGCGATTTGACATCCGGCGGACGCGTCATGTTCTGGATGCGCGCGCGCGCGCCGGCTTCGTCCATCACGTCGATGGCCTTGTCGGGCAGGAAACGACCGGTGAGGTAGCGGTCGGAGAGTTTGGCCGCGGAGTCGAGGGCCTCGTCGCTGAGTTTGACCTTGTGGTGGGCCTCGTATTTCGGGCGGATGCCCTTGAGGATGAGGATGGTCTCCTCGACGCTCGGCGCCTCGACCTTCACGGTCTGGAAGCGCCGCTCGAGGGCGGAGTCCTTCTCGATGTATTTGCGGTATTCGTTGAGGGTGGTGGCCCCGATGCACTGCAGCTCGCCGCGGGAAAGTGCGGGCTTGATGATGTTCGAGGCGTCCATGGCGCCCTCGGCCGAACCCGCGCCGACGATGGTGTGCAGCTCGTCGATGAAGAGGATGATGTTCCTGCTCTTGCGGATCTCATCCATCACCGCCTTGATGCGTTCCTCGAACTGTCCGCGGTATTTGGTCCCTGCGACCATGAGGGCGAGGTCAAGGGTGACGACACGCTTGTCGCGGAGGATGTCGGGGACGTTGCCCGCCACGATTTCCTGGGCGAGCCCCTCGGCGATGGCGGTCTTGCCGACGCCCGCTTCCCCGATGAGGACCGGGTTGTTTTTCGTCCGGCGGCAGAGGATCTGGATGACGCGCTCGATTTCGGAGGCGCGGCCGATGACGGGGTCCATGCCGCCCTTGCGGGCGAGTTCGGTGAGGTCACGTCCGAAGGCGCGCAAGGCCGGTGTCTTGACGTCCTTCTTGCCGGGGGAGCCGCCGACTTCGGCGGCCTCCATGTCCTCGTCCTCGGGATTGAAGTTTGGGTTGAGCTCGCGGAGGATCTCGTTGCGCGTGCGTTCGATGTCCACGTCGAGGTTCTTCAGGACCTTCGCGGCGACGCCGTCGCCTTCGCGGAGCAGCCCGAGCAGGATGTGCTCGGTGCCGACATAGGAATGGCCGAGGGCCTTGGCCTCCTTGCCGGCGAGGGCGAGGACCTTCTTGACGCGCGGGGTGTAGGGGATGTTCCCGACCATCTTGGTCTCGGGGCCGGAACCGACCTGCTTCTCGACCTCCATGCGGACGGTCTCGAGATCGAGGCCCATCTTGGCGAGGACGTTGATGGCGACGCCCTGGCCGAGCTTGATCAGGCCGAGCAGGAGATGCTCGGTGCCCACATAATTGTGGTTGAACCGGTCGGCTTCCTTGCGGGCAAGCGCGAGAACCTGCTGGGCGCGTGGCGTGAAGTTGTTCATTTTGCCTTTTTTCTGCCGTTGGCCGCCGGAATGACCTTGGTGATGTCGGGCTCCGGAATCTTCTTCACCTTCGCACGGACGAGATCGGCGCGCAAGGTGTCGCGCTCCTCCGGGCTGAGCTTTTCCTGCCGTTCCCCGAGCTGAAGGTGGGCCGGCTGGGTGGTGATGAAAAGTTCGTCCACGGCCAGCTGAGTCGGCTCCGGGAAAATGCCGAGGTCGGCGCCGAGCTTGACGATCGAGAGGAGGTTGAGGGCCTCCTTCGAGGCGATGGAGCGG
>JACSRX010000049.1 GCA_014879535.1 Chthoniobacterales bacterium
CCCCCGCTCTCCCCCACCTCAGCATCCCCGCCCTCCCGCCCTGCTCCCTCTTGCTTGCCTTTCTCGGATACGAGGTAGTCCTTCAACTCGTCCACATCCGTCTGCAGGTCCGAGATCTGCTGTTCAACAACGTCACGATCTTCGTCAGCTGCGCGCGGTTCGACATGCTTCGTTGCTTGCCGTGTGATGAGCGCAATAAGGATGGCGATCAGGACTATGCCGCCGAACGCGTTGCAGATCGTATCGAGCAAAAGGTCCAAGCTGTCCTTTCGATCTGTGCCCAATTTCCTCATCGTGATTATTTCCTCTGGAAGCTCACGGATAAACCAGGATCATCACAGAAGCTTGTTCTGCGTCGCTGACCACATCCTCGAATGTGGCGTCTTCTGTGGTCCTGACCGGAGGCAGTGACAGGCCTGCGATCTTCTGCTCGGCAATCCAATCGAGCAATTTGGCACTCTTAATCGCGAAGTTCACATTCTCAGCGATTGTTCCAGTCATCTGCATGACCAGCTCCATGTTGATTTTGCCTGATACCACGCCGACAACGTTGCCGCGAAGGTCGAAAAGCGGACCACCTGAATTCCCCGGTTGGACCGACACACTTATCTGGAACATGTCAGGGTCGTCCTGAAGTCCAGCGAGACTTGCTATTTCCCCCTTGGTACATTTTGGCGAGATGCCCTGCAGGAATGTATTGGGAAATCCGATGGTGGCCACGGTCTGCCCCAAACGGACGGATTCGCTTCGAGCAATGGGGAGGTGTTGAAAATCCGCGCCCTCAATCTTCAACAACGCGAGATCGAGGCTCTCGTCTCCTGCTATCTTGCAGGCTCGGCGCCAACCCAAAGCTTGTGACCCCACAAAAATGGTCTCGCAGCCTGCAACCACGTGATCATTTGTCACGAATATCCCATCTGAGGATACCAGAAATCCTGAGCCAGTCTTCACGGGATCTCCACGCTTTTCCAACTCCTTCCGTATGTCTATGGCTTGCCCGTCTGGATGCGTTTGGGGCTCCGCGGATGCCTCTCCGGCCGGGGGGCTCGTATCAACAGGGGGTTCCGTCTTCGGCGGCACTATCTCGGGTGCCACCGCGAACCGCACTTGTGCATCTTCATCCACAAGGTCGTAGCCGATTTCATACCGCAGCGCTTTGGCCTTCTCATTGATGGTGTCGAAATCACCGAGAGAGGAAGGACGAAAGTAGAAGACAACGTATTGCTTGGAAGGATCCAACTCCTTCAATGCCTCGCCCAAGTCGTCATCGACACTCCCCCTTCTTTTGATTTCGTGCAGATCTCTTGCATCAACTGACTGCACCGAGAAATGGCCCCGGAATACGGAAATCAGAACCGGTTCCTTGGATGTGCGACTCCGCTCCGGAATGAGCCAGAGATCTTGGGTGTTCCTCAGCTCCGCAAGCACGGCCTGCTCCGCGTGTTCGACCCGGAGACGCGCCTCCTCGATTTGGTCTGTCCTTTCTTGGATGCGCATCCGCGTAGCCTTGAGTTCAGCAGCGGCCTGTTCGTTTGCCCGTCGGACCGCCTCGACGTCCACATCGGATTCATTCGTGTCATCCAAGTTCGATGCACTTCGGGCGATCCGCTCGGTGTCTGTATCCAGCGCTTCGGCAAGCTCATTCAAATTGGCTGCCTCAGCTTGGAGTGCAGCATCGTCCGCTAGAACTGCCTTTGTGGTGGGGTGCGCCGTTGCAGCCTGCAATTTCAGTCGCGCCAATTCCTCTCTGAGGGTGTCCCGAAGCGCAACCCGGGAGCGATCGGCAACCGCAGAGGTCGTCAAAGGCTTTGTGATCTGCAATGCCATGAGCAATGCGATGAGCAGAACGATGCCCGTGACCGCCGTGATGATGTCTTGGAAGGCAAAAAAGCTGATCAACGGTTGAGATCGGAGAAGTCGGCGCTTCATAACGAACTCAACCCGTTTATTCGGTTTCCATCTTCTTCAGCCTCAGCCGCGAGACCATGTTCGCGTGGCAGTAGTCATTGCAATTGTCCAGAAACTCGGATTCCTGCGATTGCAGGAACGTGATCAGCAGTTGAAGGATCAGGGCATCCACCAAGGCCACAAATGTTGTGTCAAAAGCTGTGGAGAGCCCCGCGGTCACTCCCTGCAAGGAGTTGCGTATGGCTTCCATATCCGCCCCAGCCTGAAGCGTGCGGCCAAACGCGCCGATGGCGTCGCCCAACCCTACAACCGTTCCGATGAATCCGATCACGGGAATGGCCCAGATGAAGCCGTTCAAGAGGCTGTAGCTTGATGCGATCTGGGCCTCGTCATTCTCGGCTTGGGTTTGCAGGATACTCGAAACATCACTCACCTGGCCTATATTTCGCAGGCTCGAAAGAGCCCTTTCGATCCGATTAAGCAGCATGAAGTGCCCCGTGGCGTCGGCCAACGTATGCATGCGATCCAGGACCGGTTGAGCGGTCGCCGGGGTGAGCACAAAATCAGGTTGGGCGGGAAATACAGCCAAGCCCAAGGCTTTGCGCTGGAACCGAAGCTTCCGCCACTTGATGAACAAGATGCTCAATGCCCAGAAAAAGAGCAGCATGGATGCATACTGAAACCACCCTCGATCCAGAAAACGGTCAGTGATTCCCCTTAGATCAGGGAATTGGTGAGCGACAACAACCATGATCCCAAAGAAAATCGCTGTAAGGAGCAAGCCGATCAGGAATGTGAGCACCCGATTCACACTCGTGAAACGCCCTCCTTGGAACATGAGCCGTTGCTCAATGTCATCTCGACTCCAGTTAAGCTGGTAGTCACGGGGACCAAACGGATCCGGTGTGCTGGTAGGGTTGGGATCAGGTGTCATGGCAAATCAAAGGAAAAATCATCGGCTTTTGGTGGATCATTTCATTCCAGTGAGGATCACAGCAAGCACGGCAAGCACAATAAATCCGATAATGATGCTTATGATTACATTTGCTACCGTATCCAGCTTTTTAGTTCGTGCGTAGCCAGCTGGCGCGAAGAGGCACAGCATCCCGACATAGAGATTGGCAATCGGCAAGAACAGCAAGAGGGACAACCAGCCACTTTTGCCTATGTTCTGGAGGCGGAGCACCGCGAGGACCACACTCCCGGCGATCAATACAAAGTTGGAACCGAGCTCCACGCTCGGATCAGTCTTGGCAGCAGCGGTGAGGAGAGTCGCCAAAAGAAAAACCCCTAACAGGGATAAAAAGTAGGCCAGACGTCCGATCCCTGGGTCTGGCCCCGCCTGTCCATGACGAGTCGGGGTCGATTCCGAAAATTGGTCGTGAGCTGAATGCGAACCAGTCATCAGCGAAACCGGAGGAGAACCCAGACCGATGAAACCAAGATTCGCGATGGGCTGCCACTCCGCCATACCCTCTTTCCAGTAGAGCGACGCATCTCGCAACATCCCTTGAGCGAGCATGGAGCGTAGATGTTTGTCCTCGTAAACACGGGAGCTTCCATCAGCCAAAATCACGTGAACCGATTGACCGAGCGGCGGTGGTGGCGCAGCGACAGGATTCAGATTCGCCACGGGGGCTGAATCGAGTGCGGCACTTTGCGGAACCTGCTGGGCCTCAACTGATTCGTTACTAGTTTCGGCACTTTCAAACGAGCTTGGTGTCTCGAACTTGGTCTCTTGCACACGGGATCGCGGGTGTGGCCGTGGATGCGGACTCAGCCAACCCGCATCAGCGGCAAAGTCATCCATGCTGACCCATTGCCCGTTCCAGAAGACTTGGTGATTCAGGCTGATATCCCCCTCGTCCAGCATCCGCCTGAGCGTGAGAAGATCATACGGTCCTGACGTTTGGCCCTTCCATCGCAAAGGGAGTTTTATTCCCGGTTGGGTGTTCATGGCGAGGTGCCTGATGCCATCGCATCTTTGAATAGCGGAGGAAGCTGTGCGGAGTAGGCCGCCATCTCGTCCTCATCAATACCCAAACCACGCATCTCACCCTGCACAGCGTCCTTGCTGAGTGTCTGAATCGCAAAAACTGGGGTCAACGGCGCCGCCTTCGTGACAGAATTGTATTCCCCCGAGCCTTCCCTGCTGAACACGGGAACCAAACCTTCCGCCTCATCTTGGAACCCCCAAAGCAGGCTCGATTCACCTCCGGGACTCGCGCCACTCGATACGAGCCGTCCGTCGGCACCAACGAATCCGCGATATTGAAGGCCTGTCCCGAGCACTGAGGCGGCCAGCCGCCGATGAAGTTTGGCTTGAGTTTCATAGCTGATCGTCGAGCCGCTGCTGATCACCTGCTTGACCTTGTCCGCGAGTGACGCCTTGGAGGGCAGCATCCAATCTTCGGACTTCAGCTGACCCCCGGCCGCTTCACGCAGGCTGGCGACCTCTTGTTGGTATGCCGGCGCCCATGCCAGCCCCCACGCGCCCGATCTGATCTGGGCGATGCGTCCGAGTTCCTGCAGCACGTAAGCTTGAACGAGTGGCGGACAGTCCTTGCTGCTGCGAACTCGATCGAGTATCGGCAGAATACTTTGCCGGTATTTGCTGCCATCTGGATTTACCAAGTCCCCAAGCTTCATTGATCTGAGGGCTTCTGAAGCCTTGGAGAGCGCACCACCAGAGACATAGTCGCCCGAGGGCTCTCCCGTGACCGGCGATACCCGATAGGTATAAACAGAATCCACGAAGACAACCGAACTTGCCGATTGGGAAGGATCATAAACTGTGCCTGCCCAAGACTTGGCAGGTGCCCCATCTCGAAAGCTGAGTTCGCCCTTGGAGAAAATCCTCCGACCGCTCCCGAAATTTTGCTGCGCCACTGCGGCCGGGGGAACAACCTTGGCTTCGCGAATGTCAGCCAAGTTGGGCTCGTTGATCAGGGAGATCAATATGTCCCGCTCGCCATCCCTCGGGGTCTCGGGAAGGGGCAGCTTGTCGAAGTCCGGTTTGTCCGTCGCCGCAACCCATGCTTCCGGCGAGGTAGGCAGGATGAGCTGCCCCAAGAGATGGCCTGCATCGAGCTTTCGCAGGGCCGCCTTTTGTGCCGCCTGCACGTCCGGCGCACCAGGAAAGCCAATCTTGGCCAACCCTTGAACGGCTTGCATGTATCCCTGCGTGTCGGTGGCCGAGGCAAGGGTGCCGATCGCTGTGCGGTAGGTCTGCAACAAATCCCTCACCGCATGAACACGGTCCACCGCGGCTTGTGCCTCAGCTTGGAGGGCGGCGGGCACCGACACCTCAGCGGCTTGATCGTCCAGAACCGACTGAACGCTCTCGATCCTGGGCGTGATCAGGACAAGATGCTCCTCAAGAGATGAAGGATTCTTGGACGCGGTAAGTTCAGCCAGCTGCGGCTGTATTTCCCCCAAGATCTTGCGGAGGTTGGCCGCGCGTTCGTTTCGCTGCTCGGGGAGCCACAAAGCCAGCTTCTTTTCCGCCTTGGCAAAGTCCACCCTCAAAGGGTCGGCTGCGTCGCTCGGCAGGGCATCCAAATCGGCTGCTACCTGCTGAAACAATGCAATCGCCCTTCCAGGTGCGATGTTTGCAAAGTTTGCGTCAGCAACTTTTTGTGCCTCTGTGACAGCAATTCTTGCCGCCTCCTTCTTCGTTTCAACCACCCCAAGCCACTGCTCCGCGTCGATCACCGCGGATGAAAGTTTCGGAAATTGCAGAAGCAAGGAACGTCGTGCTCGGAGATCATACACCAAGCGGTGCACGGCAACAGAGGCTCCCCGCTCCCGCAGCTGACGAATCTCGCTCGCGTAGCTTCCGGCCCGATAGAACAGGTATCCAAAGGTCCCAGCGCTTGCGATGAGCGCGATGACAACGATGGTTGCACTCACCCTGCGGAGTCTTTTCATTTTGCGCAACCTCTGCGCCTCGACATCGAGGGATGACGCCAGTTGTGCCACAGCTTGGGTTGTGCTTTCAGGGATGGGTTTGTCGAAAGCCTTCGCTGCTTCGTAAAGTTTCCGCAACGAGAGCATATCGGCCTCGATCTGTTGCAAACCGCAGTGCTCCGCGGAAAACCTCATTCCTTGCAGAGTTTCGACCCCCTCGGCCAAGGCATCCAAGGAAGCTCTAAACCGTGCATCGGCGATTGCAGCCGAACGTTGCTCCTCGAAATACTGCATTGCACCGGCAACCACTGAGGCGTCCTCGGACGCGAGGGCGATACCATGGGTTTCCGCCATCGAACGAATACGGGATGCTCTCTCCCCACACTGTTGCCAAAATCCGTCGGCCCGGAGCTGCGGCATCTCGGCGATCATGGAGCGAATGTCACGAGCCGCCTCAGCGGCAAGGTGCGACGCACGAACCTCGCGCCCCTGCATCAATGCTTCGCAGTCGGCCACTTCCAATGCCTCACACCGGTCCAACCAACGAATAATTGCACCTTCATCCCCAGCTGCCACGACCTTCTCAAGATTGGCCTTGGCGGACTCTTGCGCCTTGCGCTCCAGACGCGCCAACTCGCTGGCGGCATCCGCATCGGCCGGATCAAGCCGGGTGATCGCACGGATGACGTCCAAAGCCCGTGCTTCGTCCTTCGTTGCCATCGCACCCCGAAAGTCGTGGTAAAGCGCTTTTGTCTGATCTGCCTTTCGCCCCGAGGCATAAAGGTCGTTGAGCAAATTCAAAGCGTGCCGGTCGAACGGCATCGGCAACGGCAAAGAATTCTCTCCGCAAAACTCCAGCCACTGCCGCTGCTTGGAGAATCCCAAGACACCGAGCAAGTCCATGAGTGGCGGCTTCTCCTCTGCGAAGAGCAGCGCCTGCAGGGCGCTTCCATCCTCAATCATGCGAGCACATTGTGCCAGCCGCTGGTTCGCTGCCCTACAGGCCTCGGTGTATGCGCTTGCCAAGTCCAACTCAGATGCAGCAACCGGTCGCCCGGACAGCCGAGCGTTCATGTGATCGACCAAGCGTTTTGCGTCGGCGAGGGTCATTGCGTGGGATCGGGAGTCGCTTGTAGAGAAGGAGATACAGTCACGTTCGTGCTGATCAGATACCAAGGTCCGTTGGTGTCGCGGCGGCCAGCTAGGCTATATTTCAACCCAGCGGGCGCGGAAATTGGTGAACCGAGGATTTCCGCAAAGACCTGCTTGATTTCCTTGGAGAGTTCAGATGCCCGTAGCCTAACGATACCCGAGTCTGTTGAGAACAATCCCTCCACCTTCGGAAGATCATTCAACCAAGTCTTGGAGCTTGCTAGAGCATTCTTGTTGCTTGGCTTTGCCCCGCCACCTGCGCGAGAATCTACGGCCTTTTCAGCATAAAGCTTCGCCCCTCTCCAGTTAGCCTTGTCAGCCTCGATTTGGGCAAACTTTCTGAAGTCGCCAAAAGTTTCATCCTTACTGCTTGCTTTCGGAGGGTCAGGAAACTCACTGATTTTGTCGAGATAAGCATGGAGCAGCGTTGCAACATACTCGTTGGCGCTCTTTTGATCGGCTATGGCTGCCGGTTCGGCCACCGACTTTGGAGGAGAGCCGTCCAACACTATTTGAAGATCTGTCACGACCTTCTGCACGCGATCGCGCAGAGCGGTTAGCTCGGTGTTCGCCACGCCCACTTCATCGCGGCTCGCTTTATTCTCCGCTCTTGCGAGGATCACGTTGATGCTGGCCTTTGCGGCTTGCGCATCAAGACTCCCGTCATTTGACAAACCGAAGTTGATACTTTGCAGTTCCTTGAAACTTTGCTCGTCGATCACTGTTGAATCTAGCGCTCTGGTGGCCGCATCGATGATTGCGGACTTGGGCGGCTGCTCAGCACGAATCACAAATTGCGCTGCTTGCAATTGGCGTCCATTCTCGGATTTGGATTGGCCGATATCAAATGAGCCAAGAATTTGTTGAACCGGGGTCGGCCCTGAAGATCGGAGAACCAGCCCACCGTTCTCCGGCAGGATCGACAATCCACTTTGCCGCAACGGATCCTCCGGGGGAACGATGTCTTGAAGGGGGCGATCTGATCTCTTCGGCAACACGCATACGATGGTTTCACCGTGGGGGGCATCAGGATCGGACACGCGAACTACAATACCATCATGTTGTTCGATACTTATGGGAGATATGTCGGCCCCCTCTGTCTTGAAAACCACCACCTTGTTCCCATCTTTCCAGTATTCTTCCCCTTGAATCTTATTGGGTGCTCGCAAGTCCGCTCTGGTTCCATCCCTATTGATAGCCACCAATTGAAGCGAAGCCTTATCGGAGGTCGGCCACCTGAATGATTTCAGGTCTTCAGGAAATAGCCTGACGATCCGCCTTGGCGCTTTCACGCCTCCAGTCGGCGGAACAGACTCCGGCGCAGAATCATTGATCGACCCCGCCGATGCCGATGCAT
Organism: Chthoniobacterales bacterium; assembly: GCA_014879535.1. Classification (GTDB taxonomy): domain Bacteria; phylum Verrucomicrobiota; class Verrucomicrobiia; order Chthoniobacterales; family JACTMZ01; genus JACTMZ01. The sequence continues at coordinate 8,327 of JACSRX010000049.1, forward strand.
CGCTGGTTACGGGTCGATTGGAAAGTCCGTCGGCTGGTAGCTTGGACGGAAGAACCTGGGGCTTACTCCCGTCAACGTATAAGGTCTGGTTTTCGCCGATGCCTGATGGAACGCCCCCTCCCTTCGAAGGAATATCCGTGTTCGCTCCCGTTGCGGATCGAATAGTATCGCGCTTCAAAGCGCCCTCTGACTCATCCTTCCCTCTAGCAACGACCGAAGTGCTAGGTTCAGGCATTGATGTCGTCTGTCCTGCATCCTCGCGGCTCGAACTGTGGATCAACAAGCCGACAGCGACGGCAATCAACACAACCAGCAGAGCGGCGATTGCGAGGGTCGCTGGCGTCACAATCGACCTGCGCGGCTTGGTTAATGTGGGTCGAGGGGGACAGGAGCTACCCTGAGGAAAACACAACTCCTGCTGCACCCGGGTAGATGTTGCTGATGCTGGGACATCGCTTGATGTTTCTACTGGTAAATTGATGTGCGGACTAGCCTGCCCCGGGCGGACTGGCGGTGGGCGATATTCCGCTAAGGGTTCCGTCGCAAAAGTGATGTGCTGCCTGCCGGTGCCCACAATGCGGGGCAGAATCGGGGAATCTGCCGCCATGCCAATCCAACGAAACTCTGTAGGGTCGTCCGATGGCTGGAGGTTGGTCGTGAAGGTGATCCCCCATCCGCTTCTGGCGCAACACGCTTGGGATTCCGCGAACAGCCAAAGAATCCAAGCATATTCTTGGGATTGATACTCTGCCGGGTATTCCAAGAGCATGCCCGCAGCGGTGTCTTTGCCGGCCAGAAGCCGGACGCGTCGCCAATCCCCCGTTGCATTCCCCCAATGCGGTCCTTCTGTATCCGCATGCAAACCCGTAGGTTGCCAGAGATCGCCATCACCGAGCCATCCAGCCGCCTCATCAAAGCTGCCAATCCAAGTGTATGCCAGCATGGCCCCGGCCGGGGTGATCCCACGCTTCTCGAGACCGCTCGCCTCCGCTTCCGAAAGCACCAAGTGCTCGGCTATATGGTTGGTGCGCCCGCTGTAGTCCGTGCCTGCATCCGCAATCCGCGATAGAAGGTGGAAGGCCCCCGCGCTACTGCGCACCACGCGATACGCAAAGACCACTCGATTCGAGTCAAACCCCGCTTGACGGCTGAACTGTGACGATCGCTCAGCGGCTTCAACAACAAGCGGGGGAATGTCCCGGTGCCTCGCTACGGTGCCAAATCCGGACCGGCCTGCCTGCAGCAGACGCGAGGCGCTTGTGTAAATCAGCCTCCACGCCATGGCTGTTAATTTGCGGCGCCCTCCGGCACGAGGTGGGGCTCAATTTTCGACAGCAACCAGAGCACGGGAATTTCCACAAGTATGGGCTCAATCTTCGATGGGTCAGGACCGAGAATTGGAACACCGTTGGCATCGCGTCCAAGAACCTCGGGCGAGCACCCGAATGAGCTCACAGGAAAGTATTTCACTTGGTGCGACATTGCCTCGGCGCTTGCGACGATTTGCGGACAGATGTCTATGAGCAGATCCCTCACCAGGGTGGAATTCTCGTCGATCGCTTTGGTATCCAGACAGCCATCAAGGATGGGATACGAAAGGTCGTCGCGCTCGATCAACTCACCCCATACATCCAATTTGCCCACCACCACCGCCAGCGGCGTGTTCAACTTCTCACGCCCATCAAGGCCAATGATCTTCTTCACCAGCACACGGGCCTCGGTGAGGATCGTGTCCTGAATATCGGCGTGTCCGACGACCTTCAGCTGGGGGTCATGGTGTCCGTTCAAGCGGCGGCGGAACTCCTTGTTGTAAGCTGGATCGAACAGAAAAATGATTCCAGAGGACGCCGCGAGATGTTGGGTTCCGGGCTGCTTTGTTTGGTCAATGCCCGGCTGGAAGTGTTCCCCGGCGTTATCGTAAAAAATCAGCGCCCGCGCCTCGGAGGGGTTGTCGCGGGGCTGGATGTTGAAAATGAACGGCTTCGGCAAGTAAACCTTGCGCCCATGTCGGGTAAGCTGCTCATACATGTCGCCCTCGAGATCGGTCTTTGCGAGACGAGCCTGTTCGGGTGTCGATGCGCCAAAGAGCGTATCCCTCATCATGGTTAGCGCAGCATTACTTGAAGGGTCCGCATCCACGAAAGCGGTGTTGAAATGCCGGAACATGGTCTTCTGAAACATCTGGGTGAAGACCGAGAGGAAGTAGGATTTCCCAGAGGTCGGCGCTCCGACGATGGAGACGATATGATGCTTCAGCTCGACAAAATCAGGCGGGAGCTTCCGATGGCAGTGCGGGCAGGCGATGTCCATCGTGGGAATCCCCATCGGGTCAAGAGCCACTCCATTGTCAGAGAATCTCGTGGCCCAAAACCTCTTCATTTCACCCTCCCCGAGCAGAGCGTCGCCTTTCAGCTTTTCATGCACTGCCACGTGTTTGACGTCGCCCGGATCGAACTTCAACCAACAGGTGGGACAAGTCAGAGAACCATGCTCGCCTGTGAGAATTTCCTGCTCCGGCTCTGGTGGCTTTGCCACAGGGGTTCCCAACTCGGAATCACCGGGAAGTGACAAAGCCGCGAAAATGTCACGAACGGATTCGGTGTAGAAACCGGTGGTCGTTCCGCTCAAATACGCGATGCTCTCGAATTCCCGCTCATGTTTAGGAATTTGACTGGCAACCCGCTCAGGAGGAAACGGACCCACGTTTGCGCCCGTCGGAACGTGCTGGATCAGCCATTCGCCCACCCGGATACGCGAACACCACGAGGCTGGATCTTTCGTCAGGCGCAATACGAACAATTTGTGGCCGAGAATCAGGGAATGATCTTTGTCCCTTTCGACTTCTGAGGCGCTTACCAAATTCCCATTGAAGAAGATCGTATTCGAGCCCAAGCACCTGATCCAGACTTTGGCATTAACCAAAGCGATCTCACAATGGCGCCCTTGCACCGGTTCCTCCACCACCAAATCGCACGCGGGATCTGACCCGATGATGAAAGGCCACTTCCCAGCAACCACTCGCTCTCCCGTGAAACAATCAAACGCGGCCAGTTGGAGTTTTGCAGCAAGACTCATGGCGACTATCACATGATATTCACGCGGCAGTTTGAGCCAGCAACGAACCCGGACAAGTCGGCGGTATGCCCCGAAACTGGTGCCCAATTCAACAAATTAAATCTACGCATGCAGGGCAAGCGAAGGGCTGGCAGCATGCGTCAATATTGGTAACGGCGGCGCGGAATTATCAAGACTCATTTGCCTTCGTTTTGAGAACCGCGTTGCTCATGCGTAGCCAGACGCGGTTAGTAGCCTCATTCATGGTCGAAACGATGCGTTGTCCACAGGCCCTGCCAGCGTATGATTCCTGTGTGAGCGTCGAGGAAATCAAGAAAGGGTTGGCATCGCTCTCGGAGCCCGAACAGAGCGAGGTCACCGCCTTTCTTTTCCACCTTCGCCATCTGCACGACGCCGATTATCGAAATCGTGGGAATGAAACACTGTCGGACAAGGACTCATCACACTGGCTCATACCGGAAGATTTCGAGGAACAGAGCAACCCAGACCCGGAATCAAAATCCCGATGAACCTCCCCGAGCAACTCCGCCTCCTGGGCATCTTCCACTACATCGTCGGAGGCATGCATGCGTTGTTCGGATGCATCGGAATCTTCCATCTCGTGATCGGCATCATCTTCATGGTGAATCCGCAGGCGTTCGACGGACCGTCCCAAGATGCGCCGCCGATGTGGTTCGGCGCCCTGTTCGCGGCGGTGGGCGGCTCGATCATCCTTTTCGGATGGACGGTGGGCTTCCTCACGATCCTCTCGGGACGCTTCATCGCCCGGCGCGTCCACAGGACCTACAGCATCGTGATGGGAGGCATCAACTGCGCCCTCTTCCCGTTCGGAACCGTCCTGGGCGTCTTCGACATGATCATCCTCACCAAGGACGAGACCAAGGCCCTCTACCAAACTGCACAGTCGTGATCAGAACAGCCGTCGGATTTTTCTTCGTGATTCTCCTCGGGGCGCTCGTTTCCTCGTTCCTCGGGGGCGTCTTCGCATGGATCATCGCAACCATTTCCCCGGAGTTTGTCCGCGGACTCTTTTCCCTCTCGCAGGACACGCATTCCGTCTCCCGCTATGCCTTCACGGTCGGAATGATCTGGGGGCTCTTCATCGGGGCCGCCGTCTCCGGTTTTGCCTGCGGCCTTTCCACCGTCCTGAAGCTCATCCGGCTCCGGATCGAACACACCTCGCGGAAAAGCGACTGATGAAGCGGCGCTTCCTTTCTCGCGCCGCTGATGGCAGGCGTTAGCCAAGCAGATTGTGCCATGCCTGCCGCCACGGACGCCCCCAAAAGCAAAATCGTCCGGTGGCTGCGTCCGCGCTGCGTGACGATTGCCTGGGTGATCGTGCTCTGCGCGGTGCTCGGTGAGCTTGGGCGGTTTCATTGGGCCTTGGATTTGTTCTCCCACTTCCGGTTGCAGTATTCGGCCGGACTGCTGGTTCTCATCGTCGCATTCTGCATGTTGCGGCGATGGAAGGCGGCGGCCTTGGTGCTTGCCGCCTTGGTCTGGATGCTCTGGCCCATCGCCCCGTATTGGCTTCCACAGCCTCCCCCTGCCTCCTCCCCGGAAGGCCTGCGCCTGCTTTCCTTCAACGTTCACACCGCGAACGAAAGGAAATCCGACATTGCCGCCGCCATCCGCAAATCGGGGGCGGACATGGTTGCGCTCTACGAGGTGGATCCCGGGTGGGTGCAAGCCTTGGAGGGCTTGGCCCCTGAATACCGCATCACCGCGGCCGACCCCCGCGAGGACAATTTCGGCATCGTGCTCCTGAGCCGCAACGTGGAGCACACCGCGCAGATTCGGGATCTCGGTCCGGCGGGCGTCCCGTCGATCCTCGTCCAGTCCACGGATCCCCGCTTCCGCGGAACGCTTGTCTTCACGCATCCGGTCCCGCCGGTCGGCCGGGAGGGATCGGAGCTGCGGAACAGCCAACTTGAAGCCGTTGCGGAATTCGTCCGGCAAACCGGGACCGGAAACATCTTGGTCGCCGGGGACCTCAATGCGACGCCGTGGTCGAGTGCGCTGAACCCGCTCTGGGCGGCCGGATTGCGCGACCTCCGCAAGGGATTCGGAATCTCCCCGACATGGATGCGTGGCATGCCATGGATTTCCATTCCCATCGATCATGTGCTCGGCGGACCCGAGGTCGAGGTGCATGCCTTTGAACTCCTCCCCGAAGAAGGCTCCGACCACACGGCGATCTCGGCCACCATCAGCAACCGGAGCAAACCGGAGGATTCCACGGCCTCCACCGCAAGCCCGGAAGGCGGCCACGGCCTTTGAGAAGGCCATGGACATGGCAGAGACTTCTCCCCCGCAAACTCTCGGGTAAAGTCCTTCCAGCCCACCTCAAGCAGGACATCCTCCATGAGCATCCTCGAAATTCTCGCCGACGTCCTCCACGTCCTTCTTCCGCTGCGCCCGGACAACGACCACTCCATCGTCGGCGAATCTCCGCTGGATCGCCGTATTTCCCGTTTTTGGAAAATTGCGGGCGTGGTTCTGGCTGTCTTGGTAGTCATTTTGGCCATCCGCGCATGGATGCCGTAACCACACCATGAAACCCCTCCTCATCGCCTTGTTGTTGCTGGCATCCGCACTGTCATCGCACGCCGAACGCGACATCGCGCCCGTTTACCAACCACTGAGCCTTCTCGGCACCGAACTCGAAGCCAACCCCCTCGGCGCGGAGGAACCGATGGCCGCGGACATTTTCGCCACGCCCACCTTGGTGTCCTCGGCCTACCCCGAGGCGATCGTCCACGCCATCGGGCGACCCCATCGCTTCTACAACGCGCCGGAGGGTTTTCCGGAAGAGAGCAACCTGCTGGTCATGACCGGAGGCAAACTCGAAGCCGAGTGGGGCGAGGAGCGGCACAAGATCACGATCGACTTCTCGAAGGTGTCCATCGAGGAACATCTTGGCATCACCCTGCAGCAGCTCTGCGACCTGACCCTCCTGTGCCTCTCGAAGTCGCTCCAGCAGGGTTACTCGGACGGAAAAGCCTTCACGTTGGACTGGAAGCTGCCTTCCTCCGTAAAATTGAAACTGCCCTCGACGCTGACCATCAGCCCGGAAGCGACGGCTGGGCCTGAGACTCCGTGATCCTGCGCGCAACACTGGCCTTCCTGGCGCTGCCCGCGATGGTGGCGGGGCTGGTGCCATGGTTGATCTCGAAACTCCCCGGTCCCGGCCTGTTCCAATCCTCCTGCGGGACGATCCTGCTCGCCGCGGGTGCGGGCATCCTCCTTGTGTCGGCGATCTCCTTCCACCGGCGCGGCAAAGGCACGCTCGCCCCATGGGATCCCCCGAAGCATCTCGTCGTCGCGGACCTCTACCGCTTCAACAGGAACCCGATGTATGTGGGCGTGGCACTCACGAATCTCGGATGGGCCCTTTGCACAGGCAATCCATGGAACTACGGCTACGCGATCCTCGTCCCTGTCGCCTTCCACCTCCGCGTGGTCCTTTATGAGGAAAAAGAAATGGCTCGATTGTTCGGTTCCGAATGGAATTCTTACCGCCACGCCGTTCCGAGGTGGGGTATCGCGCGCCACCCCTACACGCCGGACGGCACCGCGACAAACAAACCATGAGACCGAACCTGCTCCGATTCCTGTTGCTCGCGGCAACAGCGATGCTCCTTTGTTCCTGCGATCAGGGCGCCATGCATGGACAGCGTCACCCCTTGGTCGGCGCGTGGCTCGCCACGGACGGAACGATCTTCCACTTCCGCAACGACGGGACGTTCCACGGCATTGATTTTCGCAAACGCGAAATCTGGGGAAATTGGGTGGTGTTGTCCGACTCCCGCATCGGGTTCCAAAGCCTCCTGCACGACTCGTTCTACGATCCGCAGTATGCGGTGATCCGGAAGGATGACCCCGATACCATGGACTACATCGTGACCGGCGGAACGCATTTCATCCCGGCCACCCGCATCGATCCCTCGAAAGCAGATGCCGCCATTGAACTGGTCATCCGTCCAAAACTGCACTTTCCCGACGAACCTGCAGCAGAATAAACGGGATGTTCAAACCACTCCCCGAGCCCCTCGGAACGAGGTTGCGCCGACTCATCATCGGCGCGGCATTGTTCTCGGTCCTGTCCACGGCTTCCGCGATCACCCTCTGGATGCAGGGTGCGCATGGTTTGCTCCGCCACATGGACATCCCGCTGCATCTCCTCGGAGGCTTTGCCGCAGCTGCAGTCTTCGCGTGGATTCTTCCGTCCATCCTTTCTCCCGAAATTCTCCACGCCCTTCCCAAACCCGTCGCCATGGTCCCGATCCTCGGGTTCACCGCCCTTGTGACAATCGCATGGGAGGTCTTCGAGTATTTCCTCGATCATTTTCTCGGAACCCTCCTCCAACTTTCCACGTTCGACACCTTGAAGGACATGATGGTCGGGTTGGCGGGCGGCGCACTTGTCGCGTTCGCATGGCCCGGAAGGAACCGTTGGAAGGACTCCCGCCCTCCAGCCTGACTCCGATTGCATCAATCTCCCCGATATCCCAAGAATGGCTTTCCACCCCCGGGTCTCCGCGGCAAATGCATCTCACTCGATGAATTCCGTTCTTTCGCTCATCGGCGTCGAACTCAGCCCCGTCTCTTACCGGGAGAAACTCGTTTCCACCCTGGGTGGCATGCTGGCCATCGGTCTTCTGGCGTGGATCTCCCGCCATGCCGTGGACGGGGACGGCGCGGTGTTCATTGTTGCCTCGATGGGGGCCAGCGCGGTCCTGCTGTTCGCGGTGCCGCACGGCCAGTTGTCCCAGCCATGGCCCGTGCTGGCCGGGCACGGCCTCTCGGCCACGATCGGCGTCCTCTGCGCCCGCCATCTCGGCACCGGCTGGCTTGCCGCCGGCTGCGCAGTCGGGTTTTCCATCGGGGTGATGCACCAGTTCAAATGCATCCACCCGCCGGGCGGCGCCACAGCCATGACGGCCGTGATGGGCGGTGATGCCGTGCGCGAACTGGGGCTGCAATTCGTCTGGTGGCCGGTCTTGGCCAACGCATTGGTCATTCTGGGGTTCGCCGTGGTGTTCAACTGGCCGTTCGCATGGCGTCGTTATCCCTCAGCCCTTTCTAAAGGACGCCGGCCGCCCAAACCCCATCCCTTCGGCAGGGAAAACACGCATGAAGACATTGTCCGCGCCCTTCGCGAACTGGATTCCTTCGTGGATGTCACCGAAGCCGATTTGATGACCTTGGCCCGCACGATCGCCCGCGAGCGGGAAGCGCGCCTTGTCAAAGAATCGCGGGAAAAGGCCCGAGGACCGCACACACCGCCGTCGGCGCCGCACTGACACTTGCCAGCATGTTCACCCTGTCGTCCCCACTTTCCATTTCGGCACTGGTGATCGGCATCAGTGCGGCGGCCGCCCTCTTCTTCATGCGTCCTGCCCGGTGGTCATGGCGGACATTCCTCGCCGCCATTCTGCCGTCATTGCTGATGCTCACCCTGTTTTGCAGCCTCGCCATCCACATACACGGGAGCCTCGGCGGATGGCCCGAATCCATCGGCGAGTGTGGATTCCCGCGGAACCTTGTTGTCCATGCCCATGTCACCATGGGCTATTTCATGTTTCTCGTGCTCTCGGGCCTCTTTGTGTGGCCCGCGGCATTCCTCGTCTGCCTTGCAATCCGCCGGTGGAGGAGCGCGCTTTTCCATCTCGGGGTGCATGCCCTCGCCTTTTTTGCATGCCTTGGCGCGATGCAGCTCGCGCCCCCTCTGTTTCTGAACTGGTGGTGGGATTGAGATGCCTGCCCGGCCTCCACCCGGGCGCGACCCTCAAAATCCGGCCATGAATCGGGAACCCTCTCTTTCGATCAGGATCGAGTTCTTCATCGTCAGATTTTGCGAGCGCATCTTTCCGCCGCGAATGCTGCGCTTCGTCCTGTGGCCGTTGGTCGCTTTCCGCGCATGGCCGATGTTCCTGATGTTCTGCAAACACGATTGGAACAGCCCGAAACTCCCGCAAGCGCTGCGGCAAAGGGCGAGCAACATGGTGCTCACCTGGCATAAGTGCATGATTTACCGGTATGCCGAGATCCCCTCGATGTTTCCGGACCGTTGGGGACGGCCACATTGGCGCCGACGCTTCCGGCATGAGGGACAGGAGCATCTCATCTCAGTCCGGGACGCCGGCGAGCCCTCGATCCTCGCGACCCTGCATTTCGGATCGCTCAGCGTCCTGCGATGCTGCCTGCGCATCCTTGCGATTTCCGCATCGCAGATGGCTTTCGGCAACGGCGACATGCAGGCTGCCGCCGACCGCAAGGATGCCTATCTCGCGCGGGTGGCCCGGCCGTGCACCGCCCCTCCGATCTTCCGCCTCGATGCCCTGCGGGAGGCGACACGGTTTCTTGAGGCTGGAAACACCCTGATCATTTGCGTGGATACCGGCGTGGGAAGGCAGGTGCGCGGTGTCGCGGGAACCGCGGCTCTCACCATGGCTTCCGGAGCGATCCGCCTGTCCCGGAGCACCGGCGCCCGACTTCTGCCTTGTCTCATCTACGAGGAAAAGCCGTGGCGATATGTCGTCCGCATAGGAACCCCGATCCCGGCGGATCAGCCGGATTCCGAGGCGGCCGACGCCCTCATGCGGGAGTTCCTGCCCGTCGTTTCGGAATACCCGGAACAATACGAATGCGGTCCGATCAGCTGCTGGAGTCCGGCTGATGCGGGGAAGGGCGTCGGCACCGGAGAAATCGGCGCATGACCGGACTTCCCTAACCTGCAGACTTCGCATTAACTTGCAGGAACATGGACGTGGAAATCCTGTCGCGCATCCAGTTCGCGTTCACGGTGATGTTCCATTACATCTATCCCCCCCTGAGCATCGGGCTCGGGGTGATCCTTGTGATCATGGAGGCGATGTGGCTCAGGACCGGAAAGGTGCGCTACCACAACATGGCGCGCTATTGGACGCGGGTGTTCGGGCTCACCTTCGCCATCGGCGTGGCCACGGGCATTGTCATGGAATTCGAGTTCGGCACCAACTGGGCGACCTACTCGCGGTTCGTCGGCGACGTGTTCGGCAGCGCGCTCGCCGCGGAGGGCATCTTCGCCTTCTTCCTCGAATCCGGCTTCCTCGCCATCCTGCTCTTCGGGTGGAACAAGGTGGGACCGAAGATGCATTTCTTCGCCACGGTGATGGTGTGCCTCGGGTCGCACTTCAGCGCGGTGTGGATCGTGGTCGCCAATTCCTGGATGCAGACCCCGGCCGGGTTTTCCATCGAATACAACGGACAGATCATGCCCCCCGGCTTCATCCCCTCGGCCGACCAGATCCTGCACTCGCGGGCCGTGATCCATGACTTCTGGGCCATGGTCTTCAATCCGTCGGCCATGGACCGCCTGTCGCACGTGATCGTCGGGTGCTGGCAGGCCGGGGCATTCCTTGTCATCAGCATCAGCGCGTTCTACCTGCTGCGCGGACGCCACAGGGAATTCGCCATGACTTCCCTGAAGATCGGTCTCGTCGTCGCCGCGGTCGCGTCGCTCCTGCAGCTCGCCACCGGCGCCAAGTCGGCCGACGGCGTGACCAGGAACCAGCCGGCGAAACTGGCCGCGATGGAGGGATTGTTCAAGACACAGTCCAACGCCCCGATGGGAATCATGGGTTGGGTGGACATGGAGAAGGAGGAAGTCACCGGTCTTCAGATTCCCGGCATGCTCAGCATGCTGGTCGGAAACTCGACCGACACCGTGGTCACGGGACTCGACGCCTTCCCGAAGGAGGACTGGCCGCCCGTGCAGGCGGTGTTCCAATTTTACCACATCATGATCAGCATCGGCATGGCTCTGATCGGCATTGCCTGGCTGGGGATGTTCCTGTGGTGGCGGGGCAAACTTTTCGATCTCACCAATCCCCTCATCCGCGCTTATTATGTGGTGCTGGTGCTCGCCGTCCTCGGTCCGCAGATCGCCAACCAGACAGGGTGGTTCACCGCGGAGATGGGCCGGCAACCGTGGATTGTTTACGGGATCATGCGGACCTCCCAAGGGCTCTCGACCGTGGTCACGGCCAACCACGTGCTCGCTTCGCTCATCATGTTCGCCGCGATCTACGCGCTGCTTTTCGCGGTTTTCATCTACCTGCTGACGCGCAAAATCCAGAAAGGCCCCGACCACGAGGAGGACAGCGAGGAGATGCCCCCGAGCTGGATCGCCCTGATGGAACGCCGCGGCACGCGAGCCGCCTCCTGACACCACCATGGATCTCAACACAGTCTGGTTCATCCTGGTCGGCGTGCTGTTCACCGGCTACGCCATGCTCGACGGCTTCGACTTGGGCGTGGGAACGCTGCACTTGTTCGTGAAGAAGGACGAGGACCGCCGCGTCTTTCTCAACGCCATCGGCCCGGTTTGGGACGGCAACGAAGTGTGGCTCGTCACCGGCGGCGGCGCGCTTTTCGCAGCGTTCCCGGTGGTCTATGCCACGGTGTTCTCGGGGTTCTACCTCGCCTTCATGGCACTGCTGGCGGCCCTCATTTTCCGCGCGGTCGCCATCGAGTTCCGCAGCAAGGAAACCTGGCGCTGGTGGCGGACCATGTGGGACACCGGATTCTCCCTCGGGAGCATCGTGTCGGGACTCCTCATCGGAGTGGCGATGGGCAACATCCTCCAGGGGATCCAACTCGACGAGCGCGGCGAGTATGTCGGCGGGTTCTGGGCGCTCCTGAATCCCTACGCCCTCCTGCTCGGCGGCACCACGGTGGCGCTTTTCGCCATGCACGGGTCGATCTATCTGGTGATGAAAACCGGGGGCGATCTGCAGGCACGTGTCCGCCGCTGGGTCAACCGCACCATCGGCATCTTCCTCGCGTTCTACATCATTCTCAACGTGGCCACGCTGGTGTATGCGCCGCACCTGCTGGAAATCGTCCGCGCCAGGCCTTGGCTGCTCGTCATTTTCGTCATCAACGTGCTGATCGTGCTCAACATCCCGCGGGAGAACCACAAGGGGAACGAGTTCCGGGCCTTCCTCTCCTCCTGCGCGGCCATGGCGACGCTGATGATGCTTTTCGGTTTCACGGTCTTCCCGAACATGGTCCTTTCCATGCCGAATCCGGAGAACAGCCTCAACATCTACAATTCCGCCTCCACGCCGAAGACGCATTTCATCATGCTCATCATCGCCCTCATCGGCGTGCCCATCGTCCTCGCCTACACCGCGAGCATCTACTACATCTTCCGCGGCAAGGTGAAACTCACCCCGCACAGCTACTGACCGGCCGCTCCCCACGAAAGTTGGGCAAGCAGCGGACGCCATGCTACCATCCCCTTAACAACCAATCCCCGCCCGCATGTCCGCCGCCCAACCCGAGCCCTACCGCTGGTTCAACACCCTGCTGTGGGGCAACTCCGTCGCGCTGTCCTGGATGTGGGGACTCGGACTCTTCTTCTCGGTCCAGTTCACCACGCAGTTCGGATTGCCGGGGCTGCTCAGCTTCGCCATCCCGAACGCCCTCGGACTGATCGGCTTCGGGCTCATCACCCACCACCTGGCGCGGCGGCAGGAAGGCGGGTCCGAGTCACTCGGGAGATTCTTCACCGCGTGGTCGCGGCCGTTCCGCCTGATCTTCTTCCTCTACCAGCTGCTCGCCATCACGCTGACCATCTTCGCCCTCATCCGCTACGGTTGGATGCCGCTGGGCTTCGAGCCCGAGATTTTGTTCCTCCCGCTGATCCTTCTGGTCGTGCTCGCGGCGGGCATCCTTTTCGGCGAGGAGTTCAACATCCGGCGCATCAAATGGAGCCACGGCGTCATTTTTCTCATTGTCGCGGTCGCCATCGCCATCCTCGCCACCGCGCCGTGGCGGGTCACCCAAGGGGGGCCCGTGGTTCCGGCGCAGAAACTTCCCGCCGACGATTGGAATTACTGGGGCTACATGGTCCCGATCTTCATCGGTTTCCTGCTCGGCCCGTGGCTCGACCTCCAGCAATGGCAGCGCGCGATCCAGATGCACCGGGAGCGCGTGTCCGTCGCGGCCGCCTACATTGCAGGGGCGCTCCAATTCTTCCTGCTTCTCATTTTCCACGGGATGCTCGCCGTGTGGGCCCTCGGAGCCGGCGCGGCAAGGCACCTCCATTCCGGCCTCGGCGGCCACGTTTACGGCCACGACTCGATCATGCGGTTCCTATTCGACAAGGCCGCCGACCATCCGTGGATTTTCGGGGCCTACTGCGTGTTCCTCTGCGCCTGCGTGCTGACCACGCTGGACAGCGGATACATCGCGCTGCGCTGGTTCCTGCAGAGCAATGTGCGCACGAGCGTCAATGCCATCTTCGCCCTCGTCCCCACGTCGCTGGTGACGTCGCCCATCCCGCTGTTCATCTTCTGCGGGGCGGTGGCGCTGGCGGGCGCGGCGGTCGGCCTGGAACTCGAGTATTTCATGATCTTCTACGCGACGTTCTTCGTCGGGTATTCCGCACTGGCCGTGGCGCGCTGCTACGTCAACACCCCGGCGAACCGCATCCCGCAGGTGAAGATGTTCTGCCTGGGCAGCCTCGCGGTGGTCATTTTCGCCTTCGGCTACCTGCTCGCCTACCCCGTGTTCATGATCATCGGATCACTCCTGCCGCTGGGTTATGTCCTGTGGACGCTGGCCAAGCCGACTTCCTCCGAGGATTTCGTGAGCGGCGCCGACGAGCTCGGCGCTCCGGCTGACGAAATGGCCCCGATGGCGGCTCCGGCACGGCCGGCGGCTCCGGCCGCGGCGGCCGCGCACACGAGGGCATCGCTCGCCGAGACTGCCGCCGCCATCGGGGATGCCGCCAAGTCCCTCGTGGCCACGGCACAGCACCCCCTCGGCGGACATTTCGAGGACAAGTGGTTCGTCCATTCGTTCGTGGCCACCTATGCGGACACGAACTCGGTCGGCAACGTCTATTTCGGCATGTATGCGATGTGGGTGGGCAAGACGCGCGAGCTGTTCTTCAACCGGGTGATGCCGAAGTTCAACCTCAAGAACACGTCATTCTACATCCTCACGCGCTCCTTCGAGCACAAGTTCATGCGGGAGACGCGGGAGTTCGAGACGGTGAGCGTGAAGATCCGCATCGGCAGCTACAACCGAAAGTTCGTCCACCTCGAGCACGAAATCTACGATGCCGAGAACCACCTGCTCGGCAAGGGCCAGCAAAGCCTGCTGTTCGTCTCCTCGGCGGATTACAAGATGATCGACGTTCCCGCCGAAGTGCACACCGCGTTCCTGGCCTACGTGTAACGGTCAATCCACCCCGAGCAAACGGGCGCCGACGGCGGCCGCATCGATTTCCGCCCGGCTGTGAACCCGCAGGACGGGCTCCCCTGCGGCGACTTGCCCGCCCTCCTTGCGGAGACATTCCACACCCACGGCAAAGTCCACGGCATCCCCGGCCTTGGCGCGCCCCGCGCCCAGCTCGACGCAGAAACGCCCGATCTCGAGGGCGTCGAGACGCGTCAGCTCGCCCGCACGGGGCGCCGTGATTTCCGTGATCACGGGCGCACGGTGCAATTCGCGCATGGTTTCGAGGACCGACACATCGCCGCCCTGCGCGGCAACCATGGCTGTGAATTTTTCCCAGGCACTCCCGTCCTGCAGGCGACGACGCAGATTTTCGCGCGACACGGAGACAAGCGGAACCGCCAGATCCAAGGTCAGCTCCACCAGATCCTCCGGGCCTCCCCCTTGGAGCACCTCGACGCACTCGGCAACCTCGAGTGCATTGCCTGCCGTGAGTCCGAGGGGCTGGTTCATGGGATTGAGCAGCGCGGTTGTCTCGACCCCTGATGCGCGGCCAACCGCGACCATCGCAGCAGCCAGCTTCTCCGCGTCCTCGTGCTTCCGCATGAAGGCGCCACGCCCGAATTTCACATCAAGCACAAGCCGGTCGAGCGACTCGGCCAGCTTCTTCGACATGATGCTGGCCACGATGAGAGGCAGGGACGCCACCGTGCCGGTGACGTCGCGGAGGGCGTAAAGCTTCTTGTCCGCAGGGCAGAGGTTGTCCGTCTGGCCGGCGATGAAACATCCGACGGATTCGAGTTGGGCCAGCATTTCGGGCCACGGAAGGTTCACACGGAACCCCGGGATGCTCTCGAGTTTGTCGAGCGTTCCGCCGGTGAAGCCGAGCCCGCGCCCCGAAATCATGGGCACCCACACACCCTCGCAGGCAAGCAGCGGGGCAAGGACCAGCGAAACCTTGTCGCCGACGCCGCCGGTCGAATGCTTGTCCACCTTGGGCGGGGTGCCGTCGGGCCAGTCGAAAACATCGCCGGAATCGCGCATCTGCACCGTCAACGCCGTGGTCTCGGCATCATCCATGCCCCGGAAGAAAATCGCCATGGCCAACGCCGCCATCTGGTAATCCGGCACATCCCCGCGCACGTAACCGCCGACAATCGCGGCGATTTCGTCCGCGGACAGCGTGCCGCCGTCGCGCTTTCTCTCGATGAGTCCGGGAACGTGCATCCTGTTTGACGCGGAGTCTAAGACCGGCCTCGTTCCCCGTGGTGCAGGGACATCCTCACCAGCCGATCGGATGCCATGCGGTCTTGAACTCGATCGTGTCGAGGATCCATTGCGCATGGCCGCCCGTGCCCCAGTCACCGACCGGGACCGTATGGCGCGCGTAACGTTTCAGGTTCACCGCCGTCCCCTCGTGCAGGGTCTTGTCAAGGGCGGCGTCCTCGCACCCGTTGACGATGGCGTTGACATCCATGTGGGAGGCAGCCACCGCGGCCAGGTCGGCACGGCGTCCGGAAAGGATGTTGACCACGCCCCCGGGCAGGTCGCTCGTGGCGAGGATTTCCCCGAAGGTCAGCGCGGGCAACGGGGCGGTCTCGGAGGGAACCACGATGCAGGTGTTGCCGGTGAGGATGGTCGCGGCGACCAGGTGCACCAAGGGCGCGAAGGAGGGCTTGTCGGGACAGAATATGACCACGACACCGGTGCCCTCGGGATAGGTGAAGTTGAAGTGAGGCGAGGAGACAGGGTTCACCGAACCGAAGACCGCGGTGAATTTGTCCGTCCATCCCGCATAGTGGACGAGCAGTTCCACGGCATCGGCCACCTCGCGGCGGGCCACCGCGGTGCTCACACCGGCGTTCCGGGCGATCTCGCCCTCCATCTCGGCGGACCGCATTTCCAGCATCTCCGCCGCGCGGTAGAGGATCTGACCCTTGAGGTAGGCCGCGGCGCCGGCCCATTTCGGGAATGCCTTGCGGGCGGCAACAACCGCATCACGCAGGTCCTTGCGCGATGCGCGGGACACCTGTGCCAGCGTCTGCCGGCCATCGGCGGAGAGCGCCGGGACCACCTTGCCGCTCTCGGAGCGGATGAATGCGCCACCAACGTAAAGTTTGTAGGTTTTGAGAACTTGCAGACGGCCGTTTCTTGCCGCAGCGGGGGTTTTTGCCATAGCGTGGCGACCCTAACGAATGAGCCTCAGGAAGGACGAGAAAATATTTGTGGCGGGCCACCGCGGCATGGTCGGAAGCGCCATCCATCGCAAGCTGACAGAAGACGGATTCACCGCGGTGCTCGGCCGCTCAAGGACCGAACTCGACCTGCTCGACCGCGCCGCGGTGCAGGCGTTCTTCGCCGCGGAAAGGCCCTCCGTCGTGGTCGTCGCCGCCGCCAAGGTGGGCGGTATCATGGCCAACTGGGAGCAGCCGGTGGAATTCCTCCTGCAGAACCTCGCCATCCAGAACAACCTCATCGAGGCCGCCGCCGACCACGGCGCGCGCAAGCTCCTCTTCCTCGGCAGCTCGTGCATCTACCCGAAACTGGCCCCGCAGCCGATCCGTGAGGACGCGCTCCTCACCGGGCCGCTCGAGGCGACCAACGACGCCTACGCCATCGCCAAGATCGCCGGCATCAAGCTGTGCCAGGCCTACGCGAGGGAATACGGGAAGACCTTCATCTCGGCCATGCCGACGAATCTCTACGGTCCGCACGACAACTACGACCTGCACAACTCGCATGTGCTTCCCGCCCTGATCCGCAAGGTGCACGAGGCCAAGCTCGCCGGGGACCGCAGCATCACGGTCTGGGGCAGCGGGCAGCCGCGCCGGGAATTCCTGCACACCGCCGACCTTGCCGACGCCTGCGTGTTCCTGCTCGACCATTATGACGGGCACGACCCGGTCAATGTGGGATGCGGCGAGGATGTCACCATCCGAGAACTGGCGGAAACCGTGTGCGAAGTGCTCGGATTCGACGGTTCGCTTGAATTCGACACGAGCAAGCCGGACGGCACGCCGCGCAAGCTCCTCGACATCTCGAAGATCAAAGCTCTCGGGTGGGCGCCGAAGATCCCCCTGCGTGAGGGCATTTCCGACGCCTACCGCTGGTTCTGTGAGAACCGGGACACGGCGAGGGTGTAGTCCGGCGAGCAATCCGGGGTGCCGCCGAAACGGTTCGGACGGCGAAGCATTTGCCTGCGGGTGCCGGCCACGTTATCGTCGGGCATGACTTTGTTCCCACAGCACCGGGCCCTGCGCAGACTGCTGGCGGTGATGCTGGCCGGCAGCGCGCTGGCCTCCCAAACCCACGCCGCTCAGGATTTCCTCCAGACGGACACCGTGGTGCTGAAGGACGGGACGGAAATCCGCGGGCTCATCCTGCGCAACTCGGCTTCCAATGTCCTCATCGAGACCGGCAGGGAGGAGCTTGAAATCAGCAAGGACAATATCCGCCGCATCATCGACGAACCGGGCGACGACGCCGCCACCTCGGCAGTGACACCCGCCGGACGCCTTCCCCATTGGCACAGCATCGTGCAGGACTTCCGCAACCATGATGCCACGCGCACATTCCGACCCGTTCCGGCCACGGCGATCGACAACGGATTCCTGCGCAGCATCCCCTACCTCTCCTACCGCGTGAATGAGAATGCCGAGATGAACATCTACGGTGACCCGGAAGATCCTGTCGCGTTGGAGCTGGGGGTTTACGGGCGCGGGGCATTCAACCGGCGGCACCGCCTGACCGTGCGCGAATTCCTCGCCGGACACCTGGGAAGCCGCAGGGAAATCGCCGCCCTCTATGCGCTGGACCTGGACGGCGGGGAGATCCGCGCGGGACGTCTGGCCATCCGGTGCACACCCCCGGGCGCACCGGACGCCTACGGCGGATGGTGGCTGTGCATCTACGATCCGGCGCGGTTGGAAAAGGCGCGCGTGGGCGACAAGGCCTACGCCAAGGTGACCCGGCCGTTCCACGAAGTGAACGACAGGAACGGAAGCCTGCGGGCCCAATCCGATGACACCATGCTCGACTCCGCCCTGAACTCCATGTCCGGGACGATGCCCTGGTTGCGCGGGTTCTCCCGTGACAAAGCCGGGGTGCTCCATGTCGCCGGGGCGCCGGAATCCTAACCCGGACACCCGAGAAGCCGGCGTTCGCGGATGATCGCCGCGACCTCCGGCGGCACACACTGCTCCCATGTGGAATCGCCTGAACGCAGGCGGGCGAGCACTTCGGGAGACTTGATCCCCAGGATGTCTTCACGGTAGTCGCTCACCGGGACGATGAAGTCGTTTTCGCGCAGGTAGGTGTAGAGGTGGCGGAGCTTGGGTTCGACGCGCAGGTTGTCCGCGGTGACAATCGATCCGTCGGCGGCGAGGCGCGGATACGCATACAAACGCACCCCCTTCTTGAAGAGGCGCCCCAGGCCCTCGAGGATGCCGCCCTCCAGACCCTCGTAGTATTTTTCAAGGAAGATTTCCTCCAAACTCGGCACACCGAGGGCGAGCCCGATCGCCTCGCTGGTGTGGCGCGCGATGTAGTCCACGAGACGGAAATACTCTCCGAAGTTGGAAACGAGCACGGTCTGGCCGAGCGCCCCGAGGATATCGGTGCGGTCGAGAAAGTCCTGCGGGTCGAGCTCGCCCGTGCTCAGCAGGTTCTGCATGGTGATTTCCGCCAGTGTGAGCACGCCGCGCGGCGCGGCCTTCTCGCGCGGGGCGAAGTCGTCGTGGGCACAACGGAGCATCTCGAATGTGACGTGCGTGACCGGACGGAAGCTCCCCCGCTCGATCAGAACGGCCCGCTTGTAGAGTTCCTCCGCGGGCTGGACCACCTCGCCATCGGCCCGGAACATCGCGGCGCGCCCCAATCCCTGCGCCACCAACTGCAGGCTCATCAGCCTGTTGTCCACCTTCGCAAAGGCGGGGCCGCTGAAGCGGATCATGTCCACCTCGATGCGGCGTGGCGTGAGGTCGTCCAGCAGCGTGCCGATGAGCCTCGCCGGGTCGGCATGGTGACGGAAGGCGCCGTAGATCAGGTTGACCCCGATGATCCCCAACGCCTCCTGCTGCGCGATGTTCTCGGCATCCAGCATGCGGACATGGATGATGATCTCGTTCACCTCGCCCCGCGGTTCCGTCTGGAATCGTATTCCCATCCAGCCATGCGACTCGTTGTGGCTGAGATAGCCGCGCGCCGCGACCGTGTCGGCAAACACGAAGAATGTCTTGTCCGCGCCGAGCTTGGCGTCGAGCCGCTCGCGGAGAAGGGAATACTCGTGGTCCAGCATTCCCCAGAGCCGCTGGCGGCTCACATATCGCTCGACGGTCCCGTAAATCTCGTCGCTGAAGGTCATGTCGTAGGCCGACATGGTCTTGGCCACGGTCCCGGCGGCGGCACCGACGTAGAAGAACCTCCGTGCAACCTCCTGGCCGGCGCCGATTTCGGCGAAGGTCCCGTAGACCCGTCCGTCGAGGTTCAACTCGAGTGCCTTTCGGTTGACCTGCAGGTTGAAATCGTTGGCCCCCATGAATCCGCGGAATATGCGCCGCCACCGCTTCCCCGGCAACGGCAATCCGGCCGCCGGCGCTGCATGCTTGCCACTGCGACCTCCGGCCGTGAGATTAGGCTTCCCCTTCGCATGCGCTTCCCGCTGATTCCCATGCTCCGGCTGTGCGCGGTCGCCCTCCTGCTGGGCGCCTGCACGCCGCCCCGTGAAGCGCCGAACCGCCTGGTCATCTGGCACCAGAAGACCGGTGCCGAGCGGTCCTTCTTCGAGGGGGTCATCCGCGACTACAACCGCCTGCATCCCGGGGACAAGGTCACCGCGCTTTACCGTGAAGGCGAAGAGTTGCGCAACTCCTTCATCATCGCCGCCGTGGCCGGGCAGGGCCCCGACATGGTCTTCGGTCCGTCCGACAACGTCGCGCTGTTCGCGGAGACCAGGGTGATCCGCCCTTGGGATGACGTTCTTGACGGGGGGTTCCTCGGCCGCTTCACCAAGGAGGGCGTGGTGCTGTGGAACGACAAGACGTGGCTCGTGGCCGACCAGATCGGCAACCAGCTCATGCTCGTTTATGACAGGCAGATGGTGGAGCGCCCCCCGGAAACCCTCGGTGACCTGGTCCGACTCGGACGCGATCTGACCCTGCGCAGCGACGGACGCACCGACCGCTATGCGCTCACATGGAACTACGCCGAGCCCTACTTCTTCATCCCTTTCCTGACCGGTTTCGGCGGCTGGATCATGGATGAGGAGGGGAATCCGACGCTCGACACACCCGAGATGCGGGCCGCGCTGCAGTTCGTTCTGGATTTGAGGGACAAGCACCAGCTCATTCCGCGCTATGAGGACTACAACACGGCCAACCTCATGTTCCTGCGCCGCCGCGCGGCGATGATCATCAACGGACCCTGGTCGTGGGCCGAATATGACGTTCCCAAGCGAAGCATGCTGGCCCTGCTCCCGGTCAACGAGTCCACCGGACTGCGCTGCCGCCCCATCATCGCCGCCAAGGGATACAGTCTCTGCGTCAACACGCCGGAGGCGAAATTCCCCATGGTGCGGAGACTGCTGGCCTACCTGACAGGCGAGGAAATGCAGCTGGCCATGGCCGAACGTCTGTTCACCATCCCGACACTCCATACGGCTCTCGCCGCGCCGGCATTCACCGACAATCCCGTGTTGCAACTCGCGCGCGAGCAGGCCAAGCATTCTGTTCCCATGCCGATCATTCCCCAGCTGCGCTACATCTGGGACGGCATACGCGGGCCTTACCGCAGGGTCATGACGGGCAGCCTCACGGCCGCCGAGGGGGCGCGCCTGATGCAGAAGGAAGCCGAGGACCGCATTGCGGAGGGAATGCCGTGAACGGATACGGCGAAGCGTCCGAGGCACCCGTGATCGGCATGGCCGAATGGGATCCTGCGTCGAGGAGGAGGACTTTCCTTACACTGTGCCTGGTGCCGGCCTTGGTGGTTCTCCTGCTCCTCATCGTCTATCCCCTCTTCTACAACATCCTGCTCTCGTTTTCGGATGCCAGCATCTACCGCATCCGAGATTGGAAATTCAGCGGGGTCCGTCAATACGCGATGGTTTTCGGGGAGCCGGAATTCTGGCTGGTCTTCAGCAAGACCGTCGCATGGACGCTGGCCAGCACCTTCCTGCAGATCGTCATCGGGGTCTCGCTCGCCGTGGTGCTTTACCAGGGCTTCGTGCGCGGCCAGAAGGCCTGGCGCATCATTCTCCTGCTGCCGTGGGCGATGCCCCAATACATCACCGCCCTGACATGGCGGGGCATGTTCCACGGCGACGGGGGCACGGTGAACGCCTTTCTTGCAAAAGCCTTCGGCCTCCCCCCGCTCGAATGGCTCACCTCACCGTTCGAGACCTTCATCGCGGTCACCCTGGTCAATGTCTGGATGGGGTTTCCCTTCATGATGATCGTGGCGCTGACGGGGTTGCGGGCGATTCCGGCGAGCGTCTATGAGGCGGCACAATTGGAGGGCGCTTCGCCGTGGGTCCAGTTCAGCCGGCTCACAGCCCCCCTCCTGCGCCCCGTCATGCTTCCGGCAACCACGCTTGGCATCATCTGGAACTTCAACAATCTCAATGTGATCTGGTTGTTTTCCAATGGAGGCGAGCCGGCGGACTCGACGCACATCCTGGTCTCCTACGTTTACAAGGCCGCATTCACCTACTACCGCTTCGGTTGGTCTGCGGCGCTTTCCATCGTCATCTTCGTCATCCTGTTCATGTTCGTGCAGGGCTTCCTGCAGATCACGCGGCAGTCCCGCTGAGGAGGGTCAGCGACCGAGATACCAACGCACCACCTCCGGGCCGGCCGCGACCCAGAGGAGCGCCCCTGCGGCCAGATAAGGCCCGAAGGGAATCCGTCCCGCGTCGCCGAGGCGGCGCAAGGCCAGCAGGGCCACCCCGAAAACTGCGCCGATGCACGAGCCGGCAACGATGCTGAACAGCGCCCCGGGCCACCCGAGGAAAGCGCCGAGGGTGAGCATGAACTTCACGTCACCGAACCCCATCGCCTCGCGCGGGACCACCACGGCCCGGACCGTCCCGCACCAGCCATCCGCCTCGGCATAGGACGCCGTCCTTCCGTCACGCACGAGTCCGTCGTGACGCAACCTCCAACAACCCCCTTCGGCGAGGTGAAGTTCCAGAACATCCGTCGGCCGGTAGAAAACCTCGGCAAGATCCCAGTCTTCCTCGCCGATTTTCAGGCGCGGGGCGCCGCCGGAAGCCGAGATGGCGAAGCTCTCGGGGGGATCGAGGTCGAACCGCTTGCGCCCGAATGCCAGTTTGCCGAGTTCGACCACGGCGAACAGCACGGCAAAACCGACCCCGGCCCCGAACAGGCTCCCACGCAACCTCTCCTCCCACGACTCTCCCGGCAACAGCCCCGGCACGAGCATGGCGAGCACAACGCCGGCCGCCGCACCGCCAAGGGTCAGGCTGTCGGGCAGGATCATGTGCTCCAGATCGATGAAGGTCCCGGCGATCAGCAGCGCCACAAGCACCATGTAGGCCGCGGCAACCGCGGGGGGAAACGCCCACCACAGCCAGAAAAACGCGGCGCCGGTGAGCGCCTCCACCAGCGGGTAGCGGAACGGGATCGCCGCACCGCACGAAGCACAGCGACCGCGCAGGAAGATCCAGCTCAGCAGCGGGATGTTCTCATGCCACGGCAAGGACCGCCCGCATTGCGGACAGAATGAGCGCCGGGGCCGCGCCAGGCCGATTCCGCGCGGGAGACGGTGGATCACCGCATTCAGGAACGATCCGCAAATCAGCCCGAAAACCAGTGCGATCGCGGCCGGCGCAAGCGGGTTCATTGCCGGGGCGGCTTTTCCGGTGAAACGGGAAAATCAACGGTTCCGTGTGGGGCAGCGGGCGGTTTGCGGGGATGGCTCATGAATGTTGGTGGGACGCGCACCCGGTGCGCAAACACGCGACCGTGACGGACACCATGGGCGGGAGCATTCCGGCCGCGCAAGCAGCGAGGCAAGACAATTTGTGCCTGACCGCCGTTTGACATCCGGCGGCAAACCTTCTTTGATCACCGCATGAACCTGCGCCCCGGCCTGCTGCTGGCTGCCCTTCTGCTTTGTTCCTGCGTCACGCCGTCACCTCCCGCGATGGAGATCCCCGAAGCCAAGGTGCTCCCGCTCGCCCTTGATGAGGATTTCCAGTTCCGCAAGACGCGGCGTTTCATCAACCAGCCGGAGACCTTTGAGAACACACAGAATCCGGCCATCCAGTTCGAGCGCAGCCGCGTGAACTACGGCGCGCTGACACTTGAGGAACAGAAACAACGCGAAGGCACGTATTTCGACTTCTTCTGGCGCGCCAGGCGTCCCGCCGACATCACCGTCCGCTTCGAATATCGCCAAGCCAAACTCGGGAACGATGTCCGCGCCCAAGAGACATTCATTCCGCAGGCCCACGGCACGATCAAGACCACCTTCAATGTGATCGGTGACGCCTATCTCTGGGACGGTCCGGTGACGGCATGGCGCTGCCTTCTCATCGAGAACAACCGCATCGTGGGCTTCACCCAGTCCTACCTCTGGAAGTAGCCGTCCCCGGGGTTTGACAGCGCACGGGTCCGCCGTCTTATTGAATTCAACCGTGAGTGCCGCATCATCAGTGCAGGTTGGTCTCTCGGGACCGACGGTGTGGGTCCGCGTGGCCGGACGCGGCTCATTCCAGAACAGCGCGGGACTCAAGGAATTTGCCGCGGAAATGACGCGCCTCGGGCATCGGGAATTCATCGTGGACCTCGAGGACTGCGAGTTGATGGATTCCACGTTCATGGGCACGCTGGCGGGGATCGCCCTCAAGATCGGCCGCGAGGGAACCCTCAAGATCGTCCGGGCCAACCCGCGCAACCGCCAGGTGATGCAGAACCTCGGGCTGGACCGGATCTTCTCGGTCGAACAGGAGCCCGCCCCAGCCTCCCCCGACCGCGGCATGCGGGAAGCCTCTGGGCAAAAGCCGAAAGAGGCCAAGCGTGAGGCCATCATCGAAGCCCACGAAAACCTCGTCGCCGCCAATCCCGCCAATGCCGTCCGCTTCAAGGACGTCATCGAGTTCCTCAAGCACAAGGAAACGGAGGGTTGACACCGCTCTTGCTGCAGCGTCCCGCGGGGGCCTAACCTTGCCGCGGCCCGCGAGGCCGCTATGGCAACCGGATTGCTCATCCTCTTCATCCTGCTGACCGGCTATCTCGGCTGGGTGATCAGGCGCCAGCGCCAGGCGTTCCGGACCCTGACCCGCGAATGGCGCGAACTCCAAACCGAAGAGGATCGCGTCTTTGATTTCCTGCACGGGCTGGGCGAGGCCTTCGGCGGCGGGGCCGGACGCCGCGAACTCCACCGCCTCATCGTCGAGAGTGCCGCCCGCATCCTCAACGCACACGGCGGGGCGCTCTACCTGCTCGATCGCTCGGGGGAATTCCTGGTCCCCGCGTTCATCAGCCGCACCTGCGCGCCGCTCATCGCCGTTCCGGAGCACATCCGGCAGCAGGCAACCGCCAACCCGGTCGCGTTGGAGAGCTATCTTCGCCTGCACCCTGTGCATCCCGGGGAGGGTGCCATCGCCCGAATGTGGAAAGAAGGCGGCGCCCGACTGTTCACCTTCGCCGATTCCGAAATGACCGGCTTGGCCGCCGAAGGGCAGCAGGCCAACTCGGCGTTCATCGGCTGCCTTTCCTACCGAGACAAGACGCTGGGCGTCCTCGCCGTGGTCAACGGCCCCATGAGTTCCCCGTTCGCACCGGAAGACCTCAAGGTGTTCAAGGCCATCGCCGAACAATCCGCCTTCGCGCTTTTCAGCGAGGCCGTTTACCTGGAAGCCGGGGAGAAACGGCGCCTCGACAGCGACCTCGAGACGGCACGGGAGATCCAGAGCATCCTCCTCCCGGCCACCGCCCCCGCCATCGAGGGCTACGAGATCGGCGGGATCAACATCCCCGCCCGGCATGTCAGCGGCGACTATTTCGATTATCTCCGGATCAACGAACACCAATGGGGCATCGCCATCGCCGATGTCTCCGGAAAAGGCATCCCGGCAGCCCTGATCACGGGCATGTGCCGCAGCCTCCTGCGGGGCGCCGTCGTCGACTCCACCTCCCCGGCCGATACCCTGCGCCGCGTGAACCGTCAGCTGTATCCGGACATCAAGGAGGACATGTTCGTCAGCATGCTTTACCTCATCGTCGACACGCGCACGAGTGATGTCACCCTCGCCCGGGCAGGGCATGACCCCCCCCTTCTCTATCGCGCCGCCGGACGCGAGATCATCCCGTTGAGCCCGCCGGGTGTGGCCGTGGGGATTGACAGCGGCGATGTCTTCGATAGGGTCGTTGCGGACGAAACCGTCACGCTGGCACCGGGAGATGGGATACTGCTCTACACCGACGGCGCCACCGAGGCCCTCGACCAGCACGGGTCGGAGTTCGGCCTCGCACGGCTCACCCAGGCCGTGCAGGCCAATGCACCCAAGGGTGCCGCCGCGACGGTGGAAAACATCGCCGACGAGCTGCGCGAATTCGCCGGCGTTGTTCCGCAATACGACGACATCACCCTGATTTCCATCCGCAAGCTATGACCAGACACCACGAACCAGACCCCAAGCCGGACACGGCCGAACCGGCGCCAGGCGCCGACGGAGGCGCGGACCTTTCCGCGGAGCTGGACAAATTCCGGGATCTCGCCCTGAGGACCGCGGCCGATTTCGACAACTACCGCAAGCGCGCCGCCCGCGAAAAGGAGGACGCGATACGCTACGCCAACACATCACTCCTCGAGAACCTTCTGCCCCTGTTCGACAACTTCGAACTCGGCCTCGAAGCGGCCCGGTCCGCACCGGATGCCGCGGCCATCCTGCAGGGCCTGGACATGGTCCGCCGCCAATTCCAGGATTTCCTTGCATCCGTCGGCGTCGAGGAGATCAAGACGGACAACGCCGAGTTCGACCCGAACCTGATGGAGGCCGTGGGCCACGAGCCCGACGACAAAACCCCGGAAGGGCACGTCCTGCGGCAGACGCGACGCGGCTACAAACTGCGCGACCGTCTCCTCCGTCCGGCCAGCGTTTTCGTCTCCAAAGGCCCCGCCTCGTAGGGCACCCGCATGTCGTCCCGCCATCGCAAGGATCCCTACGAAATCCTGGAGGTTTCCCGAAACGCCAGCGTCGAGGAGATCAAGACCTCCTACCGCAAGCTGGCCATGCGCTACCACCCGGATCGCAACCCGGGAGACAGCGCCGCCGAGGAACAATTCAAGGAAATCTCGCAGGCTTACGACATCCTGATCGATCCCGACAAGCGTGCCGCCTATGACCGCTACGGATATGCCGCCTTCCAAGGCGCAGGGGGTGGAGGCCGGGGCGGCTTCCACGATCCCTTCGACCTTTTCCGCGAGGTTTTCGGATCCGGAGGCGGGGGAATCTTCGAGCATTTCTTCGGCGGGGGTGCTGCGAGCGGCGAGCAAGGCCGCGGCGCCGATCTTCGCTATGACCTCGAGATCCGGCTCGAAGAGGCCGCGCGCGGCGTGGAAAAGGAGGTCGAACTTCGCAAAACGGGGCGCTGCACAACCTGCGGCGGCTCGGGGGGCGCCCCCGGCGCGAGGCTGCACACCTGTGCAACCTGCCACGGACGCGGACAAGTCATCGCCTCGCGGGGCTTCTTCCAGGTCGCCCAGCCCTGCCCTCGCTGCCGGGGAGCGGGCGAACTGTTCGACCATCCCTGCAAGGTTTGCCACGGCGAAGGGCGCGCGGAAACCACGAGCCGGATCAAGCTCAAGATCCCGGCGGGCATTGAAGACGGGTCACGCCTGCGTTCCACCGGGAACGGCGAAGCCGGCGTGCGCGGCGCCTCCAGCGGCGACCTGTATGTGGTCATCCATGTCCGCGAGCACTCGGTCTTCTCACGCGACGGGGACGATCTCTTCTGTGAAATCCCGGTGCCCTTCGTGGCGGCCGCGCTGGGCGGAGAGGTCGATGTCCCCACCCTCGACGGGAAGGCCTCGGTGAAGGTCCCCGCCGGCACGCAAAGCGGAACCATCTTCAAGCTCCGCGGCAAAGGCATGCCGCATCTCCGCGGATCGGGCCACGGTCAGCTCCTCGTGCGCATCGCCGTCGAGGTGCCCACCAAGCTCACCGCGGATCAGCGCCGCAAACTTGCGGAGTTTGCAGAGAGCTGCGGCGAACAAAACACCCCGATCACCAAGAGTTTCCTCGAGAGAGCGAAGGAATTTTTCTCCTGATCTCCGCGCGACGCGGGCGTCTCACGCCGATTCCGTCACGTCCCGGTAGGTGCCGCGGCGTGCACGGGCGGGCACGCCGCCGTCATTGACAAACCTCACCGCCCCCCCGCAAACCACCCCTGTCTCGAACAGCCACGGGCCGTGCACCTCGAACCGGGAACATCCGCACAACGAAGGCGCCGCCTCGCCGAACGCCGCCTCCAACCCGGGGAGCAGCTTGTAGCAGTCGCCATCGAGCACGACCTCGGGCGGTGTGCCGCGGCAGCCGGGCGCCAGTTCGAGCCGGCGGTCGCGGGTGACCACATAGGCATCCGAGCGCAGCACCAGCAGGTCGCTTGTGGTTTTCACCGGCGAAAAGCGCGTCCTCGGCACCAGCACCGCACCGGCCCGGGGGAAGCACTCGATCGCCGCGCCCATCGCGCTCTCCAACTGCAGAACCTTCGGTGAGCCGGGATCCCGCGGGTCCACGGTCTTGGAATTGGTGATCAGCGGCAACGGCAACGATCCGCCGTGCTCCGCCAATGCCGCCCGCAAATCGGAAACCCGGAGCCAGAGGTTGTTCGTGTTGAAAAACCGGTGCCTCGCGATGTCCTGGAAGGTCTCCATGTCCTCCGCCGGGCACTGCGCCACCTCGCGCAGCACGAGCCGCCCGTCGGACATCCGCCGTGCCAGATGTCCGCCCTTCCGGTCCGAGGAGGTGCGCTCCGCGACCTCCATGAGGAACGACAGGCCGCTTCCTGCGAAGTAGGCGAGAAGTCCCGGATCCGCCGTGGCCCCGAGATTGTCGCTGTTCGAGACGAACAGATACTCCACACCATCTGCAGCCAATTGGTCGAGCAGGCCGGATCCGGAAAGCGCGGCATAAAGGTCGCCATGCCCGGGGGGACACCATTCCATGTCGGGAGCGGCGGCCCATTCCACAGGCTCCAGGGAATCGGCCAGAATTTTCGGAACCTTGTTCTGAAGGAAGTCCAGCGCCCCTCCGGACGCCAGTTCGGGATATTTCGCCAGGAACGACACGGTATCCGCCGACGTGCTGAAACTGTCCATCAGCAGGAACTTCGGCCCGCGGGTGCCATGCGTCTCCCGCATCCAAAGAATCTGCTGCGCGATCAAATCGAGAAAGGTCAACCCGTCCTTCACGCGGATGAGCGACTTCGCCCTCTCGAGCCCCATCCCTGTGCCGAGGCCGCCGTTGAGTTTGATGACACAAAGCCTGTCGAGAAATGATGGAGCCGGGGACGCGGAGGCGGCATCGGCCAATGCGGGAATCCCCCCGGCGGATTCAAGGCCGGCCTCGGGCATCAACCCCGTCTCCCCCGATGCCGTCTGCCGCCAGGCGCGCTCGAAACTTGAAACGGCGGCGCCGGACAGCCCCGCCTCCCGCATCTTCCGCAGCGCCAGTTCCAATCCCCGTTCGTTCACGGCAAACTCAGGCCTTCTTGGTGCTGGCGATGTAAAGCTCCCGAAGCTGCCGGAAATCCACGGCCGACGGCGAGGCCGTCATGAGCTCGACGCCGCGGTTGTTTTTCGGGAAGGCAATCACATCGCGGATCGATTCCGCATGGGCAAGCAGCATGACCAGGCGGTCGAGGCCGAGGGCGATCCCGCCATGGGGGGGCGCGCCGAAGCGGAACGCCTTGAGCAGATGGCCGAACATGGAGGCCTGCTGATCCTCGCCGACGCCCAACACGCTGAACATTTTCGCCTGAAGATCCGCCTCATGGATCCGGATGCTGCCGCCGCCGATTTCCACGCCGTTGAGCACGATGTCGTAGGCCTCGGCCCGCACATCCGCATGCCTCTCCTCGTCGAGCAGTGCGACATCCCCGGCCTTGGGCCGGGTGAACGGATGGTGCACCGCATTCCATTTCTGCTCCTCCTCGCTCCAGGCGAGCAGGGGAAAATCGACCACCCAGAGGAAATCCAGACGCCGCGGATCGTGCGTGATGCCGAGGATCTCCACCGCGCGCAGGCGGACGCGCCCGAGCACCTCGCAGACGATGTCCCGGCGATCGGCCCCGAAAAGAACGAGGTCTCCCTCCTCGATGGAAAGACGCTCCCGGAGGGCGGCCTTCTCCGCCTCGGTGAAAAATTTGACGATCGGCGACTTCCATTCGCCGTTCTCGCATTTGATGAAAGCCAGCCCCTTGGCCCCGAATTGTTTCGCCATCCCGGTCAGCTCCTCGATCTGCCCGGTGGTGATCTTGGCCAACCCCTTGGCATTGAGGGCGCGGACAACTCCCCCGCCATCGAGCGCACCGCGGAACACCTTGAACTCCGTGCCGGCGAAGATGTCCCCGACATCCACGATTTCCTGCGCGTAACGCGTGTCGGGTTTGTCGCTGCCGAAACGGTCCATGGCCTCGCGGTAGGTCATGCGGGGGAAGGGAGTCGCGATCTCCACACCCCATGCCTCGCGGAACACGGCGACGAACATCCTCTCGATCAGGGCGAAAATGTCCTCCGCCGTGATGAAGCTCATCTCGATGTCCGCCTGGGTGAATTCCGGCTGCCTGTCGGCCCGCAGGTCCTCGTCGCGGAAGCAGCGTGCGATCTGGAAATACTTCTCCACCCCCGCGGCCATCAGCAACTGCTTGTATTGCTGGGGGGCCTGCGGCAGCGCGTAGAACGAGCCAGGATTCAACCGGCTGGGCACGAGAAAATCCCTCGCCCCCTCGGGTGTGCTCTTGCTGAGGATCGGCGTTTCGATCTCCCAGAATCCGTCGGCATCGAGCACGTCCCGGACCGTCTTGATGACCCGGTGGCGCAGGCGGAGGTTGGAGGCCATGGCCGGACGCCTCAGGTCGAGATAGCGGTGGGTGAGGCGCAAGTCCTCGTTGGCAATCTGCTCGTCGAGCGGGAATGGAAGCACCTCGGCCTTGTTGAGGACGACAATCTCGTCGGCAACGATCTCCACGTCGCCGGTCGCAAGCTTGGAGTTTTCGGTTCCCTCCAGGCGACGCGCCACCGTGCCGGAGACCTTGATCACATCCTCGTCACGCAGCCCGTGCGCAGCTTCGGCCACGGCGGGATGTTCCTCGGGGCGGAAAACCACCTGCGTGATGCCTTCCCTGTCACGGAGATCGACGAAAACAACCCCCCCGTGATCGCGCCGCGATCCGACCCATCCGGCCAGTGTCACCCGGCTGCCGATATCCCCCGCGCGCAGAGCCGCGCACGTATGCGTCCGAAATTTCATGGCGCGGGAGTCTGGAGATTTGCCGCCCAATCGGCAAGCGCCGCTTGGGCCAGCTCGGATTCCATGCGGGTTTTCAGGTCCTTGACCCTCAGCCGTGGCCACTCCTGCCCGACAATGATCGCCACTGGCGCGCCGGAAGCATCCGCGTCCTTGAACTGGCGTCCGACCTTGTCTGCCGTGAGCGGATAATCCACCCTCCGGCCCGTCGCGCGCAGCAACTGCACCACGCCGAGGGCCTCCGCACGCCGCGCTTCATCCGCCACCACGACAAAAACATCGCAGGCCAAGTCGGCCTTCACGGAGGAATCCATCCGTGATTTGGCGTCCGGACGCTCCCCGAGCAGGTCCCCGAGCACCACATCCCCCATCCCGAACCCGATGGCCGGAAGATTCACCTTGCCCCCGCTCAGGTCGGAGAGCAACCGGTCGAATCGGCCGCCGCCTGCAACCGCACGGTTCTCTTGGCGGCGGTCGAAGACCTCGAAAACAAGCCCCGTGTAGTAGGCCAAGCCGCGCACGATCCGGAGGTCGAGCACGCAGAAATCCTCCAGGCCGCGCGCCGCGAGGTTCCTCTGGAGTCTTCCGAAAAACTCCGGTTTGGCCTCCGCGAGGAACGTCTCGATCCCCCCGAGCGTGAGTCCGAAAGGGGAGAGCTTTGCTTCGAGCACCTCCCGGGGTTCGCGCTCCAGTTTGTCGATCACCGCAAGCGCCTCCCGCGCCTGCGCCTCATCTTTCACCCCCCTCTCTGCCAGAAAATCCATCCACACCCGGCGGTCACTCACGCGCACGACGATGTCGTCCGACGTGAGCCCGAAGGCCCGCAGCGTCTCGATGAGCAAGGCGAGCATTTCGGCGTCGGCCTCCGGCGAGTCATCCCCGACCAGATCGCAGTTGAATTGGAGGAACTCCCGCAGACGCCCCTTCTGCTGCTTTTCATAGCGGAAAAACGGCGCGATGCTGAACCACCGGATCGGTTTGCGGAACTCGCGCGCCTTGGCGATCAGCATGCGGGCGACGGTCGGGGTCATTTCCGGACGCAGTGCAACCTCGCGGTCCCCCTTGTCGGTGAACGAGAACAACTGCCCGAGGATCTCGCCCCCGCTGTTCTTCTTGCGGTAAAGATCCAGGGATTCGAGTGTCGGCCCGTCGTATTCGGAAAACCCGAAGGTCCGCGCCACGCGGCGCCATGTGCCGGTGATGTAATTGCGGCGCGCGCAATCCTCCGGGAAAAAATCGCGGAATCCTGGCAACGTGCGCATAAGGCGTCCATGTTGAGGCGGGGGGCATCCGGCTTCAATTAATCATTGGTGCCTATTGGCTTTTCCCGCGGAAAACGGAAAACTGCAGGGCAAGCGTCCATGGTCGTCCAATCCCTCACGCTCCACGATTTCCGCTGTTTTGCCCGGGCCGAGTTCCATCCCGCGCCGGGGCTCAACCTCCTGTCCGCCCCGAATGCCAGCGGCAAATCCTCGCTCCTCGAAGCGATCTGCGTCCTGCTCCGGCTCCAGTCCCCGCGTGCGGGATCATTGGCCGAAGCGGTGCGGCATGGCCGCGCCGGCTTTTCCGTGGCCGGCCGGGCGAACGACCGCGCCTTGGCATGCCACCTTTCCAGGAAGGAAGGCCGGAAGCTTTTCCTCGACGGCCTTGCAAGGCAGAAGTCCGACGACTACCTCGGCTTGGGCTTGGTGTCGTTCTTTTCCAATGAGGACATGGAGTTGGTCCGCGGCACCTCGTCCAAGCGCCGCCGCTACCTCGATTTCCTCGGCAGCCAATGTGATGCCGGATACCTGAAGAATCTGCGCTCCTACGAACGCGCCCTGCGGTCGCGCAACTTCCTCCTCAAGGAGGGCCCGCACCGCGGTCGCGAGCTCGCCGCCTACGACGCCCCGCTGATCACCGCCGGGGAATACCTGGCCCGCGTGCGTGGCATGCTTTGTGCGGAATTGGCACCCCTCGTGGCCGACGCCGCACGCGCCATCAGCCCGCGGGGAGAGGATGTCACCCTGCAATACGCCCCCTCCGGAACCCCGGATCTTGCCGCCGCCCTTGCTTCCGCCGCCCCCGAGGAGCGCCGCCTCCGCCAGACCGTCGTCGGCCCGCACCGGGATGATGTTTCCCTGCATCTGGAGGGCGCGGAGGCCGGGATTTTCGCCAGCGAGGGTCAACAGCGCACCCTGGTGCTCGCGCTGCGTCTCGCCCAAGCCTCGCTCATCCGGGCCCGGCGGGGAACACCCCCCGTCTACCTGCTCGACGACATTTTCGGGGAACTCGACACCGAGCGCCGCCGCCGCCTGCTGGCAGCCCTCCCCCAAGATGCCCAATGCATCCTCACCACCACCACATGGCAATGGCTGGAAAGCGCCGGGGACGCCATGCAGTGGGCCATTCTTGACGGAGCAATCATCCCCGCATCCTGAGCCGCAGGGACGCGTCCGTGCGGGAATGGGCGACTATTCGACGGACTTCGGCAGGTTTTCCCGCTTGATGCGGAACACCCACGCTCCCTGATCCTGCGTGCTGGAAACTTCGGCCGGCAACGGATCGATCACCGCCGTGTCCCGTCCGGCCCAACGCACGAACGGAAGCGACATGGTCCTCGTGCCTCCCACCACGGGCTCGATGGTGAAGGCGTCGCAGCCCCCTCCATCGCCGGCGTCAGCGGCGCAGGAAATTGAGCGGCAGTTGCACCTGCTTCGCCGCGGCGGGAACCTGCAGCAGGAGCGGCTGGCCGAGGATGTCCGCCAGCATCTGCGCATTGGTGCTGGAAGCCGGGTCGGTCCCGCCATCCATGTCATTGAGGATCACCCCGGCCAGATCCAACCCGCAGGCGCGCACGCTCTCCACGGTGAGGAGCGTGTGGTTGAGCACGCCAAGCCTGTTGCGGGCCACGATGACAACCGGCCAGCCCAACTGCGCCGCGAAATCCGCGGTGGTGTAGCCGGAACGCAGGGGCACCATCCAGCCGCCAGCCCCCTCGCAGAGCACGTTGTCGTGACGGTAGGCCAGCAGCCGCATGGCGGCGATCGCCTCGTCGTAATCCGGATCCTTCTCCCCGAACAGCGCGGAGGCCTGCGGTGCCGCCGCGGTCTTGAACCAGATCGGGTTCAGCGCGTGAAGCGGTTCCGCTTCCCCGCTCGACGCCGAGAGGATCTCCACGTCCTCGCGCGACCCGCAGCAGATCGGTTTGGCCCCGATGGTGTCCAGGCCGACCGAGCGGCCCGCACGGACGAGCAATGACGTGACGAATGTTTTCCCGCAACCGGTGTCTGTTCCTGTGATGAAATAGTTCATAATTTTTCCTTCAAGCCGCCTGCACCCCCCAGTCGTTGATGGGCTGCTACCGAAAGCACATACAATGCCGCGGTCTCACTGCGCAACACATGCTCGCCGAGATCAAGCGGCACAAAACTCTCGGCCGCGGCCTCCTCCATCTCCCCCGGGGTCCAATCCCCCTCGGGTCCGATGGCAAAAGTCACGGTCCCATCACCCCCTGCGAGAAAGCGTTCCAAGGGGACGCCCTCCGGGTGCAGCGCAGGAATTCCCCGCGCTCCAACCGGCGCCTCACGGAACGCCTCGCGTGGCGTCGCCGGACGGAGTATCTCCGGCAACACCGCATGCCCGCACTGCTTGGCCGCCTCGACGGCGGTCTGCATCCACTTGGAATGCTTCTTCCCCGCATCCTTCCCCTCGAGGCGCACCACACTGCGCTCGGCCGTCACGGGACGGATCGAGGCCGCACCCAATTCGGTGGCCTTTTGCACGGCCCAGTCGAAGCGTTCCCCCTTGATCAGGGCCATGATGAGATGGACTTCGGGTCCGGGACGGCCGGCATGGCGCTCACCGACCACCCGCACGGAAGCTCCGCGCTTGCGGGCGGAGACAATCTCCGCCTCGGCCACGCGACCGCGTCCGTCGAAAATCTGCACCCGGTCGCCCGCCTCAAGCCGCAGCACCTGCACCGCATGGCGGGCCTCCGACTCCGGCAGCGGGAACTCGGCCGCCTTCCAGCATTCGGGGGGAACGAACAGGCGCGTCATGGGAAACTCCCCCTCTTGTAGCGCAACCCCGGACCGAGGCAAAGATCCTGCTTGGCCGGAAATTCGCCCTCAGTGTTTGCAGAAACCCGTGTTTTGGGCTTTAGTATCCCGACGGTGTGTCGGCTGCGTGTCATGGAAACGCGGTTCCTCAGCCCGCACGAATCCCCTCCCATGGTCATGCGCATCCTTTTCATCTCGGCATTTCTTGTTGCAAACTCTTGTTTTGCAAGTCTTTATATCAACGAAATCCAATCGGGAAACACCATCATCCCGGACGACACGGGGCAGACCACCACGGACTGGGTGGAGATCTACAACAGCGGCCCCTCTTCGGTGAACCTGAAGGGCTACCACCTCTCCGACAGCGCCAGCAATCCCACCAAATGGTCGTTCCCCGACGACACAATCATTCCCGCGGGCGGCCATGTCGTGGTCTGGGCGTCGAACCGCGTCCCGCTGCCCACATCGTTGCATTCCAACTGGGCCATCAGCGCCGGCGGCGAACCCATCCTGCTCTCCGATCCGCAGGGCAACCTCCTCGACCAGTTCCCGTCCACCGCGATCCCCACGAACGTCAGCATGGGACGCAAGCCCGACGGCACGGGTTCCCTGCATTTCTTCAACCAGCCCACGCCCGGCGCGGCCAACACGACCACGGGATCCCCCGTTGAAACTCTCGCCGCCCCTGCGTTCTCGGTTCCCGGCGGCATGCACACCTCGGCCGTGTCGGTCGCGATCACGACCGCGGTCTCCGGCGGCACGATCCGCTACACGCTCGACGGGTCCGACCCGACGGAATCATCCCCGGTTTACACCGGCCCGATCAACCTCGACAGCCGCACCGGCGATCCCAATGTCCATTCGGCGGTCCCCACGAACTACCTCGACACCGGCGGGCCGTTCTACGAGGGCTGGCAGCCTCCCGACGGGGAGGTCTTCAAGATCAACGTCCTGCGGGCCCGCGTGTTCAAGGCCGGCTCCGACCCCGGGCGCATCACCACGCAGTCGTATCTCATCGATCCCGCGGGCGCCTCGCGCTACCCGTATCCCGTCGTCTCCATCGCGACGACGCCGGCGAACCTCTTCAGCAACGAGACCGGCATCTACGTCCCCGGCTGGTATAACAACTTCGCGCAGGAGGGGAGCGCGTGGGAGCGCCCGGGGCACATCGAATTCTACGAGACCGACGGGAGCCTCGCGTTCCAAGGCGCGATCGGCATGCGCATCCACGGCAACACCACGGTGAACCGTCCGCGCAAGGCCCTGCGCATCTACAACCGCAACCCGGACGGCCCCGCGACGTTCCATCACCGGATCTTCCCCGAGAAGGATGTCTCCTCGTTCGACACCTTCCTCCTGCGCGCCGGCGGCAACGACTGGGGGCAGTCATTCCTCCGCGACGCCCTGGTCGGCACCATCGCCGCGCACACCGGCCTCGACCGCATGGCTTCGCGGCCGGCGGCGGTCTTCATCGACGGCGAATACTGGGGCATCCACAACGTGCGCGACCGCATCGACGAGGGCTACTACCTCCACCACTACGGCCTCACGGACACCCAGTTCACGCAACTCGAAGTCGGGGCCGACGGCTCCCGGAGCTGGCCGATCTACGACCGCGGGGAGCCCTCGCTGCTGTCCGATTTCACGGACATCCTCGACCGCGCATGGGCCGGGGAATTCGCCACGGCGCAGGGATACGCGTCGCTGACCCAGCGGATCGACATCGACAACTTCATCGACTACCAGATCCACGAGATCTGGGCGGGCAACACCGACTGGCCGGGCAACAACGTCCGGCTCTGGCGCGCCGTGACGCCGGACACCTCCCCGGGCGCCAACCCGCGCCACGACGGGCGCTGGCGCTGGATCCTGTATGACACCGACTTCGGGCTCGGGCTCGATTTCTACTACGTGCCCGGCGTCAACGAGGGTCCCAACCACGACACGCTCTCCTACGCGTCGCTCGAGGGGGGCGGCAGCTTCATCGGCAACCGCGAGGAAGGCACGCGCATGCTGCGCAAGACGCTCGAGAACGCCGAGTTCCGCGGCAAGTTCATCAACCGCTTCGCCGACCTCCTCAACTCGTCGCTCTCCTCCTCGAATGCCGGGGCCAAGCTGGACGCCTTCGAGGCCCTCTACGCGCAGGGCATGACCGAGCACGTGAAGCGCTGGCGCCAGCCGTTCAACTGGACCAACGACATCAGCCGCATCCGCAATTACATCCAGCAGCGCCCCGCCGCCGTGCGCGGGCACATCGCCAACCGCTTCGGGCTCGCCGGCACGGCCCCGCTCACGATCGGCGTTTCCGGCGCGGGTCAGGGAACCGTCAGGGTCAACACGCTCGATCTCGCCCCCGGCACCGAGGGCGTTGCGCCGGACCCCTACCCTTGGACCGGCACGTATTTCCGGGGGGTGCCGGTGACGCTCACCGCACAGCCCGGTCCCGGCTACCGTTTCGTGTCGTGGACCGACAGCGGGGCGACGAACACCAACGGCGCCACGGTCCTCGCCGCGGACTCGACCGCGAACTACGGCGGGGTGTGGACCAACAACCCTCCGAACGGGGGCACCGGGTTCAACGCATGGGTGCTCACGGACACGGGGTCGTTCGACGACGGCTTCTTCATCGGGAGTTCCGGGCGCCCGATCCATTCCTCCTCTCCGGACGGCCGTTCGTTCGGCATCTACGGGCACAGCGGCGGTTCCGCGTCCGCGACGCGCCCGTTCGCCTCCGGCGCGCTGCAGACGAACCGCACGTTTTCCGTGAAGCTTTCGCCCGGCGGGTTCTCCGGGACCAAGGGCATCCTGCTCGGCGAGCCGGGCACGAACCGTTTCGGGTTCACGACATGGAGCACGAACGGCTCCCCCGGTTACTGGTTCCGCAACGGCGACACCGAGACCGCCCTCAACGGCACATTCTCCCCGGATGAGAATTCGACGTTCGACGTCAGTGTCACCCGCCTGGGCGACAACGTCCACCGCATGACCATCGTCCGCAACGGCACGACGTTCACCACGAACTTCACCGCCACCGGCACGGTGGACCGCGCGGTGTTCTTCCACACCAACTCGGCCAACAGCAGCGACACGAACAACCTTTATTTCAACCTGCCGACCATCACCGAGACCACCGGCGTTCCCACGCTCACGAACACGGTCCTCGAGGTGGACCTGGCAGGCGCACGCAGCATCACGGCGAATTTCGCGCCGGAGGCCGCTTCGTCGCTGGCCATCGAGAGCCCGGCGGTCTGGGCGCTGGGCACCACGCTGCCCGAGGTGCGCGTCCTCGCCCTGACCGGGACGGGCGACCCCGACCCGAACTTCGCAGGCACCGTGACGCTCGTCATTTCCGGTCCCGGCGGCTTCTCGCAGCAGTTCCACGCGCAGGCCGTCGAGGGTGTCGCGGTGTTCCCGGGCCTGTCGCTGCCCGCCGCCGGCAACTACACCCTGGGCGCCGTGTCCGGGGCGTTGTCCACCGGGGCGGATTCCCCGCTCGCCGTCAACGACGCCGCGACCTTCCTTCCCGCCGGCAACGGGACGTGGAACGAGGCCTCCAGCTGGGACATCG
Source organism: Chthoniobacterales bacterium (assembly GCA_014879535.1). GTDB lineage: Bacteria > Verrucomicrobiota > Verrucomicrobiia > Chthoniobacterales > JACTMZ01 > JACTMZ01. The sequence continues at coordinate 46,737 of JACSRX010000049.1, forward strand.
CCGCGGTCCCGAACAGCGCGACGGCGCGCGTGCGGATCCCGACGATCGCCGCCGACCGCAACGTGAACCTCACCAACCACGTCACCGCGGCCGCGATCATCTTCGACAACGGGGCCGCGACCAACCGCAACCGCATCCGCAACAACAATGCGACTGCCACGCTCACCCTGCAGGCCGGGGTCGAACCCGCCTCGATCACGGTCAACGGCAGCGCCTCGGGCCATGCCAACCTCGAATTCACCAACGCCGGCAGCCTCGTGCTGGCCGGCGACGTCGTGCTCGACGTGCAGAACGCGGCGGCGGGCAACGCCGAATACGGCGCGCTGCGCCTGCAGGGCAACGTGGGCGGCCCGGGCGGCATCATCAAGCGCGGTCCCGGCATGGCCGGCATCACCGGCGCCGGGAAGACCTTCTCCGGCAACGTGGTCATCGAGCAGGGAGTGCTGACCTTCAGCGAGCCCGCCCTCACCGGCAACGGCGCGACGAACTACACGGTCCAGCCCGGCGGCCAGCTGCGCCTCAGTTCGGCCTTCGCCACGGCGGGGGTCCCGCGCACCAACCACCTCAAGGGACCGCTGAACCTCGCGGGCGCCGGACGGAGCGGCGTGCCCGACAGCGAGGGATTCGGCGTGCTCGGCGCGCTGCGCCTCGAGACCGGGAGCACCGGCACCACCGCCGTGCTCACCAATGCCGTCAACCTCACCGCCAACGCCGACATCCACGCCGCGGCCGGCAACGGCATCAGCCTCCAGGGTCCCCTGCAGGGAACCTCCCTGCTGTCGAAATCCGGCGGGGGCACGCTCACCCTCGGCGCCTCCGCTTCCGGCTTCGCCGGCGGGATCGGTGTCAACCGCGGCACGCTCGCCCTCGACGCGGCCGCCTTCACCGACACGACCAACACCCTCACGCTGGCGGCGGAGACCACCCTCGCCGGCAACGGGCGCTGGAACGGCATGCTGCAGGCGCAGGACGGCTCCGCGCTGTCATTCGTCCTCGGGGCCTCCCCCGCGCCCGGGGCGCTGCTCCGCGCGGGCCACGTCCTTGCCTCCGGCACGGTGACCGTCGCGGTCCAGCCCGCCCCCGGTTCCGTCGAGGGCACCTACCCGCTCCTGGCCGTGGACGGTTCGTTCGTCGGCACGAACAACCTCGCCCTGAGCGTCGGCTCGACGAACTTCCCGGCATCGGCGCTGGTGATCAGCAACCAGACGCTCTCGGTCTCGCTGCGTGCGGCGCTGACCGACCGCGAGCAATGGCTCGGACTCCACGGGTTGCCGACGGACGGTTCGGGCGACGGCGCCGATGATGCCGACCCGGATGGCGACGGCATCGCCAACATCTTCGAGCGCGCGTTCTTCCTCAGCCCGGTGGTCGCGGACGGCGCGCTGCCCGTCGCCACCGCCATGCCGGACGACGGCGTCGTGGTCGTGACCTACCGCACGGCCAAGAACCAGGCCGACCTCAACGTCGTGCCGGAGACCGGCACCAGCCTGCTGCCCGGCGCGGAGTGGACCCCTGCAACGCCGGCCGTCGTGGACGACACCCATCCGGATTACACCGTCTGGAAGATCGAGTTGCCCGCGGAGCCCGGCGCCGGTTTCGCGCGTTTCAAGGTCAGCCGCCAGTAGCCTGCACTCCATTGGCGGGGCCGGCCGGTCTCAGCCGGCCTTCGCTGCCGGCGAACCCCGCCGGAAAAGGCTTCCCGTGCTTGCTATAAGAAGGCATGCACCACGCCATTTCCCGTGCCGGGTTGGAAGACCTCGATGTCCTGGCAGACCTCGCCGGGAAGTATCATGCGTTCGAGGGCATCCCCTCCTCGCGCGAAGCCCGGGTCGCCGCCCTCGGGCCGCTGCTGGCCGATGATTCGCTCGGGGCGATCTTCCTTTCGGGGGACCGGGACCGCGCGACGGGCTACATCGCGGTCTGCCTCGGATACAGCATCGAGTTCGGCGGCCGGGACGCCTTCGTGGACGAGTTGTTTGTCGAGGCCGGTTGCCGGGGCCGCGGACTCGGGCGCGCCCTGCTGGAGCACGCCGCCGGGTTCCTGAAGGGGAAGGGCATCGCGGCCGTGACCCTCGAGGTGGCGCATGCGAACCCCCGGGGCGCCGATTTCTACGAGAAAATCGGCTTCGTGAAGCGCGAGCAATACTTCCTGATGTCACGCAAGCTCCGGTGAACCACACGACGGCATGCCGCCTCGCACTCCATGGATGGCGGCTCCGGATGGAGGATCCTCTGCTGCCGGCCGGACAGACCGCAGGGGGGGGAACCCAATGTTAGGTATTGCCAAGCGCCCTCCAAAACGCAAAATTCCATCATCGCAAATCCCAGGCACAACCCGAATGCGCCCGCGACCCGCGGACGGCTTGTCGCGCTCAGGATTCTGTCCTTCGTTTGCATCCTTCTCATTGTGGGATTGTTTGCGGGCGATTTCATCTTCCCTCCGACGCCGGCCCGGCGCGCCGCGCACATGGAAAGCCTGCTCGGGTTGGGCATCCTCTGCATCGCCATCGAATTGGTCCGCCTCGAACTGGCATCCTTGCACCGCGGAGGCGCCGCAAGGGCGTCCGCCGACATCCCCGCCCCCCGCAGCTGGACCACGTTCCAGCAGGGTCATCAGCTCCAGGTGCGGCCCGTGCGCAAGCCACGCCCCCTGAAGCCGTCCAAGCCGCCCCCGGTGATCTGATCTCCTCCCTCCGGGCATGAGGGATCGCCGTTTTGTCGCGGAGCACCGGGGTGGACCCCTGAATCGGGAGGATCACCGCCTGCTCGCTGGCTGGGCTGCCGACTGCGCCGGGCGCGTCCTCCCGCTCTTCGAACGTTGCAGCCGGGACCCCCGTCCCCGGCAGGCCTTGGAGACCGCCCGGGCATGGGCCCGGGGCGAGGTGAAAACCGGCGCAGCCATGAAGGCCTCCGTGGCCGCCCATGCCGCGGCGCGGCAGGTGGAGGACCGGGCCGCAGTCGCCGCGGCCCGCGCCATGGCACAGGCGGTGGCCACGGCGCATTTCGCGGACCACTGCATGGGCGGACTTCTTTATGCGCTCAAGGCCCTCGAGGAGTCCGGCGGTGAGGCGCCCCGGGAAATGGAAGATCAACTGGTGAAACTTCCCCCGCGTCTGCGGGGCATGGTTTCGGATGGCGTGCAGGCGAGGATGCGGCTGGTGCGGGGACGGTAGGCGGCTTCCTGCACACGGCGCCGCATGCAGCATCATGGATCCCGGATGGGGCGGGTCCGTCAGCCGACGGATCCCCGACCCGCCGGGAACATTTCCGATGGTCAGGCGTCCGGCCGGTCCGGACGACCGGCCCGGCCTTTCACCGGTCCCTTGGCAGGGCGCGATCCGCAGCCACGCGCATGGTCCATCCGCCGGATTTGTCCCGGCGGATCTTCACCGGGGCGCCGAAGGCTTCCGAAAGGACCGGCGCCGTGAGCACCTTGGCGGCCGGGCCCGCCGCCAGCGTGCGCCCGCGGCGGAGCACGAGGACGTGGGTGATCTCGGGGATGATCTCCTCGACGTGGTGCGTGACGAAAACGAGTGCGGGGCCGCGCTTCTCGGAGGCGAGGCGCCGGAGAGTCCGCAGGAAGCGCTCGCGGGCGACGGGGTCGAGTCCCGCGCAGGGCTCGTCGAGGATCAGCACGCGCGGATGGGCCATGAGGGCGCGGGCGATGAAGACCTTCTGGCGCTCGCCCTGGCTCAGCACCCCCCACGGGCGGTCCGCGAGGCGCCCGACACCCATGCGGGAAAGGCAGCGCTTCGCGAGGCCCGCGTGCGCGGATTTCCGCCGGCTCCAATAACCGAGTTGCGCGGTTTCGCCGCTCAGGACGGTGTCCATGGCGGTTTCGTCCTGCGGAATGTGCCGCGTGAGGGCGCTGCTGACCATGCCGATGTGCCGGCGCAGTTCCTGCCAATCGGAGGCCCCGTAGCTCTGCCCGAGCACCTCGATCCCGCCGTGCGAGGGCGTGAGGTAGGCCGTGATGGCGGCAAGCAGGGATGTCTTCCCCGAGCCGTTGGCGCCGAGGATCGCCCAATGCTCGCCCCTGCGGACAGTCCACGTCACCTCCGAGAGGATGCGCGTGTCCCCCCGCAGGACCCGGAGTCCGCGGACGGAAAGGAGCGGGGGTGCAGAGTTGAGGGTTGAGGGTTGAGAGAGGAGAGTTTGAAGATGACGGCTTGCGCCGGAATCCGGATGCTTCTCAACGCGGCTCGGGTCCATGTCCCCCAACCCTCAACTCTCAACCTTCAACTCTCAACCACTGTTTGCCGGAGTTGGGGGTTGAAAGTTGGGGGTTGAGAGTTCAGAAAGAGCGGCTGGCGCCGGGGTGTCCCCCCATATTCCGACTGCTCCGGCTCCTCCCTCAACCCTCAACTTTCAACCCTCAACTTTTCAGCCTCCTATGGACATCGCCTGGGTCGAGTGGATCAACGTGCTTTTCCGTTTCACGCACGTGCTTGCCGGCATCATGTGGATCGGAAACTCCCTGCTCTTCACATGGATGGAGCTGAACCTGATCCCGCCGGGGAAGAAGGACAAGGACCCCGACCTGCTCGGCACGCTGGACATGCTGCACGGCGGCGGCGTCTTCCACATGGAGAAGCGCGTGATGCACGCCGACGGCATCCCCGAGCGGCTGCACTGGTTCAAATGGCAGTCCTACACGACATGGATGACGGGGTTCGTGCTCCTTTCCGCGCTGTTCTGGACGAACGGCTCGACGCTGCTCGACGCCACGCGGACCTCGATCACGCCCGGGACGGCGGTGCTGTTCAGCCTTGCGGGCCTTGTCGGCGGCTGGCTGGTGTATGACGGCATCTGGCGGTCGCCGCTCGGCAGGAAGCCGGTGCTGGCCGCGGCGGTGAGCCTGCTGGCGCTGTTCACGGCGGCGCATTTCTACGGCCAGATCTTCAACGGCCGCGCCCTGTTCCTGCAGATCGGCGCGATGATGGGCACGTTCATGTCGGCCAACGTGTTCGTGCACATCATGGGCAACCAGCACAAGTTCATGCGCTCGCTGCGGAGCGGGATGCCCTACGACCCGAAGTTCGGGAAGAACGCGAAGTCGCGTTCGATGCACAACCACTACATGACGTTCCCGGTGATCTTCCTGATGTTGAGCGCGCACTTCCCGCGGCTCTACGCGGCGGACTGGAACGTGCCGATCCTCGTCGTGGTGGTGCTGGCGCTCATGACCGTGAAGCACCTGATGAACTCGCGGTATCATTTCAAATACTGGCTGCTGTGGATCTTCGCCACCGTGGCCATGGCCGCGCACCTGATCGGCATCTTCCTGCACCTTCCGCCTCCGGGCGTGCTCATGGCGAACGCCGCGCCGCAGGATCCGGCCGTCATCGCGGGCAGGACACTTTTCCAGACCCAGACCTGCGCGACCTGCCACATGGAGGGTTCCGTGCAGCTCGCGCCTTCGCTGCACGGCATCTACGGCACCGAGCAGGAGCTGGCGGACGGATCGAGGATCCTCGTGGACGACCACTACCTGCGCACGTCGATCCTCACGCCGGAGGCGCACATCGTGAAGGGCTACGCGCCGGCGATGCCGTCGTTTGCCGGCCGGCTCAACGACGAGCAGATTTCGGACCTCATCGCCTACATCCGCTCGCTGTCGCCGCCGCGGGAGGCGGGGGCGGCGGCGCATTAATATCCGCGCCCGGTAGGGCCGGCTGGCCCCAGCCGGCCTTTGCCTTGGGCATGCGACGTCATCTCCCGGTCCGCTGAGCCAGCGGACCCTACCGGGGGAAGCGATCCGGGCTCGCCTCCGGATCATCTTCCCGTGAAAACTTCCCCCATGAGCCATCCGCATCGCAAGCGGTTGTCCCACGAGACTCCGCTCGGCATTCCTCCGGAGGACTCCATGTTCTTCATCACAATATGTGCTGCAGCACGAGGCACTGATTCTCTTGTGCGCAATGGATGCGGCGGGTTCCTGATCGAGACAGTCCGGCATCGCCATGAAACCGGCATCTGGTGGTGCCGTGTGTTTGTGGTCATGCCAGACCATGTGCATGGACTCATCCGGTTTCCCTCCACGGAGCACGCGATGTCCGGGGCCGTTCAGGATTTCAAAAAATTCACCGCCCGAAACTTGGGCATCCGATGGCAGAGGGATTTTTTCGACCATCGCCTGAGGCACGAGGAATCGGAACGCGAAAAGGCCGATTACATTCTGCGCAATTCCGAGCGGGCTGGTTTGGTGGATCGTTGGGAGAGCTGGCCGTTTGTCTTCATTGCCCAAGATGCGATTTGATATGCCGCGCCGCGATGCCAGAGCCATCTTGCCGCCTCGGTAGGGCCGACTGGCCTCAGCCGGCCTTGGCCTTGGGCGCGGCGGCGCCAACTCCCGGGCGGCTCGGGCCAGCCGCCCCTACCGGGGAAGGGTGCTGTTGATTTCCCTCTTGGTAGGGTCGGCTGGCCCCAGCCGACCTCCACCTTGTGCGGTGCGACATCAACGCCCGGCCCGCTGGGGCCAGCGGGCCCTACCGATGCACTCACACCACCACGCCCGCGGGCGCGCTCGACGGGCGCGGGAGGAGGTTGGCGACGAAGCTGACGAGGAATCCGAGCGCGCCGAGCGCGAGGAGCGCGGCACCAAAGGCGGACACCATGCCCGCGCCGGTCCAGACGCCAGCGAGGAGCAGGGCGGTCCCGAAGGCATACACGCCGAAGGCGGCGGGCAGCAGGCGTTCGGGAAGACCGCGCCCCGGGGCATCGCCGCCCTGGAGATCCTGCAATTGGAAGAGGATGCCGAGGAGGCCCGGGATCGCCGCGGCAAACACGGCGGTGAGCGCCACGGTCCAGTCGAGTGCCCCGATCGTCACCGGCATCGGAACCAGCGGCGCCGCGTCCGCAGGGACGGACGGCGGGAGGCGGAGGCGTTCCCCGGCGTCGTGGATGAGCAGGAGCGCGGCCATGGGGATCATCCACACCGCGGCGCGGAGCATGCGCACCCCGCAGGACAGCGCGCCGCGGCGGCGCTCGAGCAGGTTCCGGAAATCGGAGAGGTAAATGAGCGCCCCGGCGATCAGGATCACGGCGCAGAAGACCAGGAACGCGGGCGGACCGAAGGTGGCCGCAGCGAAGACCCATGCCACGCCCGCGTTGAGGACCGCCAAGGCATACCATGCGGCATGTGTGCGGTCGGGTTGGATGCCGAGCGACCGCGGGGTCACGCGCAGGGCGAGCCCGAGGATGGTGTTGAAAAGCACGCCCGCCGCGAGCAGCACCACGATGCCCGCACTCCAGCCGGTGCCCTCGAGCGGGGCCAGCGGTGTTTGTGCGGCGAATGGCGGACCCAGCAGAAGCGCCGCGGCCAGCCAGACCATCATGGTGCTGAGATAGCACGCGGCGACATCGGGCCTTTCCATCCGGCGGAGCGTCCGTGCCACGTTGACGATGAAGATGGCGCCGCCGCAGGCCATGAGACCACCGCCCCATGCGGCCTGGGGAAGCTCGGGCACGAAGGGCAGGAGCAGGACGACCAGGAGGCCGGCGAGGTGGAAGCCGTATTGGATATACGCCGCCTGGGTGCTGCAGAGCGGAAGGCCGAAGACCTGTGGCAACGCCCAATAGACGGCGCCATACACCGCCGGGAGGCCGAAGCCGAAAAGCAGCAGGGAAATCCATGCCTGCCCGTGCCCGGTGAGCGTCTTGGCGAGAAGGAATCCCGGCTGCACGGCGAGCAGGAGGCCGGCAAGGACGAGGAACACCAGCGAGGTGACGATGAACAGGATGGCCCCGGCCGGGGTGACCGGACCGCCCTGGGGCGATTCAGGGGAACTCATGGATTCTTGCGGACAGCGCCGCATTGGAAATCTTCAGGCGGCAAAGGACAAGGTTGATGTTCCTTGGTAGGGCCGCGTGGCCCACGCGGCCGGTCGGCTGGGCCAGCCGACCCTACCGGGGGAAAACACATGACGATGCGGAAAGCTTTCCACTCGCCGGGAACAGTTCTTTCATGCATGCGGCCGGTCCAGTTTCCTGCTGCGGTAGGGCCGGCTGGCCTCAGCCGGCCTCTGCGGCTTGCGTGCGGGTGCCAACTTCCGGTCCGCTGGGCCAGCGGACCCTACCGGGGAAAGGATCGCGGCGGGTCCGGAGGCCCCGCCCTACCAGCAAAGGCACAAGGTCTCGACTGCTGTGCACGCGGCCGGTGGGCAAAAAGAAAGGGCGCCCGCAGGCGCCCTTCCCAGTATAAACAACCAATCTGTCTTACGCGCGCTTGCGGCGGCGGACCATGTATCCACCGAAGGCCGCGGCGCTGATCGCCAACAGGGCGTAGGTCGAAGGCTCGGGAACGGTCGTGAAACCGTTGCCACCCGCCGCGCCATCACCCGAGGTGAAGGTGTTGTCCGGCAAGGAGCCGCCAACGCTCTCGGTCTCGCTGTAAATGTCAATCAGCCCTCCGTCAGAAGGAACAAGGTAAAGCCCATCGCGGTAGAAGAAGCCCACGGTTCCAAGTCCCGGAGCCACACTGTTTGTGGTGAGTGTGGTGTATCCGACAAGGAGAAGTTGGCTTCCCGTGGTGACGCCACCCGTCAGGTTGAACGTGATCGCACCGTTACCGTAGCCGTCGCCGCCAGAGTTGTCGTTTGCAAAGAACCCGACACGGGTGGCACCCGTGGGTGCGAACGAATTGGTGAGATTCGAAAACAGCAGGTTCAGATCCCCGAGGCTCGCCCATGTGTTGCCATTGGTCATTGCCAAGACGTTGAGGAGACCACCATTAGCGAAGAAGTTGGTGCTGATGTTTGGTGTTGCATACATCTGGCCGACTCCGAAGTTGATGGTGACGCTGGCGGAAGCTGCCTGAATGGCGAGAACCGCAGCAACTGCTGTTGCGATTAGTGTTTTTTTCATGGGTTTGGGACAGTTGGTTGGTATTGCTGAGTTTACTGATGTTATGTTATTGGCGCGCTACTTTTAGGGAGCAATCGTGATTGTGTTGGTCCAGAACTGACTGCCCGTGGCGTTGTTGGAGGCCTTGCGGATGATGTAGCCGATGGCGGCGGGAATCACGTTTGTGCCGACGTTATTTGTCCCAGTCGCGGTGCTTGCCCACTGATTGGTCGGGCCGGCAGAGACATAGTAGTATGTCGTCGAGGGAGCTTTGTTTGTCCCGATCGTTGCGTTGTTGATGAGGAGCAGTAGATCGCGGCGAGCACCGCCTGTGAAGCCTCCGCTGGGCATGAAAGCACCGCTGGCGATCAACCCGAGGTTGTCGAGGGTGATGTCGACCGGGCGTCCGAGAGAGACGTAGTTGTCATTCGGCGCACCGGAGGTGCTGTCGAGTTGAACGACTGTGGCTCCCACGTTGACGTTTCCAGCCACGGTGGTTTTCAGATTTGTTGCCGCGTTGGTGGGGTTGCGCACAATGAAATACGAATCAGGAAGAATCGCGGTATTGTTGACGTTCGTCGTTCCAGTCGCAGTGCTGCGCCAGTAGGAGACTGCAGGGTTGGTCGGGTCAGACGCGTTCGTTACAAAGAAGTAGGTCGCAGTCGGGGCACGATTGATGCCGGTCCCTACAACGTTCGGGGTCAGGATTTGAGTGCGGCGGTTGCCACCCGTTGTTCCGCTGGGAGTGAAGGCCACGTTCTGGTCAGCGGCCGGGTAGAGTTCACCGAGCGTCCAGTAAGGCACGACTTTCACCGACGTGCCATTGGTGAGGCCGGTCGGGGAGATGCCGTTGTCCACGAGGGTGATCGAGTTGCTGGTGTTGCTGGCAACGTCGAAGATGATGCCGGCTTGGGTGCCACCCGCGGCCTGCACGTAGTGGGGCGTGGTGGTGAGGCTGCCGAAGCCCGGGGACGGGTCGAAGGTCAGCGTGAAGTTCGAGAGCGTGGTGACGCCGCCTTGGAAGACCGGGGCCTTGGTGAGCGGAGCGGCAATGATGGTGTCCGAACCGACCGGCGTGTCAATCGTCATGAACCCGACGGGATCCGTCGTGGCGGTCGTTTGGGCGTGAAGGCTCGCCGCGGCGACAAGCATGGACGCAACAGCGGTGATGGAGGGACGGAGGATGTTCATACTGTGTGCAAGGTAACGGGGTTTCAAAGGGTGTCAAAAGGTTTTTTCACGAAATTTTTGTAACAGTTCCACAGGGTGCGCACAAGGGTGGAATCAAGGGAAGGAAAAAAGGCTGGAAAGCGAAGCGCGGCCTCGCGTCGCTCTCCTCCCCCCTTCCCCGCCCGCTCAGTATCCATAAGACTTGGCGCGGCGCGCCATGTCGGGCGGTTCGATGCCGCCGTAGGGGATGGCGGCGGGTTTGGCGGCGCGGGCGCGGTTGAGGGCCTCGGGGGGATCGGCCACGTCGAGGGCGGTGTCGTGCAGCAGTTCCGCGCCCTGGCTCCCGGCGACGACGGCGCGGAGGTTGTCGAGGGCGGGCTGCGGATCCCCGCCGGCGCGCAGGGTCTGGCGCAGGGCCACCATGGCGTCGCCGGCCGGGGTGCTTGTCGGCACGTTCCCGGCCTCGGCCCCGGCGAGCTGGAGCTTGGCGGCGATCACGGCGGCGCTCGTCCACGGCTGCTGCCGGTGGAGTCCGCCGAGCAGGCTGCGCTGGGCCTCGGCATTGCGGCCGAGCTCGCGCAGCAGGTCGCCCTGGAAGAACCACACGGTGCCGTTGGAAAATTCGGCGGAGGTCGCGTCGGCAAGGAGGAGCAGGGCCGCGTCGCCGGAAGCCCCGGTGCTGCCACCGGGCAGCGCGCGCGCCTGCCAGCGATCCAAGGCCAGCAGGAGATTGGCGTCGGCGATGTTGTCCCCGCGGTTCAGGGCCTCGCGGGCGGAGCGACGCACCATGTCCTGGTCGCTGCGCCGGAGGGCGACCTCGGCGAGGACGATGTCGCCGCCGTGGACGGCGGGGTCTGTCTCTTATACACATCTGACGCTGCCGACGACGGA
>JACSRX010000079.1 GCA_014879535.1 Chthoniobacterales bacterium
ACCGTCCTCCCCCGGCGGCGGATAGAATTCGGCCACCTTGGCGACGAATTCGTCGATGAACACCTTCATCATGGCGATGACCGCCTTGATGCGGTTGCTGATGAAGCTATACATGAACAACGCGGGGATCGCCACGAACAGCCCGAAGGTTGTCGCCAGCAGCGCACTGGCGATACCCGGTGCGATCGAGTTCACATCCACTTCGCCCGACTTGGCGATGACCGCAAACGTGATCATCACGCCGACCACGGTGCCGAGAAGGCCGACATAGGGACCACCGGCAATGCTGATGGTGAGATAGGTGAGACCCTTGCCGAGTCGGTGCTGCTCGTGGACGAGCGCGGTATCCAAGGCGGCCCGGATCGCCTGGATCGAGCGGGCGCGCAACCCCTGCCCACGATACCGGTCTTGGGCCAACCTGTTGCGGATCTCCTCCGAACCGACATGGTAAACGTGGTAGAGTGGTGCACCGGTCGCCAGTTCGAGTTCCTCTTCGGACAATTCCTTGCCGAAAGTGGCGGCGGCCTTGGGCGAATCCAGATCGAGGGCGGTCAGATCGCTGGACACCTCCGCCCACAAGTTCTGGAACGCGGCGTTGCCTTTCTCGATCCGGGCGAGATCGCGGAATTTCACCCCCGCGACCGACCAACCGACAATCATCATGACCACGCAGACCCCGACGGCGATCCAGCCGTCGAACATCATGTTTTTGGCGATGTCTCCGAAGAGGGACACGTGCTCGAGCATTCCGCTGCTCTTGCCTCCGCTTCCCTCGGGATCACCGGCCTGCAAGAGCCGTCCGGACAACTCGCTGCCGGCCTGAGTGAGGTAGGCGAGACGGAGGGCTGCGGACGGCAGAGCGGACCCGTAAATCTGCAACTCGTCCAACTCCCCGACAAAACGGCCCGCGCTGCCTTGGGCGGGATCGGGGCCTCCTAAAAACATGGCACCGCTACCGGCGGGCAATCCCGATTCGACGGCAGCGGCTTCCCGACCGTCCACATACAGAACGAGGCGGTTGCCCGAAGCCGTGATGGCGACTTGACGCCAAGCACCGCCTCCAACCGCCTCCGGTGCCACGGCGCGCGGACTGCCCGTTAGCTCGACAAACGGAGCACCGCCCGCTGCCAGACCGACACGGAATCCGCCGGCATCGGGACGACTGAAAAGAACCGCCTCATTCGAGGTGTTCATCGGCTTGACCCACAGGACGAGGGTCAGTTCCCCACCCGCTTCCCACGCGTTGGCCGGGGTGCCGGGGATCTTCACCGGCTCGCGGCCGACGAGACGCAGTCCGCTGGCGATGATCGCCCCTTCCGTGACATTTCCCGCCGTTTCGGCATCGGAACCCGCGGCCGAGGAATCGCGCGGGGGCGTTCCCCGCTCGTCGAGGTGGTAAACGAGCCGAGCGTTGTCCGGATACGTCTTCTTGGGATCGGGAGCTCCCTCGGCATCCGGCTTCGAGTTGCCGTAATACAGCCAGACATCCGTCTTGCCGGAAATCTCGGGCACACGCACCCACGCAAATCCCTCCGCCATGAGCGGGTCGAACTTTTCGAGATGAAAGGCAAGCGATGTCTTGTCATCTCCGGCAATGAATCGGAGATCGCTGCCATCCTGGTTCACGAACTCGAACGGCAACACGCCGGGATGCAGGCGCACAAGAACGACGACCTCGCCCGGTTCGCCTTGGATTTCAGCGCCCTCGACAGTCGGGTCGATGGTCAACTTGACACGGCCGCCCCAGTCATTGTTCCACCAGGCGGAAGCATCGACGATCCCGAGAAGCAGGATGGCAAACAGAGCAGCGAGGCCGCGCGAACGCGGCAGTTGTGTGATGAGCGACTTCATAGTTCCCCCCAAAGTCGGAAGACCATCAGGGAGTCCCCGGCCTTGATGCTTCCCTGATCCACCTGCGGAATACCGACAACCACCGACCCGTTGAGCCAATCAAGCAGCCTGATCGTCGCCCCGAATCCGTAGCTCCAAAGCTCGAACTGCGTGGTCTGCTCGGGCAGCGGATCATTGATGTAGGCCGCCCCGGCATCGAGGAAGACGAAGGCACGCAACTCCTCGGCCGGACGCTTCGTCCAGGCCAACAGCGATGGCGAATAAAATTCCAGACTGGCGGCCACCGCACTGTCCCCGACGACTTGCGATTCGAGATACCCGCGCACGGTGTTCAATCCGCCCACCGAAAACTGCTCGCTGTCCACGAGCGCGTTCGGCGTGGCCTGCCCCTGCAGGACGCCTCGTGCGCGGAAATCCCACCAGAGGTCCTGCTCGTAGCTGCTGTAGCCGCGGAAATAAAAATAATTGCCGTTGGCCTCATAGCGCCGGTTGTCGAACTCGACTTCACCGCTACCCATTCCGCGGAAGTGCCAGTTGAGCGACCCGTCGAACTCGAAGCGGTAGTTCTTGCCCGCCCAGAACCCGGTGTAGCCGACCATGAACGGCCAATACGCCACCGGCGACGAGGAGATGAGTGCGTTGTCGAACGACAGCGACTGCTCAAAATACTTGTAATCGATCCCGAACGTCACCGTGTGGTAGAGGCCCTGTTTGCCCGGCAACTCCGCGATCAGGCGCGTGCCGTAGATCTCGCCATTTCCGGTCGAGGCCGAACCCCCGAGCGTGGACACGTCGCTGTTCTGCCGGATGGCCTGCGCCATGATCGAAAGACCGTCCCACCAAGGGAGAGGCGCGATGTAGTAACCCGAATAAACCGTGGCGTCCTCCGGCCGCTCCGGTGCCACCTGAAAAGCCAACCCGATCGTGTGCCCGAGTTGCCAGAGATTGTCGTAGCGTGCTGCCAAGTCGAACCGGAGCGGTGTTGTGTTCTCGCTGTAACGGTTGTTCAACTCCGCACTCGCGTGGAAGGGAAACACGTCCTTCACGAGCAACTCGACATCCACGGTGCCCGGCTGGGCACCCGGCTTGAACTCGGGGGTCACCTGCAAATCCGAGCGGCGGTTGAGCGCAATGAGGTCCCGCTGAACGTCGTCGATCCGCGGCAAAACGCCCTCCTGCAGCGACGGGGCGCGGCGCTTGATTTTCTCGATGTCAAAATACCGCGATCCCCTCACGGTCAGGCGCCCGACGGGCATTTCCTGGACGACGAGCACGACCACCCCCTTGGACGGATCCTGCGGCGGAACCTCCACGACCACCGTCTGGTAACCCGCCCTCTGGTAGCGCTGCTCCAACGCGGCACGCGCCAGTTCCACATCCTCCTCCGTGCGATCGGGACCCATGTAGGCGTAAACGGCCATGTCCACCTCGTCCCGCGGAAGCTGCTTGGAGCCCACGATGCGGTATTCGCGGATGTAAAAGCGGTGCAGGGGGGAGGCTTCCTCGGGTGTCAGACTCGGCGCTGCAGACACGACTGGCCCCGCCTCCGGCGCGTCTTGGGCCCGGACAAATGCGGGGGAAAAAACGGCAGGAGTCAGAAACATTGCAAGCAATATGTTAGTTGACTTAATCAATTAAGTATTTTGGCTAAAAAAATTGGCCACAGTTCAAAAATTCAATCCAACGGCAAGCAGCAGAAAGTTGATAACGACTTAAACAGGCGTGATTTGACACCTTAAAAGCATACACGCTTTCAAGTCAAAGTGTTTTTTGCCCTCGAATCCGTCCATCTTTTCCCAAGGGCGGAATCGCCTCGGGGGTTCGAGTCGCTTCCAATCCGCGCGGACCCCAAACCTCAGATCCCCTCGCCGTCCAAACCACGCGTGTCCACAGTTCCATAGGGCGAAGCCTTCAGGACATCCTCCAAGGACGAGCTATCCATCATGTCAGCCACCAGATTTCTCGCCTCCCGCATCACATGGCGGAAACGGCACACGGACTCTTGGGAACACCTCTTGTAGTCTGTGACGGACACACAACTGATGGGGGCCAAGTAGCCGTCAAAATGCCGGACGATTTCCCCCATGGTGATGCGGCCCGGGTGTTTGGCCAGATAATACCCCCCTTTTTTGCCGGGCACGCTGTTCACCCACTTGCGCTCTTTGAGATCGAGCATGATGTGCTCCAAGAACCGCTTGGGGATGTCATTGCGTCGGGCCAACTCGATGATGGGAATGGGGGCACCGCCATAGTGCTCAGCCAGAGTAAACACCGCCCGCAGGGCGTAATCGGTGCGCATCGAAAGCTGCATGACATCCTTGGTATCACAGAGGATAGGCCGCACCAAGTGTTGTCCTGGGCGGTCATGACGCCTCGAATGGAAAAGGTGTTTGACACGGCATTAATAACGACTAATTTAATAGTTATTCTAAGCACCTTGATGGCGCGGGCGTTGGCTTGAGGCCGCCGCGACGCGGACAAACTCACCCGACGGCACAACAATCCGGCATCATGCGCATTCACCGCCAACAGCACGTCGTGAGGGCCGGGAGCCGCAAGTTCTGGCTGACCACGGCGTTCCTGCTGCTCGGCGGCGCATCCACCTCGTTCACGGGGGACATTCTCCGGGGTGGCGCCACTGTGGAAAACACCCGCGCCCGCGCGGCGGCGGTGGCAGCCAGTGGTCAGCGTGCCGCGGCGGAAAGCCGGGCACGTTTCCAGGACCGTCTCGCCAAGACCACGATGGCCGTCCAGTCGGCAAGGTCCATGCAGGCCGCGGCACGGGCCGCTGCCGGAGTGGGCAACGTGCCGGACGGACTCACGCCGGGCGGGTTGGAACGCTACGAGCCAGGCCATCCCGATTATCGCTGGGATGGAGCGGATGGTCCGACCCAATCTGGCCAGATCGTCACCATCCACCAGAAGCTGCAGCAGGCGGTGCTGAACTGGAAAACGTTCAACATCGGCCGCAACACGACATTGCACTTCGACCAGAGCGCCGGGGGCAACAAGGCCGACCAGTGGGTGGCCTTCAACACCGTGCTCGATCCTTCGGGGCGCCCCTCACAGATCCTCGGTCGCATGACCGCCCCAGGGCAAGTTTACGTCATCAACCAGAACGGCATCATTTTTGGCGGCTCCAGCCAGGTCAACACCCGGGCGCTGGTCGCCTCATCGCTCCCCATCAACGTGAACTTGGTGGAGAAAGGCCTGCTCAACAACCCCGATCTCCAATTCCTATTTTCCGCGTTGCCACTCGCCGCAGGCACCCAAGGCACGGGTGCCTTCGTCCCCTCTCCTCCGTCCAGCGGCACCATTGGCGCCGTCGTCGTCGAGGCCGGGGCGAAGATCAGCACCCCCACCTCGGCCGACAACACCGGCGGCCGTGTCGCGCTCATCGGGCCGCGTGTCGTCAACAACGGCGAAATTTCCAGCCCGGACGGCCAGACAATCCTCGCGGCGGGACTTCAAGTCGGATGGACCGCGAGTTCCGATCCCAGCCTTCGCGGACTCCAAATCTACATCGGCGCCGTGAGCGACCCCTTGCTCGCACCCGACGGAGGGGTCGTTGTTCAAAACGGTGTGATCAGCGCCCCGCGAGGTGCCATCACGCTCACCGGCAGGGAAATCCGCCAGTCTGGGGTGATCGAAAGCACGACCTCTGTCTCGTTGAATGGCCGCGTCGATCTCATTGCCAGCTACAATGCCATCGCCAACCCGCGCTACGATGCCGCCGTGCCGGCCACCGGCTCACCCTTCCTTTACCGGACCACCGGCTCCGTCCATCTCGAACCGGGCAGTTTCATCAGCATCCTTCCGGAATGGGACAGCGACAAAAAGCTGATCGGCAGCGCCAAGCTCGCACTTCCGAGCCGCGTCAACATCGAGGGGTTGGCTGTGCATTTCGGCGCCAACTCGGGACTGCTGGCCCCGTCCGGTGAAGTCAACATCAGCGTCGGCAATTGGTCCTATCTGAATTCACCCGCCCAATCGCAATTCCTCCGCGATGCCGGGCAGGTTTACGTGGACAACGGTGCTTTTATCGACGTATCAGGCTCCCGCGATGTCGTCGTTCCCATGTCGCAGAATTTTCTTTCCATCCAACTGCGCGGGGCGGAGCTCGCAAACTCCCCCGTGCAGCGCGGTGGCATCCTTCGCGGCGCAACCCTCATCGTGGACCTCCGGCGCAAGGGCACCTACTTCGGCCGGGAATGGGTTGGGACCCCGCTGGCGGACCTCACCGGATACACCGGCCTGATCGAGCGCAGCATCGGCGAACTCACCCTCGACGGCGGCAACATCGATATCCAGGCAGGCGGCTCTGTGGTCATCCAGAGCGGAGCCTCCCTCGATGTCTCCGGCGGCTGGCGAAACGTGCAGGGCGGCAACGTCCGGACCACGCGGCTCTTGTCCGGAAACCAGATTGTCGACATCGGCAGCGCCACGCCGGATCGCGTTTACACGGGCATCTATGACGGACGGACCACCGTGATCCACACGAAATGGGGCGTCTCCAAGACCTACCGCAATCCGTTTGCCGCCGACGTCTCGCGCTACGAACCCGGCTACATCGACGGTGCCGGAGGTGGCAGCCTCTCCATCACCGCACCGGCGATGGCTTTGGACGGCAGCCTGTTCGGCCAGACGGTGACCGGCCCGCGCCAGCTGCGGTCCGCCACGACGGACAGTTCACTGCCGCAGGTCTCCTCGCTCGCGCTGCTCCTGCAGGCACAGCGAGGCGCAGCGCCGAACATCATCCCATCGTATCCCGATTTGGTGCAGATCGTCTTTGGCAACGGATCATCGGCAGGCCACGTCGCGCCTTTCGCCCTCGACGCCTCCGGCCATCCCGGAGAGCTTGACGAGGAGCGGCGCAAACGCATCAACCTCTCGACTGATCTCCTTGCCGGCACCGGCTTCGGTTCTCTCACCATCCAGAACGAAGGCGGCTCCATGGATCTTCCGCGGGGAGTCAACTTGAACGCACCAACGGGAGGGGCGATCTCCCTCACGGCGGGCAACATCACAATCAGCGGTTCGATCTTCGCGCCCGGGGGCACCCTCGCCTTCAAGGCCTACAACATCACGCCGGAGCAGGCCGCATTGGCCGCCGCCGCCCCGGTGCCGGTGGTGCCCGCGCCGAATCCCGGCATGGGGATTTTCCGGCTCGCATCCGGAGCCGTCCTCTCCACCGCCGGCCTTGTCGAGGACGACCGCCCCACCTCAACCCGCGCGGCGCCTCGTCCGTTCAGTCCCAACGGCGGCTCCATCAGCATCAATGCCTACACGGCCAATCTCGCCCCGGGCAGCCTGATCGACGTCTCCGGAGGCTTCAACATGAGCATCCACGCCACGCGCCGCTACGGCAACGGCGGCTCCATCAGCATTCTCGCAGGACAGGACCCCGGTCTCCCGTCAGTGCTCGGCGGTAAGCTTTCACTCGGCTCCTCGCTGAGCGGATTCGCCGGCGGCCTTGGCGGCTCCCTCGCAATTCAGGCTCCGCTCATCCAGATCGGAGGCAAGGCGCTCAGCACCAATTCGCTCATGCTGTCGCCCGATTTCTTCTCGCGCGGCGGATTCGCCAGCTTCCATCTCACCGGACTCGGCGAGGCAACCTCGACCCCCGGAAAATTCCTCCCCGGCGTTTACATCGCCCCGGGCACGCGGATCGAGCCTGTGGTCGCGGGACTGTCACACACGCCGCACACACCGGGCGGACTCGGGTTGACCATGCGCGTCGTGGACAAACCCATCGGGATCCGCTCGCCCATGCATCTGGCCTTCTCCGCTCCGGGCGTGAAGGACGCATTTTCCGGCGGACTGCTTGTGCGCGGCCACGTCGTGATGGGCCAAGGCGCCGTGATCAAGACTGATCCGCTCGGTGGGGTCTCCCTCAATGGAAACACCGTGACCATGCTGGGCTCGATTTTCGCGCCCGCCGGAACCATCTCCCTCTCCGGCGCCACGGATTCGAAATCCTTGTTTGCGGACCAGAATCAGGCTCTCGCCACGGTTTACATCGGACCCGGGAGCATCCTCTCCGCCGCGGGCACCACGCTCATGCTGCCGGATCCCTACGGCCGCCGCACGGGACTCGTGCTTCCCGGCGGGACAATCTCCCTGCGCGGCAACATCATCGCCGCCGCGGGCTCCGTGCTCGATGTCTCGGGTGCCTCCGGTGTCTTCGACGTGCACCCGATGGTGGCGCGTCCGTTCGGAAGCGTGGCGGTGCCGGCCAACAGCGGACTCACCGCGCCGCCCTTCGCCCTCCGCACGATTCCCATGCGTCTCGACAGCGGCGGCGGCCTCATTTCGTTGCAAGGCGGACAGCTGCTCTTCTCGGAGGCAACCTTGCTGGGCCGCGGCGGTGGCCCGGGCGCCACGGGCGGCTCGCTCATCGTGTCCTCCGGTCGCTTTTATCCCGAGGGGGCGTCACCGCTGCCGAACGACATCAATCTCATCGTGAAACAGAGTGGCTCCGTCCTCGCCGAGCCGCCACCGGGCGTCGGCTATGGCGTCGGACTTCCGGCGGTTCCCGCGGCGGGATTTTCCAATGCCGGGACGGGATACTTCGTCGCCGATGTTTTTGGAGCGGGCGGATTCGATGCGCTCGCGCTCCGGGGCAACGTGCAGTTCCTCGGACCTGTCAGCATCACTGCCGGATCCGCCATTTCCGTGGCTGACGGCGGCGTGCTCTGGGCTGACAGCGACGTTCGCTTGACCGCACCCTATGTGGCGCTGGGCATGGCATTCCAACCACCGGTCGCACCGGAGGACCGCACAAGTCCGTTCCTGCTGGGAAGCGCCCCGTTCAACTTCGCGCCGACCTACGGTCCCGGACGGCTCTATGTGACGGCCCGCAATATCGATGTTGGCACGCTCTCTCTGCAGAACATCGGTGGCGCTTCCCTCTCGGCGGATCGTGACCTGCGTGGAAGCGGGTTCTTCAACATCGCGGGCACCCTCGACCTGCGAGCCGGGCAAGTTTATCCGGTGACGGCCTCCGAATTCACCATCGTCGCCTACGACTACACGCTCGGGGGCACGAACCGCAGCGGCACCATCAACATCACGGGGACATCCACCCAACCGCTGCCGCTCTCGGCCGGCGGCACGTTGAGCGTCTATGCTTCTGTCATCAACCAAGGCGGTGTTCTCCGTGCGCCGTTCGGCACGATCAACTTTGGCTGGGACGGCACGGGAGCCAAGCCTGTGGATCTCCTTGCCGGCAACGCCGTCGCCTTCCCCGTGACCGGTGAACTCAACCTCGCACCGGGCAGCGTCACCTCCGTCTCCGCCATCGATCCCATCACCGGCAAAGGCATCACGATCCCCTACGGCGTGAGTCCGGACGGAACCTCGTGGATCGACCCGCGCGGCGTGGACATCACTTCGGGAGGACTCCCCGAGAAGACCATCCGGGTCGCCGCACAAAATCTCTCGGTGGCCGAAGGTGCCACGATCGACATCCGCGGGGGCGGCGAATTGCTCGCCTACCGCTGGGAGCAGGGCAATGGCGGCACCGTGGACATCCTGTCTTCAACCACGACCTTCGCCGTCCTTCCGGGAGTGCAAGCCGACATCGCCCCCTTTGCCCCGTTCGCCCTCTCGCTCAACGCGGCCGACGGTCCCGGCTACGCCAACAGCTCTCTCGGCTTGGGCGACCGCGTTTATCTCGCGGGCAGCAAGACGCTGGCCGCCGGATATTACACGCTGCTCCCCGCACGCTACGCCCTGCTGCCCGGCGCCGTGCTCGTGACTCCGCTGAACCAGACCGCGCCCGCCGGCAGCTACGAGACGGCCGAGGGCGCCAGCATTGTCTCGGGCTACCGCTTCAACGGTCTCAACTCCTCGCGCACGATCTCGACCATCTCGGAACATTTCGAGGTCGCCTCCGCGGATGTCGTCAACAACCGGGCCAAATACGAGGTGATCACCGCCAGCTCCTTCCTCGCGCGCGCCGCGTCGGAGCTGAACATCGACGCGCAGCGGCTTCCCCGTGATTCCGGCTATCTTCTCCTGCAGGCGGCAAATACCATGACCCTGCTCGGCGATGTCATTGCGCAGCCCGCCGGACGCGGACGCGGCGGGGCGATGGACATCAGTTCTCCGCGCGACATCGTCATCAACACCGGCGGGACACCCGTGGCCGGGGCCATCGCCCTCAGTTCCGAGAAGCTCTCGGGCTTCGAGGTCGAAAGCCTCCTCGTCGGCGGACGCAGAATCCGCGGGACAAACGGCACGTCCGTCGAGGTGCTCTCGGGCAAGGTGACCCTTGACAATGCAGGCTCCGCACTCTCCGCCCGCGACGTGGTGCTGACAGCAAAAACAGAACTCACCCTCGCAGCTGGATCTTCCATCTCATCCTCTGGCCCCCTCAGCGGCGCGGCGGAAACGCTCCTTTTCACGGCTGACGGCACCGCACTCCGCGTCTCCGGCGACGAGGATGCCGCCATCCTCCGCACGGGCACCACGGCTTCCACGGCGCCCAAGCTCACCATCAACGCAGGGACCTCGCTCTCCGGTGCCGCGCTGCTGATCGACTCGTCGGCAGGAATGACCATCAACCCGAATACATCGCTCGACGCCGTCGCCTACTCGATCAGCAGCGGCAGGATCAGCCTGCAGCTCGACAACCCCGGCTTGCCAGTCGCGGACGGACTCATCCTCGGGGGATCACTCCTGCAGAAACTCGGTTCCGCCCACAAGCTGTCGCTCGCGGGCTATTCGTCCATCGACATCTACGGCACGGGCACTTTCGGGGGCTCCGAGTTGTCCATACTCGCCCTCAACGCCCCCGAAATCCGCGGCTTCAACACCTCGGGCGGCGAGGCCCGCTTCGTGGCGGATGAAATCCTCCTCGGCAATTCCTCGGGCGGCAGCGGACCCGCTGGCGGCGTCGGCACTTCCGGCACGCTCGCATTCGAGGGCAGAACGATCCGCCTCGGCGCCAACCAACTCGGGGTCGAAGGCTACCAGCTCGTCCGCTTGGGGGCATCCGGAACCGTCATCGGCGAAGGTAGCGGGGCGTTCAATGTCCAGGAATCCCTCGCCATCAGGACGCCGCTGTTGACCGGCGCATCCGGCGCGGATCGCGCCATCAATGCGGGCGGGGCGTTCACCGTTGAGGGGACGGGGGCACAGGCCGACATCACCCGGGCGGGCCTCGGATCCACCCTGGCCTTGAGCGGGGCATCCCTTGACCTAGGAGGACTCGTCCTGCTGCCAAGCGGCCTGCTTTCCGCGAAGACCACCGCGGGTGATCTCGTGGTCAATGGACTCCTTGATGTCGGAGGCACCCGCCAGGAATTCTATGACCTGATCCGGTTCGCCGACGGCGGCATCATCGAGCTGCAATCCCTCGCGGGCGACGTGAACATCAATGCAGGCGCCGCTCTCAGCATCGCCTCGCATCAGGCAGGCGGCGCTGCGGGCACGTTGATCATACGTTCGCCCCAAGGCGCATTCCTTTCGGCGGGCACCCTGCTCGGTTCCGGAAACAGCCGCCAAGGCTCGTTCGCACTCGACACCGCGGCACTTCCCTCCTACGCCGCCCTCGGCGCACAGCTCACGGCAGGCTCCTTCACCGAAAGCCAGGAGTTCCGCATCCGCACCGGCGATGTCGCGCTGGACGGAACAGCACGCGCCCTCACCTTCCGTCTCTCGGCCGACGGCGGCTCGGTCCTCGTCACCGGCCTCATCGACGCGTCCGGAAAACAGGGCGGTGAAATCTCCCTCGCCGCACACGGCGACATGATCCTAGGCGGCGGTGCGGTGCTCGATGCCTCGGGCGAGGACTTCAGCAATGCCGGCAAGGGCGGTCTGGTGCAGCTCGAAGCCGGCGCGCAAACCGGAGGCATCGTCGGCCCCGGCTCGGTGCAGATCCTCTCTGGATCGACCATTGACCTCTCGGTCGGCTCAAAAATCGAAGGCGATGCATTCACTCCCGGCACCAGCGCTTACTTCGGACGCTTCTCCGGCAAGCTGCACATCCGCGCCCCCCAGATTGCCGGTTCCACCGACCTCGCCGTCGCCCCGATTGGCGGTGACGTGGTGGGGGCCTCCAGCATCCTTGTCGAGGGTTACCGCCTCTACGACCTGACCTCCACCGGCGGCCTCATCACCGGATGGAGAACCTCGCTTGGAGCACTGCCTGCAGCCGGAACGGTCCAACGCCGAGTTTACGACGACGCCACTGCCTACCTCTCGGCGGCCAACCATGACGCGATGCTTCTGCGCCTGCTTGGCAGCGATCCCCAGAATTTGCACAACCTTCTGGTGCTCGCACCCGGCGTTGAGATCATCAACCTCACGGGCAACCTTCGGATCGGCTCCGACTCAGCCTCCTCGACCGCTCTCGGCAGCGCGTCGCAAACCTCGGCGGATTGGAACTTCGCGGACTTCCGCTTCGGCCCGAACCAGGCCCCCGGCGTCCTCACCCTGCGGGCAGCCGGCAACATCGAGGTGCTCAACGCGCTCAGCGATGGATTCCGTCCCGACACGCCCTTCGACGCCTCCACACCTGCCGGCCAGCAACTCTGGCTCAGCGCGCTCATGGCACCCAATCTCAGCCTCCCGCTCAACAACCAGTCTTGGTCGTTCCGACTCTCGGCCGGCGCGGATCTTGGGGCAGCGGACTTCCGCAGCGTCCGCCCATTGGCTGGCCTTGCTGCGGGCAGTGGCTCGTTGCTGCTCGGCAAGTTCTATCCGCAAATCCTCCTCAGCGGCACCGCGGCGGGTGCCAACGCCACCACCGCTGCCGCCATCAACAACCGTTATCAGGTCATCCGCACCGGCACAGGCGATATCACCATCAAGGCGGCCCGCGATGTGCAGCTGCGCAACCAGTTCGCCAGCATCTACACTGCAGGCGTGCGCGTTCCCAACCCCACTCTCGGGGGCACCTTCGATGTCCCGCTCATCAGGCCGCCGCAGCAGCAAGTTCTCGCCCTCGGTGCCATCCAGCAGAGTTATGCGGCCTATTTCAGCATGGCTGGCGGCGACCTGAGCATCCGGGCTCAGGAGAACATCCGCCGCGTCACGCAGATTTCGGGACAGATCGTGGACGACTCCGTGCGGCAACTGCCATCCAACTGGCTCTACCGTCGGGGCTACGTGGACCCGGAAACCGGCGAATTCGGCCGTGCCCGCAACGCGGACACCGGCGACTTCGCATCGACAGCATGGTGGGTGGACTTCAGCAACTTCTTCTTCGATATCGGCGCGCTCGGTGGCGGCAACGTCACACTCGAAGCGGGGCAGGACATCCGCAACGTCAACGCCGCCCTCCCCACCAACGGCCGCATGTCCAAAGGCGAACCGGATTCCGGGAAACTCGTGGAGCTCGGCGGCGGCGATCTCATCGTCCGTGCCGGACGCGACATCGATGCAGGCATTTACTACGTGCAACGCGGCACGGGCATTCTTTCGGCGGGCCGCGACATCATCACCAACCCCACACGCTCCCCGTCGCTCGGTGCTCTGACTGGATCTGCCGCGCTCGCATCGGAGACATGGTTGCCCACGACATTGTTCCTCGGCCAGGGAGGTTTCGACATCAGCGCCCGTGGAAACATCCTTCTCGGCCCGGTAGCCAACGCTCACCTTCTGCCCGCGGGCTATAACAACACCATCTGGTATAAGACCTACTTCTCGACCTACTCGCCAGAAAGCTACGTCAACATTGCGTCGCTTGGGGGCTCGGTCACCCTGCGCACGTCCGCATCCCTGCCGGCCAGCGGCAACAGCCTCGAACCGACACCCCTGCTGCTGGCTTGGGCGGAACGCCAATTGCTCGGGTTCTCGCAAAACACGCGCTCCTCATTCTACCAGCCCTGGCTGCGCCTTGCTGAGCGCGCCACCGATCCGTTCCGCACGGTTCTGTCCGTGATGCCGCCCATCCTCAAGGCCATCGCCTATGCCGGGGACATCAATCTCGTCGGCGACATCACCCTGGCCCCCTCACCATTGGGAACCGCCGAGCTGGTCGCTGCCGGCGCCATCAACGGCCTGCAGCCCGACGGTGTGATCACGATGCAGGGCACCGGCTCCACGAAGGCGTGGGCCACCTCGAGCATCAACATCTCCGACGCCAATCCGGCTTCGATCCCCGGGGTGTCGAGCCCGTTCGGCTACCAGACCATCGCCGGGATCTCCGCGGGGCAAGCGGTCAACACCCAAAGCGAGTTCCTGAAATTCATCGACAATCTATTCCTCGAATCCGGCGCCACGCTGGGCACCGCACTGCAGACCAAACTCGCGCTGCACGGCCCGGGCCCATTGCATGCAGCCGACCAAGCGCCCGTGCGACTCTACGCACGCACGGGCGACATTTCGGGACTGTCCCTGTTCTCGCCGAAATACACCCGCATCTTCGCGGGCCGCGACATCTCGGACATCGCCTTCTACCTGCAGAACGTCCGCGAGGACGACATCAGCATGGTGTCCGCGGGCAGAAACATCCTCGCCTACAATGCCGGCAGCATCCTGCGCATCGCCGCCACATCGGCCGGCAACATTCCGTTGGCAGCGCGCGGTCCTCTCGCGGGCGACATCCAGATCGGCGGGCCCGGCAGCCTGCAGGTGCTCGCCGGACGGAAACTCGACCTCGGCACCGGGGCGGACAATGGAAACGGCACCGGCACAGGTATCACCAGCATCGGCAACGCCCGCAATCCCTACCTGCCCTTCGGCGGCGCCAGCCTTTTTGTCGGCGCCGGCCTGGGCTCGGCGCCCGGACTCGGCGGCAGCGACCTCGACTTCGACAACTTCATCAATCTCTACGTCAAGGGCCCCTACGGTGCCGGCTGGCTCTCCGAACTTTCCGCTCAGACCGGCGGCAGGGATTTCGACGACCTGACGCCCGACCAGCAGAAGCAGATCGCCCTCCAGGTGTTCTACCTCGCGCTGCGCGATGCCGGCCGCCTCGGAAGTTACGAGGACGGCTTCGCCGCCATCGCCACCCTCTTCTCCGGCGGCCCTTACCGAGGCGACATCCTCACGCGAGGACGCGACATCCGCACCAAGAGCGGCGGTGACATCACCATCTTCGCACCCGGCGGCGGACTGCAACTTGCCAGCAGCATCATCGGCAATCCGTCCACCCCGCCCGGCATCA
The DNA here is from genome assembly GCA_014879535.1 of Chthoniobacterales bacterium. Taxonomy (GTDB): domain Bacteria; phylum Verrucomicrobiota; class Verrucomicrobiia; order Chthoniobacterales; family JACTMZ01; genus JACTMZ01. The sequence continues at coordinate 14,969 of JACSRX010000079.1, forward strand.
TCACCGAGACCGGCGGCAACATTTCCATCTTCACCGACGGAGACATCGGCATCGGCGTGGGCCGCAGCTTCACACTGCGCGGCGGCAACCAGATCCTCTGGTCCTCCTCCGGCGACATCGCCGCCGGTTCCTCCGCCAAGACGGTGCAAAGCGCCCCGCCCACCCGCGTGATCATCGACCCGACCAGCGCCACCGTGCAGACCGACCTTGCCGGCTTGGCCACGGGTGGCGGCATCGGTGTCCTCGCCACCGTGGCAGGCATCGAGCCCGGCGACGTCGATCTCATCGCCCCCACGGGAACGGTCGATGCCGGTGACGCCGGCATCCGCGTCTCGGGCAACCTCAGCATCGCCGCCGACCAGGTGCTCAATGCGGACAACATCCAAGTGGCCGGCGGCTCCGCCGGCGTTCCCACCACCGCCCCGGTGGCCGCATCCGTCGCGCCGAGCGTCGCCCCGAGTTCCGCCACCAGCGCCACATCAAGCGCCGCGCAGCAACTCGTCCAGCAATCCGCACCGGCCGGCCGTGACGGCGTCGAGGAAGCGCCCTCCATCATCACCGTCGAGGTCCTCGGCTACGGCGGCGGTGAAGGCGGTTCCAGTCGGGAGGAAGACGAGGACAAACCGCGCGACAACCGCCAAGCCGCGCTCTGAAACCAAGCGACTCCTATTGCTGCGGTGCTCCGAGGGCCTTCGCGCGCTCGATCAGCGTGAGGAATTCCGCGCGATAGCTTCCGGCATCCTCGCCGAGCGAGCCGCGGGCGATTTTTTGGATGTCATCCCACGAAATGTCCCCCTGCTCGGGTGAGTTGCGGAGCTTCATCCCGAAGGCCGCGACGGCGGAGGCGAAGCGGAAGTCGTCCGAGGCTTTGCCGAAGTCGGGAATCTCCTTCGCGCCGAACGGAACTTCGAGGAGCTCGCTCTTGTCACCGTCGGGCGCCTTGTAGCGGAGTTTGACGGTCAAGAGCTCGTCGGAAGAAGCCGACACTGCGCCCTCGGGCTTCCGGTATTTCAACGGATCAACCGAGGGCTGTCCGGGCACTGCCTGACCGGCCGGGATGATTTCATAGAGCGCGGTGACGGTGTGTCCCTCGCCGATTTCGCCGGCATCCTTCTTGTCGTCGTTGAAGTCTTCCTTCGCCAGCAGGCGGTTCTCGTAGCCGATGAGGCGGTAGCCCGCGACGCGGGCGGGATTGAATTCGACCTGGATTTTCACGTCCTTGGCAATGGTGAAGAGCGTCGAGCCCATTTCCTCGACCAGCACCTTGCGCCCTTCGGTGAGGGAATCGATGTAGGCGTAGTTGCCATTGCCCTTGTCGGCGAGCAGTTCCATCGTGGAGTCCTTGAGGTTGCCGGTGCCGAATCCGAGGACCGACAGGAACACGCCGGACGCGCGCTCCTTCTCGATCAGGCGCTGAAGCTCGCTCTGGTCGGTGACGCCGACATTGAAATCCCCGTCGGTGCAGAGAATCACGCGGTTGCTTCCCTCCTTCAGGAAATTCTCCCGGGCCACCTCGTAGGCGAGCCTGATGCCCTCGGAACCGTGCGTGGAGCCTCCTGCGGAAAGATTGGTGAAGGCGTCGATGATTTCCTGCTTCTTCGTGCCCGGTGTGGACGGAAGCACGAGGCCGGAGGAACCGGCATAGGCGACGACGGCCACGCGGTCCTTCGGGGAAAGATTCTCGACGAGGGCGCGGAGGCTGCGCTGCAGCAATGGCAGTTTGTCGGGCGAATTCATCGAGCCGGAGCTGTCGATGAGGAAGACGAGATTGGCGGGCGCGCGCTCCGAGGCATGTGTCTCGCGCCCCTTGAGCCCGATCTGCACCAGTTCGCGGCGGCTGTCCCATGGCGCGCGGGCGGCTGCCACAGTCACCGAAAACGGGGCGGACCCTTCAGGCTGCGGATAGTCGTAGCGGAAGTAATTGAGCAACTCCTCGGTGCGGATCGCCCCGGCGGGCGGCAGTTGGTCGCCCTGGAGAAAGCGCCGCACGTTCGAATAGCTGGCCGTGTCCACATCGATGGAAAACGTGGAAAGCGGATTGTCCTGCGCAGCAAGGAAGACGTTCTCACGGGTGGCATTGTAGGCCTCGGTGTTGAAATCGCCGGGCCGGACAAGCAACGCCCCGGAGTCGTTGGCGAAGCCAACTTGGCGGGATCTCGAAACGCCTCCCCTGCCGCTGCCCCCCCCGTTCCCCCAACCTTGCGACAAACTTTCGATCTTTGATTTCTGCACTTGATCGACTCCCGCCGAAGCCATCCTCCGCTCGGTAGTCTCGGACAGCGGCGCTGCCGAAGCCAGCACGGGGGCGGAAGACGGAGCCGGGGGCGCGTCAGCCCTGGCAATCGCTGGAGACGACGCCTCGGCGGGGATCTGCGCCACGGATGCAAGCCCCGGAACTTCAGCCACCGGGTTTTCTCGCTGGGCGAGCAGCGTATCTTCCGGCCGGAAAATCGATGGCAGAAGCAGCAGGCACGCCGCGGCGGCGATGGTGGTGGGCACGATCCAGCGGATGATGCGACGATGGCGACGGGCTGCGGATTGATGGTCGGCGCACTGCCGGAGCAGGGCCGTGCGTTCTTTCGGGTCGAGGAGTTCTGTGGGCATGGGAAGGGAGCCAAGGTCTTTGGCCAGGTTCAGGGTTTCGTTGAGTTCGTTCTGCAAAAGGTCGGAGGCGGCCAGTTCGCGCTCGAACTCCTCGCGCGCGCGGCCTTCCAGCTCGCCAAGTGCATAGGCGGTGATGCGGGGATCATTCATGGTGTGGCGGGTTCGGAGGTTTCACGGTTCCAGAGACGCCGGAGGGTCTGCATCGCCTCGTGCAGCTGCACGCCGACATTCGAAACGCTGATCTTCATGGCGTCGCTCATTTCCTTGTAGCTGAGCCCCGCCTCGAACTTCAGTTTCACCAGCTCGCGCTGCGTCCGGGGAAGCTGCGCCACAAGCTGGCGCAAACGGGCGCCATCCTCGGCCGCGATCGCCTCCGCCGCGGGCGACGGATCCTCGGAGGGCCGCTCCTCGTCGAGCGGATCGGGATGGAAACGCACCACCTTGCGGCAATGGTCGAGGGCGCAGTTCCGGCAGACGAAAAAAAGCCACGGCGTGAGCCGTGGTTCGAGCGCCGCGACGTTCTGGCGGCTGAGACGGAGGAACGTTTCCTGCACCGCGTCGCGGGCCGCCTCCAGATCGCCGGTGATTTCCCTAGCGTAGCTGATCAGCGGACGCTCATACCGATCCAGCGCTTGGGCGATGATTTGCTCGGGAGGCATGGCTTCACACGAGCCAACGCGCAGGCGGGGGTTTTCTTAAGGAAAATCTGCAAATACCAAAAAATTCTCCCTGAACATCGAAGCCAATGAATTGACATTACTGAGTCAGTAAAGTATAAAGCGTTCTGACATGAGCACGAGCACATCCCGACCAGCCACCCTGTCCACGACTTTCAGGGGAGCTTTCGGCCGTCCGAGCCGGGGCCTGGATTTTCTTTGTCGACTCGGATAGCCCGACGCTCCGCCGAGGCGTCCTTCATGTTGGCATCTTTGCGGGCTTTCCGCCGTTTGCCTACCGCAAGGAGGGAAAGCTTGCCGGTTCCGAAATCGAATTGCTCTCGAAGTTTGCGGAGAGCGAAGATTGGACACTGAACTTCACGCTCCAACCCTTCGAAGGATTGTGGGACCGGGTCGGAGATGATGCCTTCGACATCGCCGCGGCGGGGATCTCCAAACTCAAAGGCCGGGACTCCATGTGGTCGGAACCGCATGCGGAAGTCCGGCGATCGGTCCTGGTCTTGGACCGCAACAAGCCGTCCATCCAAGACTACGCCGACATCCACCGCATCGCCGTGGTCCCGGGCTCCGCGGCCCACGCGCATGCGCTGAAGCACCTTCAACACAGGAGCGCAATCCTCGGAGTGAATTCGCTCGAGGAGGGCATCGGTCTCCTGCTCGACGGATCCGTCGAGGCCGTGGGAACGGGGTCCGTCTCCGCGGCCCACCAAGCACGCACCCGTCCGGGCCTCGCAACGCTCGATGTGCACCGGCCGAACGAGCGCGTGGAGGAAATCGCCTTTGCGGTGAGGAACAACCCCCTGCTTCTCCACAAAATCAACCAGTTCATCCTCGGCCTCAAAACCCCGCAAATCTGAAAAGCAGAGAGGCCCTCAGTGCTCCGTGCGCGCCGCAGCGGACATTTCCTCGCGTGCCCTGTTGGCGGCCGCCCACCCCCATTTCGTCCGGAAAAGTTCCTCCTCGTAACTGAACCCCCAGCGATGCGGACGCGCTGGTGCGGCCGCAGGGACAACAAGCATATCCAGCGCAGCCAGCGAGCCATCAGGGTTCCGCAACACGCCATCCAGCGCGATTCGGTGGCCTTGACCACCATCAAACGTGTTGCCGGGAGCCTGTGGATTGAGAGCCCGGTCACTCGACGACGCGGACTCCCTCGGGCCCGACTCGATGGCCTCCGAAAATCCGATGCCCGCGGCGGAGCTTCTGGCCGGGGCACCACCCCCAATGGCTGTCGCACCGCCGGAAGCTCCCAGGATGCCCGGTCGCCCAGCCTTCCTTGCAGATGATGAAGTCCTACCTATGCCTGCAGCCTGTCTGTTGTGCATGCCTGGCCTGCGCCCATTCGACGAGGGCACAGCCGAAGTCTCGACGCCCGGTCGGGCCACTTTCTGCTCATGAGCCGATGGACCCGGAATCCTTGACGGCAGCCATGCATCCTCTTCACCACTGGCAGATCGCCCGCCTTCCACGGACATCGCAGCGGAGCCCGCCTGCTGCCGCTCAAGTTCCGGGCGGCCTGTAAAGACAAGAACGCCGGCGCCCAGCAGCACCGCGGCAACAATAAACACGAGGGCCTTCCGCATCGGTTGCGTGTGGTCAAATCAAAAGCTTTGGTCTGACAAAAAGCGGAACAAGCCGGCGGGTTCCCGCCGGCTTGCCGCCTTCCTGCCTCCCCTCCCTACACCCCCAAGATGAGGGACCACCGGAGGCAAGATCAGCAAGTTGCGAAGACTCAGTCCTTCGGCACGACGAGACCGCCGTCGGTGAAGCGCTGAACCTTGAAGGTTGAGTCATCGAAGAGGCCGCCACCGGCAATGGCGTCGACATTCTTGATCTGATCGCGCAACGCGTCGGCGAAGGTCAGCTTCAAACCCGTCAAGCCTGAGAGCGGCTTGAGGATGCGGTTGTAAAGCCACGCCGTGTATTTGCCGTTGCGGACATTGTCGTCTGTCAGTTCGACACCGTTGTATTTGAGGGCCTTCCCGCGATTGGCCTCAGGGACCACGCCGCCGACCACTCGGGTGTTGGCGTCGCCGGGTGTGAGGTAGCCGATGTAGTAGCCCGCTGTGGCCGCCGGATACAGGTAGTCCACCTCTTCGTCCTCGACGAACTTGCCCCTGTAGGCGTCCGGTCCCAGCGTCACGGTGAGGATCGGTGCAAGGTTCGCGCCGGAATTGTAGCCACCGCTGCCCAAGCCGCTGAAAATGCCGCTCACGGTCTCCGCAGGCCAGAGCACATGGCTGTTGGCCGTGCCTCCGTAGGTGACACCGCTGGAGGTCGTCTGACCCGTGATCGCAGGCTGCCACACCCGCACCGGCGTGCTCGTGCCCAGCCCTATTTCGGTGTAGGCGCCGAAACGCTGGCCGGCATCGGTGTTGCGCCCGATGGCATAGACGACCTTGTTCACGTCGCTGGCGAAATTTCCTGTGAACAACGCCACAGGAAGGCTGCCCGTGGTGTAGAGCAGTTGGGCCAGTTGGGTGGTGATGTTGTCCCCGGGAAAGCCGGGGCTCGCATAGAAGCCGAGCGGCGAGACGCCGACAATCTCCTCAATGATCGGGCTGTAAGTCACTCCCTCGAACTCGCCGAGGAATGGCGACGTGGTCTGGAAGTTGGTCGAGAACCCGAAGTCGGCCTTTGCCACCTCGTAGTCCGCCGGATCCGTGGCAGTCAGAGGATTCGGCACCGCTCCCGTTCCCGTGCCATCCGTGGCCACGAACCGTTGGTCGGTGTTGCCGGCCACTGCCGCGACGCCCGCCAAAGCCCCCGAAAAGGAGACCTTGATGACGACGGATTGCCCCGCGTAGGTGCCCTTCCATGCACCGAAGTTGGCGCCGGTGGCGATATTCAGGGCTCCCGAGGACGAGGTGTTGCCATTGATGCCGCGAAACACCCAGCCGGGGGCCAGAAGTTTCGAGATGGCAGTCTGGGTCGCCGTCCGGTCGCCGTTCGATGCGACGATGCGTATGACGGTCTGGGCTTGGGTGAGGCTGGCCGTAGCCAGCAGCAGCAGGCCCGCCGCAAGGATTTTCAGTGTTTTCATTTGGGTTGTCTTTCTTTTGGTAGTTTTGGGATTGAGGTTTGTGTGCTTGTTGTTGGATTTCGTCGAATTCATGGGGTGCTTTGCCGCCGCCGGCCAGCCAGTCTCCAAGCAAGGAAGGAGACGATACCGAATCCGATCAGGACATAGGTGGATGGCTCCGGCACGGCCGTGAAGGACAAGGCCGCGGAATCATCAATGGTGAAATACCCGGCATAGGTGACGCCCGTGCTGCCGATGCGGTAGAGATCGAGGGCGGTTCCGGCGGTTCCGTTGTCGAAGCTCCCCTCGATGCTTGACCACTGGCTGAGCGTGCCGAAATCCGTCGTGCCCGGCGTGGCGACCTGCTTGTTGTAGCTGGAAGCTTCCGTGGAACTCGGTTGGAACGTGGCCACGGCGCTGTTGGTCGTGGACTCGCGGCTGCGGATGCCACCGATGCCCTCCCAGACAGCGGAGATATTCGCCCCCGTGTTGTCCCGGGCCGGCGCCCCCAGACTCGGCCAAGGTGTGCTCTGCTCGGTCAGGGAAATGCGTTCCCTTGAGGCAAACACCGTGGTCACGACGGCCCCGGAGCGCCCGAAAACGCCCCAATAGAGATCGTCTCGGGTGATCCAGTCACTGCCGAATTTGTCCGACAGGTCGGCGCCGATGTTTCCCAAGCCGCTCAGGAGCAGCGTTTCGCCGGGGGTGATTCCCGCCAAAACGGAATATTGGCCGAGATTGACGAGGTAGGATTCTCCGGCCCCCTGCCCTCCGGACACACGGAATCCGAGGAACAAGTCTCCCGGCGCGGGGTCCGGCACAACGGCTGCCGATGCATGGTGGACGGCGCCCAGTAGGAGCGCCGCAAGGTATCTGATGATGGTATGAGTTTTCACAAGTAGATTTGGTTGGATTTGAAAGGTCGGGTTTGTGGTTTGGTTGCCGGATGACGAAGGCAGATGCGGAGAGTTCAAGAATCCGCACGGCGATTAATAACGCTTTATATGGTCGTTATTTATCGCGCGGTTCTACATCGCTTGGTTGTTCGCAAGTTCATGCCGTTTTGGTTGGTGCGCGGCCCCTGTGTCAGGGATTGAGGATCGTTGCTTCGATGCGGAAGAACTGCTTGCCGGTGGCAGGCACGGTGAACTGCTTGCGCGTGTATCCTTCTGGCGGCGTGGGCGTGGCGGGACCGTTGGTGATGGTCACGCCCGCATTGGTCCATGCCCCCGGGGAACCGAGGTTGGGCGTGGCAAGCACCTGGTAACTCACCTCGTTGGCCGCACGGGCCAGAAAGGTGAACAGCACGCCGCCCTGCGACTTTTCCGACTTGAAGAGAGCCGCATTCCCGGCGTTCGGGGGTGTGCCGAAGGAAAATTCCAATCCGTTAGCAAAACCGTCCGAATCCGGATCAGCGGTGCCAAGAGCGTTCGTCCCGGAGAGGCCATAGGAGGAGGCCCACGTTTGAAAAACAGAATCCACCGTCGCGCTGACTGGCACACTTTGAGTCGTCGCCCCGCTGCTGGCCACGGAAATGTTGCCCCCCAGCGCACCCACCGAAGCCGAGGCAGCCACCCGGACATAAACCGTAGAAGGTGCCAGAGAGCCCGACGACGTAGTCAATGTCACTTGGCTGTGGTAACCGATGCCATCCGTGGAAACCTCGAATCCTGAGGGCGGAGAGACAGCGACGGTCGCGGTGAGGTTGCTCCCGGAAACAGTGAATGTCTGCGGGAAGGATGGTGTGCCCTGGGTGGTGGAGAAGGCTGTCAACGAACCGTTGACCGTGAGAGTCGGGGTGCCGCCCCCTCCTCCCGAGGGAGTGAATGTCACCACGCCGGCGGCGCTGATCTTGAAGTATCCCGGGCTGGTAACGCCGGTGCTCCCGATGCGGTAAAGGTCAAGGATCGCCCCATCAACACCGTTCTCAAAGTTCGCCTCGATGCTGGTCCATTGGCTGAGGCTTCCGAAATCCGTGGTGCCAAGCGTGGCAACCTGCTTTTCATAGCTCGAAGCCAGGGTGGAGTTCGGCTGGAAGGCTGCAACCGGGCTGTTGGTTGTCGCTTCGAGATAGTAATAGCTTCCGATGGATCCCTCCCAGACCGCTGAGATCTGGCTCCCCGTCGAGTCACGCGCGGGAGTCCCCAAACTCGGCCAAGGAGTGCTCTGCACTTCCGTGGAGGGTCGGTGCTTCGAGCAGAACAGCGTTGTCACCGTGGCCCCCGAACGACCGAAAATCCCCCAAGACAAATCCTCACGCGTGTGCCAGTCATCGCCATACTTCCCGGACAAGTCGGCGCCGAGGTTGCCGAGAGCGCTCAAGTTGACGGAACCGCCGTTGGTGAATTGGGAATAGGGGCCGAGATTGACCAGATAGGATTCGCCAGCTCCTTGCCCGCCGGTTACTCGCACTCCGAGAAAGACATCACCCGCCTGCGGTGGAGGGACTTTGGCTGCCTGACCCGTGTCGGACCAGAATAGACCAACGGCCGTCACGAGGGGGGCCACGGCTCGAAAGTAGGGGAATGTTCGCATGGTTCGTGGAGTGTTGCTCGATTGTGCCCGGCCGCATCGGCGGCCGACATAATCACGTCTTATTAAGTCGTTATTTAAAGCCGAAACTAAGGATGACGCCTTGAAGCGTCAAGGCCTTTTTGAATTTTTTTGGCGCGCAGTTTGCAGCTCAGAGCGTGAGCCGGACGCGGGGGTCGAGTCCGTGGGCGGAAAGCCACCGCGGATTGTAAATCTTCGACTGGTATTTCGCGCCGCTGTCGCAAAGAACCGTAACGATTGTCTGGCCCGGCCGACGCTCACGGGCGAAACGAAGCGCCCCGGCAACATTGATGCCGGAAGAAAGCCCGAGAAAGAGCCCTTCCTCGTCGCGCAATTGATAGATGATGGAAAGCGCCTCCTGATCGGGAATGCGATAGGCAGTGGTCACGCGCAGATCCTCGAGGTTCTTGGTGAACCACGACCACATCGCCGCACCGAGGGGATCGGGGCAGACCAGCGCAATGTCCTCATTTTGTTCGCGCAGGAAACTCCCCGTGCCCGCCAAGGTGCCGCCGGTTCCCTCAGCGGCAACGAATGCGCCGACGCGTCCCCCGAGCGCCACCGATGACGGTGGGACCGATGCCGGCCGTCCCTTCGACGATGGTGTCCCCTAGGTGCAGGGCGCCGGATTCTTCCGCCGCGGTGATGGATGATACCCCAAGCCGTGCGGCCCTTGACCGATCCGCCGGGATTCATCCATTCAGCTTTTCCGAGGATCTCGCACCCGGTGGCCTCCGAAAATGCCTCAACCGGATGAGCGGCGTGTTTCCAACATGGCTGTCGCGATCCCGCGTGCAACCTCGCCGCCCCCGGGCTGCCCTTGGTCGAATGCCTCCAAATGGCGGCGGTTGAATGTCCCGGACATGGTCAAATGATGAAGTCGATTTCGTCCTCGTGCATCTGCACGGTGACGGAAGATATTTTTCCGCTCCGCTTGTCCATCGTGGTCTGGACCTGTTCCCCCCGCACAAGCAGCGAATCCGGCTCCACACTTTTCATGAGGAAGACATTCGCCCCGATCGTGCTGCGCGCGCCGATGACGGTGTCCCCTCCGAGAATGATGCCGTTGGGGTAGATGACAACGTCGTCCCCGACCTGCGGGTGGCGCTTGAGCCCCTTGACGATCTGCCCGGTGTCATCCTTCTGGAAGCTTCGCGCCCCCAGTGTCACCCCGTGGTAGAGCTTGACCCGGTTGCCGATCTCGCATGTCTCGCCAACCACGACGCCGGTGCCGTGGTCGATGAAGAAGTGCGAGCCGATCCGCGCGCCGGGGTGGATGTCGATGCCGGTGCGCGAATGCGCCCACTCGGTCATCATGCGCGGGATGAGTGGAACATCCTCGCGGTAGAGCAGGTGGGCACTGCGTTGGATCGCGATGGCTTCGAGGCCGGGATAGGCGAGCACGATTTCCTCAAGGCTGCGTGCCGCAGGGTCGCCCGCATAGGCCGCCTCGACGTCCGTGCGCAGGAGCGCCCTCACCCCGGGAACCCCGCGGACGAATCGCTCCGTGATGGCTGCTGCATCCCCGCCCAGTTCCGCTTCGCTTCGCTTCTCTCCATCACGCATGCGCAAACTCACGGCGATCTCGGATTCGAGACGGTCGGCCACCTGATCGATGATTTCCTGCGCCGCCTCGGGCAGTTCCTCGATGGATACAGCCTCGTCCGAAAAGAATCCCGGAAAGAGCAGGTGCAAGAGGTCGTCGCAGAGCTGGGAGATCGCGCGCTTGGAAGGAAGATTGGCACAGTCGAGGTGATTGATGCCCCCCATCTCGCGGTAGGATGCGAGGATGGGCTCCAGGAGATCGCGGCGTTTGCTCATGATGCCCGCCTGTTTAGCGGGTTCGAAGCTCGTGCGCCAGCAACGGGGGAACCCTCCTCGATCACCGGAAATCCCGCTTCGATCCACCCTTCCGTGCCACCCTCGACAATGAACACCTCGCGGAAGCCCGCAGCAGCAAACTCTCCGGCGGCCGTCATTGCCCGACGCCCGCTGCGGCACAGAATGTAAACCGGCTCCTCCTTCCTCCATTCAAAGTCCCCCGTGCCCCCCCCGCCCTGGACCCGGTCGAGCGGAAGATTGATTGCTGCACTGACATGAACCTCCGCAAACTCCTCCGGCATGCGCACGTCGATCAACTGCAGCGCCCCGGCCCCCTGCAGCAGCCGGTGAAGATCGTTCGGGGTGATCACCCCGTATTCGATGGCATCACCGCCCATATCAGGGCTTCCGCGCGCCCGGCTGAGAGATCCGGTCGAAAATGCCCCCGTCATTGAAATGTTCCTTCTGCGCCTCGCTCCACCCGCCGAAGGCTTCCTCGACAGCCACGAGCTTCACGTCGGGGAAAATCGCCCGGTTCGAAGCGAGGAGTTCCATGTCACGGGGACGCAGGTAATGCTTCACGATGATCCTCTGGCCCTCGTCGCTCCACAGGTATCTCAGGTATTCCGTGGCTGCCGGCCGTGTGCCACGCTTGTCCACCACGGCGGAAACCACCGCCACCGGGAACTCCGCAAGGATGCTCACGGAAGGCGTCACGACATCGAACTTGTCCGGGCTGAATTGGCCGGTGATCTGCAGAACCTCGCTCTCGAACGTGAGCAGCACGTCGCCGATCCCCCGCTCGATGAACGTGGTGCTCGCCGCGCGACCGCCGGTATCAAGCACGGGCACACGGCGGAAAAGATCTGCAACAAACTGCTGCGCCGTCGCATCACCGCCACCCGGCTGTTCCTTGGCCCACGCCCATGCGGCGAGATAGGAATAACGCCCGTTGCCCGAGGTCTTGGGGTTCGGCACGATGACCTGAACATCACCCTTCACCAGATCGCCCCAATCGCGGATGCCCTTCGGGTTTCCCTTTCGCACGAGGAAAACAATCGTCGAGGTGTAGGGCGAACTGTTGTCGGGGAACTGCTGCTTCCAATCCGCGGAAACAAGGCCTTGGGAAGCGAGAAGGTTCACATCGGTCTCCTGGTTCATGGTGACGACATCCGCTTCGAGTCCGTCCGCCACCGCGCGGGCCTGCTTGCTTGATCCGCCATGGGAGACGTCGATGACCACTTCGTTGCCCGTCTGTCTTTTCCAATGCTCCACGAATGCCCCGTTGAAATCCTTGTAGAGCTCGCGTGAGACGTCGTAGGAGACATTGAGCAGCTTCTCCGGAGCCGCGGTGGCGACGGAGCCCGCCGTCACCGCCGCAAGCAATGCCGGAATGAACCCCCTCATGTTCACGCGGATTTTGCGGGTGTCGCCGCTGCGAGTTTTTCCCGTGCGGGCTCGGCCAACGCGGTGCTGAGATAGCGCTCGCCCGTGCTGCAGCCGATCGTGACGATGACCTTGCCCTTGTTTTCGGGTCGGGCCGCCACCTGCAGCGCCGCCCACACATTGGCCCCGGTCGAGATGCCGGCAAGGATGCCCTCCTCGGCGGCCAGACGGCGCGCCGTGTCGAGCGCGTCGTCATTCGTAACCATGACGACATCATCGACAATCCCAAGGTTGAGGTTCTTCGGAACGAAACCCGCGCCGGTTCCTTGGATTTTATGCGGCCCCGGCTTGAGGGGCTCACCGTTGCGCGTCTGGGTGATGACCGGCGAGTCGGCAGGCTCGACGGCGATGGCTTGGAATCCCGGCTTGCGCGATTTGATCACTTCGCCCACGCCGGTGATGGTTCCACCCGTTCCGACCGCCGAGACGAGAATGTCCACGGCGCCGTCGGTGTCGTCCCAGATCTCCTCCGCCGTGGTGCGGCGGTGGATCTCGGGGTTCGCCGGATTCTCGAACTGCTGCGGAACCCACGAATCCGGAATCTCCTCATGCAACTGGCGCGCCCGCGCAATCGCGCCTTTCATCCCCTCGGCCGCCGGAGTCAGCACGAGCTCGGCTCCGAGCAGCGCGAGGAGCATGCGGCGCTCGATGCTCATGCTCTCCGGCATCGTGAGAATCAGACGGTAGCCCTTGGCGGCGGCAACAAAGGCAAGTGCGATCCCCGTGTTCCCGGAAGTTGGCTCGATGATGGTCGTGCCGGGCTTGAGGATACCCTCCTTCTCCGCAGCCTCGATCATGGCGCGGCCGATGCGGTCCTTCACGCTGCCCAGTGGATTCCCGAATTCGCCTTTGATGAGGACCGTGGCCTCCAAGTCCTTACCGAGCCGTTGCAGACGGACCAGCGGGGTTTTGCCGATGGTCTCCGTGATGGTGGGATGGTATTTGCTCATGATGCTGTTTGGGATGTTCGGTGGTTGCTGTCGCCGCAGGAAACTCAGCGCCCCCGGGCTTGGAAGATCTGGTCGAAAACTCCGCCGTCTTCGAAGTGCTCCTTCTGCGCCTTCGCCCATCCGCCGAAATCGGCGATGGTGACGAGCTCGATCGGCGTGAAGATGTCCGCATACTTCTTGGCAACCTCGGGATCGATGGGACGGTAAAAGTGACGCCCGGCGATTTCCTGACCCGCCGGTGTGTAGAGGTATTCGAGATAGGCCTGGGCCGCTTCTCGAGTGCCCTTGCGATCCGCGACCTTGTCAACCACGGCGACCGGGGGCTCGGCAAGAATGCTCAGCGACGGGGTGATGATCTCGAATTCCCCGGGGTATTCCTTGAGCGCCAAGTGCGCTTCGTTTTCCCACGAAAGGAACACGTCACCGATCTTGCGCTGGGCGAACGTCGTGGTCGCACCTCGCGCGCCGGTGTCGAGCACCGGAACATTCTTGTAAAGGCGCCCGATGAACTCGCGCGCCCTGGCATCGTCCCCGCCGTTCGCCTTGAGCGCGTAGGCATAAGCCGCGAGGTAGTTCCACCGCGCGCCGCCCGAGGTCTTCGGATTCGGCGTGATCACCGCCACACCCTCCTTGACCAGATCCTCCCAGTCCTTGATCCCCTTGGGGTTTCCCTTGCGCACGAGGAAAACGATCGTCGAGGTGTAGGGCGAGCTGTTGTGAGGCAGCCGCGTCTGCCAATCCACCGGCAGCAGCCCCCCCTTCTCCGCGATGACATCGATGTCGTAGGCGAGGGCGAGCGTGACCACATCGGCATCGAGGCCGTCAATGACCGAGCGCGCCTGCTTGCCGGAGCCTCCGTGCGACTGGCTGATGGTGATGTCGTCGCCCTTCACCTCCTTCCAATGCCGCGCGAATTCCCGGTTGAACTCGGTGTAAAATTCACGCGTCGGATCGTAGGAGACGTTGAGCAGCGATGTCGCGGCGGACAACGGGGCGCCGGTTGCGAAGACCAATGCCGCGGCAAGAAGGCGCGGACGGATGAAGGCTTGGGTCAGTTTTTTCATGAGGATGGATGGTGAAATGCGGGGTCAGAAATCAACGCCGAGAAAAACGCCGAGGATGGCGGCATCGGCCACGGCGGTCGTGCCGTTGGGTTGGACGATGTATTGGGCGAACGGCTGCACGAACGACCACCCGTTCAATTTGATCCGGTAACCCGCCTCGATGAGCGTCGTCGTTTCCGGCCCCGGATTGCCCTTGGCATCGGCATTCTGCCGGGTCTGGTCACTGTATCGGCCGAATGCGGTGCCGACAATCAACTGGTCCCGGTCGCGTCCGGGAATGGGCCCCTCGTAAACCAGGCCGCCCTGCATGTAGAAAGGATAAGTGATGCCGCGTTCGTTCGGCGCGAGGGTGAACAGGCTGAACACCCGCAACCCCTGCGGCGAAGGCCTGTCAGGATCGGTGGAGGCCTCGCGGAAAAGCATCTGGTCCGCCTGCCAGTAGAACGCGTATCTGTCCGTCCCCGTCTGCGCGGTGTTGTCGCCGTAAAAATATCCGCCGAATGCGTAGCGCCCCGGGAGCTTGGACGCACCGATCTCCGGAGTGACACCGGTTTCCCCCATGAAAAACAACCCGTTCTGCGAGGGATCGGAGCCGAGGCCCTGGAACATCAGGCCATGGTTGCCCGGGGAGGTCGCGTCGGGGAACGTCATGAACAGCCCCGCCTTGGTGTATTGCCAAACCACGGGCTTGACCTCGATCGTCCCCCCCCACGTGGAATAACTCGACCCGAAGGGAATGTTGCCCCCCAGGCCTTCCGCGCTCGCCATGGCGTTGTTGACGAAGAGCCGCGCCAAGGGCTGCTCGACAAACTCCTTCTGCGGCTGGATCCATCCGCCCGTGAGCGTCAGGAAATCCTCTGCACCGAAAAGCTCCGGCGTCGTGTAGCTAAGACCGAAGGACATCAACCGCCAGCCGGCACCGCCCACATAACGAGAGGGATTGAACAGCGAACTCGCCTCGACCTCGTTGTTGGGATTCGCGTCGTAGCCCGGATCACGCCAGCGCCCCTCGCTGAAAGCCGTCAGTCCCTTCAAGGCGCGACTCCCCGTGAGCTTGAAAAAATCCAAATTGGCATTGAAGGTCAGATGCTGGGAAAAGGCGTTCCCCGAACCGTTCTCGCTGTCAAGAATGCCGAAATAGGCACCCGCCCAGCTGCCTTGGATCGTGAGACCGCGGTCCTCCACATACGGCTTCGCACCGAACCAATCCCCGGAAAGGCTCTTGCCATTCCACCACGCCGCAAGCGGCGTCGGCTCGGAATCCGCAACCACGTTTTTGCCGGAAGACTTCACGCCATCCGTCGTTTCTCCGGCTGCCACATGAACCAGCATCCCGGCAATGAAAACCCCCGCAACAAATCGCTTTCGAGAGTTTTCAAAATACGCGCGATGGAGGCGCATTAACTTTAGTTGTTTAATCATGTTTGGTGGTTGCAAGTCAGATTTGATCGAATGTCCACTTGATGATTCCGAGGGAAAGCATTCATGATATACTTTATTGAATCAATAAAGAAATTGGGGGATTTTAAACCCTGCTGGCCATGGATGGCTCCATGGCCCATCCACTTTAGGTATCCCCTCTCCCCGATCCAAGAGATACCGCTGTCTCGGTGCGTTACAAAACTGTGCCCTGTGCCCCTCCGGGAGCGGGAGGCGCGAAGGCCCCCCGCCCGACAGACCATGTTGCGTCGGTCAGCTTTGACGGCTGCGCTTGCGCCAGCGCAGGAGCGCGAGCGCACCGGCACTGAGACCCAGCAACGCGTAGGTTGAGGGCTCGGGGACGACGTTGAAGGTGTAGGTCTGCACGCCCGAACTCAACGGCGAGCCGCCGTCCGGTGTGCCCGTGGCCTCGAACTCGATCTCGTAGATACCCTCGGCGGTGAAGCCCCAGTTGTAGTGCTCGTGCCCGCCGGCATCCTGTGCCACCGAATTGTAGGTTCCGAGATCCGTGCTGTTCATGAACTGCGTCGGCTCCCCGAACTCATCGTCCTTCCAGAGGAAGAAATTCCCGCCCGCGGGAGCGCTGACAATGTTCAGGAGGGTGATGGTGATGGGATTGCCGAAGCCCCATTCGACCGGGTCAACCTCTTCCGTGCCAATGCCCGCAAAAAGCACTCCGCGGTTGGACGCCTCGGTCTCGGACTGAGGAAGGATCCACAGCGACGTGCCGGAGGCTCCGAGGAAATCGAATGATGCGCCTGGGGGACGCAGCACATAGCCGCCCGCATTGACTTGGATCGTCGTCAGGGCCGGATCAAGTTCGACCTCGTCCATTCCATCCTCCGCGTGGATCAGCAGTTCCAGCTCATCGGGAGCGAAAAAGCCAAGGCCGAAAATGTCGGCGTGCCCGGTGGAAATGGTTCCCTGAGCCCGGGCCCCGGAGGTGAATCCCAAGCCTGCCATCATCGCCAAAGCGATTATCTGTTTCTTCATTTGGTGTGTGTTTTCTGTTGGTTGTTTTTACGGGTCGGGACGTCAGGAGACGGCCCGGAAGCTTCTATGGGGAGCTGACTTTGACGCGGCCAAACCCTGTTCCGCCGGTCAGGCTGCCGAGTTCGTAATCGACTTCGACCATTCCCGGCAGTCCGGGGATGGGGCGGGGAGATCCGACCTGCGTGATGCCATTGGTGGACCATGAGCCGGTCCCGGGCGTGAGGTTGGTTGCAGCTTGGATGGACCAAGTCAGGTCGGCGGCGCTGGTCCGGGTCCGCGTGGTCAACACCGGCCACCCGCTGCCGCGCTGAAGGTCCGGCTGGAGAACCCGGGCGTCGGGAACCAGGGGCTCGCCGCCGAAGGCGTATTCCTCGAGATTGGAGAAACCGTCGGCGTCCGGATCGGCCGCGGGTCCGCTCACCAGCGGGTCCGCGATCTGCCCGGCGGTGAATTCCGTGTCACGCCACGCGATGTAGGTGGCGGGACCGGAGGGAATCTCCCATTGTTCGATCCCGAAATACAGCGGAAGAGGTTCGCTTTCGACCGTCTCGCCCGTGGCAAGGAGCGTGCCGCTGGCCACCAGCCAGACGCGGAACATGCCCGGGGCGGTGAAGGCGAGGTTGATGTGCGAATGTCCGCCGGCCGGAAGGGAAAAGTCGTTGGTGTAGGCGTTCGTTGAGGACAGGCGGAAGACGGGGTTTCCTCCGGAAGTCTCGTAGCCGTAGAACTGCCCCCCGCCGGGAGTGGTCAGGTTCTCGATGGAATCCACCCGGAGGTTGAAGCGTCCGCCGCCGGTTCCGGTGAATGTGCCCGCGGCCACCCCGTAGCCGGAGAACCCGAGGTAGAGTGATTTCTTGTTCGTCGCGCTCGAGAGGCTCGCCGGGAACGACCAGAACGTCCCCCCCTCCGGTCCGAGGAACGCCCACTGGCTTCCCGCGGGCACGGTCGTCCGCTGGTTGGTCACGGCATAGGCCACGGCATTGGTCCCGGCGAACTGGGACCCGTTGTCATCGTTGCGAAAACCGAGCGAGAACGTCCTGTTCGTCGGGTTGTAGCTCACGTTGATGTCCACGTGCGCCGTGGTGACGACGGCATAGCCCGGACCCACCGACGGGGCCGAGGTTCCCGCCGTGCTGCTGACCAGCACGGCGATGTTGGTCTGCCCGCGCGCGAGCGAACCCAAAGCGGCGACAACGAACATGGCCAGAAAAGCCCCCTTCATTTGTAGCTCACCGAGACGTCTTCACCCGCCTCGATCCGGCCCTTGATTGTCGCGGCGGGAATGACGGCCACATGCCCGTCGGCGAAAAGATAGTTGGAAGCCCCGCTCTCACCGTCGCCCCCGTCATTCCCCCCGTAGGCGTCGGGCCAAGTCTCGCGGCGGAAGCCGTCCCAGGATGTGATGTCGCCGCAAATGTGATCCTCCGAAGGAGCGGTTCCCTTGTTGGTCGAGGAGAGGAACAGGAGGATCACCTGCGAGGGTTCGGCGATGCGGTTGAGGTTGTCGAAGACGGCCTGCGAGGGGTCGATTCCGCCGAATTCGTCGGCGAAGGCCTCGGGATTCACCCGTGCATTCATCACGTAGCTCGTCCCCCCTTGGGCGAGCCGCTGCGGACCCTTGGGGTCCCGGGGCGAGATCCTGACCCGGTCGTAGTTCGTCCCCAGCACCCCGCGCAACTCATCGATCCAGTAATTGGTCCCGCTATGGGTGGTTCCCGGCAGCCTGCCGCCGTGATCGGCCGCATAGAGCAGCAACCCGGCTCCGATCGCTTTCATGTTCGCCGCGCAGCGCGTCCGCTGCGCTCCCTCCAAGGCCCCGGCCACGGCCGGCACCGCAATTGCCACAAGCACAGCGACAATCGCGACCACGACCAAGAGTTCGATCAAGGTGAAGGCTGAACGATTCTCAGTTGAATATCGAATTCGAGCTTGCATTATCATTCATCGGCAAAAAAAAGAGCCCAAACCGGTGCGAAAGCGGCTCGCTGAAGAAAAGTCTGAACTAATAATGAATTGATTATCATAATGTAATCTCGCATTACCATCCCAGATCCGCGTGGAATGTCAATGGAATTTTTCGGCACAGATCCATCAGTCCGCAACGACGGCGGAATCCCCATCTCTTCGTCCTGTCATGGGATGACTCGCCTTGCGCACCGTTCCTCCCCCCGTTTGGTTGGGACTTGATCACAGGGCGGACATTTTCCAAAGATCCCGGTCAATCCTCATTCGTCTCAAAGTCGGCGGCACAGCGTGGAATCCGCCCGGAATTTTTCGGCGAGTGACATTCCGCGCGGTTAGCTCAGCAGTAGAGCGGCTCTGATCCGACCCCTGCGACTGGACACAATGGAATGAGAGTCTGCAGGTAGGGTTATTGTTTGGTGGTTGATGGAAACCAGGCCAGCGCGAACTGGAGCGCAGGCCGTAGGCCACAGCGGAGCTTACCAGGTGGCCTGCAGCTACCAGATTGATCGCAGCACCCAACCCCTCATGCGCTTCAACGCGGCCGAACCTCCCGAAGAAAACAACTGCACTTTTGTCCCCCCGGTATGGGGATAAATTTGGGATGTCATCACCCGCTCGCCATCCTTCGTGAACACCTCGATGGACGATTGGTCTACGAAAATGCGAAGTCCGAGCACATTGCCTGCTGGCTTGTAGGGGGCGCGGACGACAGATTGGAATCCCGGGCCGAAGGTGACAAAACCGGACGAGGTCCTATCGAGGTATAGGTTTGAAGCCAGCCTGTCATAGCCGACAACAACGCGTTGGGGCCAGTCCTCCTGAACACAAAGATTCACACCGAACTGGTTGCCAGTCACGGCCGCCAAATCGAACTCAACCTCAATCTCATAGGTGTTAGTCTGCGGCTGAAATTCGGCGAGTGTTTCCGTTTCATTGACGGTTCGGGGGGTGACGTTGACCACCGGTCCACGAAGTAACTGCAGGCCCTGATCCGGTTGCTGCACGAGCTGATACCCCTTGGGGGATGCGGCCAATTGGAGTTTGCGGAAAATCGTCTGTGCCCCCTTTCCCCAAGTTTCCGGATTTGGGCGGTCCTGCTCATAAAGCCAGCTTCCAATCCAAGCAATCCACCGGACATCGGTCTCGACCCCGTCATAGTCCCGCACGACTTTGGGCGCAAAGAAATCGGAGCCGCAGTCAACCCAGTTGGCATGCTCCTTGCCCGTGTCCGTCAGAACGTCGGAAAACATGATCTGATCCACGTAGATGCGCCCCCATTCGCCTGTCTCGTGGTCAACGATCTCGATGTGTGCCGCCCTGCCCTTGAACTCCGAGACATCCCACCCAGCCCATTTGAGCGAGTCGGAGTTATCTCCGGTCGTCGAACGCACCACTTGGCCGTCAACAACCAAGTTGATGCAGGTCAGATCGGGATGATTGCCCCCGCCGATCAGGAAATTGATGCAATTGCGCGAAACAAGAAAGGGGGGGGAAATCAGGCTTCCCGTGCGGAAGTCCTGGATGCCGGGAGCATACGATGGATCGTGCGAATACGTGCTTGCAAGGCGATCTCCCAAATAGCCGAACGCGGGGCGATTCCACCAAAACGGCACCGGCTCCCAACCGAACGCATCGCCCGCAGGAGTCCAGCCATTCCAGTGGTCTTGTTCAAAGTCGGCAAACACCTCCCCCTCGAGCCCCGTTCCGTAGCGCAGGTAATTCCATGTGGCAGGGTCGATTGTGAACTTCGAGCCGTCAAAATCGCCAATGTAATACTGGACCTTGTCGGTGCCCGCACCCACGAAGAGCAGCCATTTCTTCTGGTTGCCCCCACCTCTGATCGGCACTTCAACCATGCCGGGGACTTCCCAAATCTCATTCCGCGCACCTACCCTTGTGGCGCGGTTTCCATTGAGATCATTGGCGAAGTCGGCATTGAACAGCCCAACCGGCTCCCATGCCTTGAGGTCGTCGGATGAGTAGAAGGCGACCGCCTGTTTCTCGGATCGTGCAACCGCCATGAACCACCGGTTGCGCGCTGCGTCCCAGAACACATCCGGATCGCGAAACGTCAATTCGCCAGTCTGCTCCACAACAGGATTGCCGGTGAAGTTGTAGAAGTTGAGATGGTCGGTGCTGTAGGCGATACCCACGCTTTCCTGATGGGTGGTGTTGTCGTGGATGGTATAGATCGCAACCATTGGCGGGAGCCCTCCGGGGAGGCCGAATCCGCTGGTGTTTTCCAAATCCACCACGACAGAACCCGTCCAAAATCCCGCATCTTCGGAGATGTCACGCATCGGCCAACCAACGGGCGACCAAGTCAGCAAATTTGTCGAGACCGCGTGGTCCCAAGTGAATATGTGGTATTTGCCTTGATAGCGAATGACACCGTTCGGATCGCCCACGTTCGCGTGCTCGAAAGAGAAGTGGTATTGGGGGACATACATTTCGGAATTGTAGAAGGGCAGGATCGTGGCCGGCGGAAGGCCGAGACTGAGGGTGAATGGATCCTCGAGCACAGCCCTCACCCGAAAGAACAGTTTCGGACGTTCTGCGCCTCCGAGTGCGGCATCAAGCATCGCTTTGGACACAGCGATAGTCGTGGTCTCACCTTTGCCGACAACCAAGCTGACTGGCTTGTAGGTGGCAAGGTCGGTCGAAGCATCGATGTAGTAATACCAACCATTCACCGAGTTGAATGTGATCTCGTGAACATCACCATGACGTCGCTCAAGCGACGTGACCGCAAAACGCTTGGTAAGCCTCAGCCCGGGGAATTTTCTCAGGCAGGCCTCCTCATAAAGCGAAACGGGGCCGTCAAAGATCTGCAATTCATCAATGTCCGCAATGGCCGAGTAGCCGACAAAATCGATCCCATTGCGCACGGAACCCACGCTCAGCCAGCTGCCGTCCGAGTTGTTTGCACCCGGCCGCCCCTGCACCCAAGCTTCAACGCCGTTGACGATGAGGCTGAGGGCACCGGTGTCGGCATCGTAGCCACCAGCAACATGAATCCATTCCGACATGTTGCTTCGCAATGGCAATACCACACCCGAGAGCACAGCGCCGAAGAAGCTTGTCTGGGAGCGATCCGAGCCACGAACGATGAACTGAAGGGGGGCCATCCCAGAACCATCGTCCTCGCCAACCTGCACCTGCCAAGAAACTTTCGCGAAGTCGGCTCCGCCGGTCGGAGAGGTTTCCTTCGAAATGATGCTCTCGAACGGAGATAGCCACGTCGGTCGCAGCCAGAATGAAAATCCAAATGTGTTCCTCTGAAGGGAAGCATCCGAGGAAAACAGCCGGGTGGATATTCCCGCAGCTTCGTCCCAGCGCAGCTGGAGGCCATCCCCGCTGACCCCTGTCACCTTCGGAGCAACCGCGGTGACAAAGTCCTGCTGGAGCGACAATGCGCTTCCCTCCTCGCTGCGGTAAGGCTGCTGGGGCTCATCAAAACTCCAATGCGCGATGAGGTTCGCGGGAAACCGGGGGCGCATGGAACTTGAGACACTGATGCCAGGGCTGCCGAGCAGCGTGGCAACATCCTTGGCGTTGAGCAGGGCGCCGTAAATTTGCAGGTCATCAAAAAGCGTTGACGCACTGTAAGCGACGAATCCGCCCCCGTTTCGCACTGTGCCAACATCAAGCGGACTTCCATCGGAGCAATATGCACCAGGAATTCCTTCCACCAGGGTTTCGACACCATTGACATAAAGCGCCAACCTTCCGCTCGCAGAGTCGTAGCCTCCGGCTATGTGATACCACTTGGCGCTGCCAGCCTGCAACGGGATCGGGACGGATGAGACGGCTTTTCCGAACTCCACTTCTTGGGCACGGTTTGATCCCCTGACCACAAACTCCACACGTGATTCCCCCGCCCCATTGTCTTCACCAAGCCGAACCTGCCAAGCCACGCGTGTCGCAGGTTCTCCCTCCTGCGCCGCCATCTGCTTGGCGAGAAGATTGTCCCTTGGATTGATGCTCACGGGGTTTATCCAGAACGAGAAGCCGAAACTGTCCGTCTGCAGCACCTCGCTGTTGGCGCTCAACCGGGTGGACACACCGACGCCGCCGTCATAGTGCAAGCGGACCGCCGGACCGTTGATGCCGATCCCAGAAAGCGGAAGCGACGTCTCCTCATCCAAGATCAGTTCTATTCCCCGTCCTCCAGAATCGGCATACGGTGGCGCCTGCTCCCCAAACTTCCACCAAGCGAGAAGCGGGGGGGACGGGTCAGGACTGGCCATCAATGCCTCGATTTCGGCCGCAGCCAGAGGTCCATCGTAAATCCGCAGATCGTCGAGGTAGGCCAACGCAGCATAGGCTACAAGGTCTTCGCCGTTGCGCACAGAACCGATGCTGAGGCGACCAAGTTGCGAGTTCACCGCTCCCGGGCTGCCCTGTGATGACGCCGCAACCCCGTTGACCACCAGACTCAATTGACCGGTGACGGCATCATACCCGCCCGCCACATGGAACCAAGTGCCCGAAGCTGCGGAGAGCGGAAACTTCACAGCGCTGAGAACTGAACCAAAGAAGTCACCATTGATCCGGTCTCCGCCACGGACAATCAACTCCAAAGGGGCGGTGCCGGATCCGTCGCTTTGCCCGATGCATAGCTGCCAGCCCATGCGGGCAAAACCTTCCCCCGTGGTCGTGGGAATCTCTTTGGCAATAATGCTGTCACCGGCCTTCAAATCCACAGGTCTGATCCAGATCGAGAACCCAAAGCTATCGGCCTTGAGGATGTCGCCCTCGGCCACCAGCCGGGTGGATCCACCCGCGGAGGCGTTGAAAAGCAGCCGCACTGCGCCCCCCTCGTATCCGGCGCCTGTTGCCGGAGGTGCTGTGTCCGCATCGTGCTCCATTTGCGGCGCAGAAACCCCGGAACCGGCATACGGAGAGACGGGCTCGTTCAGATTCCAACGCGCCAGCAACGCTGCACCGCTTGCTGTTCCCGTCGTCAGCACTCCCACCAACAGCACGGAGGCTGCAATGAGATGAATTCCGGTAACTCTCAAGAGCCGAGGCAACCGACACATTCTGGATGGAGTCGCCATGTCAATTCCTTGCTGCCCATATCGACCGCAATGACCATGCTTTCAAGTTCTGCAATTTCGCAGGGCCGTCGCTTGAAAAAAGCTGCACACCCACCCCCTCGGAGTCGTGGAAAATGAGCGATGTCAGGACAGCCTCGCCATCGTTGACAAAAACCTCCACCGAGGATTGGTCCACGAAGATGCGCAGTTTGAGCTCCTTGGACTGCGCGAAGAGGGGAGCCGCGACAACGGATGGAAAGGCCTGATTGAACGAAACGTCCCCGGATTCCCTGCGGTCAACAAACACATTCCGTGCCGAGGCATCGTAGCCAACGACAACTTTCTGCCTTCCCCCGACACAAAGGTTCAACCCGAAGCGCCCCGCAGCATCATTGAGATCGAACACCGCTTCAATCTCATACGCGTTCAATTCGGGTGTGAACTCCGGAACCGCCATCGTTCCTGAAATTTCCAACGGGCCGGATTCATAACCCTTTTGCCGGAGTTGTTGGAGCGCCGTTAGCGGACGCTGCCGGATCTGCCCCCCGCGCGGGGAGGCCTTAATGGACAATTCCCGTGGAATCGACTGGACCCCCCTCCCCCACGAGGTGGGAACATCGTTGGCATACTCCCAGTTGCCCATCCATCCGATCCAATATTCTTCAGGATCATCCCTGTCCGCATCACGCCAAGCTCTAGCTGCATAGAAGTCGTGGCCCCAGTCCACCCAACTCGCCTGCTCCCGCCCCGTATCAATCAAGGTGTCGGAAAACATGATATGATCGACCGCAACGAATCCTCGTTCCTCGCTGCGGTCGAGTATTTCGATCGTGGCGGTCTTTCCAACCAGCTCGGATACATTCCACCCCCTCCACTTCATGGCTTCCGGGCTGTCTGGTTTGGAAGACCGGACAGGTTTGCCATCGATGATCAAATTCACCGCCACCTCTCCAAGTTTGCCGCCGCCAGCCAGCAGAAAATTGATGTTGGGATGCGTGATGGTGAACTCGGGAGAGACGAGTCGCCCTACATAGCTGCTGCCAGAAACGTTCGAGCGCACAAGCCCGCGGCCAAGATGGCCCGAGATGCGATCCACTCGACTTGAAGCTGGCGATTGAAACGCGGCCCCTTCCGCCGTCCAGCCGTCCATGGCTTCAACAGACTCAAAGTCAGCATACACCTTACCCGGGAGCCCGATACCCGACTCAAGGAACTCCCACGTTCGGTTGTCGATCGAGAACTGCTTGCCGTCGAATTCGCCGGGAAAATACTGGATCTTGTTCGGCCCCATGCTGCACACCAGCACCCACTGCCAGCTCGAGGGATCCTCCTCCTTCCTCAGCCGGAGCAGGTTGGGAACCTCCCAGTTCCCCGCTCGTGCCCCCATCGGACCGAACTCGCTCAGGTAGTCCCATGATTTGAGATCCGCAGAGGAGTAGAAGAGAATCTTGCGCTTCTCGGGGGCGACCACCAGCATGATCCAGCGTGCGGATTCCTCATGCCAAAACACATCGGGATCCCTGCACGGCATACCCCCCAAACTAAGGACGGGGTTCTTGGGATAGTAGTCGAAGTAGCTCCCATCGGCACTGAACGAGATGCTCTGCTCATCAAAATTATCCGACTTTCGATGAGCCGTGTAAATGGCCACCCACGGGGGCAAGCCGCCGGTCCCAAAACCACTTGAGTTACTGTGATCAATCACCACAGAACCGCTGAAATAGACAAACGAACCGTCGTCACCTCTCATCGGATAAGGGAGTTGCCTCCAGAAGACCAAATCGTCGGAAACCGCATGCCCCCACCAGAAGAGGTGGTAGAGCCCGTTGTAGCGGACGAGCCCGTCCGGATCACCGATCCAACCCCGCTTGGCCGAAAAATGATACTGGGGTCGATAGGGCTCATCGTAAGCTGCGAAGCCGCTTGCGGTGCCCCCGAACAGCGCAACAATGCTCAGTGCCACCGCCTTGATCTGCCATGCAGCGATGGGGGTTAGTAGAGGCCATGGATTCCCTGCCGGGTCCATCATCGAAGCAAACCACACGTCGAAGATGCTTCGCTCACTTTCGCGAGCCGATCCATGTGGCCCCGCTGATGATGGGCTCCCTGCGTTTGGGCCACGCGCCTGCGTGTCACCAATGCGAGAACCCCCATCCCTATTGCCAGCAACGCCCAAGTCCCGGGCTCGGGCACCGCGGCAATGATGCCATCAACCTCCGATTGAGTCAGCGGGGAATCATAAAACCTCAAGTCCCACATCCGGGTGCCGGCAGAATACGTCACAGGATCCACGTAGGCACCGTTGAACCCGGTGCCGGCAAAGAATGGGGCCGTGCTGTCCAAACTGGCTCCCGCGCCCCCCCCCGCAGTGTATCCGAGCCCGTTGACAAACAGACTCAACGCTCCAGTCCCGACGTCATAACCACCGGCAATGTTGATCCAAACATCGGCTTGGTCGCCTCCGATCTTGAACGGGGTGTTGGTTGTTGCCACCACCCCGACAAAATCCGAGAAGGTGTCATCCCCACGAACCACGAACTCCAAGTTGGAAAACCCGCCGATGTCATCAAGAAGATGGACCTGCCAAGCGACCGACGCCCAATCCGGACGGTTGGTGGCGGTTGTCTCTTTTCCTATGAAGTTATTGAACGGGGCCAGAAAAACCGGATTGACCCAAAAGGAGAATCCGAAGCTGCTCCCAGACTGTCCGGCACTGCTGTAGATCTGGGTGGCGGGACCGGGATCAACATAGGCCAACTCCATTGAGGTGGTGTTCACAGGACTTCCCGGCACTTGAAACGCCGTCGAGGTGCTGACATTCTGCGACAAGTCCGCACCCCCAACAGTGTCGTTGTAGCCGGTCGTGTCGTTATCAAGCATCCACTGGTGAAGGAGGATCGCTTGTGCGTTTGCTGAACCAACAAGCGCCGCAATAGCCATGCACAACGCCAAGGCTCTGGACGCGTGAACTGTAATCTTCATGGTGTTTGTCGTTTTCATAGTCGGTTTGTTTGGGATGTGGGGTTGATCTCGGATGAAGGGAGATTCTCTATCTCGTTGAAGCCCAGCTTGAGGAAAGCTGATGAATCTCAATCTGATCGACGCGGGGTGCCGACCCGCCGTTTGATGCAATGGCGATCGATCTTGGACCCGGTGCAGGAAAAATCAAATTGGTCAAAACGGACAGGCCGTCTTGGACAAACACCTCAAGGGAGGAAGTATCGAGCAGCCACCGAATCTTCAATTTGCCACCATTCAGGTGAAGAGGCGCCTCCGTGCGGTTGGCGAAGGAGGGGTGAAATCCCGACGCCCCCGACTTCGCCCTGTCCACGAAGATCTTTCCTGCGCCGGCGTCGACTCCGATCACGGTCGCCTCACCATTTCCCGTTTGTATCGAAACTTCGAACGGGTTCGCACCTGAGACACCAGAGAGCTGCATTTCCACATCCAGCAATTCGGAGAGATCCCGCTGGGAAGCCAGCCAGCTTGCAGCGTCGGCAAATGAGCCTCCCGGGAAGGATTTGGGCTGGCCTTCCCACAGGCCCTGCAATTCCACCACGGGCTGCTGGGTCAGACGGATGCCGTCGCGCGTGTCGACAAGACCAAGTGTGCGCGGAACAGTCATCACTCCCCGCCAAGGGGTGGTCGGAACCTTGTCTGCATAGTCCCAGTTGCTCATCCACCCAAGCATGATGCGACGGCCGTCAGTCCGGGGTATATCAGACCAAGTCACCGCAGCGTAGAAATCCCTGCCATAGTCGGCCCAAAGTGCGGGACCATCCGACTGCGGGGAAGGCGGCTCCTCCCCCATGACGATGTGGTCGACAAGAATATGTCCCCAATCTGTTCCGTCAAAACGATCGAAAACTTCGAGATGGGCGGTTTTCCCGCGAAGTTCTGACACATCCCATGTCATGGGCACCAGCACCGGACTGTTGTTCCCAGTGGCCGTTCGCACAACCTTGCCATCCACAACGAGGTTGAGCCCCATCAAATCCGGGTAATTCCCTCCGCCGATCAAGAAGCTTATGTGGTCAGCTTCGATCTGGAACTCTTGCGAAACGAGCACCCCCTGATGCTCATCTGCTCCCCCAAAGCTGTCTGCCAATCCTTGTCCTTCGAATCCCCGCACATCACTGGATGGCTCAGGATGCACCGCCCCCCCCTTGAACGCTTCGCCTTCCGTCGCGGTCCAGCCAACGTAGTTGAAGTCCTCAAACTCAGCCAAAACAACCCCATGGCTCATCCCGGATTCTCCTTGCGAATGCGGCGCCCCCACGGCCGGATACTCGGAACGGAAGCTTTTCCCGTCGAACTCACCGACAAAATACTGACAGCCCGAACCGCCCGCGATCGCCCCGGGATTGAGATTCACGATCAGCACCCACTTCGACTCCCCGCCAGCAACGGGCAACTCAAAGAGATCCGGGCACTCCCAAAGACCGCCGGTGGCTCCTGCTGGACCGAACTCGCTCAGCATTGCCCAATCCTTGAGATTTGGCGAACCGTAAAACCTGATCTTCTTCTCTGTAGCCATCGCAACAACCATGATCCATTTGCCTGTGGGCTCATGCCAAGCCACCTTCGGATCGCGAAAATCCGCCGCTCCGATCTTCAATACGGGATTTCCCGGGAATTGGGTCCATGTTCGTCCCCGGTCAGTGCTGTAGGCCAGCCGCTGATCCTGCTCCTTGGCCTTCTCGTTGTGACCGGTGTAGATGGCCACGAGCGCATCGTTGCCAAAACCACTCGTGTTCTTTGTATCGACTACGGCAGAGCCGGAGAAAATCATGATGTCGCCATCCTCCGGAAGCGCGAGCGGGAGGTGCTCCCAACGAACCAAGTCGCGGCTTACGGCGTGCGCCCAGCTCATATGGCCCCATTTGTCACCAAAGGGATTGTATTGATAGAACAGATGGTATTCCCCATCCCAGAACACCATCCCATTGGGATCGTTCATCCAATTGCGTTCGGGCGTGAAATGGAATTGCGGTCTGAACCGCTCTTGATAAGCCGCATCCTGCGCGAATACGCAAATGGCCGAAGCAGCGACCATGCTTCCAGCCAAGATGATCGAGAGACCTGCCGGCGTTCCGAGAAACGATGGCCTACGAGGCATAACACACCTCCTTGGCATGCTGTTGGAGCTGATTGCGAAACCGCGGAGGCATACCTGGCGTTGCTCCCCGTTGCGAAGAAACGTGAGCCGCCACTCCATTGGCGAGTTCGCTTATCTCCTCCATGCTCAGGTTGCACAACAGCCCCATGGTCATGGCCGCAGTGAAGGAGTCTCCGGCCCCGATCGTGTCTTGCACTACCACATGGCATCCGCCACCCCGACAAAGCCGACGACCATCGCAAAGAATGCTGCCCTCGGCCCCGCGGGTGCATGCAACAAGCAGGAAATTGTAGCGTCTCACCAACTCAGTCAGCTGCTCCTCCCGTGATCTTCCCAACAAGAACAACCCGGCCATGATGTCCAACTCCGCCTCGTTGATTTTCAGGACGTTGGCCGAGCTGAGTGAATCGTGGAGAAGCTCGCGCGAGAAAAACTCCTGCCGGAGATTTGCATCAAACACCCTCAATGCTCCAGACGGAACAATGCTCAGGAGGGCCCGGATTGTGGCACTCGAAGTGTGTGATCGCTGGGCCAAAGACCCGAAATATATGGCATCCGCGGTGGAAACCAGCGCCTGCGCAGCGTCATCCAATTGGATGTTGTCCCAAGCGGCGTTGTCGTGGATGTTGAATATCGGCTGGCCATCAGCAGCCAGTTCCACCGCAACTGTCCCCGTAGGCCTTGTGGGGTCCGTCTGAATTCCAGCCGTTGGCAGACCGAGTGCCTCGATTTTTCCCAATATCTCCACGCCCAACGCGTCTGTTCCGACTCTGCTGAGGAGGTGAGCATCGGCCCCCAGCGAACGCGCATGATAGATGAAATTGGCTGGTGCCCCCCCCATCTGACGCCCCGTGGGCAACAGATCCCAAAGCAGTTCCCCGACACCGACGACTCGTGGTCGGTTGGTGGGCGAGTGTTTTGCGCTGGTATCCATGGGGCAGCCACCAATCGCTTCCGTCTCAACCGTGCCCCAGACGCCGCTCGATGTCTTCAAGGGAGCCGCCTTTGGTTTCAGGCATTAGGAAAATCACCCAGAGAAGCTGCAGCACCATCATCCCGGCGAAGAAGCCGAATGCCCATGCCCCAGAGGCTGCAGCCACCACCGGGAAGGACCACGAAACCGCGGCAGCCATGAACCAATGAGTGAAGCTTCCCAAAGCCTGCCCCTTCGCGCGAACGGTGTTTGGAAACACCTCCGAGATGAAAACCCAGATACAAGCCCCTTGGGAGAAGGCGAAGAATGCGATGTAAACCAGCAGCGCGATCAAAACGATCGAGCCGTTTGCGGCGCCGCCAAGTGAGAACTGCCAAGCCACCACCGAAAGTGTGACGATGAGCCCGAGAGAGCCGATCAACATGAGGATGCGCCGTCCAAAACGATCGATGACCAACAGGGCCAGGGCGGTGAAGACGAAGTTGGTTCCTCCAACAAGAACCGCTTGGAACAATGCCGAGTCCACTGCAGCTCCGGCCATCATGAAGATCTTCGGCGCGTAATACATCAGCGCGTTGATTCCAGCCAACTGGTTGAACATGGCGATGGCGATCACCAGCAATACGGATTTGGAGTATCGGCGCTGGAAAAGCGCATCCTGCTTGCCGCCATTGCCATCAAGGGACTGCTTGATCTCCGCAATCTTAGCTGCGGTATCCACGACACCCAACTTCTCGAGGACGTCTCTCGCGTTCTCAACCAGCCCCTTCTTCACCAGCCACCGAGGGCTCTCGGGTATGGTGAAGATCAGAAAGAAGAACACTGCAGCGGGAATCGCCTCGATCCCCAACATTGCCCTCCAAGCCCAGTCGGCGCCGACATACAGCGAAAGGACGTAGTTGGAGAGGAATGCGAGAAGGATGCCCGCCACCACGTTGAGTTGGTTTATGGCAACCAGTCGCCCACGAGCGCTCCCCGGGGCGATCTCTGCAATATACATCGGCGCAACCACCGATGCCGCACCGACACCCAGCCCCCCCACGAATCTTGCGACCACCAACACAATCCAGCTCTCTGCCACCGCGCACCCGATAGCAGACACAAAATACAAGAGTGCAATAAGCAGCAGCATCTTCTTGCGGCCAAACGCGTCCACCGGTTTGCCAACAATGATGGACCCGATCACTGTGCCAATTAGGGCAACCGCGACGGTGAAGCCCAAAGTCTGAGCCGTGAGCTGAAAAACCGAGTTGAGCGCTTCTGTGGTGCCGGAAATCACTGCTGTATCGAAACCGAACAGCAGTCCGCCCAAGGCAGCAATGATCGTGCCTTGGATTACACTGGCGGTGACACGGCCGTGGGCGGCAGGCAGGGAGGACGAATCTTGGGGGGATGTCGACATGCGGGGGGAGCTTTTGCTTGCAAGGAGGCTTCTTCACCGCCTCCCCGCCCGCAAGGAAAGACTAGCAGTATTGTCATTTTGCTGGCTTTAACGATTCGTAAACTTGTCATTACTGCTTCGCCATCAGGCGTAAGGATACGGCAAGATCCTGTAGCTCTATCCGCGACGCCCCCGCCCCAACCTGCAAATAGCAATTTGCAGCGATCGCGAGCCATGCTATGGACAAACCTGACAGCGAAAAATGGACAGCACCCCACCCCCAACTGGCCGGCGCTATGAGGAGATCGCCCGCGAAGTGCGCGGAGAACTTCTGGCCGGTCGCTACGGCGATGAGGGGCGGATGCCGAGCGAGGCACAACTGGTCCGCCGATACAAAGTTTCACGACCGACGGTGGCGCGAGCGCTGCGCCTGTTGCAAGACGAGGGTTTCGTCGAACGACGCGCGGGATCAGGAACGTATGCAAAGGTGCGCGATGAAACAAGCCGCCTCCGCGCGAAGCGATTGCTGGCACTTTTGATGCCAGACTTGGGAAACACCGAGATATTCCAGCTGATCGGAGGAGAAATTGCCAGTCTGGCAAGGGTCAATGATTATACCTTGGCTTGGGATGCGATTTCCAAGATCAAACCAAAAGCCGAATCGGGAGCAAAGTATGCCGCCGAGCTCTGCCAGCAGTTTATCAACCAAGGTGTCAGCGGAGTCTTTTTTGCGCCATTCGAACTCATGCCAGAAAAGGAGGCCACCAACCGGGAAC
This sequence comes from Chthoniobacterales bacterium, assembly GCA_014879535.1. Lineage (GTDB taxonomy): Bacteria > Verrucomicrobiota > Verrucomicrobiia > Chthoniobacterales > JACTMZ01 > JACTMZ01. The sequence goes on from JACSRX010000079.1 coordinate 46,756, forward strand.
TCGCCATCAAGCTGCGAGAAGCCGGCATCTCGGTGGTTCTCCTTGATCGCGATGTCACCGTGTTTCCAACCCGCAGCGATTTCGATTTGGTGGGCGTGGATAATTTTCTAGGGGGATACTTGGTCGCGGAGCACCTGCTGAAGCTGGGCTGCCAAAGGCTCTGTTACGTGGCTCGGCCTCATTCGGCACCAACCGTAGAAATGCGCATCTCCGGAATGCATGAAGCCCTGCGGCACCGACGAGTAAGCGTGGAACCGCTTGCCGTGCAAATCGGGGATTTGTCGGACAAACGGTTTGTGCGCAACCTCATCTCCCCATTGCCCGATGCATTCCTCTGTGCCAATGATCATACAGCGGCACTGCTGCTGCGACGGCTTCACGAAGGCAACATCCGTGTGCCTGAGCAAGTTCGTGTCGTCGGGTTCGATGATGTGAAGTTTGCGACCCTTGTGTCACCTCCCCTCACCACGGTCCAGCAGCCTTGGCATGAATTGGCCAGCAACGCCTTCCACGCGATGCTGAGCCGATTGGACCAGCCAACTCTGCCACCAAGGCACTTCATGTCGACCCCCCGATTGATAGTTCGTGATTCATGTGGCGCTTACCACCCGAGCACCAGCCAATGATCATGGTAACTTATTGACGACCTGTTTCTTTCGAGGACTCAATTGCCGCCACTTGGCCAAATTCAGCGTACAAATTTGCTCACCTGATATTACAGCTTTGTCACTTTTTCTAATACACTGCCATTGTCTGGATTTTAGCAGCTTCGTTAAGCTGGCGGAGTCCCATGAAGGCCCCCACACACACCCACGGCAGCCCCCACATCGGCTTCAGCCTTATGGAGCTGCTCGTGAGCGTTGCCATAGTCGCCGTGCTCATCGGCATCGGCCTACCCACATACAGCCGTATGATCGAGTCGTCCCACAGGGCCAAATGTGCAGCAAACCTCCGGCAGATCGGCGCTGGCATTCAACTGGTCGTTGCCGATGGCCCTCCCGTTCTGGGGGCCGGCTACTTCCCTTTTCTGGATGGGAGAGACGAAAATTGGAATCACACTACTTGGTATCTGATGGTCGCGGAAAAGCTCGGCCTCACGGAGCCCTCGACAAGCGGGTGGGCAGCTCGGCTTAAGCAAAACGCCGACATCTTCTGCTGTCCGGCGAACAAATCAGTGCCCAAGTTAAAACAGCTTGGCCCCGACGACGAGGCCTACAGCAACCTTTCATACGGATACCACGACACGGTGTTCGGGAGCACCGTGATGCCCGGCCACGCAGACGACAACGTGCTCAACACTGCGAAATGCACGGATCCCTCCAAACTCGTCATGGTGAGCGATTCCAATGGGGACGGTCAATTCGACTACCAGATAAGCAGCTGGGGCGGGGCAATGACTTGGGTGGGCGATCGACACGATGGCGGCGCAAACACCCTCTTTGCCGATGGTCATGTCGAATGGATCAAGAGTGACAGGTTCGGCTGGGGTTGGATACCGAGCCGCCAACGCGATGGAATAATCGTCGTCGGCAAAGACTGACCTCGTCGACGTGGCCGCTGAGGAACCCAACGACATCATGACCAACAACGATGAGGAATCTGCCGGGATTCAACCCGTTATGCAGGCATACCCGAACGCGACAATGCCCATTGAGTCCATCCCCTACAAGGTGCGAGAGATCGCAATACTCCGGGGGCTTGGATACACGCTCCTTGAGATCGCTTCCCGCAGCAGCATCACGCCACAAGCTGTCTCGATGATGTTGAAGCGATACCGACGCAGCACGCAGTGCTTCGACTCTTCGTCGGAGCTAAGCCAACTCTCAACCAGAGCCGCAAATACCCTTGCTCGGCTGGGAATTACCACCAAGAGTGACGCTCAGCGCTGCGAGCTTTTCAAGGAACTCGCCCAGCAGCGTAATTGCGGAAGCAAGACAATCCAGGAAATCCGGCAGTGGGTTGAGACAGGGGGCCGGAAGCAGGGACCTTCGGCTGGAAGTCGGCAACAACACCAAAGCTGAAAAAGCGGGCAGCTTTGGCGGAAATCAACCAATTCGATGGCCATCGCACACCGTGCTGCAGTGCTCCCTGTTGGCAGTCGCGGCAGAGGTCTCGGCTGCCATGAAAAAAACACCGTGCAAACCCGGCGCTCTTATGCAATTTGCCGTTCGGGTTGCACCCGAGCGGCAGCACCGGTCGAAGCGACTTTTGACCGACGCACGCAGCCTCCGAGCACTCTGTTGGAGTCCCTCAGCAGACAGCGGGCCGTCGGCCACAGGAGCATACCGGCCAAGGTGATGGCCACCACCACCGTGGAGCTCTCGGGAATGGCCGTGATGGTGAACGTGCCGCTGCCTTCATTCCAATTGTAGCTGAATGCATTGTCGAAACTGAAAAGACTGCCCGTGTTGATCGTCGATGTCAGGTCCGACTTGAATGTCAGGACGTTGCCGTCCAAGAAATTGCTCACCGTCAGCAGGCTGCCAGGCGTGTAAGTTCCGAAGGACAACGTGCCGATCGAGCCCGCGCCGTAATCCAAAGTCGATCCCGTTGTCAGCGTCAGGTTGCCCATGGCTTCCGAGACGCCCGAGCCGCGAAGGATCGTGCCTCCAGAGAGCGTGACAACCGAATCATCGACGATCTGGTTGCTGGCGGAAATGAGCAGAACCGCGCCGCTGTTGACCGTGACGCTTCCGGCAATGGCTTGGGTGCCCGCTGTCTTCCCGAGTTGCAGCGTTCCATCGCTGACCACGGTCGCACCTGTGTAGGTGTTGGCCTCTGTGCCTGAAAAGCTTACGGTGCCCGAGCCGGTCTTGATGATACCACCGCCGTTGGTGACTGCTCCGCTGATCGTCAGCGCGGCGCCGCTTCCGGCATTCGCTGTCAAATTGTGGGCCAAGTCCAGAGTTCCACTCATCTCGGCCGCCGATGCACCGGCCGCGCTCAGCGTAACGGTCAGGCCGTTGCTGATGTAGCCGGCGACAACTTTGCCCGCGTGGTTTACCCCGTTCCCGATCCGCAACTCGGCCGCCTGCTCGTTGTGCGTCCCATCAAGCCACCCGAGTTCGGTCGTGCCCGAGCTGCCGAACGCGTTGTTGTTGGAAAGCACCACCGTCCCTTCCCGCACATACTTGTTTGCGGACAATTCGTTGTCACCTGAGAGCGTTGCTGTCCCGCCTCCGAATTTCACAAATGGCGCCGGGGCAATGATCTTGCCCGCGACCGCCGTGCTTCCCGCCCCCACGATCCAGAACTCCTTTCCGGTGCTGGCCGTCACGTCCCCGTCGATGCTCAGGCTCGCCCCCGATGCCGCCCCCACCCGCGTGATTCCCGGCGCACCGGCATCGATGGTGATGCTGCCGGTGACCGTGTTGGCGCCACTGACACTCTGGAGCGCTCCGGCGTCGCCCGCGCCCGAGCCCCGGAGAACCAAGTTCTCCGCGGTGGTGATGCCATTCGACAACTGCAGGGCTGCGCCCTCCGTGACCGTGGTGTTACCGGCGGTCGATCCCAGCGCGTTGTTGTGCGCCACGCGGAGCACCCCCGCATCCAGCCACGTGCCGCCGCTGTAGGTGTTGTCCCCCGAGAGAACTACGATGTTGTAGTCCTTCAGCGCCAACCCGCCCGACCCTGAGATCGCGCCCGCCAAGGCCAGCGTCTTCCCGTTGTCCCAATAAATATCGATCCACGACCCGTTGTTGTTGATCGCGCCGGTGAACGTCAAGTCGCCCCCCATCTTGATCTCCAACGCGCCTTCCGTGGAGCCGACGATGTCCAAACCGATGGTCTGGAGAGTTCCACCAGCTTCATTTTGGATGAAAGGGTTGATGCCGTCCACCTTGGAGAACTGCAGAGCGTTGCCGCTCACCACATGCGGGGCGGTGGCGTTGTCGCCGAAGACCAAACCGTTGACTGAGTAGCCCGAGGCATTGTTCGTCGAAGAAGAGTAGTGGTTGTTGTTGAACTTCAGAACATTGTTTGGCAAAGGAAGATCCCACAGGTCCCCGGGCCACCATCTTGCTCCCGCGGCACCTTGCGTCCAATTGCCATCGGGCGCGTCGTCCTTCCAGTCATACCAGGTTGCTGCAGGAGCCGGCGAGGGAGCCCAAGCTGCGACCAAGGGCAGCAGCCCCAACAACACAATTTTGGAGCGAATCAGTCCGATGAAACAGCCGATGCGAAAAGCAGGGGGGGGGGTCATGGCCGGTAGTCTCTCATTCGCGGCTGCCCCCACCACAAGCAGTGATCCCCTCAGCCCTCAGAATTCTGTAATTACCAACGTGCCATGCTGTCAGTTAGTGCGAGCACCCAGCACCTCTTGGCGGCTCTCCGTTAGCTTTGAGTCATTGGTTGGCCCAGATTCAGCCATAACACCGGGGTATTCCTCGATGGTTTGGCTAAGCGTCTTGCGAGAGGACTTGTGCTCCGTGCGGTCGAGGTTGTTGCGAAGATCACTCAGGAGCCTTTTGGCTTCAGCCACCGAAGTGCACGGAGCTGGCCGACTTACCCAAGCGCTGGACAATGCGCTCGCCCTTGTGCCGAAATCGGGCGTAAAAGGAAGGCCGTGAGCCCGAATATTGGTAAATACTCTCCGCCACTTTACGAAAAGGCCCGGCGCCAGAGGATTTCGGTGGCTTCGGCATGCTCCAAAACCGACCCGGTGATTTTTTCAACTCATTTAACAGAGTATTTCGCGCGGTTAGCTCAGCGGTAGAGCGGCTCGTTTACACCGAAAAAAAGGGGGTTGGTAACACCTTCCTTTTCATTCCCGTCTGCCGTTTTTCTCTTTTAAAAGAGGGTCAAGCGTTTCGTTTTTTTTGCTGTTTTTTGTTACAAAAGGCCAGTTTTTCCTGTGTTGGTGTCAACAATGGTGTTACCAGAATTCCGCCCCTTTTTGCCATCGCTACAGAGAACAAAGCGATTCGTCTAAAACGACTTGGCCAGCATGTTTAAAATTTCTCTGTGGAGAACGTGCGGAGGGCAGGAATCGAACCCGCAACCGTCAGCGTGTAAAGCTGCTGCTCTACCGTTGAGCTACCCCCGCTAAAAAATTCAGGCCGAATCTTAGCCGCCTCAAAGCCCAAGGGCAACCCAGATTCGTGGCAAGATGGTTGTGACAACCCATGTCAAAAGAACCGTTGCACCGCTGGCAAGCCAAACGATCTTTCCGCGCCATGTTTCAATTGTTGAAACTTTGGCATCAAGGGCAATAAAATCATCTTTGATTTGATTTATTTGTTTTTCAGAGCCGGTGATTCGGCTTTCCAATAACGGAATATTCGCAAGACTGGTAACAACTAATTCACGCAAGTCTGTAATCTTTTCAATGATTGTTTCGGTTTTGGCTTCAACCTTGTCCAATCTTTCTTCAATGCGCCCAAGGCGGTAATTTTCATTATCCATTTTAATTATCCTCCGGTTCATTAAGAATATCACAAATTTCTTGGACTATTTCGGAAAACTCATAAGGCGGATTGCTTAAATTTTCTGTAAACAATACGGAATCAATCCAAGATTGGGTAGCTTCCGCCTTTGGCGAAGTTTTACCGGCTTGGGAAAGTCTTTGATTCAAATACAAAAACAATAGCATTTTTGATGCATAAAAACCATGATCGGCAAAATGTATTTCGGCTTGATCCATTAAATTTCTCTGACCTCCACTCTTGATGTTGATTTAAGCACGCTTGCATTCCCGCTGCTGCTTGCTTGCGCCCATTGGAAATTTGCGGTGCCGCCAGTTGCTCCGGTGCGGATGAATAAATTGGAATATGCATAGCCCTGTTGAGAAGTATTGACGGCAGCACGATTGATTCTAACCAATGTTCCGCTTTCCAAGCGGCATGGCAAAGCTCCGCCACTGTTTGATTGGTTGACATACGAACCGAAACCATTTTCCGCTGTTGCGGAATAATTCAAACTTGGCAGATTTATCCCCAAAAAATGCCCTCCGCCCGGATTCGGTGTTTCGATTTGCAAAAAGGCTTCGATTTTATACGTTGTATTGGCAGCAAGGGTAATGCTCATACCGGAAATGTTTGTTGGTGTTGTATTGCTGCTAACGCTTACGTCTGCCGTTGGTTTCAGGATGATGAAACCAAGATTTGCCAATGTTGCGGCTTTAGCGGCTGCGGCATTTCCATTAATGTTTGAAAAATTTACCCCTTCGGAACCGTGAAGATGGAGGGAACGGCCTGTGAATCCATCCGTGGCATTAATAGTTTCAGCAAAAAGCCGTGATCCATCGCCGCCAAGGTCTAATGCGCCGTCAACAATTTCGATACGTTGCCCACGCACGGCATCCCATAATCCCGCAGCTTGCCGCGCAATTAAGCCCCCTTCCCCCGGTTCTAAATCATTTATTTCAGGGACATTTGCGATATCGTTGTTGTTCATCTTCCACCGCAAACCTTCTGGAGCCAACAAGTTTTGCTCCTCAAAATTAGCCGAGGCACCAAAGCCTTGCACCCCTGCACCGCTGACCCGGATATCTCCGAACAAAGACGCCTGAAATGCGTCTGCGAATCCTGTAGCCCAATCAAAAGCACCATCTTCAACCCTCACAGCCCAATTGCCGATAAGCTCATCCACCAAACCGAAAGAAGCTATTGCCGGTCTGATTACACCCTCCATTGTCGGCCATTCGGTATCTTCCGGCCCTGCCTTGGGAATTTCCAAATTTATTGGATCGCTTCCGTCCGGTGCGTGTGTATCGGCATGGGCGGATGGATTGAATGTTTCCGGCTTCCCGGCCAATGATCCCCAATTAGTCACTTCACCCAAGTTGCCGCTTGGGTTTGCAGTAACCTTTACCGGAATTGCCGAAATTTCATGGACTGTTTCCCTTACCGTAATGGTAAGATTCAACACAGCATCTTTTGAAGCCGTATTATAAAGGAAATTCCGCAATAGATTTCCATTCAAAGAAAGGCCAAAATCTTCCGAATTGCCGGTTGCTTCGGCAAGCTTGGTATCATTGAAGCTGTTGGCCAATTCAAGCGAATAATCCGAAATATCGGCATCCACCAAAACGCCATTTTCAAATATACTGAATTTGCCGGAATAGACATTGCCTTCTGTAAGGGCAATATCCCGTAATAATACCTGCGGGTTGTTGTCTCTGACAAATTTGTTAATACTTATGTCAATATTGAAATTTTGGGAAATGTTAGCCATTCACCTTAAAGGAATCTGTCAATTTTTTGGAATGACCGCCTTATTGCCGCATTCAGGAGGAATCTTGCCACTATTCGGGAAAAGAGGATATTTTGCTTGCCTGCCTCTTTCTCCAACCAATCCAATATTATTTCCTTGTGATCTTGGCACCATTGCGGCCCGTAGGCGTCCATTGTCGTAGCCATCCAATCACAACGGCAGGCCGAATTTGACTTGATTCCGATTTTGGCCAATATGCCTTTTAAAATGGTTCCGGTTCCCCAATCCATTGGATTACAATTCCGGCCCTAAATAGGGGTATCCATTAGGCATATTGTAGGGTTGTATTCCGGTTTCGGGGTCCGGGTCGGCAGGCTCATAATCTTCAATAAGCGAATATTTAAAAAGCTCCAAGTGATAGACGCCTTCGGTTTCGGGAGCCTCAACGATAAAGGAATCATCCTCTAAGACAATATTGTTAGCATCATGGTTAAAAGATAAATTGGGGTCCGGTATTGATCCTTCCCACTCAACCGAAAAAACGGAAGATGAGACGCCTTCACCCTCCCAAGGAAGAAACGTTTTTTTAACCCAAATTTTGATATAGCCGGTAACAGGCGGATAAAAACGGAATCTGTAACGGGATTTCTTTATGCCGTATGTTATACTTGTTTCCCCTGCTCCACTCATCCAAGCGGCATTTGCTCCTGTTGCTGCCCATTCCAATTCTTCCGGCCATTCGGGATATTCAGTATATGAAATTAACATTGCCGTTGTAAATTCGTCGTCCCATTCCTCAGCGGGCATGGGTTCCGGCAAGGGGTAATCATAGGACAACTCTTGTGTGAAACTTTCCTGTTCACAGGATTTTGTTTCCTCATCAAAGGAATATTCAACTTCCGTTCTTACAACAGGGTTTGGCGATGTTAAAATACGGTAATAGGTAACGGAATGGAGATAATAGCGGCCTGTTTCCATGTTGTAAGAACCGCATTTACTTGTTGAAGCATACAAATTTGTTGTTTCAATTTGGATATGTTGCAAAGGCGGGGGCTCGCAGTTGTTACAAATATTTATCATTTCAATTAATATTCGATGGTGGCAAAGCTCCAATTGACTGTATATTGTGCCGGATTACTAAACCAGTTTCGGCAAATAGCGCAATCAATCGGCCCGTATCTTGTGTTAAATAAAGTCCATTGGCCAGTTTCATCATCTAAACCAACAATGCCAATTTGGACATAAAAAGTATCTTCCGTATTTGTGGTTAAAGAATCGACTATTTCCAGCCAGCGGGAAGTTACTTGCCCTGTTTCGTCAATGGTAATGCCGCCTTGCAAAACCCCTGTAGCGGGAGACAGTAAATAGGCTGGATCGTCTCCATCCGCAAAGCCAAGATCAACGCTTGAACCTCCTGCCAAGGTGGAAGGATAAACCCGGATCATTTCATTGCCTTCCTCATTCCGAACAAGAACCATTTCCAAAGGTTTATAAATTCTTTCGGCAATCCTTTTATTCAATTCCAATACGGTGCCGCCTGTATTACGATGGATTTGATATCCAACACCAGAGCGCAACAATGCCGAATTTACCAAATCAACCAAACGGTTGTATTTGGCCGGATCAACTTTATTTCCATTAACTTTCAGGTTCATATTATGAATAAATATCGCTATTATACCCTTTGGCACTGTATAGATAAACAGTTTCGCGGGAATAAAGCCCCTCCCCTATCTTTCTTCTGTTACCTCCGATAATAAGCCAATTGTTAGAACCTGAATATCCGCCCCCCGGCGCTTCCAACTTGCCAACAACGCTATATCTGCTTGCTGGTTCTGTGCTAAAATATTCCGTTTTTGTTACGGTGGTTGAACCAACAATATAACTTGAAATTCCGAAATATTCGCTTTCTGGCTTGAATTCCCCTTTGGCACTATCCCAATCATCTTTGAATGTGCTATCCCAATCGGGATGTTGTCTTATATCCAATTCAACATAACTGGTTGATTCGTCATAAGTCGTTGTCGGAACGCTTAAATCTCCGTTTCTTGCTTCGGCTATTACCGTTCGTTTCGTGGTCCCTACTCCAAACGGTTCATCATTTATGCTAATGACTTTCAAGCCATCTATCATCGATCCAACACTTAAAGATGGCAAAGTGTCATAAATCGTTTCAATTTGTTTAGAAACAAGTTCTTTGGTTTTAGTAACGACTGTTTTTATAGTTTGTGGA
>JACSRX010000027.1 GCA_014879535.1 Chthoniobacterales bacterium
CACCCGCGCCACTTCCACCGCCGGCGAAAGTTGACTTTCCAATCAAGATGCGCGTCAAGCGGATCATTGAGGAATGGAAGCGCAGCGAGACTCAAAGCGGGGACAGGGCCGGATATACGCCCATGGTAAACGTTCGCGACGAGTTGATGTGGATCAAACGTCATATGTTTTCGAGGGGGATTCACGACACCCAATCGTTTCAAAGCGCCATATTGCAGGCGACGAAGGAGTTGGGGCACACGGACGAACAGGCGGAGATCATCGCACGGGCAATTTGGGCAAAATACGGGCTCCCGTGATCCCTGACACCGCTCCGGCCAGCTCCATTTGTCCTGCGAAGTTTGGGTCTTTGAGATGCACAGCGACATGAATTTTATCACATTCCACGCGCACGAATTCCTGTGGTGAGAACCGGCCGACGACGAAAGCGGCTTGCCGCAGCGCTGTCCGCCTTGGCCGGGCTGATGTGCCCTGCCGCGCAGGCAGCCGATGTCGACTTGATCTCCGTCGAGACCATCCGCCCACCGGTCCTTCCCGAGGTGCGCTATGCGACACGGCACAATTTCACCGGCACCGTGCTTTACCCCTTCCCCCGCCTCTGGTTGCACCGCGACACGGCACGGGCGCTGTCGGCCGTGCAGCGCGACCTGCAGAGGCAAGGTCTCGGGCTCAAGATTTTCGACGCCTACCGCCCGCTTTCCGTGCAGTGGAAAATGTGGAACCTCATCCGCGACGAACGCTATGTGTCGAATCCGGCCAAGAACCGCGGACGCCACACGCGGGGAACGGCGGTGGACGCGACGCTCATCGACCGGCACGGCCGCGAACTGCCGATGCCCAGCGGGTTCGACGACTTCACCGGGCGTGCGCACCGGGACTACCAAGGGGGCACCGCGGAAGAGCGGCACAACCGGGCGATCCTCGAACAGGCGATGAAACGCCGAGGGTTCATCCCCTACCCCGACGAATGGTGGCACTTCGACTTGGCGGGCTGGGAAAGCTATCCCGTCTTCGACATCCCCTTGGAGGCCCTGGCGAGCGGCACCGGCACGGAGCCGTCCGGCCGCTCTCCTCAATGGGGGAGCGGACGCACGCCCGGGGACGGGTTGCCGTCGAAGTAGATGCTCCCCCCGATGAATTCCCGCAGGATGGAATTGTGCGGGATCATCTCATCGTCGAGCGGATGGAAAAAGCCGAGCAGGTTGCGCAGGCGGTCGCGCGTCGGGGCGTGGCGGCTGGTGTCCGGGATCCTTCCGAGGGCCGCCTCCGCGAAGGGACGCAGCGCGTGCAACTCGTAGAGCATGCTGGAGTTGAACATCGCGTCGGCTTCCTCCTGGTATCGGAAAACGTGCAGGTATTCCCCCCGCCGCACGCTCGCCCACTGGTCGATCGTGGTCTCAGGGTGCGTGCCGCGGAACTTCTCCCCGCGCACCAGCCGCCGGATCAGGCGCACCTCGGTGGTCGGGATCCTGTTGACAAGATCCACGTTCAGCAGGAACAGCGCGTTGATGTAAATCTTCCAGCAGCAGGTGCGGCTGATCTCCGGGAGCAGATGAGGGTTCAATGCATGGATGCCCTCGAGAACAAGGATCTCGTCGGCCCCCAGCCGCAATGGAGCGCCATGCTCCGAACGGCATCCCCGCACGAAATCGAAGCAGGGAAGCTGCACCGACTTCCCCGCGATGAGATCCGCGACCTGCCCCTGCAGGAGCTCGAGATCGAGCGTCTCCAGCCGCTCGAAATCAGGCTTGCCATCCTCGTCCCGCGGCGTGTCCGCACGGTTGACGAAATAATCGTCGAGCGACAGGGGAACCGGACGCAGCCCGTTGACCCGCAACTGCGTGGCCAGCCGCTGCGCGAAACTCGTCTTTCCCGAAGCCGAGGGCCCCGAGATGAGCAGAACCCGCAACGCTCGCCGCTGGGCGAGGATCATGTCGGCGATGTCGGAAATCTCCTTCTCCTGGAGCGCCTCGGCGATCCCCAGAAGCTCATGGCCGCGCCCCGCGTCCACATACGCATTCACGTCGGCCACCACCTCGACCGAGATGTTGCGCAGCCAGTGCTGCGTCTTCTCATAGGCTTCCGAGAGCCTCTCGGGCGGGATCAAGGGGGGTTCCCCGCCTTCCTTCACATCGCCGAAATCCACGATGAAGCCGCCGCGGAACGGGATGAAGTTGAACGGTTCGACCTCGGATGCCTTCGGTTCGGCGGCATACAGCGCGCGAACACGGACCCCGCCGACATCGTAGAGATGATAGCCGCCCTCGTGCCCGAGGAAGGTGACCGGTTGGTCCGAGGAAACCCACTCGCCCAGCGCGGCGGCGATCTGCCGCACCTCGCGATGGGAAAGCAGGGAGTTGCTGAGCCGGCAGAAGACGCCTTCCTGGATCGAGTATTCGATCTTCAGCTGCTCGCCGGGGAAAAGATCCCCCACCACCTTGACCAGTCCGAGCTTGACCGTCTGGCGGCGCGTGCGCAGGTGGGTTTCTTCCATCATGGCGTCACGGCGGCGTGGACGGCGGCGACCACGCGGGCTTGTTCTTGCGCACGATCATCTCCGCCACCAAGTCGGTCCACTGCACGTCGGCGACCATCGTGCGGGCCGGACGGAAGATCGGGACGAAGGTGGTGTAGGGCTGGGGAACGGTGACCCACTCGCCCCTGTTGTTCTTGACCGTCTGGTAGAACACGCTGGTCTGCGGGATGTTCTCCCACGAGGGCGGGATGTAGTTGTAGGTGCGGCGCAGATCGAAGGCCACCTTGCTCAGGATGACGGCGTCGGCGCCCTGCAGCCTCGCATTGTAGAGGATCGCCTTGTGGAGAAATGCATACCCGCGGTCCGATTGCGCAGCGAAGCGGCCTATGACCTTGTGGGGCCACTTCGGAGGCTCGGCCATCACGGGAACCTCCGCGTTCTTTGGGAGGGGTGCATAGGTTTCCCCGGCGATCGGCGTGTAGAACACCGTCGTGTCACGCAAGGAAACGCACCCCGTAAGGACCGCGCAGGCCAGCAGGGCACCCCATCGTTGCATGCCCATTGGCTACACCCTGCCGCCCCGGCATGCAACAGCACCACACACTCAGCCGAAGACCAGCTTGGCCCCGGCAATGGCAAGCACGATGGCCAGCAGCAGGCTGATGGCCCGGCTGGGCAGATGCCGGCTGCCCAACCGCGACCCGAAAAACCCGCCCGCCGCCACGACCAGCGCCAAAGGCCAGGCGAAATCCGGAAGCTCGCGGCCGCTGCGGACATACCCCGCGAGCCCCGAGGAGGAGTTGACGAGGATGAACAGCGCGGACACCGCCGCCGCCTCGCGCACCTTTGCCCAACGACAGAACAACATCAGGGGCGTGAGGAAAATCCCGCCGCCC
>JACSRX010000067.1 GCA_014879535.1 Chthoniobacterales bacterium
GCGGGCGTGGGCTCGGGCGCGGGAGGCGGGGTTGGCTGCGGTGGGAGAACCTCATCGGCTGCCACGGCGCGGGCGACGGGGATGCCATCCATTTCGTCCGTGACTGCCAGGGCGCGGGCGACGGGCATGCCGTCCATGGTCTGCGTGGGAGGCTGGGGTGTGGCGTCGGGTGTCGTGGTGGTCTCGACCGGCACGGCGCGCGCCACGGGGACGGCGTCGGGTTTCACGGGCTGCGGTTGCTGGACGCGCATGAGGGAGGGTGTTTCGGGGCTTTGGCCGGAGCGGTGCAGGTAGGTCTTGTAGTGTTCTTCGGCGGCATCGACGGCGGCCTGATTCAGCACGGGCAGCCCGGCGCGGACGTTGAGTGTTTCGGGAGGTTCGAGGGTGAAGGTGCCGGTGGAGCTGCTGGAGGTGTAGCTGCCGTAGAGGAGGGGAACGGCGGTGAGGTTGAGGCGGCCATCCGGCATGATGCGGGCGTTGATGAGGGCGGTCAGGTCGAGCGTCTTGGCGAGCTTGATTTCGAGGCCGGTGGTGAGCATGCGCTCGAGGCTGGCCGAGTCCTTTTCCGCGCAGGGAAAGATGAGTTCGAGGAGGACGGCGGGGTTTTCCGTCGAGCGTGCGAGGGCGACGACGCCATCGGGGAAGAAGTTGTTCGGTCCGAGCCGGAAGGCGCCGGTGACGGTGAACGAGCCGATGACGTAGGGCACGAGTTCCTTGAACTGCTCGTAATTGCGCAGGTAGCTGCGTAGGAATTTTTCATTCTCCAGTGCGAGCTGCTGCGGAGGCATGGTCCCGTAGCGCTCGAAGAGCTTATCGGCATCGAGGAACTGTCCGCGCGGCGCGGCGGTCAGCTCGAAGCGCTTGGGCGGATCGAGTTTGCCGAGTTTGCTGAGCAGGCCGTAGCTGAACGCCTTTTCCGGATGGCCGAAGACGTAGAAGCTGCCGAGCCAGCACGCGAGGGCGAAGCCGGCGAGGAGCAGGATGAAGATCGTCCAGACGAAAAGGTTGTCGCCGTCGTCGGCATGACGGGGCGCTTTGAACCGGTGCTGTTTACGCATGGCGTCCTGTGTCGTCGGCAGAGTGCATTGAGTCTGTGCGGCAAGCCATGTATTCAGGGCCAGTGTCATTGAATCTCCGGAAACGGCAAAGTCAAAAGGGAGAAAATCCCGCGCGTCGGCATGGGTAGGATCCGCGTGCTCCCGGAGGTGGTCGCCAGCCAGGTGGCGGCCGGCGAAGTGGTCGAGAGACCGGCCTCGGTGATCAAGGAACTGCTGGAGAACAGCCTTGATGCGGGGGCGCGGCACATGGAAGTGGAAGTGAGGGGGGCTGGAACGGCAATGCTGCGGGTGACGGACGACGGGGCGGGGATGGACCGGGAGGATGCGTTGATGGCGCTGGAGAGGCATGCCACGAGCAAGATTTCGACGGCGGCGGATTTGTCGTCGGTGCTGACGATGGGATTCCGGGGCGAGGCGCTGCCGAGCATTGCGAGCGTGTCGGAGTTCACGCTGCGCACGCGTCCACGGGGGTCGGAGACCGGGACCGAGGTGGCGGTGCGCGGGGGCAAGCTGGGGGCGGTTCGCGAGGCGGGCTGCGCGCCCGGGACGACGATCGAGGTGAAATCGCTTTTTTTCAACGTGCCGGCACGCCGGAAGTTCCTGCGCAGCGCAGCCACGGAGACGGCCCATTTGGACCGCGCGGTGGAGACGGTGGCGCTGGCGTTTCCGGCCGTGGCTTTGCATTACCTGCGGGACGGGCGCACGGTGCACCGGTTGCCCGCGGCGTCGAATCTGGCGGCGCGGGTGGCCGATCTTTACGGCGTGGAGGCGCGGCGCGACCTCCTCGAGGTGCCGGAGATGGACGCGGGCGGCATCCATGTCTCGGGGCTGGTATCGCGGCCGGGGGTGACGCGAGCCGACCGGGAGCGGCAGTATTTCTTCGTCAACGGGCGCGCGGTGGAGAGCGGGTTCCTCGCATCGGGTCTCCGCGAGGCGTTCCGGCAGATGCTGGAACCGGGGCGGCACCCCTCGGTGTTCCTTCATCTGCGCATGGATCCTGGGACGGTCGATTGCAATGTGCATCCGGCGAAGCGCGAGGTGCGGTTCCGCTCGGGCGGCATGGTGCGCGAGGCCGTGCGGGAGGCGGTGGAGGCGGCGCTGCGCGAGGCGCGCGCGGAATGGCTGCGTCCGCTGCGCACGCATGTGGCGACGCGGTTGGGGGGCGATGCGGTGCCGGCCGAACCGCGTGTGATTGTTCCCGGGGCACACCAACCAGAGTTGCCCCGCCCGGTGGTTCCTGCGCCGGTGGAGGTTCCGGTCGGAGGCGGGGCGCCCCCGGTGCGGACCCCGGTCGAGGCTCCGCGTGGGGGGCCGGAGGAATTCCGGCTGATCGGCGGGTTGTCGGGGCGTTATCTGCTGCTCGAGGGTGGGGAGGGCTTGGTTCTTCTCGACCAACGGGCGGCGCACCAGAGGATCCTTTTCGAGCGTTTGCAGCGTGGCGTGGCGTCGGGGGCCGTGGCTTCGCAACGGCTGCTGGTTCCGGCGGTGTTGGAACTGCCCCCGCGTGAGCACGAGGTGGTGGCGGAGAACCTGGAGGTTCTGGCGGCGTCGGGGTTTGCCGTCGAGGTGTTCGGGGGGCGTTCGCTCAAGGTCGAGGCGCTGCCGGATTTCCTGGCCGGACGCGATCCCCGGCGGGTGCTGGAGGATTTCGCCGCGGACTTCCTCGCGGGTGCGGGACCGCGGACGCGGGGGGCGGTGACGGAGGATGCGGTGAGGCGCGCGGTGGCGCGGTTGACGCTGGACACACTTGCCGCCCGAGACGAGCGCGAGCAGCGGGAATTGGTGACGCAGCTCCTTTCCTGCGAGCTGCCCTACTGCGATCCGGACGGCAGGCCGGTGATGCTGCAGTTTTCATGGCGCGATCTGGACCGCAAATTCGGGCGTTTGTGAGACCGTGCCGCCTTGCGTTGCGGACAGGTTCCTCATTACAAGTGATGCGTGGCTGATTTGCGCATCGAGCCGGCGACGCTGGAGGATCTTCCGCTCATGGCGGAGTTGCTGGCGGATTTGTTTGCGTATGAGCCGGACTTCCATCCCGACCAGGCCAAGCAGATCCGGGGATTGCGCCTGATCCTGGAGAAGCCCGACCGGGGGAGGATTTTCGTGCTGCGCAACAACATGCGCATCATCGGCATGATCAACCTGCTCTTCACGATCAGCACGGCGGAGGGCGGATTCGTGGTGCTGCTGGAGGATCTGGTGGTGCACGCGGAGCACCGCGGCCAGGGGCACGGCAGCCGCATGCTCGAATACGCGGTGAATTTCGCGCGCGACAAGCAGTTCCTCCGCATCACGCTGCTCACGCACCGAGGTGACGGACGGTTGGTGGATTTCTACCGCAAGCACGGGTTTTTCGAATCCGAGATGGTGACGATGCGTCTGCTGCTCGGCCCCGATCCGCGACCCCAGCCGTGAGCATGGCGCCGCGGACGGCTTTCGTGCTTTGTGCGGGTTGGGGGAAGCGTCTGCAGCCGCTGACCGACCAGGTGCCCAAGCCTCTGGTGCCGGTGTGCGGGGTTCCTCTGGTGGAATTCGCCCTCGCGCGGATCGCGGCGTCGGGTGTGGAGCGCATCGTGATCAATACGCACCGGCTCGCCGGGGAATTTGTGCGTCTTTTCCCCCGATATCCGGAGCCTTCGACGTATGCCGGAGTGCCGGTGTTTTTCCGCCATGAGGAGATCCTTCTCGAGACGGCGGGAGGCCTGAAAAATGTCGAGGATCTGCTGCTGCCGGGACCGGTGCTCGTCCACAATGGCGATATCCTCGCCGACCTCGATCTGGAGGCGCTCGCGGCGGCGCACGAGGGGGCAGAGGCACTGTGCACACTGGCGCTTCGTTCGTCCGGCGGCCCGCTGCAGATCGGTTTCGATACGGGCACCGGGCGGGTCACGGACATCCGGGGCGAGTTGGGATCGGCGGCGCCGCGGTTTCTCTACACCGGGGTGTGTGTCGTTGATCCGGCGCTGTTGGCGCGCGTGCCGTCCGGGCAGGCGGTCTCCTTCGTGCCCGTGTGGCTGGAGGCGTTGCGCGCCGGGGAGGTGCTTGGCGGTGTCGTGCTGGACGGCGGTGTGTGGCGCGATGTCGGCACGGTGCAGGAATATTGCCGGGTGCATGCGGATCTTGCCTCCGGAGCATTGAGGCTGGCCGCGCCGCCGACGGCGCCGGAGGGGTGGCCGGTGTGGCGGATGCCCGGGGTGACCCTAGGTGAGCGGGCGGTCCTTTCCGGTTGGAATTGGCTGGGCCCGGATTGCCATGTGGGCGCGGGTGCGGAGGTCGGGAATTGCATCCTGTGGGCGGGCTCGCGGGTCGAGGTGGGCGCGTCGATTTCCGGCAGCGTGGTGCGCGAAGGAATGATCGCCGCAGGGCACATCGGGGACTCCGTGGTATGAGGGAGCTGGTCCGCTGGGTGGAATCGGTGCATCCTCCGTCGTCGGGAGGGAGTTGGACGGAGATCGACAAGGGTGGTTCAGACCGCAGATTCTGGCGCGGAGACGGGCCTGCGGCGGGTCTGGTGGCTGTCGCTTACGGTGCCGAGAAAGCGGAGAACGCGCGGTATGCGGACTGCGCAATTTTCCTCCGCGAGCGCGGGGTGAGCGTTCCTGCGGTGCTGGCGCACGATGCCTCCGCGGGTTTCATGCTGCTTGAGGACGGGGGCGACGAAGACCTGTGGTCGCATCGGGAGGCCCCGTGGGAGACACGGCGGGAACTTTATGTCCGCGCGCTGGAGCAGGCGGCGCGCATGCATGCGGTGAGCCTGCCGGATGCCGAGCATGCCGGCGTGGTGCAGCAACCTTTCGATGCGGCGCTTTACCGGTGGGAGCAGGATTACTTTTTCACACATTTCATGGCGGGAGGGGGCGAAGACGGTGTGTCCCTGAGGAATAATCTGCCGCTGGAGGAACAGGCGGAGCAACTTGCCCTGAGGCCTCGTGTGCTGCTGCATCGCGATTTCCAGTCGCAGAACATCCTCGTGCGGGGCGGGGACGTGAGCCTCATCGATTTCCAGGGCATGAGGGGGGGCCTTGCCGGCTACGACGTGGCCTCGCTGCTTTACGATCCCTACGTGCCGATGTCCGCCGGAGAGCGGGAGGAGTTGGCTGCGGTTTATGCCGGCTTGGCGGGACGAGGGGATGCGGCGGCATGGGGGGAGGAACTGTGCGCCTGTGCGCGGCAGCGGTTGATGCAGGCGCTCGGCGCCTACGGCTTTCTCGGACGCACGAAGGGACGGAGACAGTTCCTTGCGCATATTCCCGTGGGCGCGGAAAGGCTTGCCGCTTTGTGCGAGGCCGAGCCGGACTGGAAGCCGATGGCCGATGCGGTCCGGCGTGCCGCTCAACGGGGATTTTGAAGGTCGTGCGGTCGCGATTCTATCTGTTCGCGGCGCTTTCCGGGGTTACACTCCGCGGCGCAGTCCCATGAATAAAACCACCATGGTCATCGAAAACGTGCAACCGCTCCTTGACTGCGGACGGTATGCAGTCAAGCGCGTGGCCGGCCAGACGATGCGGGTGACCGCCGATGTGTTCAAGGACGGCCACGATGTCATCGCGGTGGTGCTGAAGTGGCGTCCTGCGGGCGCCAAGGCTTGGCGGGAGACGCCCATGAAGCACGAGGGCAATGACGCATGGTCGGGCGTATTTTCGTTGGTGGCCATGGGCGATTACGAATTCACCATTGAGGCGTGGCCGGATGCGTATGCCTCGTGGCGGGAGGAGTTCGCGAAAAAGCACGCGGGGGGACAGCCGGACCTTTCCTCCGAGGCCTTGGAGGGTGCGCATCTCCTGGAGGCCGGGGCGAAGCGTGCCGGCCGGAGGAAAGGGGCGAAGGAACTGCGGGCCGCGGCGCGTGAACTGTCCGCGGCGGATCGTGACCAAGCGGCGGCACTGGCGGCGCGCGAGGATCTGGCGGCGTTGATGGCGGGATACCCGGACCGTTCGCTGTCGGCGGAGTTCCGTCCGTGCGGCTTGGTCACCGCCGAGCGCCCCCGCGCGCTGTTCGCCGCGTGGTATGAATTTTTTCCGCGTTCGGCGGAGGGATTGGGGGAAAGGGGCTCGACGTTCCGCGACTGCATCGGACGGCTCGATGATGCGAAGGCGATGGGGTTCGACGTGGTTTATTTCCCGCCGATCCATCCGATCGGCGCGACGAAGCGCAAGGGGGCGAACAATTCGCTGGAAAGCGGGCCGGACGACCCGGGCGTGCCCTACGCGATCGGCAACCGGCATCAGGGATGCCCGCATGGCGGCGGTCACCGGGATGTGGCACCGGAGCTGGGGACGCTCGAGGATTTCGAGTGGCTGGTGGGGGAGGCGGCGAAACGCGGCATGGAGGTCGCTCTGGATTTCGCGCTCAACTGCTCGCCGGACCATCCCTACGTGGCGGATCACCCGGAGTGGTTTTTCCACCGTCCCGACGGCTCGATCAAATACGCGGAGAATCCGCCGAAGAAATACGAGGATGTGTATCCGCTGGATTACCACAATGCGGATTGGCGGGCGCTGTGGGAGGAATTGAAGGATTTGATCCTGTGGTGGGCGGAGCGGGGCGTGCGGACGTTCCGCGTGGACAATCCGCACACGAAGCCGGTTTCGTTCTGGGAGTGGCTGATCGCGGAGACGCGCCGGAAATTCCCCGACCTGGTGTTCCTGAGCGAGGCGTTCACGCGGCCGAAGATGATGCGCGTGCTGGCGAAGATCGGCTTCACGCAGAGCTACACGTATTTCACATGGAGGAACACGAAGTCCGAGCTGACGGAATATTTCACCGAGTTGACCACGCACGAATCGGCGGAATACATGCGGCCGAACCTGTTCGCGAACACACCGGACATCCTGCCGTTTTTCCTGCAGCAGGGGGGGCGTCCGGCGTTCATGATCCGCGCCGTGCTGGCCGCCACGCTGTCGCCGGTTTACGGGATCTACAGCGGGTTCGAACTGTGCGAGAATGCGGCGCTTCCGGGGCGCGAGGAATACCTCGACAGCGAGAAATACCAGCTCAAGCCGCGTGATTGGAACGCGCCGGGCAACATCAAGGGTCTGGTGACGGCGCTCAACCGCATCCGCCGGGAAAACCGGGCGTTGCAGGAACTGGCCAACCTCACGTTCCTGCCCGCCGAGAGCGACCAGATCCTGTTCTATGCCAAAGCCACCCCGGCTCTGGACAACATCCTGCTGGTGGCGGTGATTCTCGATCCGTGGCATGCCCAGTCGGCGTGGGTCGAGGTGCCGCTCGAGCAGTTAGGTTTGGCGGAGGATGAAACGTTTCAGGTGCATGATCTGCTCACCGACGAGCGCTTCCTGTGGCGAGGGCGGAGGAATTTCGTGATGCTGGACCCGCACGGGCGTCCGGCCCATGTGTTCCGCGTCCGTCGCCGCGTGGCGAGCGAGCGCGGGTTCGACCACTACGAGTGATCTTCGCGAAGCTCCCGTGCCAGGCGGTCGATTTCTTCCGCCAGCCCGAAGTCGAGTGCGGTGAGGCCGCCTTTGCTGTGCGTGGTGAGGCGGAGGGTGACCTTGTTCCACCGGATGTCGATGTCTGGGTGGTGGTTGGCCTGCTCTGCCAGGGTTCCCGCGCGGTTGACGAAGCCGAGGGCGGCTGCGAAGTCGGCAAACGCGAACGTGCGGACGATTTCACCTCCTTCGAGGGTCCAGCCGGGCAGGCGGGCGAGGGCCTCCCTGATTGCCCCTCCTGAAAGCAGTGCGTTCATGACCGGAAGCTGGGCAAATCGGGCGTTGATTTCAAGCGGCTTTGCCCGTATCAAGACCCTCCCCACAAACGGGCACCATCACCATGGGAAAACTCTACCAAAACATCGTCGAGACCGTCGGCCGCACGCCGCTGGTGAAACTGAATCACATCAGCAAGGGCCTTGATGCCACCATCGCGGTGAAGTGCGAATACTTCAATCCGCTCGGCAGCGTGAAGGACCGCATCGGCATGGCCATGATCGAGGACGCGGAGAAATCCGGGAAGCTGACCAAGGATACGGTCATCATCGAGCCGACGAGCGGCAACACGGGGATCGCGCTGGCATTTGTCGCCGCAGCGAAGGGCTACAAGCTCATCCTCACGATGCCCGAGACGATGAGCATCGAGCGGCGCACCCTGCTGGCGATGCTCGGGGCCGAGTTGGTCCTGACGCCCGGGCCTGAAGGAATGAAGGGGGCGATCGCCAGGGCCGAGCAGATCTTGAAGGAAACCCCGAACGGCTGGATGCCCCAGCAGTTCAAGAATCCGGCCAACCCGGCAATCCATGCGGCCACAACCGCCGAGGAAATCTGGGATGACACCGACGGCAAGGTTGACATCTTCGTCTCCGCCGTTGGCACCGGCGGAACGTGCACGGGGGTCGGCGAGGTGATCAAGGCGCGCAAGCCGGGCTTCCGGGTGGTCGCCGTGGAACCTGTCGATTCGCCGGTGATTTCGCAGACGCGCGCGGGATTGCCGGTCAAGCCGGGGCCGCACAAGATCCAGGGCACCGGGGCCGGTTTCGTGCCTGACAACCTCCACCTCGATGTGGTGGATGAAGTCATCACCGTGAGCAACGATGATGCATTTGCCATGGCGCGCCGCCTGTCCAAGGAGGAGGGAATGCTTGCCGGCATCAGCTCCGGGGCGAATGTCCAGGCCGCCGTGGAGTTGGCCCGCCGTCCGGAGAACAAGGGCAAATTGATCGTCACCGTGGCCTGCTCGACCGGAGAGCGTTATTTGAGCACGGCGCTCGCCGATGAGGCGCGCACCGCGGCTTCCGCCTGAACTTGCCATGGAAGAGCGCCGCGATTCCGTCCTTCTCCCGTCCGTGGACCCGGAGTTGGAACTGACCTCCAGCGACCTGTTCTGGCAGGAGCACTGGAGAAAATTCGTCGTCGGACTGGTTGCCGTTGTGGTTGCAATCCTCGTGGTCGGTGCATGGATGCTTTACACATCCCACGAGAGGACTTCCTCCGAGGCCCTCTACAGTCTGGCCGATACGCCGGAAGCCCTGCGCGAAGTGATCGAAAAATACCCCGGCTCGGTTCCGGCGGGCAACGCGCAGCTGCGTTTGGCAACCCTGTTGAGGTCGGAGGGCAAACTCGACGAGGCCGTGAAAGAGTTGGATGAATTCTTGGCGCGTCACTCCAACCATCCCTTGGCTGGTGCGGCATGGCTCACGTTGGGGGAGGTGCGGCAGATGCAGGGTGACAAGGAGGCGGCACTTGAGGCCTACAGGAAGGCCTCCGCCTCCTATCCCAAGTCCTATGCGGCGCCGCTCGCCCTGCTCGCGGAGGCCAAATTGATCGCATCACAGGGGAGCGAGGGGGAGGCCCGGGCGATTCTGGAATCGGTCGGAATCACCTATCCCGGCACCCCGGCTGCCATGGTTGCCGGCGGAGAACTCGGCCGGATGGGTGCTCACCCATCCCCCGGGGCCCAGTAAGATCACCGCGCACTCCCCTCAAAAAGCGGGTTGACTTGAGAACCTGTTGGACTGTCAATAGCGCGGTGGAAACTTACAGTCATCTCCGGTTTGTTGCCCTCCTGATGGGGCTGGCCCTCCTGCCGATCACAGGTTCGGCGGCGACTTTGATGCGGGCCAGCGGCAAGGCCACGGTGATTGCCCCGAAGGGGGAGCAGGCGGATGCAGCCTCTCTGGTCAATACGGAGTTGCCTCCCGGAACCATCATCACCACCGGGGATGATGGGCAAGTGGTTGTCGAGTTGGCTCCCGGCATCGTGATCACCATGCGATCTGAGACGCAGGTAACGATTGAGCCGACGAAGGAAAATGGTGCGACCGATTCCTTGGGCAATCCGATGCCGGAACTTTACATCACGCTCACCGTGGGCACGATCGTTCTCAACACGACGGCGGAAGGTTTGGGCATCGCTTACGATGCCAATGGGGAGTTGATCGGCTACACGAAGGGTGGCAACTCGATTGCAGGTTACAGCAAGGATTCCAGCAAGAGCGGTCCGCGCCCGACGGGTGCCGGACTGGTTGTCAGGACGCCCCGTGGCAACATCAGTCCCGTCCTCCCCGGAGAGGCAATCATCACTGTCACGGGTGACGATCCCGACCTGGCCACTGTCACCGTTCAGGCGGAAGTGGGCTCCATGATCGCCACGGATACCGAGGGGCAACAAATTCCGGTGCCGGAGGGGCTTGTGGTGATTCTGCGTCCCGGTCTGATTTTCACACCTCCCCCTGGGAACGTGCCCAGCGTCAACCAGCCTTCCGCGTTGCCCACGCCCCGGCCCAGACCTGTCAGCCCGTAATTCCGAGCCTCTGCCACCGTTCATTCCGCGGTGACAAGCTGTGATCTGCCAACAGATTCCGGGGGCATTCTCTGCCTTGGCGAGGCATTGCTTGATTGCATCGGTGGGCGCGAGATTCCCGGCGGAGCTCCCGCCAATGTGGCGTGCCATGCTGCTGCGCTTTGCGCCAGAGGGGGACTGCTTTCGCGAGTCGGGGAGGATGAGCGCGGCCGGCGTCTGGCGGCCTGGCTCCGAACGGGAGGTGTTTCCACGCTGTTGCTCCAGACCGACCCTGCAGTGCCCACCGGTATGGTCCTGGTCGAGATCACAGGCGGCCTTCCGCGTTATGACATCGAGGGTCCGGTGGCTTGGGATTTTGTCGAGGCGACGCCCGTGGCGTTGTCCGCCGTCCGGACGGCACGGGTGATGGTTTGCGGGACGCTGGCGCAACGGATGCCGGTCTCACGGGGAAGCATCCGGCAGCTCCTGGCTGAAGGACGTGCTGCCGGAGCCTTGGTGCTTGCCGATCTGAATCTGCGCGCCCCGTATTTCGACGAGGAGATTGTCCTGTGGACCCTGCGCTATTGTGACGTCTTGAAATTGAACGACGAGGAACTCCTGACAGTCGCCGGCTTGATTGGGGCGCGTGGTGAAACCGTCGAACTGTTCGCGGGATTGCTTCGTGAGTTCGGCATTTCACGCGCCGTGCTCACCTGTGGTGCCGGGGGAGCTTGGTGCCATGAGGGGGGGCGCACGTGGCACGTCCCTGCCGTTCCCACGGAGGTTTCCGACACCGTGGGAGCCGGGGACGCCTTCACTGCGGTGCTGGCGACGGCGCTTGCCGCGGGGAAATCCCTGCGCGATGCCGCACCGTGGTGCTCCGAAGTTGCCGCGTTTGTCGCCTCGCAAGCGGGTGCAACACCGCACCTCCCGGAGGCGATGGTTTCCAGATTGCGTGCCGCCTTGCCGGTGACTTGAGCAACGGTCAGTTGTCCGAGCCGGAAACATCCTGCCCGGCCGCTTTTTTCCAGCCACGGAGCGCCTTGCGGGGATTTTCGGCCGCGTCGCCGCGTCCGTTCTTGGTGATGAGGTTGCCGCGGCTGTCCACGATGACGAGCGAGGGGATGCCGCTGATCCCGAACTTCGAGGAGAGTTCGCCGCGCTTTCCGGAATCGAACGGGATGGCGGGCCATTCCATGTCATAGTCCTTCATGTAGCTTGCCTGATCCTCCGCGGAGCGGTCCGAGCTGACAAACACGACCTCGAAATCCTCGTCATTGCGGTCGCGCAGTTTCACAAGTTCCGGGGTGAAGGCACGGCATGGGCCGCACCACGAGGCGGAGAAGTAGAGGCCGATGATTTTGCCGTCGAGCGAGGCTACATCGACGGTCTCGCCCTTCGCGTTGACAAGTTCGGTGCCGATGAGGTCCTGCAACGAGGCCAGGCAGGTGAGGGGGGCGAGCAGGAGGAGGGTGAGCAGCGATTTCATAGACCCGAGGAACTATACCCGGCGAACCCGCTTGGAAACGATTTTCGACCCGCGGCCATGCTGTCCTGCCGTCGGGCAGCAACGGGCCAGCTCGCAACGGTCGCAGTCGGGGTTGCGGGCGAAGCATCGGCGGCGGCCATGCCAGATGAGCAGGTGGCTCCAGAGAGCCCATGCCTCGCGGGGAACGATTTTCATGAGATCCCGCTCGATCTTCACCGGGTCGGCATGGCTCGTGAGTTCCAGCCGGCGGCTCAGCCGGGCGACGTGGGTGTCCACCACGATGCCGGCCTCGATGCCGAAGGCATTGCCAAGCACGACGTTGGCCGTCTTGCGCCCGACACCGGGAAGGCCGGTCAACTCCCCGAGGTCGCGGGGAACCTCGCCACCGTGCTTTTCCACGATGGCGGCGGATGCGGCGCGGATGTTGCTGGCCTTGTTGCGGAAGAAACCGGTGGAGCGGATGAGGTCTTCAATGTCCTCCTGCCGTGCTGCAGCCATGCTGTCCGGGTCCGGGTATTTCCGGAAGAGTTCCGGCGTGACAAGGTTGACGCGCGCGTCGGTGCACTGCGCGGAAAGGATGGTGGCGACAAGCAACTGGAAAGGGTCGCCGTGGTCGAGTTCGCAGTGGGCGTCCGGGTAGGTGGCGGGAAGGATGCGGAGAATCTCCGACGCACGTTCGGCACGGGTCATCGCCGCGGTCTATTGCCCACCCAGCGCGTTGAGTTTGTCCTTGGCTTGGGGTGCGAACTTGGAATCGGGGAATTTCTGCACGAGTTCCTGCAGGGCGCGGACCAACTGGGCGCGCTGTTTTTTGGCCTTCTCGGGATCGGAGCCCTGGAGGTCGTTGACTTGCTGTTCGAGAAGTTGGGCGCCCTCCCACAATCCGGTGGATGCCGCTTCCGGCACGCCGTCGTAAAACGCGGAAATCTTGATGAAGTAGTCGATGGCGGCATCCCGCTCGCCCTTGTCCTTCTGGATGTAGCCGCCGAGCAGCATCGAATCGGCGCGCAGCTGGGAAGAGGCGTTGGGGGCACGGATGATCTGGGTGAGCAGTGCGACAGCCTCGTCGCCCTTGCCCTGTTCGCGCAGGGACGCGGCGATGCCGTAGTTGGCCTCGAGGACCTTGGGCGACCACGGGTAGAGCGTCTTGAGCTGTTCGAAGATCCGGCCCGCGTCCGCGGTGTCGCCTTTCTCCTGGGCGACGCGGCCGAGCCCGAAAAGGGCGGTCGCTTGGGCTTCCTGGATCGACGGGGGCGCCTGTTGCGGAGCCGCACCCTCGGGATTCGGGTAGTCGGCGGCGATTTTTTCAAAGACGGCCCTGGCTTCGTCGGTCTTGCCGCCGTCGAGGAGCGCCAAGCCGTAGATGTCGAGGTCGGCGGGCGCGTAAACGACGGATGTGTCGTAGGCCTTGTTCATCTCCCCGAGCGCACGGGAAGGATCCTTGATGTTGATGAATGCGGCGCGCACGAAGAGCACCTTGGTCTTGGCGCTTTCGGGGGCCTTTGCGGCGAGGTCCTCGAAATACTTCTCAACGCCGGCATCATCGGTTAGGCCCGCCTCGAGTTGCATCTGCTTGGCGGCAAGGAGTGCGCGAAGACCAAGGCTGAGCGATGGACTGTCGGGATACGAGGACGCCATTTTTTCAGACGCGGCAATGGAGGCGTCGATGGAGGCCTTCCATTTCTCCTGGTCCTCGGGGCCGAGGGCGCCGTAGCGGCCGAGGCGCTCCGCGGCGATGCGGTGGAGATCGGCGATCTTGAGCATGGCCTCGGGAGCTTTCGGCGAATCGGCATGGGCGGTGACAAAGCTCTCGTAGGCGTCGATGGCGGCATCGAAGTTCGCCCGGCTGGTCTCGGTCTGGCCGATGCTGTCGTAGGCGAAGAAGACCTTCTCGTCCCCGGGGTATTTCCCGATGAATTCGCGCATGAGCCGCACGACTTCGTCGCTGTTCTGCGCGGCGGCGGCGAGACGCGCGCGGTCGAAGTAGGTGAATGGAGCCGGCTGGCTCTTGGGGAATTTCCCGGCAATCTCCGCAAAGGCCGCGATGCCATCATCCGTTCGACCCAAGGCGATGAGGGCGGCGCCCTTCGCGTAGAGCGCGCTGGGCGTCAGGCTCGTGGCCGGGTATTTGGTGACGAACGCCTCCACAAGCGGAATGGCACCCTCATTGTCGCCCTTTTGCTGGGTGCCCGCGGCGACCCAGAACTCCGCCTCCTCGACCTGGGCGGACTTGGGGAATTTCTGCACCAGATCCTTGAAGGCGGCAATGGCTTCGTCCCACTTTCCCTGCTCCTTGAACACGTTGCCGATGCCGAGTTGCGCGACGGCGGCGACTTCGGGCGGCGGGTTGGTGGCAAGGAAGTCACGGTAGGTCTTGAGGGCTCCCTCGAAATCGCCCTGCTGGGCGCGGGCGGTCGCCTCGTTGACGACGGCCAGACCGAGCAGCGGGCTGCCCGGATAGATCTCGGCGGCTTCCTTGAAATACTCGGCGGCCTTTTCCGGGTTGCGCACGGAGGCATCCGGGTGGGTGAGGAACATGTTGCCGAGGGCGACGGGGAGGTTGGCGGCGATCGGGTCTCCCTTGTGGCTGCGTTGGAACTCCTCGTAGCGCGACGTGGCCTGCTCCGCTGCGTTCTGCAGGGCGTAGGTCATGGCGGTGTAATAAAGGTTGCGCTTCTTGTCACCGTCGTCGGTCAGCAGCGGTTGGACGTGGGAAAGAACCACGCGGGATTCGTCGTAGCCGCCTTGCTGGAAGTAGGACTCCCCGACCTTCTGCAGGGCGGTGACGGTCTGGTCGGGGCGGGCTTGGAGTTCGGCGAGTTTGCGGCGGTCTCGTTCGGCCTGGCGGTCGATGCGGTTGCGCTCGGCGTCATTGCGGGCGCGCAGCGCAGCGGCCCGCAGGGCGGGAATGGCGTCGATTTTCTTCTGCTGGAGTTCGAGGATGCTCTCCTTTGGCAGCACGCCGCGGAAGGCGTTGCGCGCTTCCTCCAAGAGCGCGGGTTTCCGATCATCCGGAGCGAAGGCGGCCTCGTTGAGGAGGATCTCGCCCAACTGGAACTGGGCGCTGTTCACAAGGGCGAGGTCGCTCTTGCGATTGATGATGTCGCGGAGGATTTTTGCGGATTCGCCGTAAAGAGCAAAGCCCGCATCGCGGTCTGCTCCTTCCTGCGAGAGCATCTGGCTGCCCTCGGTGGCATAGATCAGGGCGAGCAGGTTGCGGCTTTCGTCGATCCCCGGGGTGTTCGGGAACTTTTTGATGTTCGCCTCGAGTGCGGTCTTGGCCCCGGCGTAATCGCCCGCTTGGAATGAGGCGAGGGCGCTGCCGTAATAGGCGGACTCGAGCTCGGCGGATTGCGGGTATTTCTGGATGAATTCACCGAATTTTTTCGATGCCTCCGTGAAACCTGATTTCCTCGCAGGGTCGCCCGATTTGAGTGCATTGGCCAGGCCGGCCATCGCCTGCGGTTGGAGGATCGCGGCGAGTTCGGTCAACTCCGGTCCTGCCGATGGTCCGTCCTGGAATTTCTTGAGCATGTCCAAGCTCTTCTGGTTTTCGCCTGTGAGGTGGTAGGCGAAGGCGAGTTGCAACTGGGCATTCGGCACGACCGGTGAGGTCGGGTAATCGGTCAGGACTTTTTCGAAGGCTGCGACGGCTGCGGCATAGTCGCCGCCGAGGTAGATGTTGCTGGCGGCATCGAGGGCCTGACGCGGTGCATCCTGGGCGGTCGCAGTCACGCAGAGCGCGGCGAGGGCGAGAAGGGTCCGGGAGGGCAGATTCATACGCCACGCACGATAGACGATCCATGACCGGAGGGAAAGCGTGCGTGGTGCGGTGCCCTCAGGCGGCCGGTGAGCGAGTGCAGGTCGTCGAGGATGGCGTAGAGCGCGGGAATGAGGATGAGGGTGATGAGGGTTGCGAAGGTGAGTCCCCAGACGATGGCTTGGGCCATGGGGGCGAGGAACTCCTCCTGCCCACTGCTGAGGAAGGCGAGGCTGAAGAGCCCGGCCACCGTCGTGGCGGTGGTCAGCAGGATGGGGCGGAAGCGTGTGCACCCGCTCTCCAATATCGACCGCCACCGCATCCGGTTGCCGACTTGGGAGGCGCCCGGCGTGTCGGCGGGGGTGAAGACATTTCCGTGTCCGCCGGAGTGCCCGGCGCGGAAGCGGTTGATGAAATCGACGAAGACCACGGAGTTGTTCACCACGATGCCGGCCAGCGCAATGCTGCCCATGACGGACATGAGTCCCATCGGCTGTCCGGTGAAGAGGAGGCCGAGGATGACGCCCACCAAACCAAAGGGGATCACGGCCATGATGACGACCGGTTGGAGGAAGGAGTTGGTGATGGTGGCGAGGAGGGCGTAGATGAGGAAGATGGCCACGAAGGCGGCGAATTTCATGGCCTCGATGCTGCGTTCGCTGTCCTCGTTTTCTCCGGTCAGCTTGATGCCGATGCCCGGATGGGTTGCGAGCAGATCGGGAATCCACCCGCTGAAGATGCGATTGGCCTCGGCCGATGTGGTGACGCGGGGGTCGACATCCGCGGAAACCGTGATGACGCGATCCTGGTCTGTGCGCCGGATGCGCGAGATGCCGCTGATCTGCTCGATGGCGGCGAGGCTGGCCAGGTCCACCGCACCCTTCGGTCCCTTCACGAGCAGGTTGCCGACCATGTCGGGATCCTGGCTGTAGCGTTCGTCCATCTTGACGCGGAGGATGACCTCGTCGTTGCCCCAGCGGAGGCGGGCGGCTTCCAGGCCGCGGAAGGCGCCGAGAAGGTTGCGCCCCACGGCGGTGGCGTCGAGTCCGGCGCGGGCCACGCGGTCCTCGTCGAGGCGCAGCCGGAACTCGGTCTTTCCCCGGGGGAAATCATTGCCCGTGTTGATGAGGCCGGGGATTCCGGAGATGCGCGCTTCCACCTCGGACGCTGCGGCCTTGAGTGTCTCGAAATCGGGGCCGCGGATCTCGATGTTCAGTGCGCGCCCGACGGGTGGTCCTCCCTCCTCCTTCTTGGCGACACCGTTGACCAGTTCCGGGAAGGCGAGCAGGAGGTTGCGCAAGTCGCGCTCGATGGCCGAAGGCTTGCGGCAATCCGGGCTTTGCTCGTCGATATCGACGATGATCATGGCAAGGTTCGTGCCGTATTCGAGGAACTGGTCGCCGGAATCGAACATCACGCCGACACGGGTCAGAAGTGCAACCAAGTCGCTTTCCGGGAGGTTGTCCACGACGGCCTGCTCGATGCGTGCGGCCACGTCGGCGGTCTGGTCGAGGGTGTAGTCGGCTGGCAGCTCGATCTTGATGTTGATGACATCGGCGAAGTCCGTGGAGAAGAGGCGGAAGGGGACGACGCCGGCGCCGACAATGGCGCCGACGAACACGAGGGCCGCAATGAAGATGCCGACGACGAGGTAGCGCAGCCGCAGCGCCATGGTGAGCAGGTGGGCGTAAATTTCCACGGTGCGCGTGACGGTGCGATCGACGGCCTCACGGAGTTCCTCGTAGGCCAGCCCCGCCTCGTGGCGCAGCCGGCGGAACCCGCGGGGCGGGTTGGCGGTCGCTTCGGCCCTGCGTTGGGCGGCGGAGCGCACAGGGCGCAGGAAGTCCGCCATGTGCGAGGGGAGCACCAGAAAGGCCTGGAGGAGCGAGAAGACGAGGGTGGAAATGACCACGACCGGGACGATGGAAAGGAACTTCCCGATCATGCCCTCGCCCCAGATGAGCGGGAGAAAGGCGGCGACCGTCGTGCTCACGCTGCCGAAGACCGGCCACATGACCTCCCTCGACCCGCGCACGGCGGCCTCGACCGCGCTCTCGCCGGCGGCGTAGTAGCGGAAGACGTTTTCCGCGGTGACCACGGCATCATCCACGACCATGCCCAGAGCCATGATCATGCCGAAGAGGGATAGCATGTTGATGGAATAGCCCCCGATGTAGAGCACGAGGAACGTCCCGGCGAAGGAGAAGGGGATGCCGAAGGCGACAAGGAGGGCCAGGCGCCAGTCGAGGAAAAGGAGAAGGATGACGGTGACGAGGATGAGCGACTGGATTCCGTTCTTGGTCACCGTCTCGATGCGGGTGTTGATGTATTTGGTGGTGTCGCCGATGACCTGGGTCTCGACGCCGTGCGGAAGCGCGGCCGCCTCTTCCGAGAACACGCGTCGGGCGGTGGCGACAGTTTCGATCACGTCGGTGCCGCGCTTCTTGACCAGAGTGAAGGTAACGGCGGGGTAGAGGTTGACGCGGCCGTAGGACTGGGGTTTCTCCGAGGTTTCCTTGACCGTCGCAATGTCGCGGATTTTGACCGCGTGGCCGTCGGCGGAGCGGCCGACGGGGAGGTCCTCCAACTGCGCGGCTTGGGTGATCTCGCCGAGGAGCCGGACGACGCGCTGTCCGCCGGCGGCATCGAGGCGTCCGCCGACGACATTGACGTTCTTCGCGGCGACGGCATCCATGACCTCGGTGAAAGACAATCCGGCGAGGCGCAGGCGGTAGGGATCGATCTCCACCCAGACTTCGCGGCGTTCGAGGCCGTCCACGAGCACCTTGGAGACGCCGGGGACCAGTTTCAGCCGGCGCTCGATCTGGTCGAGCACGGGCCGGATTTTGCGGAGATCGAAACCGGGAGGATACGAAACCGTGAAGCTGACGAGGGGGAAGGGGATGTCGAACTCCTCGATTACGGGAGGCTCGGCCGAGAACGGGATTTCCGGTTTGGCCTTGTCCACGGCCTGGCGGACGTCGTTGAGGACGGGTTGTATGTCCTCGATCGAGGCCTCCACCTCGACGAGGATGTTGGAGAAGTTGTCCTGGGAGGTGGAGAGGATCCGCTTGATGCCCTTGACGTTGGCCAGTTCCTCCTCGATCGGCACCGTGATGGTGCGCTCGATGTCTTCGGGCGCGGCGGTGGTGGCGTCGAGCGTGGTGATCTGGATGTAATTGGTGGTGACGTCCGGAAAGAGGTCGCGCTGCAGCTGGGTGAACGCCGCGTAGTAGCCTGCAAAAATGACGACGAGTGTGAAAATGTTCACCGCGACGCGGTTTCTCACGCTCCAAGACGCCATGCCCATGGCGGCCAGTGTAGGCGCGGGTCCTGCCCCCGGCAACGGGGCTTTGCGGGCGGGACTTTCCTCCGGCGCGGTGTCCCCTTATATTGCCGCACCATGAGTGATCTACTGGAGGCGCTGCAGTCCGGACGGGAGTCCGGGAGGTTGTTGGAATCCTCGAAAGCGAACATCGAGGCGTTGCTGGACTCGCGCCCGGAGGATGTCGAGAGGGCAAGCATCGAGGAGTTGGTGGCGGCGGGAGATTGGGAGGAACTCAACAACAGGTTTTTCCGAACACTGGCCTTCGGGACGGGCGGATTGCGGGGCAAGACTGTCGGGGCGGTGGTGACGGCGGCCGAGCGCGGCACTCCCCAAGCAATGGATCGCCCGGAGTTCCCGTGCACGGGCACGAATGCGATGAATTATTTCAACATCAGCCGCGCGACGCAGGGGCTGGTCGCCTACACGAGGGAGTGGGCGGCACGCGAGAAACTGCCGCACCGGCCGCGCATCTGCATCTCCTACGACACGCGGTATTTTTCCCGTGAATTCGCGGATCTCACGGCGCGGATCATCACGGACTCGGGCTGCGACGCCCTGGTGTTCGCGCAGCCCCGGCCGACGCCGGAGTTGAGCTTTGCCGTGCGTCAATGCCGCGCACAGGCGGGAATCAACATCACCGCCAGCCACAACCCGCCGCCCTACAATGGCTACAAGGTGTATTTCAACGACGGAGCCCAAGTCATCGACCCGCATGCCTCCGGGATCATCGCCAAGGTCAATGCGGTCTCCACGGCACATTACGATCCGCTGCCGCCGGAGGAGCGCGGGGAACGCCGGGAGCTCGGTGTGGAGATGGACGAGGCCTACCTTGATCGTCTGGAGAAAGTCGTGCTCGATCCGGAGGTCGTCGCCGCGGAGAAGGGGCTCAAGATCGTGTATTCGCCGCTCCATGGCGTGGGCGCGTCGATCGTGATGCCCCTGTTGCAGCGTCTGGGGTTCGACGTCACGGCTGTGCCCGAGCAGCTTGTTCCGGACAGCCGATTTCCCACCGTGAAGTCGCCGAATCCGGAATATGCGGAGGCGCTGACCTTGGCCATGCGGCTCGCCGACAAGATCGGGGCGGATCTGGTCATGGCCACCGATCCGGACGACGACCGCATGGGTGTTGCCGTGCGCGGCCGGGACGGCCGCATGGAGCTTCTCACCGGCAACCAGATCGGCTCGATGCTGGCTTTCTACCGCGCGCAGAGGATGTTCGACGCGGGCATCCTGAACGACGCGAACAAATCGCGGGGCGTCATCATCAAGACCTTCGTCACGACCGACATGCAGAAGGCGGTGGCGGAGCATTTCGGTCTCCGCTGCGTGGAGACGCTGACCGGGTTCAAATACAATGCAGCCAAGCTGCGCAAATACGAGGAGGCCATCCCGGCCGGCCTGCGCGGCGATTATGCGCATCTTCCGGAGGAGGAAACACGCCGCCTGCGCCTCGAGCATTCCTCGCTGATGGTGATGGGCGGGGAGGAAAGTTATGGCTACACGCTCGCGGATTTCGCCCGGGACAAGGATGCCAACGCAGCGGTCGCGGCTTTTGCCGAGGTGGTCGCCCACGCCCGATCGCGAGGCATGACGGCACCGGAATACCTCGACGACATTTTCGCCGTGCTCGGGGTCCACCTCGAGCGGGGGGAGTCCTTGGTTTTCGAAGGAGCAGAAGGGGCGGCGAAGATCGCCAAGCTGGCGGCATCCTATGCGGACAACCCGCCCGCCAAGATGGACGGATCGGCGGTGGTGAGGATGGAAAATTTCGCCACGGACGTGATCCACGATGTTGAGGGCGACAGGGTTCCGGCCGAAGGCATGATCATTTTCACGTTGGCTGACGGCCGGAGGGCGGCGGTGCGTCCGAGCGGCACCGAGCCGAAGATCAAATACTACATCTTCGGGGTGGAAAAACCGGGGGGTTCCAAGATGACGCCGACGGAGGTTGCGGACTCACGTCGACGGGTGCAGGGGGGGATCGACCGGCTGTGGGATTGGCTGCATGCCGATGCCGTCCGGCGGGCTGCCGAGTAGGGTGGTTCAGGCATGAGAAGCTTCCTCCAGTTCCTTGTCTTCGTGCTGGCGATCACCCTCGCGCTGGCCGGGCTTTACGCGTGGAAGAGCGGACACTTCGAATCGCAGGGTGGGGTGCAGGAGGAACACGTCCTGCCGCAGGTCAAGCCGGCGATCTCCCGGGGGGCGGTGCCGGGATTGGCGGCGCTTGATGATGAGTTCAGCCGCGTGGCTGCGGCGGTCATCCCCTCCGTGGTCAGCATCACGGCACGCAGGAGCGAGGCGCTGGATCCGAGAGAGGAACTGCTCCGGCGGTTTTTCGGGCTGCCACCCAAGGAAAGCGCCCCCGACACGCCGCAGGGTTCGGGCGTCATTGTCTCTGCCGAAGGCCACATCGTGACCAACCTCCATGTCGTCCAGGATGCCGGAGAAATCCTGGTGGCATTGAGTGATGGGCGCCGTTTGCCGGGAGCCCTCCTGGGGGCGGACCCGCTCTCGGATATCGCCGTGCTGAAGATTGATGCCGTCAACCTGCGTCCGCTCGCCTTCGCGGATTCCGAGCAGGTGAAGGTTGGCCAGCTCGTGTTCGCGGTGGGGAGTCCCTTCGGCCTGCAGGAGACCATCACGCACGGAATCATCAGCGCGCGGGAGCGCCTGTTTTCGAGCGAGTCGGTGAACGAGTTTTTCCAGACCGATGCGGCGATCAACAGGGGGAACTCGGGCGGTCCCCTGATCAATATCCGTGGCGAGGTGGTGGGGATCAACAACTTCATCCTGACCGAGTCGGGCGGCAGCCAGGGCTTGGGATTTTCCATCCCTGCGAATTCCGTGCGTCGTGCGCTCGAGCAGATCATCGAGCATGGCCGCGTGTTGCGTCCGTATCTCGGCGTCCAATCGGCAAATCTCGGGGAACCCGGAGCCCGCGGGGCGCTTCTCGAGAAGGTGCTCCCCGGATCGCCGGCGGAGGATGCGGGGCTGCGTCCCGGGGATGTGATCACGAAATTCGACGGGAGGGACATCCGCGATTTCAACGACCTCCGCAAGAGGGTGGCGAATGCCAAGATCGGAGCCGAGGTCAAGGTGGATGTCGTGCGGGATGGCCGGACGTTGGTTCTCCCGGTTACGATCGTGGAGATGCGGCGTCCCGGACGGAGCACCGGGTTGGCGCCTCCCCGGTCCGGGGGTCCGGGTCCCCAACCATCTCCGCAGGCGCCGGGAGCGCTGGATGCGAATGCGCTTGCGGGCATAAGGGTCCAGGAACTCACGCCGACCCTCGTGGCCCGCCACCGGTTGCCGGAGAATGTGCAGGGTGTGCTTGTCGAATCCGTGGCCCCGGGGTCGCCAGCCGAGGGCATCCTGCAGCCCGGGGATGCCATCGAGCAGGTCAATGACACGCCGATTTCCACGCCGCAGGATTTTCGGCAGGCATCTTCGGCTCTGGCTCCGGGCGAGCGGGTTCTTCTGCTGCTCGCCCGCGGCCGGGTCCGCTCCTTCGAGGTGGTGGGGCCTTGAGGGCGCATGTTTTCCGGCCGTTGACTTGTTCAGGCAATGCCCCTCATTCTCTCGGGAAATGAAAGTCCCCGCAGGAACGACGTTTGTGGTGGCTGCCAGTCTGCTCGGCGTGGCAGCGGTGGCGCAGTTGGTTGCCGTGCTCATTTATTTCGGCCCGGGATTCGCGCAGACGGCCGGTCCGGCGGTTGTTCCCGCTGCCTTGGAGGTTGCCGCGACACCCCCGCCACCCACCGCGGTGATCTCGACGGTGACGGCGGAGTCGACACCGGCGCCGGCGGAAAGCGGCAGCGATCAGGAGCGTCTCGCTGAATTGATGAAGGAGGTCGAGAAGCTCGAGGGCGGAACGGCGCCCGGGGACGCCCTGGTGCCTCTCGAAGAGGCGGTCGCCTTGCAGCCGAGAAATCCCGAAATCCTCTCGCGGTTGGCGAGCCTTCAGGAGCGGCTCGGGCAGGCCGAGCTTGCCCAGGAAACTTGGAAAAGCGTCCTGGACCTCGGTCCGGATGCCGGCCGATTTCTGGATGTGGCAGAGATACGGTTGCGGCTTTTGCGGCAGGACCATGCCTCGTCGGCAGGATCGCTTGAATTGAGGGATCAAGTGGGCCTGCAGCCCGGGTCAACCCTCGGGGTCGTGGATCTCAAGTTGAATGACAGCAGTGACGGAGGCAACGCGATCAAGGACCTTCGCCTCGCGGTCAAAGCCCGGCCCGGAGAACCCGTGGACGGCAGTGACGTGCGCATCAATGTGACATTCTACGAGATGCTGGACGGGGAGATTGTGCCGACCATGAGCCGTGTGCAGTCGATGTGGTTCACCTCCCCTGTGGACTGGAAGAACGAAGGCATCGAGATCCTCGAGGTCAAATACGAGGTGCCCAGGATCGGCCCCGACGGAGGTCCGCCGCCGAGATATTACGGTTACATGGTCAACATCTACCATCGCGGCCAATTGCAGGAGACACGGGCCGACCCGGTGGATTTGCAGGAGTTGTTCCCCCCGCCTCTCAACGAGTTGCCGGATTTTGAGGATCAGCCGGAACTTCCGTCCCTGCCGTGAAGATCCTGCTCGTTGACGACGAAGAGCTGGTGCTCGCGGCCTGGAGCGAATTCCTCCGGGAGACGGGGCCTTGTGAAATCTCCACGGCTGTCAACGGCGGCGGGGCGCTCCAAGCAGCGCGCGCCATGGGAGGCCCCGATGTGCTCGTCACCGACATCGTGATGAAGCCCATGGACGGGCTCAGCCTGCGTGACAGGCTTGTCGCGGAGTTTCCGCAGATGCGTGTGGTTCTGGTCAGCGGCCAGGATCCTTCCTCCTACGCCGAGCGGGTGGGTGGCGCCAAGGTGCTTTCCAAACCGGTGGATGTGGAGGAACTGGCCGGTGCGGTCGGATTCGTCAAGGATGCCCCCCCGATTGGCGCCACCGTCGCCGGTTACTATCTCCAGGAAGTCCTGCACAGGGGGCGCGGGATTGTCGATTACGTGGCCTGGGAGGCCAGCATGTCGCGGCATGTCGTGCTGCATGTCCTGGAATCCGCGCGGGCTGCCGAGTTCGGCGCGGTTGACGAGTTCCTTGCCAATGCCCGGGCGAAGGCGGCCGCGTCACATCCGTGTCTGCTCGCTGTGCATGATGCGGGGCAGTCCGGCGGGTGGAACTTCTACAGTTCCGATTTTTTGGTCGGCTATGCCCTCTCGGCCTATGCCGCAGCCGGACAGAGGCTGGATGATCGGGCGTTGCTCGGGGCCATGCGCAGCGCGGCGGAGGTGTCCGGATACTTCAAGGAGCAGGGGCAGGCGCGCAGGTCGATCCATCCCGAGGATATTCTGCTCGATTCCTCCCTGCGGTGCAGCTTGGCCAACGTGGCGAAGGTCGGGGCGGCGGAGGAAATCAACGAGGCCGAGGAGGTGGGGGAACTGGCCGCTGCTGTTGCGCGTTCCGCGGCGCCGGACGGACGCGCGGCCAAGGCAGCGGCGGCGCTGCTGGCTGCAGACAAGCCGGATTGGTCGTCCGTCTTGCAGGCGGCCGCTGCCGCCGCGCCGGTTGCCGCACCGAAGGACGTCAAACAGCTCAGCGCTCGGAGCGAAAAATCGAAAAGGCTTCTCGCGGAGGCGAAGCAGCAGCAGAAAAAACGCCTTCTCGTCACGGCCGGTCTTTCGGCCTTGCTCCTGCTTGTCGCCCTTGCGGCCCTGTTCCGTTTCTTCGGGGGCGGCTCCCGCAGCATTGCGACCAGAATGCTCCTCATCCCTGCAGGCGAATTCGCCTATCAGGACGGCGAGAAAGTGACGTTGCCGGACTTCTGGATCGACGAGCACGAGGTCTCCATCGCCGACTACAAGGAGTTCCTCGATTTCCTCGAGGCCAACCCGGGTGAGGCGGAAAAATTCGCCCATCCCGAGATGCCCAAGGGCAAGTCCCACGTGCCGCTGGACTGGGCGGACAACAACGAACTCACCCCGCCGATGCCGGGTTACTACAAGCGGGCCGTCCGATGGAAGCAATACAAGAATGCGCCGCTGGATGTGGATTCGCCCGTGTTCAATGTCGATTGGTTCGATGCCTACGCCTACGCCGCATGGAAGGGGCGCCGCCTGCCGACCGAGCAGGAATGGGAGAAGGCCGCGCGTGGCACCGACGGGCGCAAGTATCCTTGGGGCAATCCGGAAGACCCGAAGCTTGCAAACAGCGGCCACGACTTCGATCCCAATCCGAAAAAAGGGGGCGATATCGACGGCTACAAACGTTGGTCTCCTGTCAATCTGCCCGCGGGTGACATCAGTCCCTACGGCATCCACGGCATGGCAGGCAATGTTTCGGAGTGGACGGCGAGTTGGGCGCCATCAGAGGATGGCATGGCCGGGGAGGTTCCGGTGATCCGGGGTGGCAACTGGGGCAATCCCGAGCACCACTTGACACGCCGTCGCGCCATTCTCGATCCGTTGCAGCAGCAGGATACTCTCGGGTTCCGAACGGTCTCCGACACCGCTCCCACGAAACAATGAGACGCAGCACAATCCTCCCGGTCGTCGTATTGCTGGGCGCCCTTATCTTCGGCGCGACGGCAGAGCGTTGCTCCGCCCAGGTCCGGGTGGACATAAGCTTCAAGCGCAAGCTCTACGTGCTCTACGAGCCGCTGATCGCCACGGTCACCATCAACAACCTCAGCGGACGCCCGCTGCTGTTGGAAGACGCGGAGCACCACCGCTGGTTCGGTTTCACCATCGAGGCTGCCGACGGGCGCCTGATTCCCCCCATCAACCCCGACTACTCGCTGGCGCCGGCCGCGGTGGGGCCGGGGGAGAAGCTTTCCCGCGCGGTCAATTTGACGCCGTTGTTTCCGCTCGACGAGTTCGGCCTCTATCGGGTCAAGGCGACGGTTTATGCGCCGTCGTTCGACCGGTATTTCAGCTCGCCTCCCTTGGCGGTGGAAATCACGGAGGGGCGCCCGATCTGGCAGGAGGTGGTCGGCGTTCCGGGGGACAGCGGCCGCCCCGAACTGCGCACGATCACTTTGCTTTCTCACAAGCTTTCTCGAAGCACCCGGCTCTACGTGAGGATCGAGGACAAGGAGCGGGGAAAGATCTACGCGACCCATCAACTCGGGCCGTTCCTGACATTCGGCACACCGGAAGTCATGCTCGACGCGCGCAACGAGATTCACATCCTGCAAAACAGCGCCCCGAAGCAGTTCCTTTACACCCATCTGGGGTTGCAGGGGGAGGTGCTCGGGCAGCAGGCCTACCGCGAGGCCGGTTCGCGTCCCACCTTGTCCAAACAGTCGGGTGGCGTCATCACGGTGGTCGGTGGCCAGGCCTTTGTCCCGGGCGAGGAAGAAGCGGCCGCGGAGGCGCAGGCGGACAAGCTGGGCGACCGCCCTGTGCCTTTGCCGGGCCAGTAAGTCCGGCGGCCGGATTGAAAATCCTTGCGTCCGTCCTGCTCGCCGGTTAGCTTCTCCGACCCTTCGAAAGATATCCCAATGGCTGCGAAAAAGAAAAAACCTCCCGCCAAACCGGCCCGCAAGCCCGCGGCCAAGACGAAACCGGCGGCCGCGAAAAAGAAAAGGCCTGCACCTGCCAAGAAGTCCGCGTCTTCCCCAAAAAAGTCCGCGTCCAAAAAGTCTCCCGTCCGCGCCTCGAAGGCCCCTTTGGTCGGCACCCGCGACATGCTCGCCTTCGGCCAACCGGTGACCAAGGAGCGCCGCCTGAACCCGTGGCTCAAGAAGCAGCAGCTCCGGCTTCTTGCCCTCAAGGACACCCTGCTCGACTCCATGACCGGCGTGGCCAGGGACAACCTCCGCAATGGCCACGACTCGCACGAGGTTTCCGCCCACGGATTGCACCAGGCCGATGCCGGAAGCGATGCCTACGACCGCGATTTCGCCCTCAACCTTCTTTCGCAGGAGCAGGATGCCCTTTTCGAGATCGACGAGGCCCTCAAGCGCATCGCGCGCGGCACCTACGGCACGTGCGAGATGAGCGGGAAGCCCATCCCGAAGGCCCGGCTCGAGGCGCGTCCGTTCGCCCGCTTCACCGTCGAGTGCCAGGGCGAGATCGAACGCAAGAACCGTTTCAACCGCATCCGCCAGCCTGTCACGCGGCTCTTCGAGACCGCCGATGACGAGTCGGGCGAGGAATCCGACGAGGAGGCCGCGGCCGACTCCAAAGACTGAACATTATGGCCCAGGAAACCATCACCCTCGAGTGCACCGAGGCGGCTGCCGAAGGCAAGCCGGTCTCTCGCTACATGAGCACCCGCAACAAGAAGAGTCCGCGCACGCCCAACCGGCTCGAGAAAAAGAAATACAACCCGCATCTGCGCCGGCACACGCTGCACCGCGAAACCAAATAGACCGACATGCAACCGAAGACACCCAAACGCCGCGCCGCCATGCGCCGGGCCAACCGCTCCATGCCTCGCCGCCGCATCGACCTGCCCCTCGAGGCGATCGACTACAAGAATCCCGAGCTGCTCAAGCGCTTCATCACGGAGAGCGGCAAGATTCTTCCGCGCCGCCTGACCGGTGTTCCCGCGCACCTGCACCGGCGCATCACGAACGCGATCAAGCGCGCCCGTTCCGTCCTGCTCCTGCGTTAGTTTCCGCGGGATTGCGCGTCGGCTTTGGGGGGCCTTCCCTCCCGGCCGCCGCCCCCGCCCTTGGGCAGCAGACGCGGCCGCCACTTCGGCTCGGACAATTTTCCGTCCGAAACGTATTCCATGAGCTTGCTCACGGGATAGAGCAGCAGGCCCGGCACGCCCTGTGCGTTCACGCGCACGCCGAAGTCCATGCGGTCTTCGAGGAAAAAGAGCGAGCCCTGGCCGATCATGGTGAAGCCGGTTCCGAGAACGTTGAGGTTGTCGGTGCGGATTTCGCCGTCGGCCACGCGGAAGTCGCAGGTGGCCTTGCGGGAGGTCTGGTAGCCCGTGCCGGGAATGATGGCGTCGAGCAGCAGGCTGAGGGGGCCGAGAACCGGAATGGCGAAGACGTTGCCGTCCGTGACCACCATGTGGCCTGTTCCACGCATCTGCCGCGCCTCGCCGGGCACGAAGGAGAAATCGTAGTTCCCGCTGACTTCCCCCTTGGACCCCTGGTAATCGAAATACAACCGCGTGAGGGTTTCGAAGTTCACACCGTCCAGATCGACAGCCACTTGCTGCCGCGCGCCGGGCTGACCGGTGGTGATGGTGGCGTTGAGCTTGGTGAGGCCCCCGAACAGCCGTGCCGACGGGATGCTGACGAGGATGCGGCGGCCGTTGAATTGGAGTTCGCCGGAGGTGGGGCCGAAATTGAGCGTCCGGTCGAGCAGGTCGTAGTCGAGTCCCTGGGGTGCGGTGAATTTCGCCGTGAGCCGGGTCTGATCGTGGTCCTTGAGCCAGATCACGCCGTTGACGCCGACGTCCGGCGGCGCCTTGAAACGGTAGGGCTCGGTTTCGCGTGCGACGCTGGGGTCGGCCCACAGGAGGACGTTGACGGGATTCATCGTGCTGCGGATGCCCTCGAGCCGCACCTGTTGGCGTCCGAAATCGTAGGTGAACGATCCGGAGCCCGAGCCCTCCGGGCGCCGGACCTGAAGATTGGAGAATTTCAGGGCCAGGTCTTCGAACGTGATGTCGGCCTTGGCGCTTTCCATCGCCGAGCCGTGGATGGAGGACTTTCCGAGGCTGATGCTCCCGTGCGCGGTCAGGGCGCCTGGGTCGAGCCTGGTTCCCGCGGCTTCGAGTGTGATGTGCGGCGGGTCGGTGAATTCGAGTTCCAGCTTGGCGAAATCCTCGCGGGCCTTCGGAGCAAGCAGTGCTGTGATCGGCAGCGGATCCGCCTTGCACTCGAGGCGCAGCCGCACGTCCTCCGGCTGGATCATCATGTCGCCGCGGATTGTTCCGGTCGGAAGCTCCAGGCGCAAATCGCTCACGTAGAGGTCCCCGTCGCGCCAGGCAAAGTCTCCAACCACACCGTCGAAGGCGGCATCGCGCAGATGGAACCGCCCGGCCGCGATCGCGCCGCGGACGGTCATGCGCGGTGTGCCGCCAGGGGTCAACTGCAGGACAGCCTGGATCGCCGGGGGGGAATTGAACGCCAGGTCCTCCCACGGCCCATCGGGCAGCAGGTCCGTCAGCCACGGAGCGGGGTCGAGGCTCGAGACAGCCTCGGCCTCGGCCTTTCCCGTCACGGTGTTCCATTGGCCCGAGACGGCGAGCGTCCCCCCTTTTTCGTCCGATGCGGAAAGGCGTTGCACGTCGAGGAGGCCCGCGTCGTAGGTGGCATCCAGGCGGACATTCCGCAACGATACCCTGCCGTAAACCACATGCGGTGCCACCAGATTGATGTGTGTGAGCCGCAGGGCCGAGGCGTCGCCGGCGCGGGCGACGAAGTCGATCTCGAGGACGGGTTCGACGGGACCGAAATCGAGCGACTCCATCACCTCGAGCACCCGGGCGACTTCCGGTGGCAGAAGGCTTCCGGGCTTGCTCGCGGTCTTCTGTTCGCCGGGCAGGATCTGCCCGGTGGCCACGACCTCGATCCCCTGAAGGTTGAATCGGGCCAGCGGGACGCTGACCACGCCGTCTGCCAGCATCAGGCGGGCACGGGCCTTGGTGAGCCGCAGGGTGCGGGTCACTCCGTCCCCGCTCACCACGGGGAGATAGAGCTGGGCGCCGCGCAGTTCAAGAGAGGTCAGCTCCACGCGGCCGCGGAGCAGCTGCCGCCAGTTGAGTGCGATGGCCGCCCGGTCCATGGCCACCTCCGGGTTTTCCAGAATCTGCTCGGATTTCAGGCGCACATCGTCCAAGACCAGCCCCTGCAGGAGGCTCAACCGCATGCGGGAGAAGCTCAGGCGGATCCCTTCGTTGCGGGCGGCGTCGATGATCACCGGGTGGAGGGCGCCGGGCAACCCGGCCACGTCGAGCCAGAGGAGGATCCCCGGCACGATGACAAACACCAGCACCTGCATCGTCCGGACGAAGCTCTTGAGGGTGTGGTGCGTGACAATGCGCCAGGACATGGACCGGCAAGTTAGCAACGGGCCGCGTGCTTGTCAGGTGCGCCGCTGGTTCTCAATCCCCCTCCGCCACGGGGTTCTCCAGCGTTCCGATGCCCGCAATCCGGATCGCGACGGTGTCGCCAGGGTGAAGCCACACGGGCGGTTTCCGCGCCATGCCGACCC
Source organism: Chthoniobacterales bacterium (assembly GCA_014879535.1). Taxonomy (GTDB): domain Bacteria; phylum Verrucomicrobiota; class Verrucomicrobiia; order Chthoniobacterales; family JACTMZ01; genus JACTMZ01. The sequence goes on from JACSRX010000067.1 coordinate 30,048, forward strand.
CGTGAGGTGTGCCGGTCAGGATGACGCTTCCCCCCGGCAACGTGGTGTCCGCACTGAGAAACTCGAGCAGGGCCGGCACGTCGAAGATCATCTGCGAGGTGTCGCTTTCCTGCATGGGGCGGTTGTTGACATGCGTTGAGATGCCGAGATGCAGCGGGTCCGGCAGTTCATCCGCGGTGACGACCCACGGGCCGAGCGGACAGAATGTGTCGAAGGACTTGGCCCGGCACCATTGGCGCCCGGAGCGCCGCAGTTGCCAGTCGCGCGCGCTCACGTCGTTGGCGCAGGTGAAACCTGCCACGAAATCCATGGCCTCGGCGCGCGCGGCGTTGCGGCAGTCCCGGGAAAGCACGACGGCCAGTTCAGCCTCAAAGTCAACCTCATCGCTGCGGAGGCGCCGCGGCATCCGGATGGGTTCCCCGGGACCGATGACAGAGCGGATGCTCTTCATGAAGACCACGGGAAAATCCGGCAGGGGCGCACCGGTTTCCGCCGCATGATCACGGTAGTTCAGGCCGATGGCATAGATTGCCGGAGGGGACAGCGGAGCGAGCAGCCGTCCTCCTTCGATCATGCGGCCCGTGGCGGTGAAGCCCGAAGCCCAGGTGCCGTGCAATTCCCGGAAGAGGGATGGGGTGTCGGTCGGGGCCCCATGGTGGATGCCCCCTCCGCTGTCGGCGATCCGCGCGATCCGCATGGGGCGATTTAACCTGCATGCGAGGTCTTGCGCAATGGCGCACAGGCTGTGATGATGCCTGCAATGCACGAGGGACGCATTGTCTGTGCGGAAGAACTTGCGCGGTTGCGCGATGCCATGGACAGGGACGGGCGGCGCCTCGTTTTCACCAACGGATGCTTCGATCTGTTGCACGCGGGCCATGTCCGCTACCTCCGGCAGGCGAGGAATCTCGGCGATGCCCTCGCGGTGGGGCTCAACAGCGACCGCTCGGTGCGTGAATTGAAGGGCGACGGCCGCCCGCTCAACACCCAGGAAGACAGGGCGGAGGTTCTGGCCGCCCTCGGCTGCGTGGACTATGTGGTGATCTTCGGGGACAAGCGGGCGACCGGCCTGTTGCGGACGGTGCGCCCGCACATTTACGCCAAGGGGGGGGACTACACGCCGGCGTCGCTGGATGCCGGCGAACGAGCGGCACTCGAGGACGCCGGAGCGGAGATCGAGATTCTCCCCATGGTTCCCGGGCGCTCGACCACCTCGGTGCTGGAAAGGATGCGGGCGGCATGAGTGCGGGCGACAAGCTTCGTCTCGGTGTGCTGGGTTCCGGCCGGGGAACCAATCTGGACGCCATTTTCCGGGCCCTCCACGACCGGGCGATCCCGGCGGAGGTCAAGGTGGTGCTTTCCGACGTGCGGGACGCGGGCATCCTCCACATCGGCCGGTCGCACCGTGTGCATACAAAGTATGTCTATCCCGGTGAATCGCCGTTTCGCCTGGATGAGGCCAGCGAGCACAACATCTCCAACGCCCTTCACCACGAGCAGGTCGAGTTGGTGATCTTGGCGGGTTTCATGCGCATCATCGGACCCGAGTTGCTCGCCGCTTATCCCCGCAGGATCCTCAACATCCATCCGTCCCTTCTGCCCAAGCACCCGGGCCTGCGGGCATGGGAACAGGCCTTGGCCGCGGGTGACACGGTGGCGGGATGCACCGTGCATTACGTCGACCAGGGCGTGGATTCGGGCGAGATCATCGCCCAAGCCGAGGTGGATGTGATGCCGGATGACACGCCGGAGGCGTTGCACGCGCGCATCCAGCATGCCGAGCATGTGCTTTACCCCGAGGTGATCGACCATTTCGCCCGGAATCGGCCTTTTGCGGGATAGACAACCACGCCCGGCGGGCGTTTATTGGAATCATGACTGCGGGACAGGGCTCGGCGGGCAACGTGATTGCGGCACTGGCCAGCCTGTTCATCCCGGGTTTGGGTCAGCTGGTCCAGGGCCGTCTGCTGGCGGCGATCCTTTTCTTTGCGGGTGCAGGTCTTGTGTGGTTCATCTCGATCGGAACCCTCGGCTGGATCATGCACCTTTGGTCCGCGCTGAATGCCGCCTTGTGGCGACCGCGCTGAAACGGCAAACCTGATTCACCCCATGAAGACCCTCCTCAATCACATCAACGGCCGGTGGGTCGCGGCGCAGCAGGGCGCGACCCGCGAAATCCTCAACCCTGCGAGCAACGGGGTCATCGCGAAGGCGACGGACAGCGGCGCAACCGATGCCGAAGCCGCGATCACCGCCGCGCGGGCGGCTTTCGACGGTGGCCCGTGGGGTCAGACGACCGGTCCCGACCGTGCGGCCAGGCTTTTCGCGCTCGCCGATCTGGTCGAGAAGCATGCGGAGGAATTCGCGCGCCTCGACACCGAGAACAACGGCAAGCCCCTGCGCGAGGCCAGGTTCGACGCCGCCGATGCCGCCGGGTGCTTCCGCTACTACGCCGGACTGGCAAGCAAGCCGCAGGGGCAGACCTACAGCGCGGGGGATCCGAACATGGTCTGCATGACCGTGCGCGAACCGATCGGCGTGTGCGCGCAGATCATCCCGTGGAATTACCCGCTCCTCATGGCGGTTTGGAAACTCGCCCCGGGCCTCGCCGCGGGCAATGCCTGCATCCTGAAGCCATCCGAGATGACCCCGGTTTCCGCGGTGCGCCTGTTTGAATTGATCGAGCAGGCCGGTTTCCCGCCCGGAGCCGCCAATCTGGTGCTGGGGCCTGGCGACCCGGTGGGCTCGACCCTGGCGGCCAGCGACCGCGTGGACAAGGTCGCCTTCACGGGCGGGGGCGTCACCGGACGCAAGATCATGACCGCGGCGACCGGGAACCTGAAGAAGGTCACGCTCGAACTCGGAGGGAAGAGTCCGAACATCGTCTTTGCCGATGCGGATTTCGAGGCGGCCCTGGAGTTTGCAATGTTCGGCATCTTCGCCGGCCAGGGCGAGGTGTGCAGCGCCGGGTCGCGTCTGATCCTCGAGCGGTCGATCGCGGGCAAGTTCCTGCCCCGCCTGGCCGCGGCTTGCGGAAAGATCGTCGTGGGGGACGGGTTCGACGAGGACACCGAGATGGGTCCCCTCATCTCCCGCGCCCACATGGAGAAGGTTCTCGGCTACATCAAGTCCGGCTTGGATGAAGGCGCCAAGCTCCTCTGCGGCGGTCACCGCATCGAGAAAGGGGCGCTGGGTGCGGGCAACTTCGTGCAGCCGACCGTTTTCACCGACGTCCCCGCGGACGCCCGCATCATGCGCGAGGAGATATTCGGTCCGGTGCTGGTGGTCGATTTGTTCGACACCGAAGAGGAGGCCATACGCAAGGCCAACGACACGGTTTACGGCCTTGCGGGCGCCGTCTTCACCTCGGACGGCGCCAAGGCCCAGCGCGTGATCCGCCGCCTCCGCGCCGGCATCACGTGGATCAACAGCTACCATCCGACCTTCAACGAGGCCCCATGGGGCGGCTACAAGCAGTCCGGCATCGGGCGCGAACTCGGCACTTACGGCTACGAGGCCTACACCGAGGTCAAGCAGATCAACATCAACCTCGCGCCGGGGCGCGTGAATTGGTTCAAGAATCTTTGAGCCCGAAGCACCAATGAGCGCCCTGGTTGAGATCCGCGACGTCACGAAGACATTCGGGACCTTCACCGCGCTCGACCATGTGACCTTGGAGATCAACCAGGGGGAGTTCATGACGTTTCTCGGTCCGTCGGGCTGCGGCAAGACCACGTGCCTCCGCCTGATCAGCGGTTTCGAGCAACCGACCACCGGGGAGGTTTTCATCGCCGGGCGCGAGGTCAGCAACGACCCGCCCTACAAGCGCAACGTGAACCAGGTTTTCCAGAGCTACGCGCTTTTCCCGCACCTCACCGTGCGGGAAAACATCGCCTTCGGGTTGCGCATGAAGCGCCTGCCGGCCGCGGACATCGCCGCCAAGACCGATTGGGCGATCGGGATGACCTCGTTGCAGGGGATGGAGGACCGCAAGCCCGCGCAACTGTCCGGCGGACAGCGCCAGCGGGTGGCCCTGGCGAGGGCGATCGTCTGCGAGCCGCAGGTGCTTCTTCTCGACGAGCCGCTCTCCGCCCTCGATGCCAAGCTGCGCACGCAGATGCGCTCGGAACTGAAAAACCTGCAAAAGCGCCTCGGGATAACCTTCGTGTTCGTGACCCACGACCAGGAGGAGGCGCTCAGCATGTCGGACCGCATCGCGGTCATGAACAAGGGCCGTGTCGAACAGATCGGAACGGCGGCCGAGATCTACCATCATCCACGCACCGAATTTGTCGCCGGCTTCATCGGGGAGACCAACATCGTCGAGGCGGAGGTGCTTGAAAGGAACAGCGGCCGATTGCGCTGCCGGCTCGAGGGTGGACTCGAACTCTGGATCAAGGGAAACGGAAGCGGCGAAGGGGCGAAAATCCTCGTTTCCGTGCGACCGGAAAAGATCCGGCTTCACCGTGCTCCGCCGGAGCAGCCGCGCGACAATCTTTTCGAGGCCCGCATCAACAGCGAAATTTTCAAGGGTGCCGTCGATGATCTGACGATTGTCACGACGGGAGGTCTCGAACTGGGGGCCCTGCTGGCGAACGAGGGGGCCACCGGGCTGGAGTTCCACGAGGGGGAGCAGGTCTGGTGCTCGATCCACCCCGACGACATCAGCCTCCTGACACGCGAGGCGTGAGCAACGCCTGGTTATTTTTGGCCAGATGCCCGAGGGAATGGTGGAGGAAACGGCGCACCGGTCTCCACCTCGACAGAGTAAGTTGGCACGGGCCAAAATTTCTTGTGCGCTGGCACGCTAATTGCTTTCCTTGCCATGCGTCCGTGGCGTGATTCCCGTCAAGGGAGTGCCGGCAAACCAAACAAACCAAAACAACCTACATCCAATGATCAAAAAAATTCTCACGGTAGTCGTTGGTTCCCTGCTCGCTGTCCAGTTGGCGGGGGCCCAAGTCGATACGGGTTCCTCGACCGGTGCGCAGGCATTGTCCGAGGCCCGCTCCGCACCGACCAGCCCTTCGGCTCCGGCGACAGAGACGGTTGATGTCGTGGCCGTCTCCAGCGGCAAGAACATCAAGGAAGTCGTCGTCGTGGAGGAACCGGAAAAATGGTGGTCCGTCAACGCCTCCACCGGTTGGGACAGTCTCTACATGTTCCGCGGTGTGAACATCCTGGGCAACGGCCACGGCCTCTACTGGCTCGGCGGCGATGTGGGCATCACCCCGTGGGCCAACGGAACCTTCACCGCCGGCATCTGGTATGGCGTTGGAACCGGCGTGGACTATCAGGAGCTGAATGTGTTCGCAAATTACACGCACAGCTTCGGTCCGCTTGATGCGACCTTCGGCTGGATTTATTACTACTACCCGACACTCGACCATATCAGCCAGAACGAGCTCTTCTGGGCGTTGGCTTACAATGCGGAGGTCGGTTCGGTCACGATCACTCCGAGTGCCACCTATTACCTCAACGTCGGCCCCGACGTGAACAACGGCGGGTGGACCCAGCCTGCGGCCTCCTATCTGCTGTTCCGTGTCGATGCCAGCATCCCGGTTTACCAGGAGATCGTGTCCCTGGATCCGTGGGTCGGCTACGGCCTGAACTTCGACTTCAATTCCCGCAACGACGGAAGCTTCTTCAACGGCGGGAACAACTTCGAGCTGGGTCTGTCGCTGCCAGTCCAAATCACCAGCTGGTTCAGCGTGTCCGGCTACGTGGCCTACTCCTACCAGTGGCAGGAGCTTGTCAACACCGACGAGAACACGTGGTGGGCGGGCGCCAGCGCCAGCTTCTCGTTCTGATCTTTCCAACGGTTGCACCTCACAAAGTCCCCTCCGGCTCCGGCCGGAGGGGTTTTTGCTTTCGCACCTTCGGTTGGCATTGTGCCCCGCAGGTGATTATCTTTCCGGGCACCCATGGAAGTCCTCCAGCTTCTCGGCATCGCGGTCGGCCTGGCCTCGCTGGCCGGGCTCAATCTTTACCTCACCGTGCTCGTGACAGGACTCGCCGTGCGTTTCCACTGGATCACGCTGGCTCCGGAATACACGCGGCTGGAAGTCCTCGGCGAACCGGTGGTGCTCATCGTGGCGGGGTTCCTCTTCGCCATGGAGTTCCTCGCCGACAAGATCCCGTGGGTGGATTCCGCGTGGGATGCCGTCCACACCGCAATCCGCCCGGTCGGCGCGGCACTGCTCGCGATCATGGTCCTCGGCGATTCCAATCCCGTGTTCGACGTGGTGGTCGGGCTGCTTGCGGCGTGGCTGGGTTTCACCACCCATGCCCTGAAGGCGACGGTCCGCCTGCAGGCCAACGCCTCCCCCGAGCCGGTATCGAACGTCATTCTCAGCGTGGCTGAGGACGCAACCGTCGTGCTCGGACTGGGGCTGGTTTTCACTTATCCGCTGGTCGCCCTCGGGGTCGCGATCATTTTCCTCGCGGCCATCTGGTATTTCGTGCCCCGCATGCTGCGCGCCACGTGGGTGAAGATGTGGCTTTGCACCCGCAAGTTGCGCCTTGCTGCCGATGAGACGGTTCCGACGGAGCTTCCCTTGGAGCTCCCGAACTCGGCGCAGGCCTCCGTCGAGGAGGCGGCGGGTTCCGGTGCCCGTGTTGCATGGGCGGTCCCCTGCATCACGGGGGCGGCCCCGGGGTGTCCGTCCAACCGCTTCGGATGGCTGGTGGCGGTCGATGGCGGCACGGCAGGACTTTACTTCGTGTCCCGCGGACAACCACGGCGTCCGCGGCCGCTGCCTGTGGGAACCCCCGCCTCGGCCCGGCTCGAGCACAAATTCCTGGCAGACGCTCTCGTCATCGATTGGCCCGGTGGGGGCGCGCAGGCCCGCTTTCTTTTCGAGCGCGGATCGCGCGCGCTGGCCCAGCTTGTGGCGGACCGTCTGGCCGGACGGTCCCTGCAGCCGGCATCCTGATTTCAGGCTTCTCCGGGGCGCTGCAACAGGTTGAAATGACCGGCCTGATGTCTTCGTGCAGTATCCTCATCACCGGTGGTGCCGGTTTCATCGGGTCCCATGCGGCCGCGCATTTCCTGCGCGAGGGCTGGCGCGTCGGGATTCTTGACGATTTCAACAATTTCTACGATCCGGCCATCAAGCGCCGGAACATTGCGTCGCTGCCGGGGGCGCACGAATTGTTCGAGGGCAACATCTGTGACGCGTCGGTTGTGGATCGCGCGATGTCGTCCGGCTGGGACACGGTGCTCCACCTTGCCGCCCGTGCCGGCGTCCGCCCCTCGATCCAGTCCCCGGGGCTCTATGTCGAAACCAACGTCGGGGGAACCCTGCAGGTTCTCGAGGCTTCCGTCCGCGCCGGGGTGAAGAAACTCCTGTTCGCCAGCAGTTCCTCGGTTTACGGGGCGGCCGACGAGGTGCCCTTCCGCGAGGACGCGCCGTTGCGGCGCACGTTCAGCCCCTATGCCGCCACCAAGGTCGCGGGGGAACAGTTGTGTTCGACCTACGCGCATCTGCACGGCCTGCCGGTCGTGGCGCTCCGGTTCTTCACGGTTTACGGCCCCGGCCAGCGCCCAGACCTGGCCATCCACAAATTCACGCGGGCGATCAGCGAGGGACGCTCGATTGAGCAGTTCGGAGACGGGTCGAGCCGTCGGGATTACACATATGTGGACGACATCGTGCAGGGGATCCGCGCCGCGGCGGATTATGACGGGGGGAATTACGAAGTCTTCAATCTCGGCGAGTCCGAGACCACGTCGCTTGCGGAACTGATCGCGCTGATTGAAAAGGCGCTCGGCCGCAAGGCGGTCATCGAGCGCAAGCCGGACCAGCCCGGGGACATGCCCGAAACATGGGCGGATATTTCCAAGGCGCGCCGCCTTCTCGGATACAATCCGACGACGAAGGTTGGCGAGGGGATCCCCCGCTTCGTCGAGTGGTTCCGGGCCGCGACGTCATGACCCCGGCGCCCGGAAGCGTCGTCGAATTGGCGCAGGCGCTGGTGCGCATTGCGAGCGTGAATCCCGACGGCGATCCCGGCACGGACTGCATCGGGGAGCAGGAATGTGCGGAATTCGTGGCGGACTTCCTCCGGTCCATCGGCGCCCGAGCGGAGCTGCGTCCGGTCCATGAGGGACGTCCGAATGTCGTCGGGTATTTTCCGTCGTCGGGTGGCAAACCGCGTCTGCTTTTTGCGCCGCACACCGACACGGTGAGCGTGGCGGGGATGACCATCGACCCGTTCGGCGGCGGGGTGCGCGACGGGCGGCTTTACGGGCGCGGGGCGAGCGACACCAAGGGACCGATGGCGGCCATGCTGTGGGCGCTGCGCGAGTGCCGGGACATCCTGCCGCACCTCACGCACGAAATCTGGTTCGCCGGGCTGATGGGCGAGGAGGCCGGACAGGACGGGGCGAAGGCGCTGGCCGCGCAGGAAGCATTCGATTTTGTCGTCGTCGGGGAGCCGACCGACGGCAAGGTGGTGTTCACCCACAAGGTGGATGTCACCGTGCGCCTCGTGGCGGAGGGGCGTGCGGCCCACAGCTCGTGTCCGGAGCGAGGCGAGAATGCCATCCTCAAGCTGGCGCGCGGACTGCTGTCGCTGGAGTCTGCGCTCGGGGAGCACTTTGCCGGGATGGACGAGGACCCGGTGTTGGGACGCCCGACGTTCAGCATCGGGACGATCCGGGGCGGTTCGAAGTTCAACATCGTGCCCGACCATGCCGAGGCCGTGGTCGATCTGCGCCTGCTGCCCGCGCAATGGAATGCCGGCCGCGCGGCGGAAGTTTTCCGGGTGATGGGCGAGGCCTGTCCGGATCTGCGGATTGAGAGGATTTTCGGATCCGAGGCGCTCGACACCGACCCTGCGCATCCGCTCGTGCAAATGCTTGCCGCCGGGGGGATGCCGCCCGGGGGGGCGGCGTGGTTCTGTGATGCCGCCATCTTTTCCGCCGCCGGAGTCCCTGCGGTCGCTGTCGGCCCCGGCTCCGTGGCCCAGGCGCACACCAAAGATGAGTTCATCGAGGTCGCCGCACTGGACGAGGGGGTCGGGTATTTCAAAAGATTTCTCCAAGGCCTCCGCGTCGGCTAAGATCCGCGGCTCCCGCTCAACTCTCAACGCCTCATGCAGACCGCCATCACCCCGACCCGCGCCGACAACTTTCCCGAGTGGTATCAGCAGGTCATCAAGGCCGCCGACCTCGCGGAGAACTCCGACGTGCGCGGTTGCATGATCATCAAGCCGTGGGGTTGGGGGATCTGGGAGAACGTGCAGCGCCAGCTCGACGCGATGTTCAAGGCGACTGGGCATGTGAACGCCTACTTCCCCCTCTTCATCCCGCTCAGCTTCCTCGAAAAGGAAGCCGAGCATGTGGAGGGCTTCGCCAAGGAATGCGCCGTCGTCACCCATCACCGCCTTGAGGCGAAGGACGGGAAGCTCGTTCCTGCGGGCGAACTCAACGAGCCCCTCGTGGTCCGTCCGACGTCCGAAACGATCATCGGTGCCGCCTACGCGCGCTGGGTCCAGTCCTACCGAGACCTCCCTGTCCTCATCAACCAATGGGCGAATGTGGTCCGGTGGGAGATGCGTCCGCGCCTCTTCCTGCGCACGGCGGAATTCCTCTGGCAGGAGGGTCACACCGCCCACGAGACCATGGAGGAAGCGCTGGTCGAGACGGAGAAGATGCTCGGGGTTTACGAAAAATTCGCCCGAGAGCACCTTGCGCTTCCCGTCTTCACCGGCGAGAAATCCGAGAGCGAGCGTTTCCCCGGCGCGGTCAGCACGCTCTGCATCGAGGCGATGGTGCAGGACCGCAAGGCGATCCAGGCGGGCACATCGCATTTCCTCGGCCAGAATTTCTCCCGGGCTTCCGGCATCGAGTTCGCCACGCGGGACGGAGGCAAGGAATTCGCATGGACCACGAGTTGGGGCGTGAGCACGCGGCTCATCGGCACGCTCATCATGGCGCACTCGGATGACGACGGCCTTGTGCTGCCGCCGCGCGTGGCGCCCTCGCAGATCGTGATCCTTCCGGTGCTGGCCAAGGAGGAGTCCCGCGCCGCGGTTTTGCAGGCTGCCGGGGAATTGGCGGCGGCGCTGCGCGTGCAGTCCGCCTTCGGCGAGCCGATCCGCGTGGAGATCGACCGGCGCGATGCCGGCGGCGGGGTGAAGAACTGGGAGTGGATCAAGAAGGGTGTTCCGCTCCGCGTCGAGATCGGTCCGCGGGACCTCGAAAAGGGCGTGGTGGCCGTCAGCCGTCGCGACCGCGGCCCCAAGGAGAAGGAATTTCCCGCGAGCGGGGACTTCGTGGCCACAGCCGGGGCGCTTCTCGAAGCGATCCAAGCCGGACTGCTCGAGCGTGCGACCGCATTCCGGGACGAGCACACGCGGGTCATCGAGACCGGGGAGGAATTCCGCGCCTTTTTCACCCCGAAGAATGCCGCCCAGCCCGAAATCCACGGCGGATTCGCCCTGGCGCATTGGGATGGAACCGCGGAGACGGAGGAAATGATCAAAGAGGAGCTGAAGGTGACCATCCGCTGCATCCCGCGCGACGCCAACCCCGAGCCGGGGGTGTGTCCGTTCAGCGGACGCCCCAGCGCGCGGCGCGTGGTGTTCGCGAAGTCCTACTGATGCGCCGGCTGTGGCTTGTTGCGTTGGCGGTGGTGCTGATTCCGGCACCAGAGGCTTCCGCGCAGCTCCTGCGGTTCCTGGTTCCGGGGGGGAAGCTGGATACAGCCCTCGTGCCCGAGTGCTCGGGCCTGGTGCAGAGCCTGCGCTACAACGGGGTTTTCTGGGCGCTGAGCGATTCCGGCAATGAGCCCGTGATCGTGCCGGTGACCGCCCGCGGCAAGATCGCGCCGGGCTGGAGCGGTCCGGTGAGGATCGAGGGGGTGAAGAACAACGACTGGGAGGACTTGGCCCTCGATGCCAAGGGCAACCTGATCATCGCGGACGTGGGGAACAATTCCGGGCGCCGCAAGCAGCTCATGCTGCATTTCATCAAGGAGCCCAAGCCCGGCGCCACCACGGCCAAGCCGACGCGGACACTGCGGGTGCATTACGAGGACCAGCAGGCGGCGTCCCCGGACTATGACTGCGAGGCGGTTTTCGAGGCCGGCGGGGAGATTTTCTTCCTGACCAAGCACCGCACGGACACGCGCACGCGGCTTTACCGGCTCGACGGGGATTCAACCAAGAGGTCCAACCCGCTGCGGTTGGTCGATTCGTTCGAGATCGGCGGCATGGTGACCGGCGCGGACACCTCGCCGAACGGCAAGATGGTGGCGGTGCTGACCTACACGGTGCTCTGGGTGTTCGAGTTCGACCCGAAATCCGGGAACATCTTCACCGGTTCCATCCGCCGGACGCCGATCTTTGCGTGGCAGGCCGAGGGCGTGGCGTTCGACGGGAATGACTCGATCGTCATTGGAAACGAGGGCGGCCAGCTGTTCCGCGTGCCCCTCTCGGACTTGAAAACCGTGCGTCCCTGAGGGGGGGGGCGGTCATGTTTGCTTTTGCGCGGCGGGGCGCCGTCGGCCATAACGTTGTCATGACAGACGCGCGTTACGACAAATTGGCCGAGGTTCTGGTCGGGCATTCCACGGCCCTCAAGGAAGGCGAGCGGGTGCTCATCGAGGTTTCCGATGTCCCCGACGGCATGGTCATCGCGCTCATCCGCGCCGCGCGCAGGGTCAAGGCGCTGCCTTTCGTGCAGCTCCAGCACAGCCGGATCGCCCGCGAGATGGCCGTCGGTGCCGTCAAGGAGCAGATGGCCCTCACGGCCGAGGTCGAGTTGTCCCGCATGAAGAAAATGGAGGCCTACATCGCCATCCGCGGCAGCGCGAATTCCACCGAGATGAGCGACGTTCCGCCGGACACGATGAAGATGATCGCCGCCACCATGCGTCCCGTGATGAACCACCGGATCAACAAGACCCGATGGGTGGTGCTGCGCTGGCCTTCGCCGTCCATGGCCCAGCAGGCCCAGATGAGCACCGAGGCGTTCGAGGATTATTTCTTCCGGGTCTGCACGCTGGATTACGGCAAGCTGCGCAAGCCGATGCTGGCGCTCAAGGCCCTGATGGATTCCACGGACAAGGTCCACATCAAGGGGCCGGGCACCGATCTCCGGTTCAGCATCAAGGGCATCGGCTCGGTCATCTGCGGCGGGGACAAGAACATCCCGGACGGCGAGGTGTTCACCGCGCCGGTCAAGCGCAGCGTCGAGGGCCATGTGCAATTCAACGTGCCGACCATCTACCACGGCACCGCCTTCGAGGACATCCGCCTCGAATTCAAGCAGGGGAAGGTCACCGTCGCGGAGGGCGGCCGCAACACGGCGAAGCTCAATGCCATCCTCGATGCCGACGCGGGCGCGCGCTACATCGGCGAATTTTCGCTCGGGTTCAATCCGCACATCCTGCACCCGATCCGCGACATCCTCTTCGACGAGAAGATCGCCGGATCGTTCCACTTCACCCCCGGGCAGGCCTACGAGGTGGGCGGCAACGGCAACCGCAGCCAGGTCCATTGGGACATGGTCTGCATCCAGCGCGCGGATTACGGCGGCGGCGAGGTGTGGTTCGACGGAAAACTCATCCGCAAGGATGGCATTTTCCTGCCCTCGGACCTCAAGGCGTTGAATCCTAAGTAGTTGAGGGTATCTGGTTGAGTGTTGAGAGTTTGAAAGCAGAGCACAGCGCCCAAGCCGGAGGCGGGACCAGAAGATTATTTCGAAGGTAGGGCCGGGCCTCCGGACCGGCCGTGTGCCTTGAAAAAGCATCCCGGCGCGTCGGGGACGCCGCGTCCTACCTTGGGGAAATCTTTCGCCGCGCGAATCCCTCAACTCTCATCTCTCAACCCTCAACTGCGAAGTCTTCCCGCCTTCTGGACATCATCCGGGGGACCTTCCGCCGGGGAGCCTTTCTTCCATGTGACGAGTTCGAAGCCGCCTTCGCCATCGCGGCGCAGCAGGCCGGTCCACCCGCTCGCCCAGAAAATGCGTGCGCCGTCATCCTCGGCGCGCCATGTCCCGGTGCCGTGGTAATCCCCGACCTGTTCCTTGGCTTCGCCTCCGGCCAGCAGGGAAATCCGGATCGGAACATCCGGCTTCGAGAGACTCGGGGCCGACCATTCGCCCACCCAGGGATCTTCCGAGGGAATGGCTTCCGCAAACGCCGCCAGCGCGGTGAGCGCGCAGAGCAGAATGCCGGGGGCCGGTTTCATGCGCTCAATGCCGTCGCCGCCAGCCCTGCCCGCGGCGCCGCCCGCCCCGGCCGGGGACGCTCGGGCGTCCGTCCATGCGCGGCTCGATCTTCGGCTTCTTCGGGGCGAGCTGCTCCCCGTGCAGGGGCACATTGGTCCCTTCGAGCTGCAGGCGTTCGATCTTCTGCCCGATGAAGCGTTCGATCGCGGAGAGCTTTTTCATCTCCTCATTGGTGACGAGCGTGAAGGCGTCGCCGGTCTGCGCCGCGCGCCCGGTGCGGCCGATGCGGTGGACGTAGTCCTCCGGGTGCACGGGGATGTCGTAGTTGATCACATGGCTCACCCCGGCGACGTCGATGCCGCGGGCGGCGATGTCGGTGGCGACCATGACTTCGTATTTGCCCGATTTGAACCCCTCGAGGGCCTCGATGCGCTGGTTCTGCGAGCGGTTCGCGTGGAGCACGCCGACCGAGTGGTTGTTGTCCCGCAGGCGCCGCGCGATGCGGTCGGCCCCGTGCTTCGTCCGCGAGAAGATGAGCACGCTCTGGTAATCGGTGGCGTCGAGCAGCGCCAGCAGCAGGCCGAACTTGCGGCTCTGCTCGGTGATGTAAACGCCGTGTTTGACCGTCGAGGTGACCGAGCGGGACGCGCCGATTTCGATGCGCACCGGATCGCGCAGGGCCCATGCGGAAAGTTCGGCGATCTCGGGCGGCAGGGTGGCTGAGAAGAACAGCGTCTGGCGGTCCTTCGGACACTTGCCGATGATGCGCCTCATCGGGGGCAAAAATCCGACATCCAGCATGCGGTCCACCTCGTCGAGCACGAGGACTTCGATGTCCTGCAACTTCACGGTGCCCTGCTGCAGATGGTCTTCCAGGCGCCCGGGTGTGGCGACGAGGATGTCCAGCCCGTCGCGCAGCGCCGCCCGCTGCGCGCCATAGCCGACGCCGCCGAAGACCGAGCCGACGGTGAGGTTCGTGAAGCGTGCGAGGTCGCGCATCGAGGTCTCGACCTGCATGGCCAGCTCGCGGGTCGGTTCGAGAACCAGGCAGCGCAGGCGTCCGTGGTTCCCGAGCTTTTGCAGGGTCGGCAGCGCGAAGGCCGCGGTTTTGCCCGTCCCGGTCTGGGCGGACGCAATGACATCGCGACCCTCGAGGGCCGGCGGGATTGCCCGAAGCTGAACCGGGGTCGGATCCCCGTAACCCATGGCTTGGACGCCTTGGAGGAGTGGCTTGGAAAGCCCAAGCTTTGAAAATGGCATGAGCCGCGGACAGTCGGGCCGCGGGGGAAATTTGTCAATGAGGCCTTTGCTTGTGTCCGGCCCGGTGCTCCGTGCTGCCAACCGTATGACTTCGAATTTCGATCCAACATTTGGCAAGCATCACCTATCGACTGCGAAGCACGGACCGCTGGCGTTTGCTTCGCTTCAGGACGGCAAGCGTCCTCACTCTGTTGAGATTTGTTGACAGACCCCTTTTGCCACACAGCCGAAGGCGTCATCGTCGGCGAAGGTAATTTTGGCGGGTTGGTCGCTCATGGAGAGTCGGGAGTGCTCAGACCCGGAAGACCTTCATGACTTCGTCGCCGAGGTGGTTGATGACTTTCACGGCGATGCGGCCGCTCTTGGGCTTCTCGAAGGGACGTGAGGTGTCGCTGTGGAGCGTGGACCACGCTTCGGCGTCGATCTCCGCCTTCAAGGTCGTCTTGAGCGCGTTGTAGGGATCGTTCTGGCCGAGGAAGTAGGCGTGGCGGACGAAGAAGCTCTCTTCGTTGTAGTCGGTGTCGAGAAACCAGCAGGCGATGCCGTCGGCATTGCAGGATTCCACCTCGCCGGTCTGCGGCTTGAAGACGTCCACGCCCCGGACCTTCACGCGGAGGCGGCCGTCTTTCTCGTTGAGCAGCTCGATGTCCGGCTCGCCGAAGATGACGAAGAGGTTGCCTTTGCCGGTGTTTTTGAGGTCCTCCGCCATGTGCAGGTCGGCATTCATGCGGGCCTTGAGCACGGGGAGTTTGCCCAGCTTGTTGAACTCCGTGGTGTGGGCCTCGTAGTTGAAGGCGCAGGCGATCAGCACATCAAACCCGGCTTCCCCGGCCTCGCGGGCGGCGGCGGCGAGGTCGGCACGCTGGACGGTGCCGAACTCGGGACCAATGAAGATGGCGGCACGCTTCTCCATCTCGCCTTCGAGATAGCGACCTTCGCCGCAGACCAGCTGGCCGGGCCACGCCGTGAGGGAAAGGAAGTTGATGCGGTCCTGCTTGTCCGCCTGCTGCACCCCGGCCGTCTTGAGATTCTCCAGGATGAGCTGGGGAAAGGACTGCTTGGCGTTGTAGTCGGCCGATTCCTCCTTGAGCGAGTCGATGAGCTCGTCATTCTCATCCACGCCCAACACGCGGTGCGGGCTGAGGCTCTCGACGGTGAAGGGACCGGCCACGCGGACCTTCTTCCTGTCCTCGTAGGGCTTGTCGTAGAGGTATTCAAACTCCGCCTTGGCGGCGATGGAGGCGTCGATTTCCTTCTGCCGGGCGATGCGCGCCTGCCACCAATCGGCGTGCAGCTTCTTCGCGGGCTCCGGCCACGCCTTGTCCGCCTCGCGCGGAATCTCCCACTCCGGCCATTGCTGCTTGAGCGCGGCGTTCAGCTTCTCGCGCAGCGGCTCCAGCGTCTGCTGCCACTTGTCCCAGATCACATCGATCTCGGCGTTGTTGGCGATGGATTTGAGGGTGATGTGCGGCACGCGCTCATAGACGAAGCCGTGGCGGATGTTGCCGTGGACGGGCTGGCTGCTCGGCGCAGTGCGGGTGACTTCGGCTTCCTTGATCTGGCCCTCGCGGGAATCGGCCAGCAGGTAAAAGGGATAACGCGCGCCCATGATGCGGGCGCGGGCCAGCGCCAGCGCCACGCGGGAGGTGTCGATGGTGATCCAGCGGCGGCCCCATTGCTCGGCGACGGTGGCCGTGGTGCCGGAACCGCAGGTCGGGTCGAGCACGAGGTCACCGGGGTCGGTGGCCATGAGAAGGCAGCGTTCGATAGCTCTCGTGCTGGTCTGGACTACATAAATCAAACCGGTTCCAAGTTGGACCGATTCCCATCGGTCGGCGATCGGTAGAACGGCGAAGTCATCTACCTTCCTCATGAATTGCAGTGTGCTCGCCGGGGCATACAAACGTCCAGAAAGGCCAAGGCGTTTCATGCCCGAGTAGTTAGTCTTGAAGGTTCCCGCTCCTGCCGTAAACGCGCGGCCTTGGAAGTCGAAAGACTTCATATCACCTTCGCCAGATGGGCGAGCACTGGAGAGCGCCGTCAAGCGGGCTCGTGAGAAGCCTTCGCCAACATTCGCGCTGCCAGCTTCGTTGGCAGTTATCCGCCGCACTCTGCCAGCCTCGTCCATTACGAGGTCATATCTATCCAAGGAAGGAGTGCCGGCTTGGCGGTCCAGATAGAGCTGCCTGTATTTCACCAAGTTCCTATTCTTCGCGTAGAACAGAATGTAATCGACGGTTTGCGGCAGCAACGCTTGGTCAGTCGAACCTGTTTTCTGGAAGCTGATTGTTGCGACGTGGTTTTCATCCCCGAACACCTCATCCATCGCCGCGCGGACGCGGTGAACATTTTCATCCCCAATCTGCACGAAGATGGAGCCGGAGTCGGTGAGGAGGTCGCGGGCGACGGTGAGACGGTCGCGCAGGTAGGTGAGGTAGCTGTGGATGCCGTCGCGCCAGGTGTCGCGGAAGGCTTTGACCTGCTCGGGCTCGCGGGTGATGTGGCCGGCGTTGCCGTCCTTCACGTCGCGGCTGGTGGTGGACCACTGGAAGTTGCTGTTGAATTTGATGCCGTAGGGCGGGTCGAAGTAGATGCACTGCACCTTGCCGCGCAGCCCCTCGCGCTCGGCGAGACTCGCCATGACCTGCAAGGAGTCGCCGAGGATCATGCGGTTGCTCCAGTTCTGGTCGTGCTGGTAGAACTCGGTCTTGTCCACGCCCTTGGGGATACCGTTGAAGTCGGCAAAAAGGTCGGGCGTGAGGAGCCCGTCGTCATGCTGCTTCTCCCGCGTCTGCCGCAAGAGGTCGTCGATGAGGGCCTTGGGATGGACCTTTTCCTGGATGTAGAGCGGCGGGGCGTGGACGACCAACTCGCTCCAGTCCTGTTCATCCTTCCCGCGCCAGACGAGCTGCGGGTCGAGGTCGGCATTCCGCGGGTAGCGAAGCCTCCGCGGCTGCTCGATCTCCTTCTGCAGAATCGACTGCTGCTCGGCGCTGGGGATGTTCTTCCGCGTGGCCTCGGTGTGCTTGATGGCTTCGACGGATTTGGGGGCGGCTGGTTTCTTGGGCATGGCGGTGTTCACCAGGTGGGAGGCTTGTGGAAGGTGCCTTGGGAGTCGGTGAGGGAGTCGGGGAATTGCGATGCCTCAAGGACGCCACGGCGGATTTGCTTGTAGAAATCGACTTCGGGTTGGAGGGCGTAGCTGAGGCGCTTCTGGGGGTTGATCAGGCCGACCGTTTTCCGGAACCGGCGCCGCACGATGCGGATGGGTTCAAGCAGGTCGGAGTCGTTCGAGAGAACGACAGCGCACTCCATGGCGTCGTCGAAGGCATCGAGGAGCAGGGCCACGGCGAGGTTCACATCGGAGCCTTTCTCCTCGGTCTTGAGCACATCAACCTTCACGGGCGGGGTGCCCAGCGGGAAGAGGGGCATCTTCTTCACGCTCTGCAGAAATGCCCCGAGCTGGATATCCAACTCCGGCAGCGTGCGCAGCGCCCGCAGGTAGGTGTGCTGACGCGTGGATTTGTCCGGGTCCATGGGATCGGGTTTGATGAGCGCGGAGAAATAGCGGATGCGAAGGATGTCGTGCCCCGGGAGGAGGGCCTTGGCAATGGCGCGGGGGTCCACCCACCGGATGCCGAACCGGCGCATCCCGTAGTAGAAATTGAAACCATCGATGTAGAGGATGGTCTTCATGCCAAAAAGCAGGGGCCGCGCCTTGCGGCAACGGCCCCGCGTCCTTTCGCCGAAGCTACTCGGAGGGATGATTCAGCAATATTTGCGAGGAACCCTTGTCCGTCAAGGCACGAAAACGCCCGAGCGGTGCCGGTCTTTGTCGATCGCCGGCGAGGCAGCAACCGCAAAGCAAGAAAGCCCCAGGACCTCGGTGCATGCTCCGGATCGGCGAGCGGACCTGCCATCAAGGGGCGGATATCGGAAAAATGGGGCATCAGCGTGATCCTGCAGGCGGATTTTTCGTCGTGGCTTGGGTGACCATCTGGTTGAAGTGCTGCTCGACCTTCGTAGCGAAGTCGGACTCGATCTCGTAAACGTCGCAGAACTCGGCGAAGGCCCAGCGGCCGTAGGTGCCGAGGTGGTTGACCCCGGGGATCCAGTAGGAATTCATGGTGGAGGCCTTGATCTTCGCGTCCTCCCGCCGGTAGCCCTTGATCTCCACGACCAGATGCAGGAGATCGGGAGAGCCGTCCGGCTTCGGCGGCCGGCCGTCATCGACCAGAACGATGAAATCCGGGAGGTATCGGCGGTTTTCCCCGGCCATCTGGTAGGGCACTTCGAGTCCGAGGTTCTGGTTCTTCACGTAGGCGCGGACCTTGGGATGCGACTCGGCCACGCGGCAAAACTCGGCCTCCCAATCGCTGTCGAGGATGACCCAGTTGATGTGGCACTTCCCGGCATTGGTCTCCCAGCGGTCCGTCTTCGAGGTGTTGAAACGGACATGGCGGGTCGAGCCGGTGGGGTTGTAGGGATCGAGGAGGGCCTTGATGGGATTTTCGCCGACCAACGCGGACGTGATGCCCGCGGTGATGCGCTCGCAGGCGAGGTCGGCCAGCTCCTGATACATGAGCTGGGCGGGGTAGGTGCCGCCCTTGCAGACGAGGCAGGTGTCGAGCCATTCCTTGGTGATGCGCTTGAGTTGGCCGAACAGGTGCAGCTTCGGGGCATCGCCGGGATCGCGCCACTTGGTGTAGAGCAGGCGCTGGGTGAGATGGTAAACGAGGGCCGAGGGCCGGAGGTCGCCGAGGTGGTCCACGGTGAGGTCCACGCCTTGACCGATGATGCCTTCGTTGCGGTTCTTGGTGGGGCCGGTGAGCTCGGGCGTGAGGGTGAGGATGTGGTCCTCGCCGAATTTCGCGGAAAGTTGCTCCTCGGGCAGTTCCACGCGGTAACCCTCGACTCGCGGGAAGCGGATCTCCAGAGCATCACGTTCCGGCCTCACCGCCTTGACCTGGATGACCTCGCGCGGCTTCTGCGGCGGGGAGATGACAGGCTTGGCCGTGAAGTCGAAGGGAATGCCCAGCACGTCCGCATATTCCACGTTGAACAGGCCGTCTTCGTTCAGGTCGTAGGATTGGCGACGCAGGGCACGGCCGATGACCTGCTCACAGAGCAGCTGCGTGCCGAAGGCGCGGACACCGAGGACGTGGGTCACCGTGCTGGCATCCCAGCCTTCGGTCAGCATGGAGACAGAAACCACGCACCGGACGTTGCCGCCCAAGGCGCCGTGCTTGCCCACGGTGTTCATGACCTCGCGCAGCAAATCCTGATCGGACAGGTTCTCCCCGGCGTGTGCGTCGCCGCTGCGCTCGACCAATTCGCGGCGGAACCGCTCGATTTCGTCCGCGGCCATGTGGCGGAAATTGTCATCCAAGGCCTCGCCCGACTCGAGCTGCGCGCTGTCGATGAGAAGCGTGTTCGGCCGCGGCAGCGGCTGGTTGTGTTCGTCGAAGTTGCGGAACAAGGGAAGGCGTCCGTTCTCCAAGACCTTCCCGCCGCCATCCTGCTGACGGAAGAAGCCGGAGACGTAGTCGTAAACGAGCTTCGAGATGGCGGTGTTCTGGCAGACGATGATGAAGCAGGGCGGAACGCGGATGCCGGCCTCCTCCCACAGCGCGTAGGTCTTGGCGTAGTGCCCGTAGAGGGCCTGCAAGGCGGTCTGGAGAAGCGCGGGAAGCTTGAGCGGATCGAGGTCCTCGCCGGCACTGCGGCTCTTCTTCGGCATCTTCGTCCGGATGTGCGTCCAGAGATCGCGAAACATCGGCATCTGGTCGTCTGAGGCCCCCGGAAGGTTCTGCGCCACGGGGACGCGGGGCAGCTTGACGATTCCGCACTCGATCGCATCCATGAGCGAGAAATCGCTCATGGTCCAAGGGAACATCGTGCCCTCGACATAGCCGGAGCCCGCGAGGAAAAACGGCGTGGCGGAAAGATCCAGCACGCGGGAGACGCCGAGCTTGCGGTTCACCGCCTCCAAGCCGGAGATCCACAGGCGCGCCGCCTCCTTGTTTTTCTCCGCCTCCTTCTTCTCGTCACCCTTGAGATCGTCGGTTGGCTCCAAGGCTTCGCCGGGCTTTTCGCGGTAGCAATGGTGGGCCTCGTCATTCATGACGAAAATGTTCTTCAGCCCCATCAGGTCCGGCATGACGCGTTGCAGCATCTGGCCTTCGGTTTCCGTGGTGAGGATGTCGTCGCCGGTGCGGCCCTTGAGAAGTTGGCGCCCGCCCTTGGACAGCTCCATGCGCTCCCGCAACTTGAAGGCGTGATAGTTGGTGATGACGATCTTGGCGCGACGGACGTCCTCCAAGAGGTCGGCCGGAACCAGCTCGCGGGTGCTGTAGTAGTTGTCCGGGTCGTTCGGCTGAAGAACGCGCAGGCGGTCGCGAATCGTGAGTCCGGGGGCGACGATGAGGAATCCCCGGGAGAAGTGTCTGCTGCCGGGGCGACGGACGGCGTTGATCGTCTGCCAGGCGATGAGCATGGCCATCACGGTTGTCTTGCCCGCACCGGTCGCGAGCTTCAGGGCCAAGCGGTTGAGCTCGGGGTTTGCCTCTTTGTTGGCCTGAGTCAGGTGGTCCAAGATGCGCTTGCCCGCGCTGGTGTGCGGCGCAACTTCCGTGAGCCAGATCGCGGTCTCGACGGCCTCCACCTGGCAGAAGAATGGGCGCTGGTTGCTGAATGAATGATGCCGCCAATGTTGCAGGAGACGGGCGGTTTCCGGCGTCACTTGCCACTGGCTTGCGTTTGGCAAAGAGCGCCATGTGTCCACCAAGCTGCGAACCTCGTTGATGATCGAAGTCGGGTCATATTGTTGCTCCTCGGAGGATAGCCCCTTCCCCTCGTCGAAAATGATCTCCTGCTGTGCGGCGGAACGATGGCGCTTCTTCGGCTTGGGGATGGGAGTGATGAACTCCGCCCGCCTGCGCTCAGGTATCACCCTCTGTGTCGGGTGCCCAACGCTATCCAATTCCCAATGCCTTTGAGGATACTCGTAGGGAGAGTTGAGAATAGGGCGATCGAAAAAAGGGTTACTCACGGTGGAAGCGTCAGCGAATCGGAGGAGTCTCTCGTATTCCAAAGCATTGTCCGATGGCAAATCGAGATCATTGGTAAGGCGCCTTTGGGGACAGAAGCAACATGAGGCGCGCAAATCACGAATCGCGCAAGCCCAAGCGTCTTTTTATGACGCAGAAAGTTCGTTGGTCTGCGGTCGGCCGTTGGCAGTGTTCAGATGGAGGCGGATCCGCCTTTGCTTCGCTACAGCGAGAGGGGGGGCGGTTCACCAGTATTCGACGAGGCGGTAGAAGGCGCGCTTCTTCAAGCCGATGGGATGATAGAACTCGCGTCCGATTGCGGCGCCGTCCCACCAGGAGGCGATGGTTTGCCATTGGTCGGTGGCCAGGTCCTCGCAGACTTGGAGGTCGCAGGAGAGGTTGAGGCGTGTGGTGAACGCGATCCTGGCGTTTGTTGCGCCCACGGACAGCGCCAGAGCCGGCGGGGCTTGGGCGCGGAAGGTGACGGTTTTCAGCGGGCTCGGCGTGCGCTGTGCGGCTTCATCCACGGCGCGGAAGGTGACGGTGTAGGTTCCTTCGCGGTCGGTGGTGAAGGCGCGGCCGTGAAGGTGTCCGTAGCCGGTGGTGGGATCTTCGTAAACAACGATGGCCGGGCGGTCGTCCCCGGCGGCGGTCCAACCGGTGGGACGGCTCCATGTCGGGGAGGATGTGCCGGCTTCCCAGAATGAAAAGCTGCCCCCGGCGGGACCGCTCACGGAAACCAGCTCGATGCGGACGAGTGACCCGGCGGCGAAATCGAGGGCGTTGGTTTCCGTGCTGAACGTGAGCTCGCAGGCGAAGCTGCCGCCGGGGAAGTCGGGGAAGTAGCCACTGAACGGCTCCCCGCGCGGCACCCAGAGGGCAAGCTGGAAGGCGGGGCCTTCCATGAACAATTGCGAGGGATCGCCGGGATTTTCCCCGATTTCGATGTGGTCGTGGGCGCTGGCTGCGGTCAGCAGCGCGAGCAGGAGGAGGGGGAAGAGGATTTGTTTCATGGTTGGATGAACGGGGTGGCGGAAGACATCAGGCGTGTCTGGACATCGGACCATGCGAGGTTTTCGGCGTGGCCGTCGGCGAAGAGGTAATTCGCCCCGCGTCCGTGGCATTCGACGTTGACCATCGAGCGGAAGAAGGACGGGGTGACGACACCGCGGGACGCGCCGCGGAAATGGAAGTGTTCGCTGGTCTGGTTGGTGGCGAGTTCGCCGAGGACCATGGTGTTGTTCGGCGCACGGCAGCGGGCGAGCGGGATGCCGGCGCCGTTGGTTTCCGTGAGGAGATCGTTCCAGCCGTAGGTGATGCGGGAGCGATGGTCGGGCACGGCCGGGCAGCGCCCGAGGAAGTTCGTGCCGAGATAGGCCGAAAGGGTGCTGGTCCAAGACAGGGACGAGCCGTCGGCCGCGCGCAGGTGGCTGCTGGAAGGCAGCCGCCCGTTGTTGTCCCCCGCATGCATCTGCATCGCCGCGCCGACCTGGCGCATGGATTGCAGGCATTTCGTGGACTGCGCGCGGTCGAGGCCCCCGCCGACGGCCGCGATGGCGATCATCGTGAGCAGGGCCATGATGGCCGTTGCCACGAGGATTTCGATCAGCGTGAAGCCGTGATGCCGTGGACCAGCGATCATCTTACTTCCTTGGGCAACGGCGCAGCAGGGTGGTTGCCGCGACACCGGTCAGGACCAGCGCCCATGTCGAGGGCTCGGGGACGACCGAGACGGTGGTGCTGATGCCGTAGGTCGGGTAGGTCGGACCGGTTTCGATTTCCTGAGAGGCGTAGTTCGCGCCGCCCACGAAGAGCGAGTAGTCGCCGGCGGCAAGGTTCTCGAAGAGATACGTGACGTAGCCGTCCGCATTGCCGTCCCCGTTGATGCCGGGGGCGTCCCCGTAGTTGGCCGGGGTTCCGTCCGCCGCATGGCCGATGTAGGTGAAATGCCGGAGGCTGGCCGGGTAGAGGATGCCGCTTCCGGGATCGCCGGAGACGACGTAGGTCGGGTCGTTGCCGACGGACCAGTCGGTGAGCGCGCGCAGCGAGCCTTCGGTGCCGATCGGGCGGCTGTTCGTCGAGAGCGCCGCGGAGTCGTGGCTGCCCTGCTCGGGCGCCAGGTGGCCGAGCCCGAGGTAGAGCGAGAACGCCGGCAGGAAGACGCCGTTGGTCCCGGTGCCCAGGGAGTTGCGCTCGACGGTGATGCTCACGGAAACCGTGTTGGTCAGCGTGAAGCGGAAGAACCGTCCGCGGTGGCTGTCGCCCCAATCGGTGTCGGTGGCATCCGCCCAGCCGAACGCGCTGCTGACGGTCTGGTTGCTGATGGTGAGCGAGACCGGGTTGGTCCCGAAGTCGCGTCCCCCATAGCCGATGTGGGCCGAAGCGGGGCGCGTGGTGAGGAGAAGGACGGTGACGGTGGTCACCGCAAGGAGATGGAATGGAATTTTCATGAAGATTTTTGAAACTGACATTGGTGTTGCGGGTGCATTCGCGGGGAATGCTTCCAGTTCCGCACACGCGGACTGGATGAGCGCAGGAGCATCGCCCGGGAGGTTTCCCCCGGCGCGGATGCATCAATCTGCGTTGGCATCACCGCCTCTGCGTGAGGCAGGGCGGCGTGTCGGGTCAGCCGACGATGGGGACGGGAACAGGAGGCGCCTCGTTGCGGGAGGACGCGAAGACATCACCGGGGTGCGGGTAGGAGAATCCGCCGCGCAGACGCGGGCCGATGCTCTCGGCAACGGGCAAGACGATCAGGTCGATCCGCTTGGCGGCGTCCACGGATTTCACGGGATTGCTCTGGCTGCCGTGGGAGGCATCCTTGATGCGCGTGCAAAGTTTGCAGGGGTGCTCGCCGTCGAACGTTTTGCGGGCGGCCTCGGCGACGGAGCTTTCCGAGGCCGAGTAGTTCCAGAGCATCGCGCCCCATGCGGTCACCTGCAGGGCGGCCAAGTGGGCGCCCGACCCGCAGGCCAGCACGGCGAGCAGGAGGATGGCAAGGAGGCGATGGAATCCAATCAGCACCGGCGCGGTTGATAGACCCCGCGAGAGGGTGGTGGCAATGTTTTCTTTCCTCCCGATATCAGTTCTTCCGTCCGAAAATCTCGCGCGAGCGCAACGCGTAGAAAATCACCGGGGTCACGATGAGGATGTGCAGGAGACTGCTGACCATGCCGCCGATGACCGGGGTGGCGATGGGCTTCATGACTTCGGCGCCGGTCCGAGAGCTCCACATGATGGGCAGGAGGCTGGCGATCACGGTGGAAACCGTCATGACCTTGGGCCGCAGCCGCAGGAGCGCCCCCTCCTTGACCGCCGCCAGGAGGTCGGCGCGGGTGAAGCGATCACCGAGCTCCTTCAGCCTCCTTTGCAGGGCTTCCTCGAGGTAAACGACCATGACGACGCCCGTCTGGATGGCGGTGCCAAACAAGGCGATATAGCCGACCCAAACGGCGACGCTGAAGTTGTAGCCGAGGAGCCATTGCAGGAAGACGCCCCCCGTGAGGGCGAATGGCACGGCGAGGATGACATGTGACGCCTCCAGC
>JACSRX010000046.1 GCA_014879535.1 Chthoniobacterales bacterium
TGTAGTTCAATGGTAGAACGGCAGCTTCCCAAGCTGCATACGAGGGTTCGATTCCCTTCACCCGCTCCCATTTGATAATCAACAACTTGCGAAAAAGAAGGGCGAAAAGTATGCCAATCCGTATGCCATCCGCCCCTCTAAATCTCGCCACGTTTCGGGAGTTTTGAGGAAGTCCGAAAAAGCGAAAATTGCCCTTTGGAGAACGAATCTTGGCGGGAACATCGGTCCGCCCGGTTGAGTGCTGACAAGAAAAGAGAGGGGGGATTCTCTCTCCCTACTTCACGCACAAGCGCCGCCTCGGATCCACCGCATCCGCCACCCCCGGCCGCTTGAATTCCTTCGCCACTTCCCGCCTCCAGCCCCGCGCGAAACTCCAATCGCACATCTCGCCCGACCGGCCTTGATTGCTTCAGTGCTTGTGCCGCTTGCGCAATCATTCCTCGCACCCTGCTTCAGTCTACGCGCAAACCTTCCCGAACCGCAGATTGTGGGGCGATGGGTTTAGATTCGAATTCCAGCCCTCTCCATCGCCATTAGCTCCCTGCCCCGCTTCATTGCTTCGCCCGCAAGGATTCGATCTCTGACGGCGTTAACGGGGTTTCACTTGAGGAGGGAAGGGGCATCGCCTCAAGACATGGCTCCGGCATCGCTGGCCGCGTCTCACCGCCCTTGCCTTTTGCTTCGCCATATCCTTGCCAATGTATAGGCAGGTTCCGCATCTGGCCAAGCGGGGAGAGAAAGCCGCGCGTTGAAATTTTCAACCGTTCCGCGTCTTTGGCCGACGAACGGATTCAGCGAAGCGTGGAGGCCCGCAGTGGTTCGGTGGAGGCCTTCTTCTTCTTTTTCCCTTCTTTGGGAGACGGACGTTCGGGCAAGATGTGCTGTGGAGCGTAGGGGGAGGAGACTGTCACCGTGTAACGTCCCTTCTTGCGCATCAGATCCGCCACCCTCAGAGCCAGTTCCGCACGGGTCTGGGTTCTTGACGCCAGATCTTTCGGAAGATCACGGCCTTCGGGCAGGACTTTGGCAAGTTGCTGTAAAACTGTGGCCAGATCTTCGCTGCTGACGGTCTCCGATGCCCCCCACCTTGCGGTGTCTGCCAGCATCTCGTCTTGGGATATGGATCCTGGACGGTCCATCATGCCGTAAAGGGCCAGCAGCTGTGTTGCCTGCCAGAGCGGGGTGCCCCAGTCCACATCTGCATACCAGCGGGGCACCAGCGAGTCGCCGCTCGCGAGCAAGGCGGTTTGGACGTCGAGGATATTGAGCTGTCGCGGCTGGATGCCTTGGCGGGCGGCAAGGGCAGCCATCGCTCCAACCGCTTGGCCGTTCAGCATCGTGCTCGGCTGCATGCGCGTGGCCCCGTTCACCAGGCGCGATTGGGAGAAATTCTTCTCCGCGGGCAGGAAGCCGTCGACTTTCTCGGGAATGAAAACGCCGAACGGCACCTGGAAGGGGCCGGTTTGGCTTTTGTAGTCCAATTCGTCCAGGTCGAGCTCCAGGCTGTCCCTCGTCCCGTGCAGGTCAAAGCCGTAATCGTTGATCGCGACGGCGCTTGCCCAGTGTCTCGCACGTTCGTCCTGAAGATCGCGGGTGTAGAGATCCCGGCCGCGAAGGGTTTCCAATCCGATCATCCTGCGAGCCTCCCGCACATAGGGGCACTGCGGCAGTTTGGCGGCGATGGGGAGCAGGTCGGGACGCACGCCGCGTTCCTTCATTTTCGCCAGATTGTATGCCGTGTCGTAGGTCTCATCGTCCGCCACAGACCAAGGGAGCCCCAGTTCGTTCTGGAACCAATAAATGATCCCGAGGGTCTTGTTGATCCCGATCAATTCGTCCTTGGCGCGCTGATCCGCGCTTTCTGCGGTTCCGGCGGTGACATCGTAGTCGTTTCCGCCGATCAATCCGCACTTGGTATGCCGCTCTTCGGTCATCTGGCCGCTGGTGGCGCTCGTGGAGTCCGGCATTCCGCGCCAAGAGACATAGTCCGTGTAGATCCTTGGGGACGGAGTCAACTTGCCATCGGCGGAATACCGGGAGGCTCCATACACTTGGTATTTTTTGAACCGGTCGCGCATCTCCTCGTAGTTTGGGGGCGGTGCGGGCAGCTTCAGTTCGGGAGGGAGGCCTTCGGGATATTCCTTGATCACGCCGGGCCATGTGTGCCGCTGCATCGGCGCATCGAGATTCATGGTGTCGCTGTCGGTATTGCCCACCCGGTAGCGCACGCCGGCCATGGGGAGCAGGTCGCCATACTCCGTGGCATCGACGAGGATCTTGCTTTGCACCTTCCTCTCCTCGACTCCTTCTTCGGTCCAATACTGCAATGTCGCCCCCGTCACGACATCGCCTGTCTTCAAGACGGAGGACACACGGCTGCGGGTCGCAAGATCGAGCACGGGATGACCGCCCCCGGGCAGCTTGCGTCCGCGGGTTTCCGCGATGAGTGCGTAAAGGATCGCGCGGGCGACGTGCGGCTCATATCCGCCTTTGGCCTGCGGATTGAAGTGGTAGGCCGTGTAGGGGTCCTTGTTCAGCGTGTAGTAGTGATTGACGGCGCTCTCATGGAACTCCCGGTAGATGCCGCGTTCCCGCACGGTCATCTTGCCCCAGAGGCCCGCTTCATCCATGGAGGTGACGCCGGCATTCGCCATCTGCCCGCCGATGCAGTCCGTCTCCTCCAGCAGCAGCACGGAGGCGCCCATTCGTGCGGCCTGCAAGGCGGCCCCGAATCCGCCGGTGCCCGCTCCGGCAATCACCACATCATACGCATCACGCAGTTTGTCGAAGGGTGTGTTCAGTGCCGCGGGATTCTTCTCCGCGCTGACAACGGGGTAGTCGGGCTCCTGGCGCGCGAGGACTGCCACGGCATTGCGGTCGGCGATCTCCTCCGGGGACAGTTTGGCGACGGCTCCCGGAAGCGCGATGGAGAAATCCGAGAGCGCGGCGAAGGTTGTCGCCGTCAATCCCACGGTCCCTGCCGGAATGGAGGCGTCCTTGGCATCCACGCGCGCCTGTTCCTTGCCTTCGGCATCCAAGATCCGTCCTGTGAGCCGCTCGCCCTCAGCTTTCAGGGAGATCCTCAAGGCATCCGTTTCCCCGAGATGGTCCCGGGAGACGGTGGATGCCAGGACCTCCCGGTGGTTTCCCGAAACCTTGACGAGGCGCAGCAGGTTGTTGCCTGAAAACTCCAACGAATAATATTCATCGCGGTCCAGGGCACGCGCGACGACACCCCCGAACACATCCCGGTCCGGCGTCTTGTTCAGCGTTGCCGACACCTCAACATCCGTGAGTTCCTTCGGATCCTCCTCGTTGGCCAGGAGACCCTCGTAAACGAGGAGGCCCTGCATGTGGGTGATCGCCCACTTTTTCAGGATGTCCACCCTGCGCTGCCGCTCTCCCCCGGCCGGATAGCCGAGGTAATCTTTCCATGTCACCCGGAGCAACCCGCGGCCATCCACGGACCAATTGCGCATCGGACGGTAATTCACCAGATCACGCCACCCCGCCGGAAGGCGGCCCAGCGCCGTATCGTGAAACCTCGTGGAATACACGGGGCGGAATGCGGATTCTTCCGAGGCGTGGGCGGAAATGAGGCAGAGGAGGATTGAAAGGCCGCGAAGAGGGGGCTTCATGAGGCTTCAAGATTTCATCGAGGGCTATTCGGAGGCAGGTTTCGCGGGGCGCTTCTCCTTCCGGACTCTCCAATGCCCCGGGGAACCTGTCTCGAATTCGACATTCATCAGTTCGGGTTTCCTCTGGCGTTCGGCCAGGGTCGCCTTCCACTCCGCCACAATTTCCGGGGTTCCGAGTGCCGGCTTGAGCCCGGATCGGAAGTCGTCGAAGAGCTGCCGCAGATGTTGCGCCACTTCGGGTTTGGATTCGATCAGGTTGTGCTCCTCATGGGCGTCGGAGCCCAGATCGTAGAGTTGCAGTTCGACCGTCCTCGGTTCCGAGTCCCGCAGCACGTTGGGGTCTGTAATTTCGCGAACCAGCTTCCAATCCCCTTCACGCACCGCCCACGTCCCGGGATGCTCCAGGCACCAATACATCCGGGGATGCGGGAGCGCTTTCGTTTCACCCTTCAGATACGGGATCAGGTTCACCCCGTCCAATGGCTGGGTCTTCAGATCCGCAGCCCCGGCCGCTGCAAGGAATGTCGGATAAAAGTCCAGTTGGGACACCGGCTTGGTGTAGATTTCCCCCGCAGGAAGGCGCTTCGGCCAGTTCACGATGCACGGAACACGGATTCCACCCTCGTAGTAGGTGCCTTTGCGGCCCTTGAGTCCTCCGTTGTGCTGGGTCATGCGGCCGGGGCCGCCATCGCTGCCGCCATTGTCGCTTGTGAGGACGATGAGGGTGTTTTCGCGCAGGCCCTTTTCCTCCAGCCATGCGCACAACCGGCCGACGTTGTCGTCGAGGTTCTCGATCATGGCGCGCGCGATGTCGCGATTGGTGAATTTCCCCCCCGGACGGGCCGATGCATGTTTTTCCAGATACTCCCATGGAGCCTGCAGTGGTGGATGGGGGGTGTTGTAGGGGATGTAGAGGAAGAAGGGCTTTTCCTCCTCTTGGGCCATGAATTCGATGGCCCGGTCGGTGAACTCCTCGGTGAGGTATTTGGTCTCCGCCACCGGCGTCTCCTGATCGTAGATCGGGGCATCGGAGCTGCAGCCGACCCCGTGCATCGTCTCCCCGATGTTGGCCTCGTAAAAATCGTGCTGACCCCCGATGAAACCGAAGAACCGGTCGAACCCGCGATCCAGCGGCCAAGATCCGGGCGCCGAGCTGACGTGCCATTTGCCGATCATGCCGGTGCGATACCCTGCCTCCCGCAGGGCTTCGGGGAGCAGCTTCAGGTCGTTTGGAATCGGGGCAAGACTGTCCTCGAAACCGTAGTAGCCGAAACGTTGTTCATACTGGCCGGAAATCAGTCCTGCCCGGGAAGGCGCGCAGACCATGCCCGTCGTGTAGCCCTGCGTGCACTTCACTCCCGTGGCGGCCAGCGCATCCATGTGCGGAGTGGAAATGTGTGCTTCCTCCCCCCAAGCTTCACCCTTCGGGTAACACCCCAAATCCCCCCAACCGAGGTCATCGGCGACGATCAGGATGATATTGGGACGGCTGGGTTCGGCCGCCATCAAGGGATTGCAGGTCTGGATCGTTGCGGCGAGGAGGGAGGAGAGAGGAAGGAGGGATGTTTTCACAGGGATGGATGCCGAGTGGTGAGTGAAACCGAGCACGAGGCTGCCGGGGCTTACCGGGCGGGGTTCTCTCCGGTCAGTTTGAGCAGTTCCTCGACGAGAGGGTCGATCCACGCGGGATTCCAAGTGTGCGGGGTTGTGAGATCAGGGCGGTAGATGTGGCGGACGCCTTCGGTGTCCAGCAGTTCGTGCATGCGGACGGTATGGCTTCCCCCTTGGGGCGCGGGTATCATCTCTCCCCACAGCTTTTCCCCGCCGAGCACGAGGCGTGTGCGGTCCTTGAAGGGACCACCGGAGGAGACGGCGAGCAGATCAGGCCGGCAGGCTGCGAGTTGCTCCGTCGTTCCGAAGATGCCGTCCATTCCGTATTTGAAACTGTCCAGCATCATCGGCGCATCCCACGCGGCGGCGTAGCCGAAGACATCGGGGTTGCGCAGGATGAGGCTGAAGGCGCCCCAGCCGCTTTTGCTGAATCCGAGGAGCAGGCGCCCTTCGGGCGTTCCGAGCGTCGAGTATTTTTCCTCGACCCATGGCACGACGAAGTCCCTCAGGTGACTCTCCTGCCGCACCAGGGGATTGGTGGCATGGTCGCCATACCACGGGACCTTCTCGAAGGTCATTTCGACGAGAATCAAGTCGTGACGGTTTGCGATGTCCAGACCACGGAAGACTTTGAGGGCTGATTTCTTCCCGGGACCCGCTCCGACCGGCAGAATGTAGAGGACCCTGTAGCGTTTCTGAGGATCGTAGCCATCCGGAAGGACCACGCGGATTTCGTGGGTGCCGGATTGATAGGGGGATGTCACCGGAAAACTGGTGAACTGCGGCGCCGCCTGATCGGTCAACGCGGCTTCATGCGGCGAGGCGGCGGCCCCATGAAGACAATACCCGATCAACGTGCCCGAGATCAGCAGTTTTGGGAGGTCAATTCGCATCCGCCGGAATGTCCTTGTCGCTCAGCAGGGGCGGCCTCCCGGATTTCGTGAGCACCTCCGCGGCGGCCAGGGCGAACTCACCGCGTGTCATGGATTGCGGCGGGAGGGCGGCCTTGGCTGTTCCGGAAAGTTCCGTCAGACGTTTCGCGGCCGCGGAGAAAGTGTCGCTTTCCAGCGGATCATCGGGGCGCCACAGGTTGCCGGCGCCCATGGGAATGCCTTGTTTGGAGTTGAATGGCCCTGGCGCATCCATCACGCCGTGGAGGGTCAACAATTGCGTGGCGCGCCACAGCGGGGTGCCCCAAGGCACGTCGTCATACCAGCGCTGCACGAGATTGGAGCCCGCCTTCAGCAGGACCGCCTGCACCGCGATGGGGTTCACGTTGCGCGGTGGAATGTTCTCCCGCGCGGCAAGTGCGGCGATGGCACCCGCGGCCTGTCCCATGAGAATCGTGCTCGGTTGCAGGCGCGTGGCGCCATTGACGGCCCGGGATTGGGAGATGTTTTTCTCCGCAAAAACGAGTCCGTTGATCTTTTCCGGGATGAACACCTCGAAGGGGACTTGGAACGGCCCGCTGCCGGGAGGGATTTCCGCACCGTCGAGATCGCGCTCGAGGGCGTGCGCCGTCTTGCCGTGGTCGAGATCCATGAAGTAATCGCCCATTGCCACGGAGTTCGGGAACAGGCGCGCATTTTTGAACCTGCCCATGTCGGATGTGCGCTGCGTGTAAACCCCGGCTCCTCGGCGGCACTCACGAACATAGGGCCATTGCGGGAGGTGGATCGCGATGGGAAGAAGGTCCGGGCGAAGGTCGAGACTTTCCATCGTGCGGCGGTTGTGTGCGGTGTTGAACCCCTCATCCTCGGCAACGGCCCACGGCAGGCCGAGTTCGTTCTGCAGGTAGTAGATTTCATTCAGCGTTCGGTAAACACCGTCACGCTGCTGGCGTTTTCTCTCCGCCAAATCCTCGATGCCTTTCGCATCGACCGCATAGTCTTGGCGGCCGCCGTTGAGCCCGCATTGGGTGTGCCTCTGCTGGGTTGGGAGCCCGGTCATGGGACTGTCGGTGTCGGCCATGCCACGCCATGCCAAGAGCACGCGGTAGACGCGGGGCCCCTTGTAGTCCTTGCCGATGCTCCCCCAGATGAGGCGGCCGTAGAGTTGCGACTTCTGATAGCGCTTCGGGTTGTATTCGGGGGGCGGGGACTTGATCCGCAGGTGGTCCGGGACGCCTTCCGGGTATTCCCGGATCACTCCGAGCCATGTGTGGTATTGGATGAGCGCCTCGGGATCGACGTTGTCGCTTGTCGAGGTCCCGAGGCGGTAGCGCGCACCCGCCAGCGGCAGCACATCGCCGTATTCGGTGGCCTCCACGAGCACCTTGGCCGCGATCTGCTTCTTCACGGTGTCCCCCGTGCCGGACACATGCTCGACGGTCACCCCGGTCACCGTGTCCCCGCTTTTCCGCACCTCGGCGACGCGCGTTCGCACTGCGAGGTCGAGAACGCCCTTCCTGCGCGCTTCTCCGATGAAGGCATAGAGCACGGCCCGGACGACCTTCGGCTCATACCCTCCTTCGAGCTGCTCGGGCCATGCGTAATACGCCCGGAACGGATCCTTGTTCAGCGTGTAGTAGTAATTCACCATGCTCTCGTGGAACTCGCGGTAGATCCCGCGCTCCCGCACCGGGAACTTTCCGCTGATGCCGGCCTCATCCATCGAAGTCACTGCGGCTGCGGCCATCTGGCCGCCGATCCAGTCGGTTTCCTCGAGCAGAAGCACCTTCGCACCCATCCGCGATGCCTGCAGCGCGGCCGCCCATCCCCCGCTTCCCGCGCCGGCCACGATCACGTCGTAGCTTGAGGCCAGCTTGTCGAACGGCGTGTTGAGTTTCTCGACGTCCTTCGCCGGCTGCACGACCACGGTCGGCGTGTCCCGAGGCGAGGGGGAGGGTGGTGCCGGCTGGGCGCCGTGGACAATGAAGTTCCTGGCTGCGGCGAAGTTCGTTGCACGCAAGCCCGCGGTGCCCGAGGCGAAGCCGTCTTCTTCGAGCGCATCAACCCGGGCCTGGACGATGCCTTTGCCGTCGAGGACTTCGCCGGTGATCCGTGGTCCCTCGAACTTGAGGGAGAGCGTCCATGTCGCGCCCTCGGGGTAGCGTTCCATCGTGACGAAATCCGCCAGCACCTCCTCCTGCCCGTCGGTGACCTTGATCAGGTCGAGCGTGTTCGCGCCGGAGAACCGGACGGCGTAGTAGTTTCCAGGGTCCTGGATGCGTCCTGCGATGCTGAAGGTCACCTTCTCATCGGGGGTCTTCTGGAAATCGGCGGTGATTGTCCCGTCTTGGAGCGTGCCATTCCATCCGATGAAGCCGTTCTCGCCCTTCCAAACCACGCGGAGCATCCCGCGTCCGTCCACGGCCCAGTTGGGGCTGGAACGAACCATGCCGAAGTCCTGCCAGCCGGGTGGAAGCCCCCCTGCCGGTGTCGAGGCGAAGGTGGTCGTGTGGCTCTTCTGCTCACCGTAGACGGGGGCAACGAGGGCCATGAAGGCGATGAATCGGAAGAGTGCTGTTTTCATGAATGGGGATGTGCCTGCTTCAGGGCGTCAGGGGGTGAATTCCACCAACGCCACGGATTGGGAGACCTCAAGGACATAGAGCTTGAATGATCCCCCCGTGCTATCCACCGCGGAGAGCGGGCTTTTCAGCCTGAACTCCATAGGTTGCCTTGCCGGGCGCCCGCCCGCCTCGAAGCCAATGCCAAAGCCCTGGATGACCGGATTGCTGTGGCCGCTGAGCGAGATCTTGATGGCGCCTCCCTTGCCGGGGAGGTCGGTTTTTCCCTGCAGGAGCTTGGAGCTTCGATTTGCTGAAGGCTTGAGCGTCACGGGGGATGAGTCGTCCGGGTTGATGGTGCGGGAAACGCCCTCGTGGCCGAAGGCGGCGACCACAAGGGTGGCGCGTCCCGAGAATGGCTCGAACTTGATGACTTCATTTTCCCGCCGCCCCGTCTGATGGGCGCCGGAGCTGAAAATCAAGGCCGCTTCGGCTTCCATGAGGGGGTTTCCGTCCGGGCCGACAACTTGGAGATCGAGTGCGAGGCACTGGAGGGGCATCGCGCAGGCGAACAGGATGGCGGGTGTGGGCAGTTTCATGGGTGGTTCCGGGCGGTGGTGGATTGGGATCAGGTTCCGGCCGGGCTCATGGCGCCTGCGGCGCGAAGGCCCCTCCGGTGTCGAAGGCAAGGTGGGTGATGTTGGCGAAGCACTTTCCGCCCTCCGTGGATTTTCCGATGCGCAGATAGGAGGAGTCGCCGGGAACAGTTTCCCCCGTCGTTGTGCCGATGATTTTGCCGCCGTCGTAGATCTGGGCCACGCCGTCGGGACGGATTGCGATGCGAAGAATGCGGTGGGCTTCGTCCAGATCACTGCGGAGCAGGTGCGTCTCCGTGCTTTCGGGAACGCGGCCGCCGAGGAAATTCCGGAAGGTGATCAGCCTGCTTGGAAAGGCCGCGAGTTGGTATCGCCGGATGGTTCCATCCGCTTGCCGGACGCCGGCCTCGATGTTGAATCCGCTGCTTCCCGTGGTGTTGACCTGCACGGCCGCCTCGAGTGTGAGGCCGCGGGCCGGATCGATTTCCGGACGTGCGGTCCAGTCCACCACCGGGCTGGCCGGAAAGCCGCGGCGGGGAGGGAAGCCCCTCACTTGGATGTTGGCGGCGCGCTGCGTGCAACTCAGGAACATCTCCCCGAATTTCGGATCTGCTGCGGCCTCCGAGAGGATCCAAGGCGCTGCTTCCTGGGAGGCCAGATTTTTCCCGGCCGTGACGTTGGCGAGTTGGGCCTTCCCAGGGAGGGATTGAGGCACCATTTCCTGACCGGCAACGGGCCAGTCGTCACTGCGGAAGGGGGCCACGGGCAGCCCCCCTGTGTTGAACATGTTGACTTCCGGAGCCTCCGCCCATGCATAGCGGACGGCGACAGGCTGGGGGACTTCGGAGGATTTCACAACAACCGTCGAACCTTCGATCACGGCCTCCGCCGGTTTGAAAACACGGTCCTCCCCGGCGACTTGAAACTCGCGCGGAGGTTTGTTGTCGGAGGTTTTCAGGCCGCCGTCGCCCCCTTGGAAGTGGACGCGCATCGCGGCACCGTCCTTCTCCGCACGTTGGAACTTGGTGAGGCCGGGCCATGTTTTTTGCCCGTAGTGGTCACCCAGCACGAGGGCGGCGAGCCGCTGGGCCACGGCGAACTTGTTTTTCGGGTGAAGGTCGCCGGGAGGAACGATGTCAACCGTCGGGATCATCGCCGTTCCGGGTTCGGCGGTCGCGAAGGCCTGGGACTCCCGCACGACTTCCCAGCGCTCCCCCTTGGTCCGGGGAGGAAGCTGGACGATGTAGAAGGGCAGCGCGTCCTCCCGCCAGGCACGGCGCCAGTCGCGGATGAGGCTCGTCAGAAGATGCCGGTGAACGAAGGCATTCTGGAGTTCGGTGGCATCGGTTTCACCCTGATACCAGCAGAACCCCGAGATCGCGAGCGGTGCGACCGGGCGAAGCATCCCATTGTAGAGGCGCCCGGGCGCCAGGTTTGAGCCCCATTCCGGAACATCTTCGGGGAAATACCCGTTGAGCGGCGGCGAGCGCAGGGTTTCCGGGCTGATCCAACTGCAGGCCGAGGAACCGCCCCAGGAGCACATCACGATGCCCACGGGGACATCCAAGGCGGCGCGCAGGCTTTCGCCGAAGTAGGCCGCCATGGCGGAGAACCCTCCGGCATTTTCCTTGTTCCACTCCATCCATCCCGTCCGGGTCACGGCGTCCTCGCGCTGCCGTTCGGCGGAAGTGTCCTGAACACGGTAGGTGCGCAGCAACGGATCGTTGGCTGCGGCCATGTCGGCTTCGGCTTTCACGATGGAGGGTCCCTTCGGCGCCTTGGCCGCCTCGGCGCGTGTCTCCGAGCCGAGGATCTCCGGCGTGCCCGGGATCGCCGACATGAGCAGGGCCATGTTCGATTGGCCGGACATCAGCCACACCTCGCCGACGACGACATCGCGGATCGTGCGGGTCTCGCCTCCGGTCGAAATGGTCAGATCGGCCCCCGTTTTGGATGCCTTGAGCGGTGCCAGGACAGCCTTCCAGCGTCCATCCTCATCGGCCAAGGCTGAAGCCTCCCGGGTCTCGAATCGGACCTTCACGGTGTCTCCCGGCGCCGCACGTCCCCAGACGGGAACGGGCTTGCCCTGCTGGAGAACCATGCGGTCCGAGAACAGGGATGGAAGCCACAGCGCCGTCTCCGCCGCATGCGCAGGCAGCAGGGATGCAAGGGCGGCGAGGAGGCAGACCAGCAGCTTCAGCGTTCGGTGCGCCTGATCCAGACGCGGCGGGATGCGGGAGATGATCGCATGCTCCGGGCGGGCGGTGCCCGATGCGTTTCCGGACGCGGAGACTCCACCCCGGGGACGTCCCTGCGGCGCTATTCCACGCCGGCCGATTCGAGCTTGGTAACGCCGTTCCACCTCGGAGGGGGGGGGGATTCGATGGATGCGAAGGGGTCTGGAATCACGATCTTGGCGGCCGCGGCATCGCTCAACCCTACGTAGAGCTCCGCCGTTCCGTTGTTGCCCCGCACCAGCCCTCCGCTGAAAATGACATCCTCCAGATCCGGGCGCTTCTTGGGCCCCTCGGGAAAGTCCCGCCGCTCCGCGATGAGTCGCAGGGGGCCGGCATGGCCGGTTGACGGGCAGACGGTAAAGACGACGGCAAAGTATTGCCGGTGTTCGTTGTGGTCGAACCGGGCCAGGTGGCCGAGCACGCCGAGCTTGCCGTTTTCAAGCAGGTGAATCTCGTTGGCGCCGCTCCACTCGTCGGAGGAGTGCTGGGCCGGGAGCAGGCGTCCGGCCTCCATCACCTCGGCAGTCACTTCGGAAAGGCTGCCCACCACGGTGAGCCCGATGCGGCCGCGACCTCCGATTTCTCCCTGCGGCCGGGTGAAAACCGCGATGGAACCGTCGGACAGCTGCTTGAGTCGGATGTCCTTCATTTTGTCGGGTCCGTTGAACAGGTGGTCGAGCTGCCCGTCGGGCCCCAAGCGGTAGAACTCCATGCGCCATCCCGT
Organism: Chthoniobacterales bacterium; assembly: GCA_014879535.1. Taxonomy (GTDB): domain Bacteria; phylum Verrucomicrobiota; class Verrucomicrobiia; order Chthoniobacterales; family JACTMZ01; genus JACTMZ01. Next base: position 12,258 of record JACSRX010000046.1, read on the forward strand.
GGTCCCGTCGTGCAAATCCACGGGGAATCTCACGCCACCCAGGATGATGTCGCCGTCCACCTCCGTGAAGCATGGATCCTGCAGGGAATCCAACGGGGCCATGAGGTCGCTCGGTGCCCACACGCCGTCGTCGCCGCGGGAAAAAAGCACCAGTTTCGAATGTTCCACATCCCGGGCCTCCACGCGGCCGAAGAGACAGGTTTGACCGAGCCGGTGGAAGGGCGCGGTGATGTTGTAGACGTCGAGCCCGTCAACACCTTGGAATCGTATCATTTCCGACGGCCCCCGGGAGCCATTGCGCCCGGAAGACTCCCGATGCTCCTGCAGGAGGTCGGTGGCAGTTCGACAGCATGTTTGCATCAGTAGTCCGCAAGCATAGATCAACCGTCCATCCGCGACGTTTGTTTGCTGCCACCCGCGGAAATCCAACGCGTCCGGGGTTGCGGAGGGGGGACATGTCGCTTAAGAGACAGATGCTTTGCTTACCGCGAAAAAGAAAGAATCCCTCCAGCGCTGGAACGAAGCCCAGACCCAGGCTGGCATGGAACGTGAAACGTGGGAGGGGCGCCGCCGCCTGCTCTCCGAGCTGTCGATTTTCGGGTGGTTGAGATTCCATTCCGCCCTCCTCGGCGCGCTCGAGCCCGACCGGCATCCCGGGGAGTTCGAGATCCATTACTTGAAGCGGGGACGACTCAACTGGTGGGTCGGCGAGGAGTCCCACGAGTTTCTGCCGGGGAGCGTGTTCTTCATCCGGCCGAACGAACTGCACGGCGCGGACGAGCAGGCGCTCCAACCCTGCGAGCACCTTTGGTTCCGTTTCCGCCTTCCCGCCAAACCGCTGCCCGGTCTCACCGCGCAGGAGTTCGGGGAATTGAAGCGCGGCCTGCAGCACATCAACCATCCGACGTTTCCGGTCTCGACCACCGTCGCCGGATTCCTCGACGGCATGCTGCAGGAGCACAGGGCGCGGAACGAGCTGAGCTGCATGATGGCGAGGAGCATGCTGCATGCGGTGCTGGCCACGGTGATCCGCGACTACCGTGTCTTTGCCAACCGCCCCCGCAGCACGCCCCTCGTCACCTGGCGGATACGCAAGGCTCTTGAAATACTGGAGGTGGACGCGGATGCGAACCAGAAGATCGCGGATTTGGCGAGAAAGGTCGGCCTCAGCGAGTCCGGATTCCGGGAGCGTTTCAAAGCCGAGACGGGCTTTGCTCCGCACGAATACATCCTGGATCGGCGGGTCACCGAGGCGCGGCGCCGCCTGCAGGAAACGGCGGATGACATCACTCGCATCGCCCTCGACCTCGGCTTTGCCAGCAGCCAGTATTTCGCCACCGTTTTCCGGCGGCTCGTCGGGATGTCCCCGGGCGATTACCGCAGGCGGCACGCGAAAAATTGAACTGCCGTGCCGCTTCCGATTCCGGCAAAACGACTGTCTTGGAAATCGAACGCGACCGTCATTGACGGTCCCCATCTTGTCGGCGTGTCAACAATTGTCATGTGCCCGTCGGTGACATTGCCGGTTCCGGCCGCGATCTGCTGCGGCCTGTTTGCACCCTGCTGAGCATGCAGTCGCTGTTCATCGTGCTGGGAGCGGCGGTGCTCTATCTTGCAGCCTACCACACCTACGGGAGGTGGTTGGCGCGCCGGATCTTCAAGCTGGACCGGGCGACGGTGGTGCCAAGCGTGGAACTCAACGACAACGTGGACTATGTCCCGACGGCCAAGAGCGTTGTTTTCGGGCATCACTTCACAAGCATCGCCGGCACGGGGCCGATTGTCGGTCCGGCCCTGGCGATCATGTGGGGTTGGGTGCCGGCGCTGCTGTGGATCGTGCTGGGCTCGATTTTCATGGGGGCGATGCACGATCTCAGCACCCTCGTCGTGAGTCTGCGCAACCGCGGCATGACAGTGGGGGAGATCGCAGGGCGGCTGCTCAATCCCCGCGTGCGCGTCTTGTTCCTCGTGCTCCTGCTTTTCGCGCTCTGGGTGGTGCTGGCCATCTTCGGCTGGGTGATCGCAAGCGTCTTCGTCCAATTCCCGATGGCGATCTTGCCGGTCTTCCTGCAGATCCCCATCGCGGTGTGGATCGGCCTGACCGTGCACCGCCGCGGGGGGCGGCTTCTGCTGCCGAGCGTGCTCGCCCTGGTGCTGATGTTCGCCACGGTCTGGTTGGGAGCGGGGTGTCCCGGCCTGGCGTGGTCGGGTGGTGCGCTGGGGGAGGCCATCCAGGGCTTGAACGCGAGGTTGGCCGCATGGCCGATCTGGGTATGGGTCGGGGTGCTGTTGGCCTACTGCTATGTCGCGAGTGTCATGCCGGTCTGGGTTCTGCTGCAGCCGCGCGATTACATCAACAGCCTGCAGCTCATCGCCTCCCTGGTTTTGCTCGTGGCGGGGCTGTGCGTCGCGGCGTTGGTGGGGTTTCCCGCGGGCGGTGGCAGCCAGCCACTGCAGCTCGTGGCCCCTGCGTGGAACTTCCACCCGCTCAACGCCCCGCCGATCTTCCCCTTCCTGTTCGTCACCGTCGCGTGCGGAGCCATCAGCGGCTTCCATTGCCTGGTCAGTTCGGGGACGAGCAGCAAGCAGTTGAAGTGCGAGACCGACGCGCAGTTCGTCGGATACGGCTCGATGCTTCTGGAGGGTTTCCTTGCGGTTCTTGTGATCGTGTCGGTTGGTGCAGGCCTCGGGCTGGGGTGGCCGCAGGCCCATCCGGACCTGCTGGGCGGGGAGTTGTGGAGGGAGGTCTACGGCGACTGGAGCGGCGTGACCGGAGGCAAGGCCATTGCGGCGTTTGTTGTCGGCTCAGGCAACCTCCTGCAGGCGATCGGGCTGCCCGCCAGCCTTTCCACCGCCATCATGGGTGTGCTGGTCGCAAGCTTTGCCGGGACGACGCTGGACACGGCGACCCGTCTCCAGCGCTATGTGGTTCAGGAGCTCGCCGCAACGGTCGCGGGACAGGTTTCACCGGGCGCGATGGCGGCCGAAGGCTACGACACCGAGTTCGAGAGGGGGACGGTGCGCCGGGGATTCTCGTGGAACCCGCTTTACTGGCTGACAACCACGCACGGGGCAACGTTCTTTGCCGTCGCGACCGCGTTTGTCCTCGCGATCTTTCCCGCCCCCGGGCGCGCCTGGGCGTGGGACAGCGTCGGCACGGGGGGGCTCATCCTGTGGCCGCTTTTCGGGGCGACCAACCAGTTGCTGGCCGGCCTCGCGCTTCTCGTGGTCTCCTTCTGGCTGCTGCGTCGCGGACTGCCCACCTTTTTCGCGTCCATTCCCATGGTCATCATGCTTGTCATGCCGGCTTGGGCGCTGGCCTTGGATGTGGGGCGCTGGCTGGCGACCGGCAGCTGGATTCTCGTGGCCGTGTCGTGCCTGCTGTTTCTTGTCACCGTCTGGATGGCGATCGAGGGATTGATGCTCTGGAAAAAAGCGCGAGGCGTGCTCGAGGCGCCGATTCCGGATGAAAGCATCGCCAAGGCGGTGCATCTCCCGCAATGAACGCGGCCGCATGACGGAACTTTCATGAACGAATTGCAGCAACCAACCATGACAACAATGCACACAGTATCCTCCGCGACATCCCATCCCGTCCCCGCGGTCATCCCCACGGATGCAAGAATCGAGGGTCTCGCGGACCTTCCGCAGAGGATTCGCGACATCGCCACACTGCGCGGATTGGGTTATTCCCTGCGCGAAATCGCATCCCAGCTGGATGTGACGCCCCAGGCGGTTTCACTCATGCTGAGCCGCCATCAGCGGGCACTGAAGTCCCTGGGGGGGGCCATCGACCTTCAAGGGCTCTCGTCCCGAGCGGTCAACGCGCTCGGGCGCCACGGGATTTCCAGCAGGAAACAGGCGCGGGAACGCAACGTGCTGCCGAAACTGCGGGGGGCCCGGAATTGCGGCCCCAAGACCCTCCGGGAGATCGAGAGCTGGCTGGGTGAGGAATCCATGGCCTCAAGGGGGTGATCCGTTCGAGAAACGACGGCGTCGGAGAATGCACGCCGGATCCTGTGTCAAGCTGCATTTTGCATGGAGTTGTGGCAGATTTTGAAACATCGCCGCAAATCACCCAATTCAGCCCCCAGTTAATCGCCATGATTTCCATCCCCTCCCTCCGCATCGCCGCCGTTGCAACCCTGTTGTCCGCCGCCGCTTTTCCGGACGCGAATGCCGACACCTTCTATTGGGGTGGCACCTCCAGCTCGGGAACCAATCCGCCGGTCGGTGGCACCGCCACTTGGGTGACGAATGCTACGCCTACGCGCTGGACGCTCCAGAATTACGCGGGTGTGGGGACGCCCGGGTATTTTGCGTGGGCTGACGGCAATACAGCGGTATTCGGAGGCACAGACGGGACGGTCAATATCGGCAACAGTTACACTCTGGTCGATTTCAACGTTGAAACCAGCGGTTACATCTTTGAATTCGGGGCCACACGCACGCTCACGCTCACCAATTTCGGTGGGGCGGGGCTCTCCAGTTCGGTCTGGCGCCCCACCACGAATGCCACACGCACGCTCGTTTTTGCCGTCGAGGGCGATACCGAATTCACCGGTCTCCTGACCGATGCGACAAACGGCACCAGCCTGTTGAACTTCACCAAACAGGGCGCCGGAACGCTGACGCTGCCAAACTCCAATTCGTTGACCGGAATTGTGACGGCCGGTGCGGGTGTCCTGCGTGTGGGCAACAACAATGCCTTTGGCCCGGGCACTGTCGTGATTAGCGCAAGCGCAACGCTTGCGGGGGCAAACCAAACCCTGACGATTTCCAATGCTGTCTCAGTCGGTGGCTCCTCCGGAAGTCCCTCGATCCTCGCCGGTGCCGAGAACATCTCCGTTGTCGGCAAAACAGCGGGATCGGCTGGTGCCAGCCGCGGACTGCAGAACAACATCTCGCCGGGCAAGACGCTGACTCTCGGTGACGTGGACATAAGCCCGGACACAGCCAATAATCGCACGATGTTCTTCTCGGGAAGCGGGGAGACCCTGGTTTCCGGAACGATCGCCAATGGCAACGGTGTGACGACCAACAGCATCTCGCTGGCGGTTTCCGGGTCGATCACCCTGGCCTCCAGCAACAGCTACACCGGCACCACGACAATGGCGGCAAGCAACACCGGTGTCGTGCGGCTCGGTCATGACAATTCGTTCGGAACGGGTGTCGTGACTTTCAGCGGCGGAACGCTGCAGGCGCATGGTGGCCCGCGGACCCTTGCGAACAATTTCACGATCGGCGGGGATGTGACTTTCGGGGGATCCAACGCCATCGCGCTCAACGGGACGACGACAGTCAACAACAGCCGTGATGTCACCAACAATGTTGCCGGAGGTCTTGTGTTCAGCAATGTCGTGATCGGCATTGACGGCACGGCGCGCACGCTGATCCTCCATGGCAGCAACAGCACCACGTTCGCGGGCCAGATTGCCAACAGCTCTGCCCCGAACGTTGCGAGTCTGGATATCCGCTCCACCGGCCTGACCGTGCTGAATGCGAGCAACAGCTACAGCGGCAACACGGTCATCCGCGGGAGCGTGGATCCGACCAACATTCCGGGGGCAGTCGTGAAGATCGGAAGCGCCTATCCCTTCGGCTCGCCGGGCGGATCAAACACGGTGAACAGCGGCGCCCAGCTCGACCTCAACGGGCAGAGTGTTTCCGGCGAGGATCTGCGGATTCTCGGCTCTGGATTCCAGGAGGCGGGAGCCTTGGTGAACAGCGCATCCGCCGCCGCCAGTTGGGCTGGTCCGATCGCATTGCTGGGAGCAACCACGGTGGCAACGACCAACGGCAACATCGCCTTTTCAGGCGTCGTCAGCGGAGCCAATTCGGGCTTCTCGCTCATCAAGACCGGGTCCGCCACGCTCACCCTGTCCGGAGCAAACACCTATGTTGGCAACACGATCGTGAATGCCGGCCGGCTTGATCTTGCCACCAATAGCACCCTGCGTTTTGTCATTCAGGCCAACGGAACGAACAATTCGGTGAGCGGGGCGGGCAGTGCCGGATTCAATGGTGCGTTCGATGTCGACCTGGCACTTGCCGGGACGAATCTCGCGGACTCATGGACGCTTGTCTCGGTTGCCAGCCCCACCTACGGGACCAATTTCATCGTCAATGGATTCAACACCTCGGGAGGCGGTATCTGGACGCTTGAGACCAACAACGTGACCTATGAATTTTCCCAGGCCTCCGGGGTTCTTGAGGTGACGGCAGTGGCCAATGCTTACACCAGCTGGCTGACGAATTATCCGTCGTTGACCGGCACCAACGCGGTTCCCTCGGCGGATCCGGACAGCGATGGTTTCAACAATGGCACGGAGTTCGCCTTCGATGGCAATCCCACGATGGGGACTCCGGCCTTGATGACAGCTGTCAAGGGAGGCACAAACGTGCTGTTCCGCTATGTCGGACGCATCGACAGCGCGACGAACTACCATGTCCTGTCCACCGCCAATCTCGCCACGGGGCCATGGGTGACGAACACCAATGTCACGGTGACGAATTCCGCGGACCAATCCGGCATTCTCCTGCCCGCGGAATACGTCCGGCGCGAGTTCAGCGTGCCGGGAACCAACAACGGTTTCTACCGCATCGAGGCCACGGTTCCGGCGCCCTGATTCGAGGCATGGGCACGGCTTGCGAGGAAACTCCAAGGGTTGCCCCCGGACGCGGGGATGGAGCGGTGGCGCGGCGCCTGACCGCCAATCCGATCCTGAGTCCCGAGGCGGTCCGGCCCAGTCATCCGGACCTTGTCGTTGAATGCCTTCTGAACCCAGGCGCCTTCGTCTGGAACGGCATCACCGGTCTGCTCCTCCGGGTGGCGGAACGTCCGCGGCAGGAGGAGGGGTGGGTCAGCACGCCCGTGTTGTCCGCCGACGGGGAAGTCGAGGTCCGGCGGTTCCGCACCGGCGATCCAGATCTGGATCTCTCCGATCCCCGCCTGATCCGGCATCGCGGGATGACATTCCTGACAACACTTTCCCACCTGCGGCTTGCATGGAGCCCCGACGGAGTGAAGTTCGCCGTCGAGGACAATCCGGCGCTGGTCGGCGCGGGCCCCGGGGAAAACTTCGGGGTTGAGGATGCCCGCGTCGTCCGGATCGGCGACAGCTTCCATATCACTTACACCGCGGTCTCGGACAAGGGGCATGGCGTCGGGATGGCCAGGACCAAGGACTGGGCCATTTTCGAGCGCTGCGGCATGATCCTTCCGCCGCCGAACAAGGACTGCGCGATTTTCGAGAGGGCGATTGACGGCAGGTTCTGGATGCATCACCGGCCGACGACGAGCGGCTTCGCCGGCAATTGCATCTGGGCGGCCGAGTCCGAGGACCTCGTGCACTGGTCCGGGCACCGGTTCGTCGCCGCGCCGAGGCCCGGCAGCTGGGACGAGGGGCGGGTGGGGGCCGGTGCGGCTCCGATCGAGACGGGACATGGATGGCTCTCGGTCTACCACGGGGCCACCAGGGATCACCGTTACTGCCTCGGTCTGCTGCTGCTGGACCTTAACGATCCCTCAAAGGTTCTCGCGCGTTCCGCCGCACCGGTCATGCAGCCCGATGCGGATTACGAGGCTTCCGGGTTCCTAGGCGGTGTGATCTTCACGAACGGCCACGTGGTGGACGGCGACAGACTCACCATCTACTACGGCGCGGCCGACCATGTGGTGTGTGCCGCGGAATTCTCGCTCGGGCAGTTGCTTTCGACCCTCATTTGATTTCTCCACGACCCCGTGACCTTGGTTGGAAAATCACCGGTGGCGAATCGGGCACGCATCGCGGATGGTTTCCGCCACAATGCACGATCACCTGTTGTCCCCCCCATGAAGCACAGTTTCCCCATCGCAGGCGTCCTGCTTTTTTGCGCCACGGCGCTGTTGCGCGCCGACGCCCCCCTTTACTCCACGGAGTTCTCCAAGGCCGATCGCGGCAAGCTGCCCTCCGGCTGGAACGAACTCGGCGTTCCGAAGGCGAGCCCGAAGTGGGGTGTCGACGGCCAAGGCTTCCTGCGGGTCCTGTGGAAGGGGGAGAACGGTGTGATCGCCTACGAGGGGCTGATGGCGGACGGCAGGAAGGCTGCGGAGCTGGTTGACGGAACCATCACGGCGCAGTTCAAAAAGACGCCGGATGATGAGGTGCATGCCGCGGTTCTGGGACGCCTGCAGAACGAGAAGAATTTCCTGGGTGTCCGGTTTCTGGGTGATTCGCGCATCGAGCTGGTCCGCGTGAAGGATGGCGCCGAAGAGGTTCTCACGAAATGGGTGACCCGCAGCCGCATGGGGGAGGAGGATGTGTGGACGCTCGAACTGACGCTGAACGGGCCGATGGTCACCGGACGCGTTCTCAACGGAAAGAACGTGGAACAGGCACGCGTCGATGCGAAACTGGAGGGCGCGGATGCAGCCGGGGGCGGGGCGCCCGGCCTGGGGGCGACAAACTTCGTCGGTTTCCGGTCATTCTCCGTCGTCGCCAAGGCGCCCGTGAAGGCGGTGATGTCACCCTCCGGGATCGAGGGAAAGAATGCGGCCTCGGCGCCGCGCGCCGTGGACTACAGGGTGCTGGCGCCCGCGGCGTCGCCGGAGTCGCTCGACACACCCTTCGTGAAACTTGCGTCCGCCTATGATGTGATCGTTGCCGGGGCCGGCACGGGAGGCTGGGCGGCGTCGCTGCAGGCCTCGAGGATGGGTGCGAAGGTGCTCCTGCTCGAGGAGAGCGATTGGATCGGCGGGCAGATGGCGGCAGCTGCGGTGGCGACGATGGACGAGGAGGGATGTTGGGAGAAGTTCCCGGTGCGCGAGCGCGGGATCTACCGCGAGTTCCACGAGAGCATGGTGAATTTCTATTACACGATGAACAAGGACCCGTTCCGGGCCTACTATGCGTGGCCCGCGCAATTGGAGGGCGGCTACGAGCCGAAAGTCGTGCGGGCGGTGCTCTACGCTTTCATTGAGGAGGCCCGAAAGACCGGCGTTCTCGATCTCGCGGTGCGTTCACGGGTGGCGTCGGTGGACAAAAGCGGCGACACGGTGACCGGGGTGACCGTGGAGCATGTCACCGACTCGGGGGAGAAGGTGACCAGACGGATCGGAAGCAAGGTGCTCGTGGAGGCCACGGAATACGGCGACGTGCTCCCCCTCACCGGGGCGCGCTACCGCGTCGGGACCACGACGAGTGACGACGTTGAAGCCGAGGCGCTCGTGCAGCATCACACCTGGGTCGGGGTGATCCGTGAATACCCGGACGGAGTTCCGCCGCACCTGGTGATGAAGCAGCCTCCGCCCGGCTACGATTCCAAGCAGTATCGGGGCTCGCAGCTCCACGGGCCGGTCGTTTGGGGCGGTGCGGGCAAGGACGTGAAGGGCCCCCGCTCCTACCGGGTTCTTTTCGCGTGGCGCGGCATGGCCGACAGCGACAGCCCTGCCACGGGGAAACTCACGGAGCAGCGGCACACCCAGTGCGGCCTGAACGGCGGCCGCCAGGATTACCCGGTGACCGCGGCCTGCATCGAGGAGTCCAAGGCGCGGCAGGAGGGGCAACTCGGCGGCATTTACCGGACCCTTTCGGAGATTTACTATTTCCAGCAGGAGTTGGGGCTTCCATGGTCCGTTGCCGACGATGAGGGGTTCGACACGGCGCACAACCGCCGCACGATGGACGCTCTCGGGGTGAGGGACGATCTCAAGCCTCTTGCGGTCCAACTTCCCCAGTGGCCCTATGTAAGGGAGGCCCGCCGGGGGCGGGGTCTATACACGCTGCGGGCGGATGATCTGACGCGTTTTGAGAAGGCCAGGCTCTTCCCGACAGCAGTTGCGATGGGCGACTACTTCATGGACCTCGATCACGGCGACACGGCCCATGCGGTCGAGGCCGATCTGGACAGCACCGAGCCGCCGCGGGGAGGCGGACCTTTCCAGGTGCCCTTCGAGGTTTTCATCCCGGAGAAGATCGACGGGTTGGTCTTCGCCGAGAAGAACATCTCCCAATCGCGGCAGGTCAACGGGGCGACGCGCCTGCAGCCGGTCACGATTCTCACAGGACAGGCCGCGGGTGCGATTGCAGCGCTCGCAATCCGGGGAAACGTCCAGCCGAGGAATGTCAATCCCGTGGCCGTGCAGCAGGTTCTCCTTGCCTCCGGCATGAACCTGGTTCAGCGGTGGTATGAGGACGTGGCATGGGGCACGGACCTTTGGCGTGCGTCGCAGTTGCTTTCGCTCTACGGCGTGATGGATCCGCCCGGGCACTTCGCGAAGGGCGAGAACACACCCCTCGGTGCGGGAAATTTCTGGCGTCCCGAGGGGCGGCTCTCCTCCGATGAATTCAACAGGGCGCTTGCGCGCCTCGCCGAGTTGTCCGGGAAGAACCCGAAGTTGTCCCCCGTGTCCGGCGAGCTGACATGGTCGTCCATCACCCCGCTCCTGAACTCCCTCGATGCCGGTTGGCAGTCTGCCGAGACCGGTGTTTCCGTCACACCGGAGAATTCCGTCACACGCAGGGACTTCGCCCTGATCGCCGCGCAGATCCTCGCCTCAACCGCCCGCCCGGTGCTGCTCAATGACAACACGGTTTCCTGAGTTCCGGGATTGGGTTGCGGTGGTTTGCTCCTTGGCTCTGGCCCTTGCCGGGGTGTGGGAGGCGCGTGCCGCGGAAGGTGCTGCGACGCTCTATTCGGTGGAGTTCCAGGCCGTGCCGCTCGGAACCGAGCCTGCCGGTTGGCTCGATCTGGTCGACCACCGACCGTCACGGAACTGGGCGGTGGATGGAAAGGGATTCCTCCGCGTCATGCTCAAGGAGTATGTCGGCAACCCGACCGAGGGAGACCGGCTGAGGCGGCGTGAATACCTGGAGCGCGGCGGATTGGGCAAGTTTGCAGGCGTCTTGGTCTATGACGGCCTGCTCGCCGACGGGGCCGCCGCGAAAAGTCTGGGTGATGTGACTGCAGAGGCCTGGGGCAAGAAGACGCCGGACAGGAACGTGTTCGTCGGGGTGCTTCTTCGTGTGCAGGACAGCGCGAACTATTACGAGGCGAGGGTCACGGGAGCGAACCGTCTCGCCCTGATCAAGGTGGAGAACGGCAAGGAGTCGTCCCTCGGCGAATCGGTGATGCCGCAACGTTTGACAGATGGTGCACCGTTTTCCATCCGCTTCCGTGCTTCGGGCGGGAACCTGTCCGCGTCCGTCCAGAATGGTTCCGGGCTGGAACTGGCGAAAGTGGATGCGAAGGATGCGACCTGGATGCGCGGCTGGGCGGGGCTCAGTGCCACCACGTTCGGTGCATTTTCGAAATTCGCGCTCCTCTCACCGAAGCCTTTTGTCGCGAAACATTCCACCGCGGAAATGGACGCCGCCGACTCCCGCAGACCGCGTGCCGAATACCCCGTGGTGCGCTCCGTCGAGGATCCCGCGATGGTGGAAACACCTTTCTCCAAGCTCTCCGAGAATTACGATGTCGTCGTGGCCGGAGCCGGCACGGGTGGCGTCGGAGCAGCTCTTCAGGCCGCACGCCTTGGGGCGAAGGTGCTTCTCGTCGAGGAGACGGATCACTTGGGAGGCCAGATGGGCAATGCGGCGGTGACCTCGATGGATGACGGGGGAATCTGGGGAAAGAACCCGGTTCGCGAACGCGGCATTTACCGCGAATTCCACGAAAGCGCGGTGAATCATTACTACACTTTGGACAAGGATCCGTTCACGGCCTACAAATTCAACCTGCAATCGGAAGGCGGATTCGAGCCGCGGGTCGCCCGGGGGATTCTTCTCGGCTTGATCGAGGAGGCCAGAAAGAGCGCGCCTCACGGGGCTGTGCTTGATTATGTCACGCGGACCAAGGTTTCCGGCGTCGGAAAATCCGGCGACACGGTCAACCGTGCCGACCTTGAACGCTGGACCGAACACGGGCCCGAAAAGCGGTCTGTTGCATGCAAGGTGCTTGTCGATGCCACCGAATACGGGGATGTCATCCCGCTGACAGGCGCCCGCTACCGCGTCGGCGTCGGCACCAGCGACAATCTTGACCCGGCATCCCCGGTCCAAGACCACACGTGGGTGGGGGTCATACGCGAGTATCCCGAGGGAATTCCCGACGAGTTGAAAATCAAGAATCCGCCGCCCGGCTATGAGACCATCAAGAGGCGGATGAAAGGCTACCAACTCTACGGTGATGCCATCTGGGGCGGGGAACATCGCGGCGTCAAGGGACCACGATTGTGGTGGGTTTACGCTGCGTGGCGCGGAATGCCGGATTCCAGCAGTCCCGCCACCGGGGAGTTGACGGAACAGCGGCATACGAAATGCGGCTTGAACGGCGGGAACGATTATCCTGTCAGCGCGGGCACGATGGAGGATCCTGCCCGCCGGGCCAGTGATGAATTGGAGGGCATCAACCGCACGCTGGGCATTGTCTATTGGTTCCAGAACGAATTGGGGCTTTCATGGGCCGTGGCGGACGAAGAAGGGTATTTTTCCCCCTACAGCCTTGAGCGGATGAAGCAGCGCGGGGTGCGCGAGGATCTGCTTGCCGTGGCAGCGCGGCTGCCCCAGTGGCCTTACGTCCGGGAGTCGCGGCGAATCATCGGGGTGGAAACCCTGCGCGGCGAGGATCTCTACACGCGTGACCGCGGCACGGAGGCCGCCAAGCACTGGGCATCCGCCGTGGCGATCAACGACTACTCTTTCGACCTGCACGGCACCGAGGACAGCCTGGAGGAGGGGCTCGACGAGCACGACTACATCAACGCCACGGGGCCTTTCGCAGTGCCGTTCGGCGTGTTCATCCCCGAAAAGATCGATGGATTCGTCCCCGCGGAGAAGAATTATTCCCAGTCCCGGCTGGCCAACGGCGCAACCCGCCTCCAGCCGAGCACGATGCTCACGGGCCAAGCGGCGGGTGCGATCGCCGCATTGGCTGCGCTAAAATCCACTCAACCCCGCCATCTCAACATCATCGAGGTCCAGGCGTCGCTGCTTGATGCCGGTGATTCGCTCGTCTCCCGTTGGTATCGGGATGTCCCCTACGGAACGCCCCTGTGGCGGGCCACCCAACTCCTGGCGCTGTATGGGGCGATGGACCGTCCCGGGGCGCTTCTGAAGGAAGAACCGTTGGGGCATGCTGCGTCTTGGGGCGCGGATGAAAAGCTGGGCGAGGCGGAGCGGGAGGCCGTGTTGACCCGCCTGGCCGCGGTGGTTCCGAAGGAGGCGCTTCCGGGTCCGTTGGCGGGGACGTTTTCGACCCGTGCCGAATTTGCGCTCGCCGCCGCGGAATTGTTGCGCGCCAACGGCCGCTACTCGGTTGCGGATCCGGCGCCGTTTGCGCCTCCGCATGATTTTGCAAAGGCCCGAAAGGCCAATGAAAAGAAGAACAACAAATCAGACAAAAGGAACGAATCATGAAAACGTCGATCATTGCAGCATTGGGTATCGTGTGTGCCGCCTGTCCTGTTCTGGGGCAGGGGACGGTGTTGACGAATGCTCCCAGCGTGCGGGGTGTGCTCCAGATGTTCATGGATGAGGACAATCTCACTCCCCAACAAAAGCAGCAGGTCGAGGCGGCCCTCTCCGGAGTCGTGCAGGAACCCGAAATCGCCTCGGTGATGTCGGAACTCACCGCCATGCGCATAAAAATCCAGGAGGGCAGAAAGCAGAATTCAGGCGCGGTTGACACGGAACTCGTGGAAAAATACCGGGAGATGCAGAGGGAGACCATGCCCAAGATCCGGGCCTCTCTCCTCGCTGTTGATCCGAGTTTGGCGGAACTGATCAAGGGTGGTGGAGCAGGCAGCGCGCCTGCGACGGCCGAGCCGCCAGCGACCGCGGACACCCCTGATTCCCCGGCAAACGGGGATGACAGTTCCGGAAAAGGCGCAATCAACATGTCCGCGGTGCGTTCCGTCACGATGACGCTGTGGAACGAGGACAACCTGAGCCCCGAGCAAAAGGCCCAAGCTGATGCAGCCGTGTCCAAGGTGCTGCAGCAACAGGGGATCGCTGCTTCCATGAGCGAGCTTGCCGAGGCCCGCAAGGCCCACCAGAACGAGCGTGCGAAGTTCCCGGCCGAGCGCGACAACTCGGTGAGCGCAAATTACCGCAGGGTGCAGAAAGTGACCACGGAAACTCTCAGGGCTGCGCTGCTTGCGGCGGATCCGGACATGGCCAAGATCATGACCGGGAAAAACGAGGGCGAGGATGCGACCGACTCGGAAAGCGGAAACAAGAGGGCCATGGTGCCCATCACCGACGTGGAAGGCCTGCCCCGGGTTCTGCTCATCGGTGATTCGATTTCGATCGGCTACACGCTCCAGGTTCGCGAGAAGCTCGATGGGAAAGCCAATGTCCACCGGGTCCCCATGAATGCCGGAGCAACCGAGGTCGGGTTGGCAAACATCGACAAATGGCTGGGCGAGGGGAAGTGGGATGTCATCCATTTCAACTTCGGGCTGCATGACGCGAAGTATGCGTCGGCGACCACGCAGCGTGCGACGCGGGAGCAATACGTCGCCAACCTGCAGCAGTTGATCGACCGCATGAAGCTCACCGGCGCCAAGCTCGTGTTCGCCACCACGACGCCGATCCCGGAGACGCTGGAATACGGCAAGGCCAAGGGCAACCGCATGTTCGATGGCATCCCCGAGCGGAATGCGCTGGCGGTGGAGCTGATGAAGAAGAATGGCGTGGCCGTTGATGACCTCTATGCCCTTGTGCTCCCGGTGAGGGAAACCGCCTGCCGCCCGTCGGACGTGCATTTCACACCGGAGGGCTATGAATTGCTTTCGACCGCGGTGGCGAAGAGCATCGAGGAGCAGTTGCCAGGAACGAATCCATGATGAACCTCCGGGGAACCATTGCAGGGACCCTTGGGGTCGCGGTGTTTTCCATCCTGTTTGCTTCGGGTATACGTGCCGGGGATGAAGTGCCTCATGCCACGATTCAGGAGGCGAAGGTGGTCTTTCTGGGCGACAGCCTCACCACCAACAACGGCAATCTCGGACCCGCGCGGGGTTACTACCATTGGACCGACACGTTGCAGCAGCGCTTCAACCTGGAGGTCGTCAACCTGGGAAAAGGTGGCAGCAGGGCCGATGCCGGTCTCGGGCGGCTCCGCACGGCCTTGGCTGATGGGACCAAGCCGCCGGACTTCGTCCTGATCAACTTCGGCATGAACGACCACAAGATCCGCGAGAGTGACGGTCAGGACGTTTCCAGCCCGGAGGATTTCGAACGCCAACTCACAGAAATTGTGGCTGCGGCCAGAGTTGCCGGCGCAATCCCTGTCCTCGTGACGCCGCACAAGATCCACGAAGGCGCGCCGGATGAGCCCGGGTCCTACTACAACAAATACACTCCCGCCAACTTCGACAAGGAGGGCGGAGCACTCGCCAGGTTCGACAAGTTCATCGCCGTCATCCGCAAGGTTGCATCGATGCAGAAGGTCGACCTCATCGACCTCCGGGCGGAGTCGGACAAGCACCCGGGCGGATCCCTCACGTTGGACGGCGTCCATCTCAACGGGGCCGGGCACGGCATGTATGGCGATGTCATCGCGGCCCATCTTTCGGAAAAATATCCACCATGAGGAATTTCACATTGCGAAACATCCACGGCGCGCTCGCCCTGATTCTTGCGCCCGCCTGCATGGGGGCGGATCAGATCGCGTTGCCGACGGTGGAGAAGATGCCGCCTGTGCCCCATCCGTTCATCCTGAGGGATTGGAAGAACGTGGCCCGGAATTTCGATGAGATCGCCTTCGATTTCGACAGGCGGGGGGAGTTTCTGCCCCTCCCGTGGTGGGATGATTCCCGTGTGGATCACGAGATCACCGGCTTTGCACTGCCGGCGTATGTCGGGGATTTGCGACAGACGGCGGAGCGGAACAATTACGACGCCATTACCTGCATGGGCGCTGTCTTGGGCGCGACATTGGCGGGCATCGACAAGAGCAACCAGAACGGACGCAACTGGGTGCGCATGCTCAACATCTATTACTCCCGCGCGAACGGCACGAACCTCTACATGAACAACCCCGGCGAGACGACAGGCCAGAGTTTCTGGTATGAGTTGTTTCCCAGCCTGTTGTTCTTCCAGATCTACGACCGTTACCGCGACGAACCCGGATGGCGCGAGCAGGCGCAGGCGATCGGAGAGCGTTGGTATGAAGGATGCAGGGCGCTCGGGGCCGGGGATGGCAAGGCCCCGGACTTCGACCACACGGCGCTTGATGTTGTCACGGGCCGTCCCTTCGACAATCCGCGGTGGCGCGAGCCGGATGCGGCTGCGGCAGTCGCATGGCTTGAATACATGGCCTATGTGGTGACGAAGGACGCGAGGTTCCTTCAGGCTGCCAATTGGGCCATGCAGTTCCTGGAGGAGCGGCAGCAAAATCCGTTCTACGAGTGCCTGCTGCCCTACGGGGCGTATCTTTCCGCGCGCATGAACGCAGAGCAGGGCACGTCCTATCCGACGACGAAGCTGGTCAACTGGGTTTTCGACGGGGACAACCCGCGGCAGTGGGGGGTGATCGCGGAAAAGTGGGGCGATGTCGAAGCCTACGGCCTGATGGGCAGTGTGCACAAGGGGTCGGAATACGCGTTCACGATGAACTCATTCCTCGCTCCCGCGGTCATGGTGCCGATGGTCCGTTACGATGCGCGGTATGCCCGCGCCATGGCCAGGTGGGTGTTGAATGCCGCGGTGAACAGCCGCTGCTTCTACGCCGACTCCATGGAGCCGGGGCGCCAGACCTCGTGGGACTGGTCATCCGCCAACGATCCCAAGTTCTCCATCGCCTACGAGGGGCTCCGCAAGCGAGGTGCGCGGCGGATACGGCTGGCGGAATCCGGGAAGGACGAAGTGCTGCGTCCCGGACCCGATGGCCGCATCGAGAAGATCTGGAGCACCGAGGTGCCTGCGGACAGCAAGAATGTCCTTGTGATGGAGTTGAAGCCGCGTGACGGAACCTCCGAGCGTGACGTCGACGTCAGTATTGCGTCCGCACCGGACGGCCCTTGGAAGTCCGCCTTCCGGTTCGCGAGGGGGGACAAGAATCGCAAATGGATGAACCTGAAGAAACCCGGACCGCTTTACGTCCGGCTCGAGGCCGGCAAGGGATCGGCGCCGCGCGCCAAGCCTCTGGTCATCGATCAGGTTTTCATCGACTCCAAGTTCGAGATGACGCCATTCCTGAGCGGCGATCCGCTGTTTCACGGCTGGGGGAGGACGGATCTGGGCCTTTACGGCGGTTCGTTCGTCGGCCTGCTGGCGGCCTTGGTGGAGCCCACGGATGTCGAGGGCATCCTCCGCATCGACTGCCGCGCCACGGAGTCGTGGGCTGCCCCCGGTTATCCCACGTTCCTTCTGCACAATCCGCACAGGCAGCAGAAAACGGTCACGTTTCCGTGCAGCGACACCCCGTCGGACTTTTACGATCTCGCTTCCAGGGAAATCCTCGTCCGTGACGCCAAGGGGAAAGCATCGCTGCCTTTGGCTCCCGATCAGGCCGTCGTGCTGGTCGGAATCCCCGCCGGCGGGAAACTCCAGAAGCTCGAGGGACGTCTCGAGTGCGACGGGATCGTGGTTGATTACGCTCCGGCCCCCTGAGGCCCCGATTCGCGCTCCCGCTTCCGTTCGTCCAGCTGGCGGCGGATGTTCTCGGAACGGGCGCGGGTGATCGGATACCTCCAGATGAACAGGATGGCGGCGAAGACCGCGACGATCTGGATTCCAATGAGCATGGACCGCATTGAGGCGAGTTGTGCGGCGTCGGGCGGCATGTTGGTGTCGTGGTAGCCTGCAAGCCTTGGAAGCCAGCCGCTGAGAAGCAAGGTGATGATGCTGGCAATTTTGCCCAGAAAGCCTCCGGTGGCGACATACATGCCCTCGCGGCGCATGCCCGTGCGGAGTTCATCCTCATCGGTGATGTCTGCCGTCATCGATCCGAACATGAGGGATGCCGCAGGCATGCCAAGGGCGATGATGACCCATGAGACGATGATGAGATACGGCGCTTGGGGAACCAGAGTGAAGGGAAGCAGGGAGATGCCGACGAGAGCGATGCAGAGTCCGACGACGGCGCCGATCCTTTTTCCGTAGTGCGTCGAGATCCACAGGCCCAGGGGCAAGGCGGCAAAGCTCGAAAAGACCGTGAGGGTTCCCCCGAATCCGGTGATGACGGAAGCCAGTTCCTTGCTGCCCTGGCAGGTGTAATAAATGTGGACGTAACTGCCGATCAGGCCTTCGCATCCCGTGCCGATCGCGATGATCAACACGCTGGCCTGCAGGATCAGGAAGGGACGGTCCGACAAGGTGAGTTTCAGCGCAGGCAGGAGCGGGATCTTGGGCTGCCTTGCCGAGGCCTCCACCTTTTCTCGGCAGGCGAACACCGTTGCCAGCAGGCCTGCGAGCATGACGAGGCTCACGAATCCGCTGATCCAGCGAACCCCCACCACCTCGTTGCCAAATACGGGATGCAGGCAGGCCCAATAAAGCCACGCGGCTCCGAACGTGCCCAGCACCTGCACATAGCCCTTCCACGCGAGCACGCGCGTGCGCTCGTCGTAGTTGGTGCTCAACTGGAAACCGAGCGCCCCGTAGGGGACGACAAAGAACGAATATGCCGCCGCGAAGATCCCGAGGAGGATGGCAAGCCAGATGAACATCCCCGTCTGCGTCGCCACGGGCGGCATCCAGATCAGCGGCAGAAGGATCACCCCGATCAGGCCGCCGCCCAGGATGAAGGGCTTCCTCCGTCCCCACCGGGTTCGGGCGTTGTCGGAGATCGCCCCCGCCACCGGATCGGTGACCGCCCCCACAACCTTCGGAATGGCGAGCGCCACGGCGACAAGCATGGGGTCCATCTTCAGCGCGATGGCGAAGATGGGGACCGCCATCGCGTTGACGAGATTGAGGAAGAAATAGTCCGTCAACCCGCCCAGCCCGTAGGAAATTTTGGTCGCCAGGGGAACCCGCTCTGCTGGAGGCACGGGGTGGGAGGTTTCTGTGGTCATGGGCTGACGGCAACCGTGTCCGGAATGTCCGGTTCATGGATGGCTTCACAATCTGTTTAAATCAACCTCCGGCTTTCACGTTCGAAAAATGCGCTTCTTGCTGTTCGAACGTCACGGCGAACCAATTTGTGGAAATGTTGCGGAAGTAGGCTTTGTTAATCCTATGCCCCCCCGCAAAAAATCACGTCAGCATGTGTCTGGTCGCGCCAAGGTGCAGGTGGCCGGCTTTACCCTCATCGAACTTCTCGTGGTCGTTTCCATCATCGCCGTGCTTGCTGTGCTGGTCGTTCCCGCCGTGTCGGGCGCGCTGGCGAAGAGCAATGACACGAAATGTCTCCACAATCTGCGCCAGCTTTACGCAGGGTTCCGTCTTTACGGCGCCGATAACGACGGCAATCTTCCCTACGATCAAGACAAACATGAAATCTTACCAGGGGTGACGGTCGGAGGGAGTGCTTGGCACAGCTTAGTCTTCAAATACATTTATCCCCAAGCCGATGACGAAGCGTTGCAGTCGGCATTCGCAGAATGGGGCGACACAAACAATCTGGCCGCGAACCGGAAAAAATACTCGGTGTATTATTGCCCGGCGGACCAAGACCCCCGAAGCGGGAAGTTGAGTTACGGCGCCAACTACTTCCTCAAGATGAGGAAAATCTACTCCATCCCCGGCGACGTCATCCTTCTCGCCGATACTCACCCCGCGAAGGCCGGCGGTCTCGCTCCCTATGAACTCAGGGAAGCGGACATGAACGAGCAGGGGTCGAAGCGACATGCAGGCGATCACGACCATTTCCTCTTCGCCGACGGTCATGTCGAATCCCGTGTGTGGCCGAAATACTCGACCAACAACGCAATTTGGGATCCCTCGAAGTGAGTCTGGAATTCCGCGCCCGCGGGACGCGGAAACTCCGCCCCTGCGTTCCGGTCTTTTGCGATTGTCCCCGCAACGGTGTGTGTGATCCTCACCGGCAGGGTTGGCGGGGATGACTGGTGTGGCCGCGGCACTCCGGGGCCGAATCATGGAACTCAACGGGGAAACTGTTCCGCCAGAAAGTCCCCGATGACGTCGCCATACATCTGGTGGCCGAGGCGGCTGAGGTGGACGCCATCGATGGTGTAGGCGGAGCGGTCATAATCGTCGGAAGCCTGACGGAGGTCGATCAACGCGACATTCTGCGAATACGCGACACGGCGCGTGGCTTCCATGAACGTGTCGAAGCGCATGAGCGCACCGCCATCTTGGCTGAACAATGCGGGGTCGTATTTCTCGTAATAGCTCCTCGGCCAGCCCTTCCCGCCCTCGAAAATCGCATGGGGGGTGACGAGAATCGGGATGGAGCCGACGCTTCTGGTCAATGTGACAATGCGGGTGAGATCATCCTCGAACTTGGCCGTGTCCATGACGGGCAGTCCGTTCTTCTCGTAAATTTTGTGGTCGTTCATGCCGAAATTGATCAGCACGAAGTCCGGACGGTTGCCATCGGTCACAAGGTTTTCGTAGAGGCGGTCGTAGCCTGCGTAGGCGTAACTTCCCCCTTTGCCGAGATTGGTGACGGTGAGGTTGAAGCGCTGCTGCAGCACGTCGGTCCAGTGGTAGTAGCCCCGGGACGGGCCGAGCAGGCCGTTGTTGCTGGTCAGGCTGTCCCCGAGGAACACGATCCTCGCATTCAGAATGGGGGTGGCGGCGTTTCCGGAAGCAAGCCTTCTGGCGGCCAGCTGCAGGAATTTCTGCGAGGCCGTGCCGCGCCGGGTTGAAAAAATACGGCGCTCCGTCGCACCCGGGACAGATCCTGATTGATCCTCCGCTGGCACGCCGATGATCCGGTTGCCGAGCCATGTGGAGAGGTTCGTCGAAACCAGACCGAACACCTCCACGTCCGGGTCGTTGATGCGCACGACCGCGGTGACAGAAAGCATGCCGTCCGGGCTCATCGCGGGCGCGGGGTGCGGGAGCGGACGGAGGGTGCCATCGGAGCCGAGCCCGTAAGCCACCAAGGAGCCGATGCCGTCCCTGTCCGGATCATCCGCGGGGGATTGCCCGGGAAATGTCGCATCGAACCCGGCCGCCGGAGCGGGTTGGGGCAGGACGACAAGAGTCCGGCTCACGTTGGCGGCGGTGTGATAGCTTGCATCGCCGTCTTGGCTGGCGGTGATGACGGTGGTGCCGGGGCCGTTGATCGTCACAAGGAAGCTCGAGAGTCCGGAGATGCTCGCAACGTTGGTGTCGGATGAGGTGTAGCTGACAGCCAAGGCCGAGGATGCCGTGGCCCGAAGGCTGAAGGGGGGAGCTCCCTCCGTTTTCTGCGGAAGCGGGGCGAAGTTGATCGACTGTGCGGACTTGGCCACGATCACCGAGTTGGTGATGGAATGGCCGGAGAGATGGCTGTTCGTGTCGTCCGACGTGAATGTCGCCACGAGCCTGTTCGTTCCCACCCCCAGAATTTCCCCGGGTGCCACCTCCGTGCCGGTTGTCAGCGCATAGTTGAAGGTGCCGGGGATGTTCGCGGTCGCCGTGAGCAGGGTGCTTGGGAGGGCGCGCGTTCCATAGATGATGGTTCCCAGTGGGGTCGGCTGCCAATCGAGCACGGGCGCCGTTCGCGTCGAGGCAACCAGCACCAGCGATGTGCCGGCATGGTTCGTGAGTTCGTAGCCGGGAACCCCGGTCAGGCTCGGAGTCCCCTGGATGCCGGACGCCTGCAGGGCGATCACATTGATGCCGGCATGCTCGGCAGGCAGCCGCAGTCCTGAGCCGGGAGCGAATGTGACCGTTCCCGGCACGGAAAGGGGGGAGTTTCCGTTCACCTCGAGAACGGCGCCGGCACTGACTTGGAGATTGGTGCTGGAAAGGGTTCCCGAAATTCTGAGCGTCCCCTCATTCACCAAGGTGTTCCCCGTGTAGGTGTTGTCGCGCGACAGCATCAGCGTTCCCGAGCCCTGCTTGGTGAGCGAAAGGCGGCTGGTGCCGTTCGTGTTGTCGCTCAGGAGCGCCGTCAATCCGGTGGAGCCTGTCACGGACAGCGTGAGTGTCCGGCTTGCGGCTGAAGATGGACGGAATGTGGCGGTGGCCAGGCCGGAACCGCCGAACTCCCGAAGTTCCAAAGTCCTGGGGCCCCCGAATTCGAAAATGTAACCCGATGTCTCGACCAGGAATCTCTCGAAGACGTAGCTGCCGCCGATGTTGACCGTGCCGGCGTTGCCACCGAAGACGGATGTGTTCCCGTTTGTCCAAGGGCCGTAGCCGCCGCCGCCCTGACCGGAGTAATTTTTTGCCGTCCACCGTGTGACGGTGGGTGTCCAAGTGGCGGTTCCACCGACCGGAGTGCCCGTTCCAGAGGATGTGGGGCCGCCCCAATATTGGGTGTCACCCAAGGCAAAGGTCGCCGACACCAAGACGAGCGACGCCGACAGATACGCGACAGGAAATGAGATCACGACATCAAATATAACTTGAGAATCCAGATTAGTTCGCTTGGGTAGCCCGTGCGTTCGAATTTCAGCGGTCGCTATTCTTGGTTCGGATCGGGTGGGAGCCCCGCTTGTTCAAAAAAAACCGCACGCGAATTGCATACGCGGTTTCGGTTGGCATTTGACACATTGCGACGAAACGCATCCCCCACCATGAGAAACCTCCCCACCCTGTTCGCCGTTCCGGCTCGTCTCCTTGCGACCGGCTCCGCTCTGCTCCTCATCTCTGCACCGCCTTTGGCCCACGCTGGCACCAACGGCACATGGATCACGAACGCATCCGGCAACTGGACCAACACCGCGAATTGGAGCAACGGCATCTATGCAACCGGGGCGGATGCCAACGCCTACTTTGATGCCATCGATGCCAGCAGCACCAGGAACATCACCAACAGCGTGAACAACACGATCGGGAATTTTTACGGCGGGGATACGGGCGGGACGGCCGTCGCTTGGCGGCTCGTCGGGGCCGGCACCATCACCTTTGATACAACGTCGGGGACGCCGACAATTTCGAACAGTGTGACCGTGACAATCAGCAACATCATTGCGGGAAACGACGGCCTTCTGAAAACCGGCTCCGGCATCCTCCAATTGGGAGGGGCCAACGTCTTCACCGGAGGTCTCACGATCGAGCAGGACCGCGTCCGCCTGGTGACGAACAATGTCCTCGAGGATACGACGATCGTCACTTTCGCCGACAACACCAACAGCAGGTTTTTTGAGTTGGATAACGGTGCGAACGAGACCATCGGAGGCTTGAATGCGACCAGCACCAGCGGCAACCGCGTCGTCCAAGGCGTCAGCGGCTCCCTCGCCGCTCCCACCCTGACCTTGAATGTCGATGGCGGGGCGTCCTACACCTTCAACCACATTGTGCGTGACACGGCATCCGGTGTCAGCAACAGCATCGCCCTTTCGATCGTCAAGAGCGGCTCGGGCACCCAGGTTTTTTCCGGCGGGAGCGTGGTCGCGTATAGCGGAACAACCACGGTCAATGGCGGCGTGCTGGAGTTCGCCGGGGCGACAGTCAACAACAACACCGCCATCAGCATCGGAACCAACGGGACCATGCGGTTCAACACCACGACGAATGCCTCCCGCACGAACACGATCTCGGGCGCCGGGGCCTTGGTGAAGACCGGCGCGGGCACCTTGACCATCTCCAACACGACCCACACCGGCGGGACGACGGTTGAAGCGGGCGTTTTGGCCCTTGCCTCCGGGGGTGACAACCGTCTCTCGACCAATGGCAGTGTCGCAATCAGCAACGGGGCCACCCTCGACCTCGGTGGCAACGGCCAGATTCTGAAAGTGCTGACGGGTGCCGGAACCGTGACAAACTCCGCAGGCACGCTTGAGCTCAACATCGGCAGCGGCACGAACAACGTATTCGCCGGCGCCTTGGTCGGAGGGGGCGCCTTGACGAAATCCGGTGACGGCACAGTGACACTGTCCGGCACCAACACCCACACGGGGACCACCACGGTCAGCGGCGGCGTCCTCCATCTGGCCACGTCCGGAGGAGGGGGGGCCGCTTCGACGACCAACGTGGTTGTTTCCACCGGCGCGGTTCTCCTCATCTCCCAGGGCGAACAGGTCAACAACTCCGCCTCGGTCAGTCTTTCCGGGGGCACCATCACGCTCTCCGGCGCGGTGAGCGAGACATTCGGGGACTTGGCGATGAGTGGTGATTCCTTCCTCAATTATGGCGGCACCGAAGGCGCGCATTTCATCAAGTTCGGATCCCTGACACTGAACGACTTCACTCTGGGCATCTCGAACTTTGTCCTTGGAAACAAGCTCCAATACTCCGCGGCCGACTATGCGGAGGGAGAAGCCTTGGCCAATACCTTCGACTTCACTTCCAGTGCCGATCGCGGATTCAGCTTCAACGGCGGCGTGTTCACCATCACAGCCATCCCGGAGCCGTCCACCATCGTTGCGGCCCTCGGCCTGCTTGGTGTCTGCCTCTGGCCGGTGCGCCGCCGGTTGCTGTCCTGCCTGTCTGGATCGTAGGCTGGTTGGAGTTTTTTTGGGGTGTCAGCCCGCCGGGGAGCCGAGGGGAGCTTGCGGCGGGCTGGCTTTTTCCCGGGAGAGGGAAAGAAACGTCCGTTTGATTGAACGGACAGGGCGTCCTGCCGGTCATATCCTCATCGACCAAAGCCCCTGGATGCGGGCGCCGTCTCATGAAACAACCCTCCCCAACGATTTGCTGGCGCGGCCCGGTGCGGACCGCGCTTTTTTTTGTCCTCATCTGCGGCATGGCCGTGCCCGGCCGGATCTGGGCGCACGGTTCCATGCAGGATCCCGTGAGCCGCGTTTACCGGATCTTTCTCGATAATCCCGAAGCCCCAAAAAACGACTCCGCGCGTGCGGCGCTTGCAGTCAATGGAACACAGCCGTTCTACGACTGGCACGAGGTTTCCCGGAACGTGCCGGATTACAACTGGCAGGCCGCGGTTCCGGACGGACAACTGGCGAGTGGTGGTCGGGCCAAGTATGCCGGGATCGATCTCGTCCGCTCCGACTGGCCGGCGACGCTGCTGCAGCCGGGACCTTACCATTTCGTCTACCACGCCCACGTTCCGCATGATCCGAGCTTTTTCCGGGCCTTCATCACGAAGGAGGGATGGGATCCGGACACGCCGCTTGCTTGGGGCGACCTGGAGCCGCTGCCCGGCGCCGAGAATGCGGTGCGGGACGGCAATTACTACGAATGGGACGGCGTTCTGCCCGCGCGCACGGGGCGTCATGTGATCTATGTCGTGTGGCAACGCATCGACCCCGCGGGGGAGGTGTTCTTCTCGGCGAGCGACGTGGTCTTCGGAGCCGACAACGGCACCGGGGGCGGCGAGGTCACGCCGGGCACGGACTACGAGCCGGTGCCCGGGGAGCCGAGTGGTCCATGCGGCAACGCTTTGCATGAATGCCAGTGCAGCAAGGGCGACGTTGCCGTGGCATTCCAGGTGACCAGTTCATGGAGCGGCGGGTTCGTCGCCAGCATCACCATCACCAACCACGGTTCCGCGGCCATCAACGGTTGGGAACTCTCGTTCGATCTGCCCCGAGACCTGGTGAACCACTGGAGCGCGGTCCTCAAGAGTGCGGCAGCCGGACGTTACACCTTCGGGCATGAGGCGTGGACGGCAACAATTCCGGCGGGCGGCAGCGTCACATTCGGCCTGCAGGTGGACGGAACATCCGATGCGTCTCCCACCGCCATCCAGTTCAATGGCAATGCGGTCGGCGGCGACGGGGGGACGACGCCGGGAGGCGATCCCGGGGACGAGGAGGAAGAAACCCCATCCGTCCCGGGGCCCGGTGAGGAGGTGACGGTGGTTCCGTCCGAGCGGCGCATCGTGGCCTATTTCCCGAGTTGGGGGATCTACCAGAAGGGCTACGAGGTTGCCGATCTGCCCGCCGGAAAGCTGACCCACGTGATCCACGCTTTCGCGCGCATTTCTGCAGCCGGGGAAATCGAAATCATCGACCCGTGGGCCGATATCGAAAGGGCCTTGGGCCCGGACACATGGGAGACGCCGGTGCGCGGCCACTTCGGGGCTTACGCGCGGTTGAAAGCCGCGCATCCCCACCTGCGCGTTCTCATCGCCGTCGGCGGCTGGTTCGATTCCGGGCGCTTTTCAACGGTGGCGGCCACCCCGGCGGCGCGGCAGAAATTCGCGGCTTCGGTGCGGAGCTTTGTCGTGCGCTACGGCTTCGACGGTGTGGATCTCGATTGGGAATACCCCGTCGTGGCGACCGACGTGAACTCGAACGTTCGCCCCGAGGATTCCACCAACTACGCCCTCCTCGCCGCCGCCATCCGGGCCGAGTTCGATGCGCAGTCGGCCGTGGACGGCCGGCGCTACGAGATCACGGCCGCGGTCCCGGCGGGTTACGACAAATTCGAACGGATCGACCTCGCCGCGCTGGGTGCCCAGCTCGATTTCCTCAACCTGATGACCTACGATTTCCACGGGCGGTGGATCCCGAACCAGACCGGGCACAACGCGCCGCTTTTCCGCAGTGCGGGCGATCCGAACGCGCGCTACAACACGGACGAAGCCGTGAAAGGGTATCTTGCGGCCGGAGTGCCCGCGGCGAAGATCGTGCTGGGAGTCCCCGCCTACGGCTACGGTTGGACAGGGGTGACAAATCCGACACCGTTCAGCAGTGCCACGGGCCTTGGTCCGGGAACGCTGCCGACAATCGAGCCGGGGTTCTATGATTACCGCACGGTGGCGGCCCTTGTTCAGGCCGATCCCTCGGCCGAAAAATGGGACGAGGCCGCGCAGGCCTCGTATTTTTACAACGGAAATCTGTGGATCGGCTACGACAGTCCGCGTGCGCTGCGGCGGAAGCTCGAGTATGTCGGGGACATGGGGCTTGGCGGTGTGATGTTCTGGGAAGCTTCGACCGATGTGCGCAATGCGGATGACCCGCTCTCGCTGCTGAACATTGCAAACCGGGTGCTGGCTGCCCCGTCCACCTGGGCGGAATGGCGCCAACTGCGGTTCACGGCAGGCCACCGGGCGGACGAAGGCATCAGCGGAACGGCTGCCGATCCGGATGGTGACGGGGTTCCGAACCTCATGGAATACGCCATCGGAAGCGACCCGTGGGTTCCTTCGCGGCGTCCCGTGGATCTGCGGCTTGATCCGTCCACGCACCGGATGATCCTGCGCGTGGAAAAATCCCCGTATGCGGACGACGTCGATTATGTCGTGGAAGCCCTGGGGGGCCCGGATGGCAATCTTGCATGGAGCACGCTGCACACCACCGTGTTGAACGACAACAGGGCGCTGATTGAGGTCGCCGACAATATCGCCCCGGATGACGCGCCATGGCGCTGGATGCGCCTGCGGGTGAACCTTCGTTGATGTGCGCCTGTCGCGAGCCGCGCCGCGTTACGAGTCGCCGGGATGCAGTCGCCCCTCGTCGAGATCGATGAATTCAAACATCGTCTGGACGGTGCCCGGCGGGAGGCCGATCTCGGCGAGCCGCTCGTTCAGGCGTTGCGTGCCGGCGTCCCGCCAGCCGCGCTTGGTCATGAATGCGTTCCAGATTTCGATTTCCTCCATGGTGGGGCGGTGCCCTTGCCGGAAGGCCCATTCCAGCAACTCTTCGTCCGTCTTTCCGCCCTTGAGCGTCTCCGCCTCGATCGCCGCATAATCGATGCTGAGGAATTTGCAGCAACGGTCATCGAAGCTGTTCTTCATCCCTTGTCCCCGTTCCGCCTGCCAGCCCTCGGGCAGTCTCCCCGCCGCGGCCAGCCGGATTTTGTCCAACATCCGGCCGAAATACACCAGGCCGCCGACCTCCTCGGAGGGGCTGCGCAGGTCGGGAATGATCGTGGGGTAGGGAAGTGCCATGGGGTTCAGGAGATCAACTTTTCCGGATTCCGGCAAGCGGCCTGCTCAAACCCGGTTTGCATCGGGGGTGCTCAATGCGCCGGTGCCCCCGCGCTGCCGGAGGGCCGGCAAAGGAAGGCCGCGGCGATCATTGCCGTCATCACCACGCCGACGATGAAGAAACAGTCGGCAAAGGACATGACGAAGGCCTCCCGGCGGACGATGCCGGCGATTGCGGCGACCGCCTGATCGTTCGCCCTCAGCGGGTCGGCGCCAAGCCCCATGAAATATTGCGTCAATCCGGCGAGGCGCTCCTCGGTTGCCTTGGCGAAGATGCTGACATTCTCGCCGATGCGCACGGAGTGGAATTTTTCGCGCCAGTCGAGCTGCGTTGCCAGGAGTGCGATGCCGATGCTGCCGCCGAGGTTGCGGAGCATGTTGAACAGCGCGGATGCCGAGCCGCTCTGGTCCTGCTCGATGCCGCCGGTGGCCAGCGCCGTGAGGGGGACGATGGTCAGGGGCATTCCGACGGCGCGGAGGAGCTGCGCCACCTTCAGTTGGTCGTAGGCTGTGAGGTTGGTCAGGGTGGCGTTGACGAAGCAGCTTGCGCCGAAGAAGCCGAGCCCCGCCGCCAGCAACAACCGCGCGTCAACGCGCCGGAGCAACAGGGCCGCAACAGGCATCATCAGCAGCTGGGGTGCCCCGCTCCACATGATCGTCCAACCGATCTGCTGTGCGCTGTAGCCCTGCACCCGGGCCAGATACAGGGGCAACAGATACGCCGCGCCATACATGGCAAAACCGAAGGCCATGCCCACGAGCGCACCAAGGCCGAAGTTCCGTCGCGTCAGCAGCCTGAGATTCACGAGAGGGCGGGGATTCCTCCACTCGATGGTGAAGGCCGCAGTCAATGCGAGCGCGGCGGTGAAACCGAGGGTGGTGATCATGCGCGAGCTGAACCACTCGTTCCGATTGCCCTCCTCGAGGAAGATGATGAGTGATCCGAGGCCCAGCGCCATCGTTCCGATCCCCCACCAGTTGCCGGTGCGCAGCAGATCGAGCCGGGGCTTTTCGCCCTCCAGCCCCCATGCAAGTGTCACCATCATGATCGCGCCCGGGATGAGGTTGAGGTAGAAAATCGCCGGCCAACCCATGTTGTCGGTCAGCCAGCCGCCCACCGTCGGGCCGACGGCCGGCGCGAATGTCGCCGTCATCCCGAAAAGTCCGAACCCGAGGGGATGGGCGCCCGGTGGAAGCAATCGGAGCACAAGGGTGAACGCCATCGGGATCAGCGCCCCGCCGGTGAATCCCTGAAGCACCCGGAAGACGATCAGTCCGTTCAGGGACTGCGCGAACGCGCACCCGACCGAAAACACGAGGAAGAGGGCCGTGTTGACGAGCATATACCGGCGCGTGCCGAAGACGGAGGCCAGCCATGCCGTCATCGGGATCACGATGATTTCCGACACCAGGTAGCTCGTCTGGATCCACGATCCCTCGTCGAGCGTGGAGCCGAGGGAACCGAGGATCTCCGGAAGCGACGAGTTTGTGATCTGGATGTCGAGCACGGCCATGAATGCCCCCAGCATCGCGCCCCAGAGCGCAATCCACGAACGGAGGGGGACACCGGGTCCGGGTGAGCGATTCATGACGGACCTCAGTCCCTCAGGCGGACCTTCGCGATGACCGACATGCCGGGAACCATCCTTCCCGCAAAGGTGCCGGGTGTGTTTTCGGTGAAGACGATCTTCACGGGCACGCGCTGCACGACCTTCGTGAAGTTCCCGGTGGCGTTGTCCGGCGGAAGCAGGGCGAACTGCGCCCCGCTGGCCGGGGCGAAGGTCTCGACGCGCCCGGTGAACTCCTCGCCCGGCAGCCCATCCACCGTGAGCTTCACGGTCTGCCCGGGATGCAGTCGTGCGAGCTGGGTCTCCTTGAAGTTCGCGATGACCCAGATTTCCGGCGTCACCAATGCCATCAGGGCCTGCCCCGGAAGCACACGGTTCCCGGGCTCGATGTTCTTGCGGCCCACACGGCCGGAGGCAGGGGCGACGATGTCGGTGTAGTCGAGTTGCAGCGACACATCGGCCAGTTGCGCCGCGGCGACCTGCACTTGCGCCCCGGCGGCGAGGGCATCCGCGCGGCTTGCATCGAGCGCGCCGCGGGCGGATTCAAGCGTGGTGCGCGCGGCATCGAAGTCCGCCTGCGAGATCACGCCGGAGGATTTGTGGAACAGGCGGTCCGCGCGATCGAAGTCGGCCTCGGCCTTGCCTGCACCAGCCTCGTCGCGGACGACCTGGGCGCGGGCGCGGGCGAGCTGTGCCTCGGCCTGTGCGATCTCCGCCTTTGCCTTGTCGCGCTGGACGTTCAGGTCGGCGGCATCGAGTCGGGCAAGCACGGCGCCGGCGGCGACATCCTGATTGTCATCCACGAGGACCTCGCTCACCGTGCCGGCAATGCGCGGGCTGATCGTGAGGATGTGCCCGGCAAGATAGGCGTTGTCGGTCACGGCCCATGTGTGGGTGTAGACCCACCAGCGCCATGCAATCCCGAGGATGGCCGCGAGGGCCAGCATGGCGACGCCCGCTTTGCGGCGCCGCCTGTGTGCGTCGGGGGCGGGGTTTCCAGTCGAGGAGCCCAAGGCATTGGCCGCCCATGTGTCGTAGCTCTCCGACAATGCGACCGGAACGGTTTCCACGGCTGTGTCGGTATCTTGATTTGCGCTCATTGCTGCCTCCGATACTTCTGTAGCCATGGGTTCCGTGCCCGGCCAATACCTTGTTTCTTGGTCTGGCCATGCCGGAGAGGTATGATGCCGCCATGGAGTTGCGGCATCTCCGGTATTTCGTGGCGGTGGCGGAGGAGCTGAATTTCACGCGTGCCGCAGCCAAACTCAGGTTGGCACAACCTGCGTTGAGCCGCCAGATCCTGGCCCTGGAGGAGGAGTTGCAGGCATCCCTTTTCGAGCGCACGCGTTCCGGAGTGCTTCTCACGCAAGCCGGCCGCGCGTTCTATCCGCGCGCCCGTGCGATTTTGTCCGCGGCGGACGATGCCGCCAACGAGGCGCGCACGGCAAGCGGGGTCGTTTCCGGCCGCATCACCATCGGTTACCCGACGGGGCTTCACCTGAATTACCTTGCGCCGGTGATTGCCTCGTTCCGGAAGGCGCATCCGCGGGTGGAGCTTGATTTCTTCCACGGCCTGCCCCCGGAGCAGTTGAAAGCGCTGCGTGACGCGACGATCGACATCGGCTTCGTGACATTCCCGGTGAGGCTCGACGGGTTCGGGCACCGTGTCATCTGGCGGGTGCCGTTCGAGGTTGTGCTGCCGATGCGGCATCCCCTGGCCAGGCGCCGCTCGTTCGAACTCCGCGACCTGCGCAACGAGGATTTCGTGTTCTGCACCCGCGAGTCGCGCCCCGAATTCTACGACGAGTTTTTCCGGCAGTGCGCCAATGCGGGTTTCCGTCCGAGGGTCGTCAAGGAGGTCGGGGGCTATCCCACCACCATGCTCGGCCTGGTCTCGGTCGGCGTCGGGGTGGGGGTGTTGCCGCATTTCAGGGAGGCCGAGCGCATACGCGGGATAACTTGGCGCCCATTGGTGAAGCCGAGGATCGAGGTCGAATTTGCGCTCGTGTGGCGCCGGGACCGGATTTCGAGGGTCAGCGAGGAATTCATCGCTTTTGCCGCCCGGCATTTTGCCCAGCCGCCCGCACCGGCTTCGCCTCTCTGAGGCTCTTCAGGAATTCTGCCGCCGCTCTTCCGGGCGGACGTTGTTTCGGCCAGATGGCGATGACCGCGCGTTCCGGCTTCGGCGAAGCAAGGGAACGATACACCGGGGCATCCTTGCGGTCCTGCATTGCCGCCATTGCGGGAACCATGGAAATGCCCGCACCGGCGCGCACGAGAGCCTGGATGGTTTCGAGCTGGGCTCCGCGGAAGCTGATCCGCGGATTCGCCCCGTGACGTTCGCAGAAACCGAGCACTTGGTCGCCGAGGCAGTGGCCGGGCTTCATCACGATGAGCTGCTCATCTTGAAGATCGCCGATGCCCACGGAGCGCTTCCGGGTCAACGGATGCCCCGGAGGCAGGGCCAGCTTCAATTCCTCGCGGAACAGTTCCCGGACTTCGAGGCGCGTCCCGTCAATCGGCCGGCTGACCAGGGCCAAGTCGAGATCATACGCAAGCACCTGCCTGATAAGCTGCGCCGTGGTGTCCTCATGAACCACGGTCTCGATCCCGGGGAATCTTCCGGAGAAGGCCAGCAGCACATCCGTCAAAAGGTAGGGAGCGATGGTCGGCAGCACGCCGACCGCCAGATTGCCGCGCAGCAGGCCGGTGGTTTCCATGGCTTCGCGCTTGGCGGCATCCGCCTCCTCCAGGATCCGGACCGCCCGTCTCAGGAACGCCTCGCCGTGCGGTGTGGGCTTCGCCGTCCGCTTCATGCGGTCGAACAGGCGCTGGCCCAGTTCCTCCTCCAGTTTCTGGATCTGCTGGCTCAGGGAAGGCTGGGCGATGTGGCATTGCTCGGCAGCACGGGAAAAATTCCCCGCCCGCGCGACAGCCACGGCATAGCGGAGCTGGTGCATTTCCATAGGCAAAACCTATGCTGAGCTTAGGAAACAAATATTTCAACCCCGGCTCCTCCGGTGCTTGAATGGGGAGGCGCCGCAGACTTCCGGCTCAACCCAACGCAACCCACCGACACACATCGCCATGTCCTCCGAATCCCAATGCCCCTTCCATCCTTCGGTTTCCCCCGCCATCACCCCGGACGGCGGCACGACCAACCGGGACTGGTGGCCGAACCGGCTCAAGGTCGAACTGCTGAGCCAGCACTCGTCGAAGTCCGACCCGATGGATGCTGGTTTCGACTACGCCGCAGAATTCAGGAGCCTCGACCATGCGGCGTTGAAGAGGGACCTCGCCGCATTGATGACCGATTCGCAGGACTGGTGGCCGGCCGATTTCGGTCACTACGGTCCGCTCTTCATCCGCATGGCATGGCACAGCGCCGGCACCTATCGCGCCGGGGACGGACGCGGCGGCGGCGGACGCGGCCAGCAGCGCTTCGCCCCGCTCAACAGCTGGCCGGACAACGTCAGTCTCGACAAGGCCCGCCGCCTGCTCTGGCCGATCAAGCAGAAGTATGGACGCAAGATTTCCTGGGCGGACCTGATGATCCTCACGGGCAACGTGGCGCTCGAAACGATGGGCTTCAAGACCTTCGGTTTCGCGGGCGGCCGCGAGGACACGTGGGAGCCGGACCAGGATGTTTACTGGGGCAGGGAGACCACATGGCTTGGTGACAAGCGCTACTCCGGCGACCGTGATCTGGAAAACCCGCTTGCGGCGGTGCAGATGGGCCTCATCTACGTGAACCCGGAAGGACCCAACGGCAACCCCGATCCCGTCGAGGCGGCCCGGGACATCCGGGAGACCTTCGCCCGCATGGCGATGAACGACGAGGAAACCGTCGCGCTCATTGCCGGCGGCCACACATTCGGGAAGACCCACGGCGCGGGCCCGGCGGACAATGTCGGCCCCGATCCCGAGGACGCCCCGCTCGAGGAGCAGGGTTTCGGATGGAAGAGCAAATTCCGCACGGGCAAGGGCGCCGATGCCATCACCAGCGGCCTCGAGGTCACCTGGACACAGACGCCCGCGCAGTGGAGCAATCACTTCTTCGAAAACCTCTTCAAATACGAGTGGGTGCCCGAGAAGAGCCCGGCCGGCGCCCACCAGTGGGTGGCGAAGGATTCGGAGGCGGTCATTCCGGGGCCGGACGACCCGTCGAAAAAGCGCAGGCCCACGATGCTCACCACCGACCTCTCTCTGCGCTTCGACCCGGCCTATGAAAAAATCTCGCGCCGGTTCATGGAGAATCCCGGCGAGTTTGCCGATGCCTTTGCCCGTGCCTGGTTCAAGCTCACGCACCGCGACATGGGTCCGAAGTCGCGCTACCTCGGGCCGGAAGTCCCGGCCGAGGATCTCCTCTGGCAGGACCCCGTCCCCGCCGTCGATCACCCGCTTGTCGATGCGACGGACGTCACCGCGCTGAAGGGCAGGATCGCCTCTTCAGGACTCACCGTCCCGCAACTCGTCTCGACCGCATGGGCCTCGGCCTCGACATTCCGCGGCGGCGACAAGCGCGGCGGCGCAAACGGCGCGCGCATCCGCCTGGCGCCGCAGAGGGACTGGGAAGCCAACCAGCCCGCGCAGCTCGCGGAAGTGCTCGCGAAGCTCGGGGCAATCCAAGCGGAGTTCAACAGGAGCGCCGGCGGCGGCAAAAAAATCTCCCTTGCCGACCTCATCGTGCTTGCGGGCGGAGTCGGGGTCGAACAGGCCGCGAAGGGTGCCGGGCATGCCGTGGAGGTTCCCTTCACACCGGGCCGCACGGACGCCTCGCAGGAACAGACCGACGTCGAATCCTTCGCCGTGCTTGAGCCCCTCGCCGACGGATTCCGCAATTACCTCAAGGGCAGATACACCGTGCCCGCCGAGCACCTGCTCATCGACAGGGCGCAGCAGCTCACGCTCACCGCGCCGGAAATGACCGTCCTCATCGGCGGTCTCCGCGTCCTCGGCGCCAACGCCGGCGGCGCAAAGGAGGGGGCCTTCACGTCGCGGCCGGGAGTGCTCACCAACGACTTCTTCGTCAACCTCCTCGACATGGGCACCGAATGGAGGCAGGTCTCCCCCTGCGGCAACGCCTTCGCCGGCGCCGACCGCAGGACCGGCGTGCCCAAATGGACCGCCACACGCGTGGATCTCGTCTTCGGCTCGAATTCGATCCTCCGCGCCCTTGCCGAGGTCTATGCCTGTGATGACAGCGGGAAAAAGTTCATCGGGGATTTCATCGCCGCTTGGACGAAGGTCATGAACCTCGACCGCTTCGACCTCGCATGAGCGCCGGCGCGCGGAGCGGTCAATCCTTCGGCGGCCATTCCGTCCCCGCCAGCTCTTCCGGAAGCTGCGCGGGGTCTTCCGGGTAGATGAGCGAGAGGTCCGCCTTGGACTTCGTGCCTTGGAGGTATTCCAATTCCTCCGGTGCCCCGACGATGAGCCAGAGCACGTCCTCGTCCGTGTCGTTGAAAACCTGACGCAGCAAGTCCGGGCCCACCAGCACGCCGCCGTATTTGGGCACAGTCAACGTCTCATCACCGACGCGCATCCGTCCGGTTCCTTCCAGCACGAAGTAGAACTCTTCCGACCGGACATGCTTGTGCAGCGTGTTGGCGCTCCGGGGCGGCAGCCGCCAGAGCCTTGCCCCGAGATTCCCGCTTCCCGTGCGCTCCAGGTAATCCGCATTCGGAATCTTCATCAGGTTCGACGGCCGCCAATGCAGATCCTCAGGCCTGATGAGGTGGTAGCCGCTGATTGGCCCCGTTGTCATGCCTCAGTGGTAAAGCACGACGCCCAAGCCCGGCACGCGGGAAAATTCCTCGACGTTGCTCGTCACGATTCCCATGCCATGAACCAACGCGGTGGCGGCGATCCACAGATCGTTCGTGCCGATGAGTTGTCCTCTTGAGGCAAGCGTCCGGTAAAGCTCGCCGTATTTCCAAGAGACATCGCTGTTCCATGCGAGCACGGGGTAGGGTTGGCAAAGTTGCTCCCAGTCCTTCCGGGGGGAGGCCGACCGTCCGCAGGCCAGTTCGCCCGCGATCGTGAACGTGATGAAGAACGT
Source organism: Chthoniobacterales bacterium (assembly GCA_014879535.1). Lineage (GTDB taxonomy): Bacteria > Verrucomicrobiota > Verrucomicrobiia > Chthoniobacterales > JACTMZ01 > JACTMZ01. Next base: position 47,772 of record JACSRX010000046.1, read on the forward strand.
CTCGCTCGCCCGGTCTGCAAAAAAGCGGTCGATCATGGCCGTGAGCCCGCGTCTCGCCTCGCGCTCGGCGGCGACGATGAAATTCGTGTCGAGGATCAGGCCCATGGATCCTCGGGGTGGGGATCGTGCGCGGCGGCTTCCTCCAAGGCATCGAGATACTTGCCGCTGACGCCGCTTCCTCCCCGGTGAAAATGTTCGCGCAGCGCCGAACCGGTTGCGGGCGTGTGCTCCCAAACCGCCCGGCGGACCACTTCCGTGAAGGATTCACCACGGTGCTTGGCCGCCCGGAGCTTCTCATAGGCATCAATTTCCAGCGTGATCGTCTTTGTTGCCATGCACGAAACGTGCACGAAAATATGATATTTGCAAGATTTTCGATGTTCTCATGACCCCATGCAGGCCTGCCGGGGGTTTGGAATTCCCGGCAGGCCCGGTGGCTTGACGGCGGGTCAGTTCTGTCCGCCGCAGAAGATTTTGAGCCCCGTTCCGGTCTCGAGGAACGTCTTGAGGCTGGAAAGGACGCGCGGCCAACCTTGGGAGATTTTGCCCGGCATCGCCGAGGTCTCCGAGAACTTGTCGTGCTTCACCGTCAGGCAGACCATGTCCTCGACTTTCTCGATCTCGATGGTGACACGCGAGGTGTCCTTGAGGTCGTCGGGGTCGATCCATGTGAGCACGAGGCGTTTCGGGGGCGTGCTTTCGACCACCTCTCCGGTGACCCAGACCTCGTTGTCGGGGCTGAGGTGCTCCCATTTCGATCCCTGTTTCCAATCGGAAACGTTGGCCAGTCCCCCCCAATACTGGCGCGTGAACTCCGGTTGGCATATCGCGTCCCACGTCTTCTCGGGTGTGGAACGGATGAATGTTGTGTAAACGAACTCTGGCTTGCTCATGATGTCGGTTTTTTCCTGGTGTTTGTTGTTTCGAGACCCTTTTTCAGATCGCTCAACGCCGCAAGGCGATGACTCTCGTATTTGCCGATCCAGCGCTCGTAGATCTCATGCAACGGCACCGGATTCAGATAATGCAGCTTCTCGCGCCCGCGCCGCACGGTCGTCACCAAGTTCGCCTTCTCCAGCAGAACAAGGTGCTTCGTGACCGCCTGACGCGTCATGTCCAGATGCCCGCACAGCTCGGACAGCGTCTGGCCGTTGCACTTGTGCAACTGGTCCAGGAGCTTCCGCCGGCTTGCATCCGCCAAGGCTTTGAACACTGCATCCATCGAAGGTCAAAATATGTAACCAAAAGGTTGCATGTCAAGCGGGGCATTCCGGACTGCAACCTTTGCTGCGGGTCAGTCGTCCTTGCCGTCCACGATGGCGAACATCCCGGCCAGCGTCTCTTCGCGGGCGAGGGCCTCGCGTCCTTGATCCAGATCGTCGCGCCATGTCTGGTCCTCGAGGCGTGGCCGCAGGAGTTGGCGCGCCACGGCGATGCCGGACTCCGGAGCCCGGGCGAGTTGGAATGTCACGGGCGTGTTTCCCGTGGGGTGTGTCATGAGCCAAAGGGTGCCGTGTGTGGAGGCGAGTTCCTCCAAGATGTAGATGTTGAAGTCCGAGTCGATCAACGCCGGCGGACCTGTCAGTGCGTTCAGGCTGGCGATCGAGGCGAAGCCGAGCGTGTGGGCGTTGGGATAAAGCACCACCGAGGTTGTGCCGTAGATCACGACGACCGGAAAATGCAGGTCTGCAACCGTGGGTTCCGGTTTGGCGCGGCATCCTGCAACAAGCGCGATGAGGAGCGTCCAACGCATGGTGCGGCGCATGGTCCCTCTCTTTGCGGCGGCGCATCTGTCATTCGGGCCCATGCCTCGATTGCTAGGATCTCATGGGAACGAATGCAAGAGGGTGGTTCCCCTCTGCGGGAGACGATCTTCGGCCTTGTGTTCGCCTCCGTCATGGGATGAGTGTTGGAGTCTCCCATGAAATCACGGCTTCTACCCCTAGTCGCGTTTCTTGCCCTCGCCTTCGTTCCCGCCCGCGCCCAGGAAAGCACCGCCCTGCCGTTCCCGGTCAGCCTCGGCGGCCAGGCGGCCACTTACAAGGCAGGCGAGCCGTTCGCGAAGATCGCCAACGCGGTGAAGAACGATGCCGCCATCGAGGTCGGCGCCAAGGAGAGCGGCATGATCATCATCAACGTCCACAAGGTGACCGGAAGCGGCGAACCGGTGCAGGGAAGCCAGCCGGCGGTCATTCTGCTGCAAGGAACGACGAAGGGCGCGCTCGACGGAACCATGGATCAGCAGAAGCTCGCGCCGGGCAACTACCTGCTGAGCGTGGTGGCCGATGGCAACACCGCTTCCATCCTGTTCGAGGTGGAGTAAAACCCAAAGGCATACTCGGCGGACGTGATGAAGCGCCTGAGTCCCGATTCCGACGCCTCACGGGATCTCGCTTCCGGACGCTATCGCATTCGAAGGCTCGATGCAGCCGGGATTGCGGCGATTCCAATCCCGTGGATGCGCGAGGAGGGTTGGAATCCCGGCCTTCACGACGAGGAGACGTTTTATGCCGCCGATCCTCAAGGCTTCCTGGTCGGGGAACTCGACGGCGTGCCCATCGCGACGGTGAGCGCCGTTCGTTACGGTGACACCTTCGGATTCATCGGCTGTTACATCGTGTCCGCCCCGTTCCGAGGACGCGGTTACGGCATGGCGATCCACGAGGCGGCGCGACGGCATCTCGAAGGATGCACCCAAGGCGGTGATGGTGTGCTCGCCAATGTGGACATCTACCGGAAGATCGGGCGCGCTTGCGCCTACAGGAACGCACGCTTCGAGGGTGTCAAACAAGGCGGTGACTGGGCGCCGTCCATCCCGCTGCAGGATGCCCGCGAGGTTTCGTTTGAAGCCCTCGCAGCACTCGATCGTGCCTGCTTTCCCGCGCCGCGCGCGGAGTTCCTCCGGGCATGGATCCATCAACCCGATGCTTCCGCTCTGGCTGCCGTGGCGCCCGGGGACCCAGCGACGCTCGATGGCTACGGCGTCGTCCGGCGCTGTTTCCGCGGATGGAAGATCGGCCCGCTCTTCGCAAGGAAGGCGGGCGTGGCGGAGGCCGTCTTCCGCGGATTGGTGGACCGCATCCCAGCCGGTGATCCGTTCGTCTTAGACATCGCCGAGCCCAATGAGGCCGCGAAGGCCCTTGTCGGGCGCCATGGCATGACCGAGGTATTCGCCACCGCGCGGATGTATACCGGCCCGTTTCCGAAAGTCCGCCTCGACTGGATTTACGGCGTCACGACGTTCGAGCTCGGCTGACGTTTTTCAGCCTCAGACGCGCAGCGAGCTGCGGAAGCCCCGGACGCCGTAATACGACTGGGCGCCATTGTGGCCCGTGAAGATGCGGCTGTAGCGGCGCTCGGCGTAGAGCGCGCCGCCGAGCTTGCGGATGTCCGGCGGCGTGGCGATCCAGCTCGATGTTTTCAGGTCGAATTCTCCGAGCTTCTGCAACGCGAGGTATTCGTCCTCCGTCAGGAGCCCGACACCCATTTCCGTCGCCATGTCCATCGCCGTGGTCTTGGGCCGGTGTTCCTTGCGCGATTCCCAACCCGCGCGGTCGTAGCACACGCTGCGTCGTCCGGCGGGGCTTTCCGGCGAGCAATCGTTGAAGACGAATTCGCCGGTCTTTTTGTCGTGTCCGACGACATCCGGTTCGCCTCCGGTCTCCTCCATCTGGTGGAGCGACCAGAGCTTGTCCGGCTTGGCTTCGAGGCGTGCCTGCACTTTGGCCCAGTCGAGCCCCTTGTGGCGTCCGGGATTTTTCCCGAAGCGCGTCTTCAGGGTGGCGAGCAACGCGTCGCTCTGCTTCGGGGACATTGCCTTTTTGGTTTTCATGACGTTATTGCGGGGGCGTGCCGGAACTCTTCGAGAAAAGCCGTGTCAGGACGTGGCCCTTCCACATCAACAACCCCGAGAGCAGGATCACCGGCATGTAGAAGTATCGGAAGAAGGGGAGGTATTGGACGGTTTCCTCGGGCGGACCGTAGATGTAGCCGAGCAGTGACAGGCCGAAGAGGATGTGAATCCATCGCAGGATCGTTCGTTTGGTGTTCGGTTTCATGATGGGTTGATGATGGCTTTTACAGCAAACGATTATATCAGCTTCTCCATGATTTCCTGCAGTGTGTCGTGAGCCATGTTGAGGCCGTAGGCGAAGGGCATCTGCAGCAACTGGTCCCTGTGCCCCGGTGATTCATAGACGACATGGATCCGGAGCTTGCTTGTGTCGCCGGTGAGCGCCTCGAATTCGAGCAGCTCCAACTGGACGCCGAAAGGCGCCCCGTCCATCTCGAAGGTCCGGGTGATCTTCCGGTTCGGGGTGAACTCATGGATGACGCCGTGGGCTTGGAAGATCACGTTGCCCTGCGGATCGGAGGTTTCGATGCGGTAGCCGCCGTGCGGCTTGCATTCCAGCTTCAGCACCTTCGTGCCCATCCATTGCTCCAGGAGGTCGGCTTCCACATACGCCCGGAAAAGCAACTCCACCGGCAGGTCGAACTCGCGGGTGATCGTCAGGTCCTGCTTGCCGTCCTCGGCAGCGATCTTCGTTTTGGGTTCCATGGGCGTTATTTCCGGTTTTTGAATTTCTTCATGACGTTTTCCAGCTTGCTGAACCGGCCTTCCCACATCATGCGGAACGGTTCGAGGAATTCGGCGATTTCCTTCATCTTCCCGGGGTTCAGGTGGTAGCGGATTTCCCGCCCGTGCTGCTCCTGCTCCAGCAGATCGCACTCGGTGAGAATCTGCAGGTGACGTGAAACGGTCGGCCGGGCTGTGTCGAAGTTCGCCGCGATGGCGCCCGCGGTCATGGACTGCGCCGCCACGAGCAGCAAAATGGCCCGCCGGGTCGGATCGGCAATGGCCTGGAATGGATCGCGTCGGAGGTTCATTGCGTAGCTGAGTGACTACAAAATAAGCGTAGTCATTCCTCTACGCAATGATTTTCCCGAATCGCACACTCTACCGCCCTCCCGAGGTTCCATCCAACAGGGTCAAGGTCACGCGTCGCACATCCATCACGGATTTCCCGGGGATCTCGATCGCCCGCAGCGTGAGGGGGGCTTTCCCGGCGGGAAGCGTGATTTCGCCGAGCTTGAGGGTGCGGAACTCCTTCATCTGTGACTCGCCGTTCGGGCGCGGAAGGGTGTCCTGGTTCGTGTTGAGCGGAGGATCCCAGCCCGGCTCGACCTTGCCGGTGAGTCGGGCGTCCTTGAATGAAAGCTCCACGGTCGAGCCCGCGTCGTCCATGGGACATGTGTAGTCGATGCTCGCCTCGTATTTTCCGGCGGTGTGGACATCGACCAGCCAATCCATGCGGTCATCCTTGCCCGTCCAGTTCACGAAGTAGGAGCAGTTCGGGGCGTCGTCGCTGCGCCTCACGTTGCCGTGCGGCTTGCCGTCGCGGGCGGGGAGCATGGTGATGGGAAACTCGCGGTAGCCGACGGGAATCGGACGCGGGTCCACGGCGCCGCCGGGGCCTGTGTTCCCGCCGAGCATCTCTTCCTGCCATGAACGGACGGCGGCGGTGAGCTTTGCGGCAATTTCAGGCTCCGAGTCGTTGATCGGCTTGGTCTGTCCGGGATCGGCGATCATGTCGAAAAGCTGTCCGGCGCTGTCGAGCAGATGCGCCTGCGTGCGCACGGCGACTTTGCCGTCCCAGATGGTGAAGATCATGCGGTCCGGCCAATCGACCTCCTCCTGCTTGAGCAGCGGGGACAGATCGCGGCCGTCCAGGGGCTTGTCCCCGGTCCGTTGGATGCCTGCGAGCGCGGTGAGCGTGGGCAGGAGGTCGATCGCGCCGGCAATCTGCGGCACCGTGGTGCCGGCCGGGATCTTTGCGGGCCAGCTCAGGTAGCAGACCGAGCGCACGCCGCCATCATCCGTGCTGCCCTTCCTTCCCTTCATCCCGCCGGTCCAGCGCATCGTGTTCGGGCCGTTGTCCGAGAAATAGACGACGATCGTGTTTTCCTCGACGCCGAGCTCGCGCAGTTTCTCCAGGATGCGGCCCACGTTCATGTCCTGGTTCTCCATCATGGCGAGCGCGCAGCGGGTTTGGTCCTGCTCTTCCTCGTCGGGTGCGGTTGCGCGCTGGGTGAGTTGCTTGTCCTTGAACCGCTCCCAGTCGCCCTCCGGCGCCGCCCAAGGGGAGTGCGGCGTGGTGAAGGGCACGTAGCAGAGGAACGGCTTGTCCTTGTTCCTCCCGATGAAGGCGAGGGCGCGGTCCGTGCAGACATCCACGATGTAGCCCTGCGTGCGGACCATGCGGCCGTTCTCCTCGAGCGGCGCGTCGAAGTATTCGCCCCAGTGCCCGGACGTGTAGCCGAAGAACTCGTCGAAGCCCCGCGCCATCGGGTGGTAGGGCCACTGGCTCCCATTGTGCCATTTGCCGAAACAGCCCGTGGCATAGCCTGCTGCCTTGAAGGCATCTGCAAATGTCTTCTCGTCCAGGTCCAGCCGCTCATGCCCGGTGGAAACACCGCGGACACCGCCGCGCAGGTGATAGCGTCCGGTGAGAACCTCCGCGCGCGTGGGCGAGCACACGGGTTGGACGAAAAACCGGTCCAGCGAGACACCGTGGCGTGCGATCGAGTCGATATTCGGCGTGTTGACCTGCGTGTTGCCCGAGTGGCTGAAATCCCCCCAGCCCGCATCATCCGCGAGGAAGATGACGACATTGGGCGGCGCCGCCGAAAGCTTCACGGCGAAGATCAACGACAGCAGGCCGGTGGTCAGTTTCATGAACGGGAAGACCCCTTTGCGGGGTGTTTGCGGAGGCCCTTGGTGACGGATTCGTATTCCTTGATGAATCCGCGGACCGAGACGTTCCGGACGAACTTGCCGATCACGTCGAGTGCCAGGTCCCCGATCTTCCGGAAGCGCACGCAGGCCTTCCCCATGTCGAGCTTCTTGCCGGTCTTCGCCCATGCCGCCCGGAACGCCTTTTCGCGCTCCGGGCCGTAAATGCATCCGAGATACACGGACATGTGGTGCTTCTGCGAGGCGAGGCCCGCGAAGGGCAGCGGCTGGCGCGGGTCGCAGTGGTAGCCCGGCGGATACACCCGGTGCGGCACGTAGTATCCGATCATTCCATACTGCATCCCTTCCTCGAAAAGCGGATC
>JACSRX010000094.1 GCA_014879535.1 Chthoniobacterales bacterium
CCGCCACCGCCGCACCCATCCCGGCACCACCCGCGGAAACCGCCGGCACACTCGCCGCCGAGGTTGTGGCGGAGGGCTTGACGATGGCGGACGGCATGACGATGGCGTCCATGGAGAAATCCAAGGGGTTCTGCCCGGTCGTGGTGATCGCCGCCACGGTGGTGTTCTGCGTGGGCGTGGTGACCGTGAACGTCGTGTCCTGCGGCTGCACCTGCGACGCGCTCGGCGGCGTGGCGGCCTCCTCGCCGCCGGCAAGGAATCCGCCCTCGCCACCCTCGAAATCCGGAGGCTCCTGCATCGCCTCGAACAGCACGGTGCCTCCGAAAATCACGATCAAAAGAACGTGGAGAACGAAGGAAATCGTGAAAAATCTCGAGTTGTTGAATTTCTCGATCAACCGCTCGACCAAAGAGCTTTTTTCGGGGGCTTCCATGGGGAACTGTTCCAATATCTCCGCCAACAGCACAAAATCAACGCTGGACTGGACGCTTGGCGTTCTGTGTCCCCTTTGCCAACCTCCGCCCGATGCCGCCACGAACCGCAGAGCCCTCCACTGGCCAGCGTGTCGCCGCGGCGGCAGGCGCCCTGCTGCTGCGCGCGCTGTTCTCCACACTGCGCCTGCGCGTCCACGACCCGGAAGGATTCCTTGCCGCCCCTCCCCCCGGTCCCGTCATCTACGCATTCTGGCACAACCGCATCCTCGCCATCACCGCAGCCTTCCGGAGGGTTTATCCGCCCGGGCGCCGCGGCGTGCTCGTCCTCACCAGCGCCAGCCGCGACGGCATGTGGCTCGGCGAGCTTGCCGCGCGCCTCGGGATGGGATCGGTGCGCGGCTCCAGTTCACGGCGCGGTGCCGTCGCCATGCGGGAGATGCTCGAGAAAGTTGCCCAAGGCTTCGACATCGCCATCACGCCCGACGGACCCCGCGGTCCGAAATACCACCTCGGTGCCGGGCTGGTTTACCTGGCACAGAATGCCGGCCTCCCCGTGGTGACCATCCATGCGGAGTTCGGACGATGCGCCCGCCTGCGTTCGTGGGACCGGTTCGCCATTCCCCTGCCTTTCTCGCGGTTGGATGTGACCCTCGGCCCCATCCTCACCGTCCCGCAAACGGCGGACGAAGCAGCCTTTGAAGCCGAGCGGCGAAAAATCGAATCGGTTTTGCGCGACCGGGCGGATTAACTGGTCGGATGCCGGACCTGATCGACGGGAGAAAAATCGCCGCAAGCCACTTGGCGAAGACGGCGGAGCACATCGGGGAACTGCGTCGCAGGGGCATCACCCCCGGTCTCGCCGTCGTTTTGATCGGGGAAGATCCCGCCTCCCTCGCCTATGTGCGATCCAAGGACAAAACCTGCCGCGAGCTCGGCATGCACTCGCGGAAAGTCGAGCTGCCGACCTCGACCACCCAGGAGGATGTCCTGCGCCTCATCACCGAATTGAATGCCGATCCCGCCATCCACGGCATCCTTGTCCAATCGCCGCCCCCGGCCCACATCGACGAACAGGCCGTCGTCCGGACCATCGACCCCCGCAAGGACGTGGACGGCTTCCATCCGGTTAATGTGGCCGCGCTGGCCATGGACGATCCGGATGCCCTCGCGCCCTGCACGCCGCTTGGCTGCATCGAATTGCTGAAGGCGTCCGGCATTCCCGTGTCCGGCGCCCATGTCGTGGTCGTCGGACGCAGCCTCATCGTCGGCAAGCCCCTGGCGCTTCTCCTGCTTCGGAAAGGCACCGATGCGACCGTGACCGTCACCCATTCCCGCACCCGCGACCTCGCCTCCGTCACGCGCAGTGCCGACATCGTCGTCGCCGCCATCGGGCGCCCGAAGTTCCTCGGCGCGGAGCACGTCCGCGACGGCGCGGTGGTCATTGACGTCGGCATCAACCGCGTGGACGATCCCTCCGCCCCGCGCGGCTACCGCCTCGTGGGGGATGTGGATTTCGATGCGGTGGCACCGCGATGCCGGGCCATCACCCCGGTGCCGGGCGGTGTCGGCCCCATGACCATCGCGATGCTCATGCACAACACCGTGCTGGCCTGCCGTCGGCTGACAGCCACACCCTGAAGTCACCGGGCATTTTATGCTGGCCAGAGGTCCCGGAGCGGACCATTGATTGCCTGTGGCGATGAGCGACGCAATCGGAGCCGTCCCTCCGGGGCGGCGCTGGTGGCTCCCGCAGGGGCCCGCCATCCAGCGGGCCTTTTTCGGCGGCTGGACGATCGCCATCTTCGCGTTCCTCTACATCCCGATCCTGCTGCTGGTCATTTTCTCGTTCAACGAGTCGAAGCTGAGCCTCTACTGGGGTGGATTCACCACCAAATGGTATGCACAACTCTTCGGCAACCAAGTCCTGCTGGACGCCTTCAAAAACAGCCTCATTGTCGGCTCGGCGGCCACCGTGCTCTCCGTCTTCATCGGCACCACCGCCGCATGGCTTCTCTACCGCTACCGCTTCCCGGCCCAGCAGACACTCGGACTGCTCATTTTCATCCCCATGGTGATGCCCGAGGTGCTCATGGGCACAAGCCTGCTGGTGCTCTTCGTTTCGGCCGGCATCCCCCTCGGCTACACCACGCTGATCATCGCCCACACAACCTTCTGTTTCCCCTTCGTGCTTGTGGGGGTGCAGGCGCGTCTGCAGGGGCTCGACCCCGCACTGGAAGAGGCCGCCTTGGATCTTGGCGCCACGCCGATGCAGGCCTTCCGCCTGGTCATCATCCCCTACCTCATGCCCGCCATCGTCGCCGGCGCGCTCATGGCGTTCACCCTCTCGTTCGACGAATACATCGTCACGGTCTTCACCAGCGGCGCGGAGTCGCAGACGCTGCCGCTCAAGGTTTACGGCATGGTCAAGCGCGGAGGCAGCCCCGAGCTCAACGCCCTCAGCGCCCTGTTCATCGGCGCCACCATTCTGCTGGTTCTCGGAAGCCAGTTCTTCACACGGAGGAAATCACCATGAAAACAAAACTGCCCAAGCTGATGGCCGCACTCTGCGCCGGAGCCCTGCTCCTCGCCGGTTGCGGGAAGAAGGATGACACGCTGCGCCTGTTCGTCTGGTCCGAATACGTGCCGCAAGCAGTGATCGACAAGTTCACCGAAGAGACCGGCATCAAGGTGGCTGTCGAGAACTACGCCTCCAACGAGGAGATGCTGGCCAAACTGCTGGCTGGCGGAGGTTCCTACGACATCATCCAACCCAGCGATTACGCCGTGCAGGGGCTCGTCAAAGACGGCGAACTGCAGGAGCTCGACCACGCGAAAATCCCCAACCTCAAGAACCTCGCCCCCGAATTCCGGAACATGCCCTTCGATCCGGGCAACAAATACTCGGTTCCATGGATGGCCGGCTTCGTCGGCATCGTCTACAACGCCGAGGTCGTTCCCGGGCCGGTCGTCGGCTACCGCGACGTCTTCACCCCTGACCACGCGGGACGCATCGTCGTCCTGGATGACGCCCGTGAGATCGTCAGCTGGGGCCTTGTCACCGAGGGGATCCCGATCAACGACGTGAGCAGCGCCAACCTCGCGAAGATCCGTCCGCTGCTGGCCGACTGGCTCTCGAAGGTGAAGGTTTACGACTCGGACAGCCCGCGCACCCCCATGCTCAGCGGCGACACCGACATCGGCGTCGTCTGGAGCGGCGAAGGCGCGCTTCTCTTCGAGGAAAATCCGAAGTTCCAATGGGTCATGCCCGCCGAGGGCGTGCACATGTTCGTGGACAACCTCGCCATCCCGAAAAACTCGAAGAACAAGGACAAGGCCGAGGAATTCATCAACTTCATCCTGCGTCCCGACATCAGCAAGATGATCTCGGACGATTTCCCCTACTACAATCCGAACGCCGAGGCCCGCAAGCTCCTCAGCGAGGACCAGCGCAACAACCCCGCCAGCTATCCGCCCGGGTTCGACGTGACCAAGGCGGAAATCTTCTCCGACATCGGGGAGCAGGCCTCGGAGGTTGACGAACTGATCACCACGATCAAAGCCAAGTCGAACTGACCATGGCCGTCACGGGAGCAGCCACGGACATCGCCTCCGGTTCGTCGCACCAGCGGCGGGCCGGACTCGGGCCGTGGCTGTTCCTCACGCCCATGCTGGGATGGCTCCTGCTCTTCGTCATCGTCCCCACCCTCATGCTGGTGGTGGTGAGCTTCGGCGAACGCGACAGCCTCGGCCGCGTCATATTCGCGTTCAACCTCGACAACTACGTCCGCGCCTTCGACTGGATCTGGCTGCGCATCCTCGGGGTCTCGGTCTGGTATGCCTTCCTCACCACGGTCATCTGCCTGATTCTCGGCTATCCCGTGGCTTATTTCATCGGCCGCTCCGACGAGCGCTGGCGAGGTCTTCTCATCATGCTGGTCATGATCCCGTTCTGGACGAGCTTTCTCATCCGCACCTATGCATGGATTGCCATTCTTTCCCAGGAGGGTCTGCTCAACGCCCTGCTCATGGGCATGAAGCTCACCAGCGCCCCCATCGGCTTCATGTATACCCCCTTCGCCGTGGTCCTCGGACTCGTTTACAATTTCCTGCCCTTCATGATCCTCCCGATCTACACGAGCGTGGAAAAACTCGACGGATCGCTCATCGAGGCCGCCTACGACCTCGGGGCGCGACCCGCGCGTGTCTTCGCGCAAGTGGTGCTTCCGCTGACCAAGCCCGGCATCGCCGCGGGCATCCTCCTGGTGTTCGTGCCCGCCATCGCCATGTTCGCCATCACCACGCTCATGGGCGGCGGAGGCAATCCGACGATAGGCGAGGTGATCCAGAACCAATTCACCCGTGCACGCAACCAGCCCTTCGGGGCCGCCCTCGGCGTGCTGCTGCTCATCCTCTTCATCTTCAGCCTCTGGGCCACCACCAAGCTCCGCCGCGGCGAGGAGGAATGATCGCCCCTCACAACCGGCCGCGATGCCCCGACGTCATCTCGCGCATGATTTGCGCCGGCGGCCGCCCGTTTCGAAGCAACGCTGTCATGCGCTGCATCGCCGGTGCCGAATGGTTGAAGAAGCGTTTGTAGGCGCGGCAGAGAAAGTTCAACCCGGGATCGCCATCCGGCGCGCGGAGGAACCGGTGCTTGGGACACTCCCCGCGGCAGAGGTGGAGCACCTCGCAATCCCGGCAGCAGCGGGGAAGCGTCGCCGATTTGTCGCGACCGAACTGGCGCTGGAATCGGGAGGACACCAAGTCGCCCAGCCCCCTGTCCAGGATGTTCCCCAGCCTGTAATGCGGGTAAACATAGTGGTCGCACGAATACAGGTCGCCATTGTGCTCCATGGCCATCGCATTCCCGCATGTTTCGCTGAAAACACACAGGCCGGGCCCCTCGCCGGCCCAGTTGCCCAACGTGACGTCGAATATCTGCACGAAGGTCCTGCCCACGTCCCGCCGGATCCATTCGTCGAAGATCGCACAGAGGAACTCGCCGTATTGCTTCGGTTCAACGCTCCAATCCGTGACCGCCGGGGGCCGTCCCTCCTCTTCGTCCACCCGGGGTGGCAGCGCAAGGTTGAGGCCGAGTCCGGCCGCCACGGCATCACCCGATCGCTCGACAAGCGGGATGAACTGCATGAACCCGGACCCCATGTCGCGGAGGAAGCGGTAAACTTCGAGGGGATGGCGGGCGTTGACCCGGTTGACCACGGTCAACGTGTTGAACTCGACGCGATGCCTCTTCAACACACGCAGTCCGCGCAGAACTTCGTCGTAGGTATCACGCCCCCTTTTGTCCACACGGTGGGCATTGTGAAGTCTGGCGGGCCCGTCGATGCTCAGACCCACCAGGAATTCATGGTCCCGAAGAAACGCCCCCCACCCGTCGTCCAGCAGGGTGCCGTTGGTCTGCAGCGCGTTGTGAACCCTCCTCCCGCCGGCATATTTGCGCTGCAACTCCACCACTTTCCGGAAAAATCCAACTCCCAGCAACGTGGGCTCCCCGCCCTGCCATGCAAAGGAAACCTCGGGGACATCCTGGGTCTCGATGTATTGGCGGATGTAGGACTCGAGGACTTCGTCCGACATCTTGAAACGCTCGTTCCCGGGATACAGGTGCTCCTTCTCGAGATAGAAGCAGTATCGGCAGTCGAGATTGCAGACGGGACCGATCGGCTTCGTCATCACGTGAAAGGCCCGCACCGCCCCCGAAGGACCTCCGGAGGCAACCGGATCTTTCATGGAAGTGGTCATCCCGGTGCCCGGAAGCCGCGGCCCAAGCAGCCATGCGCCGGCGGCGCCCTCAGTCCCCCCGAGCGATGGGGGCGCGCACGCGGTTGCCCCACTCGGTCCACGAACCGTCGTAGTTCCGGACCCTTTCGTAACCCAGCAGATACGTCAGGACGAACCATGTGTGGCTGGAACGCTCCCCGATGCGGCAATAGGCCACAATCCCTTCCTCAGGCCGCAGACCGCATCCCTGCGCGTAAATCCTTTCCAGTTCGCTGCGGGATTTGAATGTCCCGTCATCATTGACCGCGGTTTTCCACGGCACACTTCTGGCACCCGGAATGTGGCCGCCGCGCAACACCCCCTCTTGGGGATACTCGGGCATGTGCGTGATCTCGCCGCGGAATTCCCCGGGTGAACGGACGTCGATCAGGGGCATCCGCCCCTCACTCTGGCTCAGCGCGTCCTCGTAAAAGGCGCGGATTTCCGCGTCGCGGCGCACAGCGGGAACGGGATAGTCCCTCCCGGCGTGGACCGGTTTGGCACGTGTGATCGTCCGCCCCTCGGCGATCCACTTGTCCCGGCCGCCATTCATGATTTTCACCTTCTCGTGGCCGAAAAGACGGAAGACCCAAAGCGCATAGCACGCCCACCAGTTCGATTTGTCCCCGTAGAAGACGCATGTTGTGTCCGGACCGATCCCGTTCTTCGCACATACCCCGGCAAATCCTTCCGGCGTGATGTAGTCTCGCATGGTCTGGTCCTGCAGATCCCCGCGCCAATCGATGTGCACCGCACCGGGCACATGGCCGGTGTCGTAGAGGAGCACATCCTCGTTGCTCTCGATGATCCGCACGGAAGGATCGTCCAGATGTTCCGCCACCCAGTCCGTGGAAACCAAGGCCTCGGGATGGGCGTATTCGTCGGGATCCATGCCTGGGATTGTGTGCAAAGCGGCGGATTCCCGCAAGTCAACCCCATCCCGGCGACGGGATGGCTCCCCCGGGTTGCCGCGACCCGAGTTATCTGGCATGGTTCAGGTTCCGGCGAACAAAGGAGGGGTGCCAGAGCGGTTGAATGGACCGGTCTTGAAAACCGGAGAGGCGCAAGTCTCCGTGGGTTCGAATCCCACCCCCTCCGCCATTTCGCCGGAGGCGAAGTCGAAACCTTCCGGTGGGATGAGAACCGTTCGAGCGCGAAGCACAGGTTGCCGTCAGGCAACCAATCCCACCCCCTCCGCCACCTATTGCTTTGACTCGCCACGCGCGAAGAACCAGTGTTTTGCCATGCGTCTGGCGTTCGTCTTCGGCATCTCCCTCCTTCTTTGCGGATGCGGCACCCCCTACGGGCTGGAGGGCTCGACCGGCGGGGTCAGAATCTGGGAGCACCCCAACGGCAAGATCGAAATCATCGCCATCGGAAGCCATTACAACACCTACGACCAGCTGGCCAAAATGTGGAAGATCAAGGCCGATGAAGCCGCCATGCTGCGCGGCTCGAAAACCTACGAAGTGGTGTCGTTCTCGACCGGGCGCGAGGTTTTGGGCCTCGAAGTGATGGGGGAAGGCAGCAATGTCGAGCGCTATGCCGATGACGCCGCCTTCTGGACCCCGAAGGTCGCCCGCGGCGTGATCAGGATCCCCCCCCGTTCCGCGCCTTCACGATAGGCTTTGGCCGATGTCCGGGGAGGCCTTGAAAGAACTGCTTCTGCCGGTGGCGCTCTTCGCCATTCTTTTCGGAATGGGGCTGAGTCTGCGCCCGGCGGACTTTCTGAGGGTGATTCTTTCACCCAAGGCGAAACTGGTCGGGTTGGGGTGCCAGCTTGTCCTGCTGCCGGTCGTGGCTTTCATCCTGGCGCTGGCTTTCCGGCTGCCGGGTGAGCTTGCTGTCGGCCTCATGGTGCTGGCCGCCTGCCCCGGGGGCGCAACCTCCAACGTGATCACGCACCTTGCCCGCGGTGACACAGCCCTTTCCGTCACGGTCACCGCGATTTCCAGCGTGGTCTGCGTGTTCACCATCCCGTGGATCATCGGCATCTCGATGGATTACTTCCTCGGCGGTGCCGCAGCCATCCGCCTTCCGTTCTGGAAAACCCTTGCTCAACTGACTGCCGTCACCATTGTTCCGATCATCCTCGGCATGGCTCTCAAGGGAGCACAGCCGGCGCTCGCCGCAAGGCTGGCGCGTCCGGCCAATGTGTTTTCACTGGCGTTTCTCGCCGCGATCATTGTCGCCGCGGTTCTCCGGGAGGACGACCTCGTCCATCAATTCCGCGTGGCCGGGCCGGCAGCCATCACGCTCAATATCCTCACGATGAGCCTGGGCTTCGCCGTCGGTTCGCTGTTCGGACTTCCGCAAGCGCAAAAAATCACCATTGCAATCGAAGCCGGCATCCAGAACGGAACCCTGGCCTTGGGCATCAGCCTCGGCCTGCTTGAGAGCGCCCGGATTGCGATGCCATCCGTGGTTTATTGCCTCTTCATGTTCCTCACCGGCGGCTGCATGATCGCCCGCTACGGGCGGAGAACTCCCCTGCGCCCGGTGTCGTGATCAAAAAAAAGAACCGCCGCCCGGTCATCGGGCGGCGGTCTTGAACACGGATGGAATGACCGGATCAGCGGTTGTCCAAGGTGTCTTGGTTGATCTCCTCCCCGACCTTCTTGGCCCCCTCGCCCACGTCTTCCGTGGCGCCCCAGACTCCGGTCGAAACATCGTCCACGGCGCGTCCGGCCGCATCGAGTGACCGCGCTCCGGCATCGTAGGCACCCTCGACACCCGTCTGGATGGAGGCACCGGCGGCATCGATTGTGGCCCCGGCATCGTGGGACACGCCTTCAGCGACATCCTTGATGGCGGCCCCGGCGGCGTCCACGGAGGCGCCGACATCCTGGGCCGTGCCTTCGGCGGCATCCCTGATGGCTGCACCCGCTGCATCAACGGAGGCGCCGACATCATGGGCTGTTCCCTTGGCGGCGTCCTTCGTGGCATCCCATGCACCTTCCGTAACCGCCGCTGCTCCGGAAGCGGTCTCGGCAACAGCGTCACCGGTCTTCTCCACGGCCGTCTGTGTGTCCTGACCGGCCTTGTCACAAGCCGCCAGTCCGAACACCGTGACTGCGGAAACAACGTATAAGAATTGGGTTTTCATAGCATCATCACGTTGGGCAATCGGAGGTGGAGGCGCAAACACTTTCTCAACTTTTATTCGCGCCAGCCGGAAGGGATTTGCGCGTTCGGCCTCGACCCCGGCACCGGCGTCGCTTGGAGCAACACTCTGGACGGCTGAAGGATTTCCATCCTCCACGCCTGCCGGAAGACACTCCTTTTCTGGCACTTTCATCAACACGCCCAATTCCTGCATGTTGCTTCCGGGACCTGAGGCGCAGCAACTGGCCGCCGGCACACGCTTCGTCCTCCCCTCGATGTTCATCCCCTCGGCTTGATCTGGCTTTGCATGGCAGGGGGAGAACTTCCGTGGATGGGCGTGGTAATCCACGGACTGCCCCCCCTCCCCGGTCAGGCCTCGATGATGTGGTTGCGGATGGCGTATCGCACAAGCTCGCCGATCGAATGCAATCCGAGTTTGCGCATGATGGCCGCCCGGTGGGTCTCCACGGTCTTCACGCTGATGCCGAGCTTGTCGGCAACCTCCTTGTTGCCATAGCCCTCGGCCAGCAGCTGGATGATCTCCCTCTCGCGGGCGGTGGGTTTGTCTTCGGGCTCCGGCTCCCCATGCGGAAGGTTGCCGCCGCGCATGCTGTCGAAGATCACTTCCGAAATTTTCGAGCTGAAATAATGCCGCCCGTCGAGGACGCACTCGATGGCCTGCAGAAGCTGGCTGCCGGCGTCCGACTTGAGCACATAGCCGTGCGCACCGATGCGGAAGATCTCAACCACCACCTGCTCGGCATCATGGACCGTGAAGACGAGCACCTTGGTCTGCGGGCACAGCTTGAGGATCTGCCTCGCGGCCTCGATGCCGTTCAATTCGGGCATCGTCACATCGACGATGGCCACGTCGGGCTGGAGTTCCGTCGCCATCTTGACGGCCTCACGTCCGCTCGTCGCCTCGCCGCAGCACACATAGCAAGGCTGGCTTTCCACCAGGTTTCTCACGCCTCCGCGCACGATTTCGTGGTCGTCAGCAATGAGGATTTTACGCTTCTTCTTCGAGGACATCGGCGTGGGATGAATTGAAAGCCAGGCGGCACTTTACCGAGACACCGTAGGGAGAGGAATCAACTTCCAACGCGCCACCGAGGTGATTCATGCGCTCCCTCATCCCGGCCAGACCCACCCCGGAGGATTGTCCGGGCAACTGGTTGTCCGGGAGGCCTTCCCCGTTGTCCCGGATCTCGAGGAACACGCCTTCGCTCTCACTGCTGCGCAGGGTGATCCAGGCCTTGGTGGCCCCGGCGTGGCGGTAGATGTTGCTGAGGGCTTCCTGCACGATCCGGAATAGCGCCGTCTCCACGACGGGATCCAGCCGGTTGAAATCCACCGGGATATCCAGGGCCACCGGGATCCCGTTGCGGCTGGTGAACCCCTCGGAAAACCAGCGGATGGCGAAGGCCAGCCCCTGCTCCTCAAGCAGGGGCGGATGCAAAAGGTAGGAGATGTTGCGCAGTTCCAGGCAAACCTGCCGGCTGATGGCGCGCGTCTCGGCGGCGACCTTCCTGGCATGTTCGCCATCGGCAAGAGACTCCAAAACACTCGTGTTCATCTCCAGGGCGGAAAGACTCTGGGCCGTCGAATCGTGCAGTTCACGCGCTATGCGGCGGCGCTCCTCGTCCTGCAGGTTCATCAGGCGGCCGGAGAGGACCCGCAACTCCCTCTGTGATTCCTGCAACCTCCGCCGGGCGCTCACCTCGGGAGTCACATCCACGGCGATCCACTGGCCGCCTGCCGACCGCCCATCCCCATGGAAATTGGCGCGCAGGGTGCTGCGATACCACACGCTGAAGGAATTGTCCCTGGTCATGGCGTGGGTGAACGAACTCACCGGGGCGGATGCGGTGAGCCTCTCCATTGTGTCGCTCACGAGGCGCATGGTCTCGGGGTCGAGACAGGCCTCCATGGAAGGCCGCAATCCCCGGGGCGGGCTGACACAGAGATCCTCAAACGCCCTGTTGTGCACGAGGATCCGGTTGTTCTCGTCGAACCGGCACACGCTTTCCGTCTGGTCCTCCACCACGTTGCGGTATTCGCGCTCCGCCGCCTGCACAAGGGAGGCCAGTTCCTCGATGCTGGAGGCCAGTTGGGCCAGTTCGTCATCCCCGGGGAAATCGAGCTTCACCGGCAACCGCTCGGAATCCTTCTCGTGTTCGACCTTCTCGGCAAGCCGCTGGATGCGCCCCAGAATGGTCCTGTCCAGCACGATGAAGATCAGCAACAGCGTGACACCTCCCGCCACCGTCAGCCCCAGTAGAAAAAGCCTCGCGGCGATCTCCCCCGGGCGATTGAAGGGACTGCCGCCCTCGACTTCAATGGAGCCGATCACCCGACCGGACCCGTCGGTCCAAGGCAGCGATACGGGCGCCTGTCCATGGGCGGGAAGGCTCAGGAGCCCGGAGGCATCCGTCGCGGGCCGGAACGTGACATTGCGGCCGAGAATCAAGGTCACCTGTTGCAGCGCCCCGGCATCGGGCGCCGCGGCGCCTTCCCCGCTCTGCGCCACGAGAAACTCCCGGGCGCGCCCCGCCGCCGAGCGCAGTTCCTCCTCCCCGGCCAGATCAAACTGCCGGAACATCGCCAGCCACACTCCTGCGGATACGGCGCAACCCAAACCCAGGAGCAAAAGGGTGAGCACGAGCAGCGCGCGCGAATACACCGTCTCCGACCGCAACCCCAGCAGCCGCCCCAGCCGCGTCAACACGCGACCGGCCAGCGAATCGGCCTCGGGAACGAAACGAACCATCGCGCTAGCTCCCCGGAACCGCGGGAGCGGACATCCCCGGGGGTGCCTTGCCGGGATGTTTCGTGTCGGGGATGATCACCTTGCTCAGGCCGAAGATCGGCCCGTAGATCGCGTAGATGATGCCGCCGACAACCGAGCCGAGGATCACAAGGACGAAAGGTTCGAGAATCTTGTCGAACTGCGCGGCGATCAGGTCCAGTTCCTCCTCGTAGTCCGAGGCGATCTGGTCGAGCACCTCGTTCATGCCCCCTGTTTCCCCCGCCATCTGCAGCACACCGGCGATCATGCGGCCGTCGGCCCCGAGGCGGTGCGCCTCCATGAGGAAACTCTCGGGCATGGACAGCCCGTCGTTGATGTGGTCCCGCACGGCCAGGAAAAACCCCTCGAACTCCACGTGATTGGCGGATTTCGCCGCGATCTGCAGGGCCAGCACCACCCGCACATTGGCCTGGAGCAGGAGCGCCAGCACACGGAAGCTCACCATCGCCGCCGTTTTCTTGATGATCATTCCGATGCTCGGGATTCTCGATAGGGCGATCTGCACCTGCGGGATGGCGTAAATTTTCGACCAGTTCTTGAAAAACACGATCAGGGCGATGACCGGAACCGCCGCCATGTAGGGCTGGTGGATGAGCATGTCCGAAAACGCGACCATGATCCTCGTCGCAAGCGGCAGCTGGACATTCATCGACGCGTAGAGCTTCGAAATGGAAGGCACCAGCGTGAAACTCATCAGCAGGATCACGACGAGTGCCAGCACGATGACAATGACGGGGTAAATGAGGCCCGCCCGCAGCTTCCGCAGGATGCGCAGCGATTTTTCCCTGCCGCTCGTGATCTGCTTGAACACCGCGTCGGTGTGACCCGATTCCTCGCCCGCCTGGATCAGGGCGAGCACGTCCTCGGTGAACAGGTCGGGGTGCTGGGCAAAGCAGTCGCTCAATTTTTCCCCGGCCAGGATCCCCTTGCTGATCTCGGCGACCGCCCCGCGATAGCGCGGTGACTGCAGCCTCGGGGCCATCAGTTCGATACTCTTGTTGATCGCAATGTTTCGTTCGAGGCATCGTGCCAGGCCGCTGAAAAATCCCGCCGACTCCGCGAGGGTCGGCTTTTTCATCGTCAACCGGTGCACCCACTCATCGACACCGGTGATGTCCGTCACCGTCACGGTCTCATTGGGGGCCTTGCCGGCCCCGACGACCGCCCTGTCGTCATCGTCGGTATCCACCACGACCTCGGTCGTCCGGCCGTTGTAGATGTTCGAGAGGATGACCTTCTTCAGCATGACGAAGGCGTATTGTAGCGGATGGTGCGCCCTGTGGCACGCTTTGCCTTGGATGTGCCCCCCGGTGCCTGTCCCCCCGGATTCATCGGATCACCGGCCGCAATATCTGCACGGTGTTCGTCCGCAACGGATCCGCATCATCCCCGGGAAGCGGCATGGCAAACACCATCGTGCATGTCGTGAACTCCAGCGGAATCGTCCCGCCGATGCTCACCGCGATGTTGGTTTGTTGCGGCTCCGAAAAGACGATCGAGAATGTCCCCTCGGCCGGGGAGGAATTCGTGCCGCATACCTCGGGCAGGATGGCGCGGATCTGGTCGCTGCCCAACCCGAGCCGGTGGAGCATCACGGCCTGCTCCTGCAAATTCGCCGCGCGCAGCGACGCGGCATTGACCTCCTCCTGGGCCATCAGGGTGTTGATCAGCATGGCCGCGGCGGTCATGCCGATCCCGATGACAGCCACCGCCACCATCACCTCGACCAGGCTGTAGGCCCCCCGTCTCATAACGCGCGGTTGTCCTCCAGCCACATCATGCGGTCCGCGATGACGTCCAAGCCGCCCGGATCGGCCTCACGGGTGAAATAGGAGGCTCCGGCAGGGAACAGGACATCGGCGTCCGACCGGATGCCGCCCGTGATCGGAAGCATTCCTGTGTTGAAGGTGACGTTCATTTTCGAGGCGCTCATCCCCAGCCGCCAGAACGTCGGGTTGTTCGTGGTCCTCACCGTGAAGACATTGGTTGAAAATGCGCTGCGCTGGACGTTGACGTAAACCCGGCGCAGGTTGTTGTTGGTCAGGACAAGCGTTGTGACATTCGTGTTCGCCGCGGGCACCTCGACGTGCACGGGGAAATCGTAGGCCCCGCCCGGCGCGCCGCGGAGCTGGATCGCACGGACCGCATAGTTGCTCCCGTTCGTGAACGTCGCGGACTGAGGAACCGTGTATTTCAGCACCGAATTGGTGCCCGTCGGCACCGCGCTCAAATCAAGCACAGCCTGAAGGGTTGTGCTGTTCGTCCAGAGTTGGAAGGTCACATTGGTGAAATCCCCCGCTTGGGACGCCCCGATGGGAACGTCGAGATACCCCATGTATCCGGTGGTGTCATTGGTGTTCGTGTTGGTGACCGAGCTGACCGGAAGCCGCGGCAGCCCCTCGTATCCCACGAAGGCACCCGCCGCCCCCATGTTGATGTAGGGTGCCGCGGCAAAGAGAACAGACGCGGTGGACGGCCGCTGCCGCACGAAAGTGTAACCCGCCGCGATCGGACTCCGTGTGCGGACCTGGAAGTTCCAGTCGACGTTCGTCATCCCGTCCCACACCTCACCGGGAATCCACACGCGGTAAAAACCGCCCCGCTCCATCAGGTTGAACGGATTGATGTTGAGCATGGCGTTCGTGGACGTCTCCGAAGCGGTTTCCCAGAAATTTCCCACATCACCCCGCGCGGTGAGTTCGAACCGGCCCAGCCCGTTGGTCGCGGTGACGGCCGGTGAACCGTTGGTGAACATGAACATGCGGGAAAGCAGGAACTGGCGTGCCATGGCCCGGCTGTTTTCCAGCGTGATCCGCCGCTGGGCGGCCGTCCATTCGGTCTGCCCCGCGACCGACTGGGTCGCGGTCATCTGGGCCACGCCTCCGAGCACGAGCGCCCCCACCACCAGCAGGAGGAGGGCGAACACCAGCACGGCTCCGGAACGCCCGGGATTCGGCGGGAGCGTCTTCATTGTCCGGGAAAGGCGGGCAGCACGAAAAACAGCGATGTGCGCCGCGCCATGTTGGCGTATTCGGCCCGGGGCGTTCCGGCCGAGCCGGTGAGAACCGGGCGCCCGCTGAGATACGACACCAACGGATCGGGCCACCAGACGAACGAGAACGCCCCGTTGGGGGCGACCCGGAAAAGGTCCGCCGCAGGATCCCCCACGGCCTGCGCCGAACGCTCGAAAAAAGCGCCCAGGGGACGGAACGGATCCGTCGTGTTTGCATCGCCCGGGTAGAACACATGGTAGTAATCCGTCGGCACTGTCGCATTGGTCCCATACCGCCGCACCGAGGCGTAGGTTCCCGGAGGCGACGCGGTGGGGAGGAAATCCACCTCGTAGGTTGCCACCATGCGGAGGGTGTTGGCCGAGTCCGTGATGTTGTCGAGACCCCGCACGATGAAAATGCTGGCGTTGGTGGTCGCCAAAGCTCCCGACTGTGCCGCGGGAAAAACGGATGCCAAGTCGGCGTCGGCGTCGATCAGGAGACCGCGGAAGGCCGCGGGCGTCGTCACATTGCGGAAGTCGTTCGTGGACACGTCGATCGACGCGGGCCGCACCCCCCCGAGTTGGTTCCTCCCCAGCACGAACACGGCCGATCCGGCGGCGACATCGCTCATCAGCCGGTCCTTCATGCGGCGCGCCTGTGCGGCCTGGAAATAATTCGGGTTCTGGCCGATGGTGACGAAATTGGTTGTGACCCCGTAGAGCGTGCTGTGGTTTGCCGGGGTGATGGCCACATCCACGCGGCCCCCGCGCGTCGGCGCGCCGGCAACCGTGGAAAACCCGATCACCGCCGCGGCGATCAAGCCCGCCCCGACCACAAGGGTTACAAGCAGTTCGACGAACGTGAGGCCGCTATTGGCGGTCTGGAGGGGCGCTTTCATCCCGGGCCGGAGGCTTGGTGACGCCGAGCAGTTCGAGGGAACGGTCCACCATGCTCTCGTGTTTCTGCTCTTCGGCACCTTGGAGGAAATCTTCGACACCCGAGGTCTTGATCGGGGGCAATGCGGCCTCTCCCTCGGGACCGGCAGCCACGAACTCCAGGAACACGTCACCAGGCATCAGCGAACGGACCTTGGGTGCCACGTCGACGCTCACCCCGAATGTTCTCGGTTCCAGCGAGGAATCCGATTCCACAAATGTGAACGTCACTTCCCGCTCGGTGATGGATTTCACCCGGAGAACCTCGGCCTGATCGGCGAAAAGCTGCGGCACCAGCTCCCCCTCGCGGAGCATCAGCGGGCCGATCAGCACGCTGTAATCTCCAGGCGCTCCGGACATCCCGCTGATCCGCATGTTGGCCAGCACGCGCCGGATTTTCGCCTCCTCCGTCTCCGCGACCCCGGCAACGGCACCGCTTTCCGGCTCGGGAACCGAGACGAGCCCGAACGGGTTGCGCTCGTTTCCGACCACAGTCAGTGAAGTGAAGGACTGCGGACCCAGCAGTGCACGGTCGGGCCGGGGTCCGAGAGGAGCGGCCGCGGGGGAAGGTGGAGGCACAAGCGGAGTGGAAGCCGGCTTCGGTTGGCCGAAGGCCGCCCACGCCCCGAGGAGGACCACCGCAACCGAAAGGGCCGCTCCGGATTTGCGCGACGGAATGCGGGACAAAAGCGTCATTTCGCTCCCTTCTGCTTCCTCAACGGGATCTCCACCGCCAGTTCCATGCGCAAATCGTCGCCACGGGACCCCTTGCTCAACGCCGCACGCACGATCCTCATCGTCGGATAGACCGTCTCCAATTCGCCCAGCCAATTGAGCAGCTTGGCGTAATTGTCCTCGAAAACCAGCGAAGCCCGCACCAGCACGGGAAGCGACGTGCTGTCCTTGCCGTTCACCTTGTGCGGAATCTGCTGAAAACGCTGGGAAAGGTTGACCAAACTGCTCTCGCGCACCTTCATCGTGACCCGGGTTTCCGCGGCCTGCTGGTCCTCGACCATGGCGAAATACGGCTCCCACTCCGCAACAAAGTCGATCAGGCCCTGCGACTGCGAACGGACTTCGGCCAGCCCCGCCTGCTCCAAGGCGAGCTGCCGGTTCAACTCCGCCTGCTCCACGGCAACCTTGTCCGCCTTGGCCTCCATCTGCTCCGCGCCCTTTCGGAAGGAAAGACCGAGCTGGACGATCCCGAACATGGCGGCAATCAGGAGAAGACTGGCAAGCTGCTTCGTGTTCATGGCGTGGCCGGCTGCCCTCCTCCCTTGGTGGCTGCGGAACTCGCACCCGCACCCGGGTTCACCCAGACCAGGTTGGCGCGGTAATCGAGATCGCCCCGGACCATGGTCTGCGTGGGTGAAAATTCGCGGTAATTCATCGCGCGGATGGCCTCCAAGGTCTTGTCGAGCTGCTTGTCGGACTCCGCGTTCAGGCGCAACGCGAGCTTGAGCTGCGTGGGATTCTCGGCATCGCGGTCGAGGGTGAGGTCCACGATCGAGGTCTTGGGAGCCATGCTGCGGATGATCGACACAAGGAGCGGCTGCAGGGGCATCGCCGTCACAACCCAATCCTCAAGATCGGCGGCCTCCTTGATCTGCGCATCCAAAGCGGCCCGCTCGGCTTTCACCGCGGCAATACGGCCCTCGGTTTCCGCCACCCCCCGGAGCCCCTCGTCATAGCGCGTGGAAGCCCGCTTGGTGTTCCAGATCGCCAAGGCGCCCACGATCAGCGAGAAGCAGATCGAAAGGTAGAAAAGAATGGGCACGAGCCGCATGACCGGCGGCAGGGGCGGCATGATGTCCTTGCGGTCCGTCTTGAAGTCGTCGATCTGGCGCGCGTTGATCTGCATGTCAGTTCACGTAAAGAAGCCGTGTCAGGAGGCCGGCCTCGGTGAGGTCGTTGATTTCGCGCCCCGGAAAAGCCCAGGCGATGCTCTCGGCCAAGCCGGCGATCGGTTCGTCGCACACCAGGACCAACCCCGTGTCGGGTGCGATCCTCTCGTGGAATGGCGCGACCAGATCGATGAGGGGCTTGATATCGTGGTCATAGACATCCGATCGCGACCGCAACTCCACCCAGTTGTCCTTGTCCTGCGACAACACGCAGACCGAGCCTCCGCAGCACGCCACGTAAAGGGCGCTGAACGGGGTGTCCGACCCCTTCTTCGTGTTGGTGAGGGTCAGGGCATGGCGCAGAAGGACGTAGGTGCCGCAGCAAAGCCGCCCGACCTTGAGCTTCTGCTCCTGGCACAGCGACTCGACCTTCTTGATCTGCTCCTCGTCGTAGGCGAGCAGCAGGCTGGAATTCGTCTCCGGGTTGTGGGTCACCATGTAGCGCTTGCCCCGCTCATACCGTGCGTGCAGCACGCTCCGGGGATCCTTCTTCAACGCCTCCTCGGAACCCTTCTTGCGCGACAGGTTCGATTCCACCGTGATCATGTAGCGGCTGTCCAGCGACACGATGCACCAGCCGCCGTCCGTGGCATTGCGGATTGCCGGCCCGAACGAGTTGAATGCCTCCTTGAGATCGCCGCGCATCACCTCCCCGGTCGAACGCTGCCCCTTGCCGTCGATGAGACTGTAGGACAGCGAGGCGCGGCCGATGTGCAACTGCGCGGTCGGGCGCCCCTCGAAACGCGCCTGCCACGACGCACGGGGATCGTCGGCTTCGGGCCGGAAAGCCGAGAAATTCAGGACGGATTTGAGGTGGGCGAACATTTAGGCGGAAATCTCCTCCTGGCGGTTCAGATACTCCGTGGATTCCTCCCAGCCGAATCCCGAGGCGACGATCTTGGTCGAGCTCACATAGCCTTCGTGCTCCCGGATCTCGAAACTCTTCTGGAAATTGAACATCCCGCGCTTCCAGCCGGTTTCCAGCTCTTGGTCGAGCTTCTTGAAGTCCCCGCGACGGATGATGTTGATCACGCCATCATACTGCAACAGAACCTCGTGCACAGGGAAGCGTTTCCGCTGCTTGTCGTCCAGCAGCAGGCGCTGGCACATGATCAGCCGCAGGCAGTCGGCCAGGCTCGCCTGCGAGCTTTCCAGCCGCTCGGACGGGATCAGTTTGAGGAACCGCTGGACGGTTTGCGCCGCCGACGAGGTGTGCAGCGTGGCCACCACCACGTGGCCGGTCTCGGAGGCCTGCAGCGCGATCTCCGCCGTCTCCCCATCCCGGATCTCGCCGATGATGATCACGTCGGGGGCCTGCCGCAGGGACGCCCGCAGGGCTGCCGCAAAATCGTGCTCGTCCGACCCCATCTCGCGCTGGGAGACGAGCGACGGGATGTGCCCGGGATAGACGAACTCGATGGGATCCTCGAAGGATATCACGTGCTCCCGGCGCCGCTTCGCACGGTGCAGGACCATGGAGGCGATCGTGGTGGATTTGCCGCTGCCGGTCGCCCCGCAGATGAGGAACAGGCCGTTCTTGGCCTCGAGGAAGGCCTTCATGGCCGTGGCGGGGATCTTGATGTCTGCGGGACTCGGGATGTGCTCAGGCAGCAACCGGAGCACCCACCGCAGTTTCCCCCGGGTGACCATCTGGCTCACGCGGAAGCGGCGCCCATGGAGATCGATGGCCGTGTCCAGACAGCCCGGCTCCGGAGCCGCCGGCACATCGATGGCGAACACCGTCTCGTCGTAATACAGCTGCCCGTTGAACCGGAAGACCATCGGCTCGTTCGCCGTGAGGTAAAAATCGCTGACCCTGTCGTCCTTGCTCAATTCCTCGATGCGCTGCCCGACCGGGGAATCGGGGGGAAGTTTCAGGTGATTCATGCGGGTAGAAAAATGGCACAGGATCGGGGTTTGCTATGGCCCGCAAGGGACCCCTGCAGCAGGGCGGGACTGCTTTGTTCCATTCGCCTGCAGGCCGGATTCGGAAACATCGCGGATAAAGACATCTTTGCTCTGAAAGTCTGCAGAATCGGGAATGGAGGCCTATGGCGCGATCGGCGAGAGTGAGAAGTTGATGTTGACCCCGGCCGAGCCCGTCATCTGGAGTTTGTAGGCGGTCACCGACCCGTTGAAAATGGTGTTCTCCTGGATGGTGACCAGGCCCTTCGGGGCATTGATTTGCCCGTAGAAGGCGCCGGTCGAGGCGATCAGCACATGCTGTGTCGATGCGGAAGCCGCCGCGGTGGAATAGACATTCAACTGCAGCCACTCGGGATGGGCGCTGTTGCCGAAGAACCCGTTGTTGTCCACCCGCATGGTCGAACCGTATTTGATGGTCACCACCACCTTGCCGACCACTTCGATTCCGGCCCCCCCGTTGACCTGCAGGCTCTCGAAGGAATAATACTGCACCGTGTCCGGGTTGGCCGCGTCGCCCAAGACCAGACGCCCGTTGTTGCTGGCCGACACGGTGCCGTAATTGCCCGGCAGCAGTTTCAAGGAGGCATTCGTGGTGAGAGTCACCCCGGAGTTCACGGTCGGATCGACCGTGGTGGAATACCGGCCGGGGTTCGTCGGATCAAGGGTCCAACTGTGGTAGCTCCGCGAAACGTTGTTGGACTTCGTCCCCGGGTTGGAAACCGTGGGCAGCGATGGCGGAGTGATTCTGCGGAAGATCTTCCCCTCGATCTTCGCGGAATCCTGGATGAGGATGTGGTAGTTGGTGGGGTTGACGCTCCCATTCAGGTTGATCACGCGGGGCGACGCGGGCTCGGTGGCCGGGATGACTTGATTGCCATTGTTGTCGAACTGCTTCCCAAGGATGTAATTGGTGAAGCTCGTGTCGTTGGTGGCAGACCACAACTGGTTGTCCCACTGGGAGGAAGCGACGTGATCCTTGTAAACGGCCGGCGTCCCCGGGACATACAGGTTCCCGATGATGCGGGAATTTCCGAAAAACGTCATGTTTGTCTGCGTGGCCTGTGCGGCAATGGTCATGCTTCCGCGGAACACCACATTGTTCTGCAATTCCGCCAGTGACACCAGAGCCCCCGCCGGCAGCCCCGAACCGGTGTTGGCCGCACCCGTGTAGGTGCGCGAAGCCGTGGCGCTCGCCGTGAACCAGTTGGTGAGGTAATTGCTGGGCGGAAATGCCGAAGCCGTCGCCGTCTTCTGCTCGTTGGCAGCGAAGGACGAAAATGCGAAGGGAGCACTGTAAACGATGCTGTTGGTGACGGTTGGCGACACTCCGTTGGTCGTGTAGCGGATCACAAGATTGGCCCCGGTGGGTCCCGAGGTGGCCGGGTTGGTCATCACCACCGTCACCGAAGACCCCACGGTCTGGTTGGTCGGGGAAATGAGGGGGGTTGGAAGCACCACGGGGCTGGCCACGACGGTGGCCTCCGACACGGCCGAGGAAATGAAATAACTCGTATTGATGGCGCGTGCCGCGGCCCGGAGATTCAGGGAGCCGTTCCCCCCCCAATTCGACACGGCGAGATTGATCGCCACCGAGGTGGATGTCCCGGAATTCGTAACCGCGGTTCCCGAACTCAGCGGATCGCTGCCATCCGTCGTGTGGAGAAACTGAAGGCCGTTCAGGTATTGGGAGGCGATGCCCGAGGTGAGGAGGCTGACCGTCGCCGAGGGGGCGAACTGCGTCGCCTCGCCGATCATGCTGCCGCCGGCTTGGGCGTAGGTGAGCGATGTCGGGGCGCTGAGCCCCACGGCCAGCTGGATCGGCGTCACGCCATAGGTGGCTGCTGCAGGTGCGCTGTCGGCATAGCGGGACTTGTCCAAGCTGACACACACCGCGGTCACCGCGCCCGGTCCGATCGTGAACGGGGTGCTGAAAAGCACGTAAGGACCGCCGTTGAGGGAGTAATAAATCACGGACGAGCCCGTGGGGTTGGGGTTGGAGATCCCGAGGGTGAGCGGATACTCCAGAATCGTGCGCGATCCCTGCGCAGGGCTGATCACCGGGGGATCCAGTGTGATCACGGTCGTCCCGCTTTCGAAAACGGTCTGGTAATCCGTGGCGACAGGAACCGCCGCAGCACCTTCCTCGGGGGGCGCCTTGTCTTCGTAAGCCCAGATCCAACCGCTCTCCGTGTTCTGTGCCAAGGTCTGCTCCCGTGTCTCCGTGGCCGGGGCTGCGGCCGCCGCCGCCTCGTTCAATGCCAATTCCTTGATCCCCGCCGGACCCGCCGTCGCCGTGTAGAAACGCGGAGTCGGCGTCGCCGTGAAGTAGGCCCTCAACACCGGTGTTCCGGCTTCCGCGGCATTCTGCAGAACCAGCGTGGTGCGCGGGTCCACAAAGGAACCCGTGGCGCCGAGGGTGCGGGCGGCACTCGCCGCGGTGGCCCTCGTCTTGAGCTTCGCAAGGGCCGCGGACGCCGTGGTCACATTGTCCATGCTCCCGCCGGAAGCCATGTAGGAATCAATCGCGTTGTTGAGCACCGCCACATCCTGCTCCAGCTTGCTCGAGGCGGTTCCCTCCCGCACACCCGTCACGGCGATGTAGCCCACGGTGGACAGCACCGAGATGACCGCCACCGCCACCAACAGTTCCACCAAGGTGAACGCCCATCCGGACTGGCGGGGATGCTTCATGGCCTCGGCCTTAAATTACATCACATTGCACCGCTTAGGCAACCCGCCTAAAAAACATTCTCCTGGGCGGCTGCGAGGGTCTTGTTGAGATCCACGAGGAGGGCGGTGGCTTGGGCGGCTTGCTCAACCAACCCCGGGGAACCGTAGACCCCATTCCCGACTTGCGCCAAGAGATACGACTCGAGCTGGCGGGCCAGCGCGATCACCGACCGCAAATCCCCGACGGTCTTGTGACTCGTGCGGTTCTCGGTGTTGATCTGGCGGTAGAAGCGGAGTTGGAAATCAAGCCATGCCAGCGCCGTGGCGACCGAGCCCGGTCCCCCCACCAGATTGCCGTCGAATGTGAATTCCGGTGTCGGCGGAGGAACTCCGGGCTTGAGCGGAATCACGGCCTCCGGGTGCTCGGAAATTCCGGGCGTCTTGGCGGGATCGGTGATGAGATAAGGCGTGATGAAAATGATCAGGTTCGACTTGTCCCTGCTCCGGCCCTTGTTCTTGAAAAGGTAGCCGACTCCCGGGATGTCCTTGAGCACGGGGATGCCGCCGGTGGTGCTGCGGTCGGCCGTCTTCTCCAGTCCGCCCACCGCGAGGGTGTAGCCGGAATCCACCTGAAGGGAGGCATTGTAAACACGCTGCGTGGTCACGGGGTAGAGGTTCTCGCCCGTGCCGAGGTTCAGGCGGACGTAATCCACGATCTGCGACACGGTGATGGCCACGGTGAGCGCGATCTGATTCTGGCCCACGCTCTTCGGCAGGATGTTGATCTGCGTGCCGACCGGGACGTATTCCAGCGAACCCACGTTCTGTCCGCCGACGGTCCCGCTCGACACATTCTGAACCCCCGAGTTGACCGGGGTGTTCTCCGCCGAGGTGATGGCCACCTCGCGGTTGTTGATCGTGAGGACGCGCGGGTATTGGACCAGCGAGCTGTCGCGGTCGAGCATGAACGCCTGCAACGCGACCGACACCTCGCTGGTGCTCAGGACCGCGGAGAACGGCGTCGCCGTGGTGAGGCTTGTCGCCTTGATGGAGGAACTGATCCCGTCCACCGTGCTGAAATTGTTCGTGCTGCTGTAGTTTCCGGCCGGATTGGCCTCCGCCCTTCCCCGCACCACCAAGCCATCCCCGCCGAACGTGCCCTGCCAGTTGATGCCGAAATCGGTCTGCGGATTCTTGCGCGTCTCGAAGAACTTCACCTCGATCGCGATCAGATCCTGCGGTTTGTCCACCTTGCTCAGGTAATCGGCCACCCACCGGTGCTGCTTGCGCGTGGCCACCACCCAGAGGATGTTCGTGTCCGAGTTGTAGATGACCTGCGGTTTCTGCGGTGGAACATACACAGGGAACAGTGACGATCCGCCGCCTGCCGGCGTGGCCTCGTTGGTCCGCGCCGCGCTCATCGCCCCGTCGAAAGGCGGCAATGCCATTCTCTGCGCCTCGGTGCCGCTCACGGAATCCGGATCGCTCACGGTTCCGTCGGCATTGTATTCAAGCGGCTTCATGCCGAGCATCACACGAATCTCGTTCACGATCCTCGGCGCCTTCGATTGGAAGACCCGCTGCGAGTATTGGAGCGGCAGGTTGGGGGTGCTCACCGACCCGCCGTAGCCGCCTCCTTGGTTGAAGTTTCCCGCCGCGCCGCCTTGCGAGGCGGACATGGCCCCGCCGTATCCGCCGCTGCCGTCGCGGAAATCCACCCGGTCCACCGGGTCGTGCTTGAGTTGGTAGATGACACCGACCAGTTCGTTGTCCGTCTCCACCGCTTGGGCGCGCTCGACATTGGCATCCTTGATGCGCATGAACCAGACACCGTCCTCATAAGTCAGCCCGATGTCATTCTGCCTCGCCACGCTCTCCAGCGCGACAAACGGGCTGGCCGTCATGCGGAACGTGACCAGTCGCTGGGCGGTCGCCGACCTCTCCGGGATTCCGATGTAGGGAATGCCCGCCTGCTCGGCCAGGAAGCGCATGACATCGCGCAGGGAGGACCGGTCGAACGTGAACGTCTCCGGAGGGGTGCTGCGGAGCAGCGTCGCCTTCCGGTTGCCTTCGGTGCCGTAATTCGCCCGTTCCGCCGGACGGCCGATCACGACCATCGGCTCGCTCCCCGCCGGACCCTCGGGTGTGGGATAGGCGACTTCCCTCGTGCGGGGGGAAGGCATCACGAGAGTGGTGGCCGCCTCGCGCAGGCTCTGCGTCGGCGGCGCGGCCGGGGACGGCGGAGGAACTTCGAGCGCATCGGAAGCGGCGCTGATCTCCGTGATCACTCCCGCCTCGGGTGGGGTCGGATTTCCATCCCCGTCCTGGGCGCGGAGATTCGTGGAACCGCAGAGGCACAGGAACACCGCACAGGCCGTCCACCGCAGAAAGGGACCGGCAAATCCCCAAGGCATCTCCGCGGCGGATTTCGGGGGGATCACGGAATGAGAATCGGGGTAAGTCACAAAAGCTAAGGTGGGAGCCTGCTACACCTTCATTCCAAGGTCAAAAACCAAAATCGCGGTGTGGCGGTGCGTTTCATGTTTGACCTTCGGGCACATTGCCCTTGAGGAATTCCAGAGCGTCGTGGAAAAGCAGTCGGTTCCCAGGTGAGGAGGCTACCAGCGCCTCGTGCGCCTGGAGGATGGTTTCGCGGTGATCGGCATTGGTGGCCTTCGAGCCGGAGGCCATCCACTCGCCTTCGGGGGTGAAAACCGTGCCGTTGTTGGTGGAGATCTTGATGATCTGGCCCAAGCCGTATTGATCCAGCTGCTCACGGCATTCGCGGCTGGCGCGGACGATGGTCAGTCCACCTCCCTGCTGCCGCAATTGCAGGCCGACCGCTATCAGGGTGCCGATGAATGTCGAGTCCATGATGTCGCAGGCCCCGAGATCGAGCCGGAAATCGCGGTGCCCGCGCAGGTTCATCTCCCGGGTCAGGTCCCGGAACGTCGTGCTGCTGGTGAACATCGCGTTGCCGTCAAGCCGGATGCATACTGCGTTTCCGTCCATTCCGATCCGCACCGCGGATGGGGTGATGCGGCGGGGGAATGTCTCGCGCACGAGACGGCGGATGGAATCGACCGTGTGTGTCTCGCCCGCCTTGACCCGGAGCACGGGGATGCCCGCGGCTTCGACGATTTTGTCCGCCCGCTCCTTCTCCCTGAGGTCGGCGGCCGACAATTTCGCCTCGCCATCCTGAAAGTCGACAACGCCGACAATGCGCAGGTCGTGAGGGTCGAGAATGGCGAAGTCCACGCACTGGGTGGCGAGTCCGTTGTTCCAGCGGACCTTGTGCCCCTCCCTCGCTTCCGCCAATTGCGCCAAGGCAACCTTGGGGAAAACATACTGCACCTCCTTCACCGCCTCGCGCAGCAGGTTGAAAAAGTGATGCTCCTCCACGGAAAGCAGTGCGGCGCGCGCCACGATCTCCTTTTCGTGCCACCGACTCCAAACCTTCACGGCAAGCCAGCCGACAAGGAAGAGTCCCGCCGTCAGCATACCCAAATACAGCAAGGCGTTGTCCATGGGGTTCAGGAGATTAATGAAGGGAACAACAGCGTTCGGCAATGCTAATCACTCTGATCCCGCCAAATCGAGCTCACCGAGCATCCGGTCGGCCTCCGCCAACCCCTCACTTGCACCCGACGCGATCACGGTGATTCCGGCGCCCGCCAGCCGCGGCGGATCGGGATCGATCAGGATGCGGACGGAGGATTCCGGCGCCTCGAAGGCGAGGGCCGCCGCCGGATACACCTGCAGCGAAGTCCCGACAATCACGAGCACATCGGCCCTCCGCACCTCGGCCTGCGCGAACGGCATCAGCGGCACCTCCTCGCCGAACCACACGATATGGGGCCGCAACTGCGAGCCCCGAGGGCAGAGGTCACCCTCCTTCAGTTCCCCTCCCGCCACGGGGACAACCAGTTCCGGATCGCGCGTTGAACGAGCCATCATCAACTCGCCGTGAAGGTGCAGCACCCGCCGCGACCCAGCCCGCTCGTGGAGGTCGTCCACGTTCTGCGTGACCACGGTGACATCGTGATCCCGCTCCCACCCGGCGATGATGCGATGCCCGCGGTTCGGTTCCGCCGCCAGCAGGGCCTTCCTCCGCTCGTTGTAGAAGCGTAGAACAAGCGCCCGGTTGCGCCTCCAAGCCTCCGGCGTGGCCACATCCTCCACCCGGTGATCCTCCCACAGGCCGCCATTGTCCCGGAATGTGCGAAGCCCGCTCTCCGCGCTCATCCCCGCACCGCTCAGCACCACAATGTGCCTCGTCATGGCGGCCGTGTGTCCCCCCGCGCCTTCCCTCAATGCAGCCTCTTCCCCAGGCTGCCGAGTTTCGCCTGCGGGTCGTCGTCCGGAACCTCCTCGAGATCCACCGTCACCGGAAAATGGTCCGAGTAGCGCTGCCGCCATGCCTCGGGGTTGCGCAGCCCCTCCTTGTTGTGCACCGCGAAGCTGCGCTCGTCGATCTCCTCGAACGTCCCCAGCGGCACGATGTTGTCGATCTGGCTGTCGAAATGGATGATCGAGCGGCCGGCATTCGGGCGCGTGAGGTAATGCGAGAATGCCTCGTCCTCCAGAATCCGGCTCTCGGGCGAAGTGTTGCTGTGGTTGAAGTCCCCCACCACCACGATGTCGTTGTCTTCATCCGGGTCGGTGGTGAGTTCCTGGAGAAATTTGCGCAGCGCCGAGAGTTCGCCCTCCCTTCGTTTGAAATCGTCCTCGGTCCTCCCCGCCTTGAGGTGCACCACGACCATTCGGAAATCCGGGCCTCCCGCACGATCGCGGAACGCCGCCACCACCGGTTCCCGGTGGAAAAGCGTTCCGGAGGATGTGGATTCGCGCAGTTCGGAAAGTTCGCCTGCCGAGACCATTTCCACACGCGAGTCATCCCACAAAACCCCCGGCGCGATCTGGCCCTCGCTTCCGAGCTTGCCGCTGGTGCCGAGGACGAACTTCCACTCCGGGCCCAGCCGGCGGATGATGTCCTTGAGCGGCGCGGCTCCGTTGATCTCGCACACCCCCAGCACCTGCACATTGAGGCCCCGGATGAAATCCGCAATCGCCTGCATGTCCTCGTCCGTCCGCGGTGGATCGTTCCTGCTGCCGAGGTGCTCCAAATTCCACGCCCCGATGCGCAAGGGAGTCATTCCGGGATGCGTCGCCGTCGTCCGTGTCGCCGTTTCGCGGGCGGCCAGTCGGCTCGCCTCCACCGCCTCCAAGGCCGCCTCCCAACGCGCCGCCCGTTCCCTCTCGCTCGCCTCGTGGAGGGCTCTCTCTTCTGCCAGCCTCGCGTCCAACTCCGCCTGGTTCGTCAGGCGCTGTTCGCGCAGGTCGTCCGCCAGATCAAGGTCACGCGTGAACCATGAGCGGGGGCGACGGGATTCGACGACCCCGTCCGTCACCACGTAGTAGCCCTCCTCCTGCCTCAGCAGCCGCACCTCCGCGCCCTCGGCGAAGCCCCGCACCCCCTCCTCGAAGGGTTCGCTGAAACGCTTGACCACATACAGGACACCCTCGGGGGCGATGCGGGCCTCGGGCTCCGGCTCGGCCGTCGTTTCGGGTGTTGGTTCGGGAGTGGGAGCCGGTGTTGCCTCGACCGCCGGAGGCTCCGGTGGTGGTTGCAGGTCGAGCCAGATCCTGTAACCCAGATATGCCAAACCGGCGAAAATCAGCAATACGATCAGCCTGTGCATGGGTCGATGAGAGGGTGCGGTCCGCGCGGTTTCCGCGGAAAAACGGATCAACAATTCCTGCACGCACCCGCGCCGTCAATCTCCGGCTTGATCCCGCGGCTCTCGCCAGCACCCGCCCGCGGCTTGTATCATCCGCGCCATGGATCCCGCCACCTACGAAAAACTCGGGCAATTCTACCTCGGCCGCGAGGCGGGGGCCGACGGCAAGTCAACCGACATCCCGGTGCTCTACGATTCGAGCGACCTCACGACCCACGGCGTGTGCGTGGGCATGACCGGCAGCGGCAAGACCGGGTTGTGCATCGCGCTGCTCGAGGAGGCGGCCATGGACGGCATCCCCGCGCTCATCATCGATCCCAAGGGCGACCTCGGCAACCTGCTGCTGACCTTCCCCGCGATGGACGGCGCCGACTTCGCCCCGTGGGTCAACGAGGAGGATGCGCGCAAGGCGGGCGTCACGACCGCGGAATTCGGCGGCATGGAAGCGCAGAAATGGAAAAGCGGACTCGCGGACTGGGGCCAGTCGCCCGAACGCATCGCCGCGCTCCGCGAGAATGCGGACATCGCGATCTACACCCCCGGCAGCAGCGCGGGCATCCCATTGTCCATCCTCCGCTCGTTCGCCGCGCCGGATGCCTCGGTGGCCGGCGATCCGGAACTCCTCGCCGAGCGCGTGCAGAGCACCACGGCCGGCCTGCTGGGACTGCTCGGCATCGATGCGGACCCGCTGCGCAGCCGCGAATTCAGCCTGCTCTCCGCCATCCTGCAGGAGGCTTGGAGGCGCGGGGAATCCCCCGACCTCGCCGCCCTCATCGGCCTGGTTCAGAACCCGCCATTCGCCAAAATCGGCGTCCTCGACCTCGACGACTTCTACCCGCCGAAGCAGCGCACCGGCTTGGTCATGGCGCTCAACAACCTGCTCGCCTCCCCCGGCTTCGCGGCGTGGACCGGCGGCCAGCCTCTCGACATCGACACCCTCCTCCGCACGCCCGCCGGCAAGCCCCGGCTCGCCGTGCTCAGCATCGCCCACCTGTCCGATGCCGAGCGCATGTTTTTCGTCACCACCCTGCTCCAGGAAACCATCGCGTGGATGCGCCGCCAGCCCGGCACGCCGTCGCTGCGCGCCCTGCTCTACATGGACGAAATCTTCGGCTACCTGCCGCCGGTGGCCAATCCGCCGTCGAAAGGCCCGCTGCTTCTCCTGCTCAAGCAGGCGCGCGCCTTCGGGCTCGGATTGCTTTTCGCCACGCAGAACCCCGCCGACCTCGACTACAAGGCGCTGTCGAACTGCGGCACGTGGTTCATCGGCCGCCTGCAGACGGACCGCGACAAGCAGCGCGTGCTCGAGGGACTTGAAAGCGCCAGCGCGGGACGCGGGGCCGACCGCGCCACGCTCACCTCCCTGCTCAACGCCCTCGGCAAGCGCGTGTTCCTCCTCAACAGCGTCCACCTCCCCGCCCCGCTCATGTTCCAGACGCGCTGGACCATGAGCTACCTGCGCGGCCCGCTCACCCGCGAGCAGATCCGCACGCTCTCCGATTCCACCCGGCCTGCCGAACCGCCGCTGCAGCCGGCAACTCCACCCGTCACCCCGGAATTTTCCGGCGCCGCCTCGCCCGAGCCGCCCGCCGCCGAACCCGGTGTCTGGCAACTCGTCGCCGATCCCGGCGCCGGCACGCTCCATCCGTCGCTCGGCTTCCGCGCCCGCGCCACGCTCGCATGCCGCCGCCCGGTGGCCGAAGCCGCCGCGGATTTCCTCGTGAGCGTCCCGCTCGGCCCGGACGGAACCCCGTCGTGGAAACATGCCGCCATCACCTGCGATCCCGCCGATGCCGTTCCGCCGGCACCTCATGGCGGATCCGTGTTCGCCCCCGCGCCGGGAACCGCGCTGCAAGCCGCAACCCAGTCGGCGTGGCAGCTTGAGGCGCGCCGCCAGCTCGGCGAATCCCTCGAAATCACCGTGCTGCGCTGCGGCCGCGTGACCGGAAAACCATTCGAGACCGAGATGGAATTCCGGCGG
The DNA here is from genome assembly GCA_014879535.1 of Chthoniobacterales bacterium. Classification (GTDB taxonomy): domain Bacteria; phylum Verrucomicrobiota; class Verrucomicrobiia; order Chthoniobacterales; family JACTMZ01; genus JACTMZ01. Next base: position 30,280 of record JACSRX010000094.1, read on the forward strand.
AACCTCGAGCAGGCCGCCCGCGAGCAGCGCGACGGGGAAATCCGCCGCCTGCGCCAGAAGTTCGCAGCCAAGACCGAGGCCGCCGCGAAGAAAATCACGCGTTGCCGCGAATCCGTCACCCAACAGCAGACTCAGGCCCGCACGGCCCAAGTGCAGACCGCCATCAGCGTCGGCACCTCGATCCTCGGCGTTCTCTTCGGCAAGAAGGCCACCGGCCTCGGCCACATCTCGCGCGCCGGAACCGCCGCCCGCGGCGCCACGCGCGCCATGAAGGAATCTGCCGATGTCGGCACCGCGCAGGAACGCCTCGCCGCCGCGGAAGCCGAGGCCGCCGCGCTGGAAAGCGAGGTCGAATCCCTCGCCGCCTCGCTCCCGGACCCCGCAGCTGCCGCCAATCAGCCGCTCGAATCCCTCCGCCTCAAACTCGTCCCCGCCACGCTGCGCATCGAATCCTCCGGGATCCTATGGATCGCATGATTTCCTGAACGCAAGGGAGGGCCGGACGTCCCCGGCTGGCCGGGAACGCTCTTTCATGCAACACGGCGTCCTGCATCTGCGGGACCGTGCCGCCCTACCTGTCATTCATGGCATCGCCGCTCAAGGTGCCGTCACTTCAAGCTGCATGAACCGGTGGCCCTCTCCCGGCGCCACCGGCAAGGTGGCGCGACGGATCTGGTAGGTGCCGTGGTCGCTCAGGAACTCGTCGGTGATGCCATTGGTGCTCCAAGGCGTCGCGGTTTTCAGGTCCGCATGCCACTTCACCGCACCATTCACGCCCTGCATGTTCTTGTTGCGGCGGTAGTCCATCGTCATCACGCCGTTGGCGTAGTGGAACGACACCCCTTCATCGGGCGACTCGGCATTCAGCCCCATGAAGTATTCCGCAAGGTTCGGGATGCCATCGCCATCGACGTCCGCACCCTGCGAGGGATCCGTGAGACCATCGGACCAGCTTCCATAGGTTTCGCCGAGGACCGTGAGCGTCCCGGGTTCATAGGCGACTTCGTAATTGGCCAGGCTGAATGTCCCGCCGGTGGCGTCGCTCGGCTCGATCTCATACGTGCCCGAGGCGTCGTTCGCCCCGGTGCCCCCGCTCGCCGACAGCGTCACACTGCCGATCGTCTGTCCGAGCACCAAGCCGCTGGAATTGAACGCCGTCTGGCCGGCCCCGAGGGTCAAGGACTGCCCGTAGGGCTTCGCCTGATCGTTTGCCGTGATGGTGAGTTCCTTCTGCCGGACATTGCTTGACGGGATCGCCACATCGACCGAGGTGGCGCCGGCGCTGCTGCAGACCACATTGCCGGAATATTGTCCGGCCGTCGTCCCGACCGCGAGGCGGACGTAGATGTCGGTGTTCGAGATGGTGCCCGCCGCGCCGACAGTCTGGGTCGCCGCATAGCCGGAAGCCCCGCCCGCCGTCTGCGAAACCTCGAAGCCCGCCGGCGGCGTCACCAAGATGCCCGCCGACATGCTCGTGCCGGATAGCACGAAGCTCGAGGGAACCGGCGAGGCTGAGCCGTAGGTCGTGTTGACGGCAGAAAGCGATCCGACCGCTGAAATGGTCGGCGTGGAAGCGGAGAAGGAAGTGATGGCGATATCATCCACGTTGGCCCGACGGTTGCTTGAACCCGAAGCCTCCGTGCGAATGCGAATGCGCGAGGCACTTGACGAATTCACCGAAGCAGAGAAGTTGGCAGCGGCCGCCCCTGGTGTGAACCTGCCTGCCTCCGTCCAATTGGCACCGCTGTCCGTGCTGTAATCCACGATCCATTCGACCTGGGTGTCGGTTCCGTAGCGCCGGTGCACAAAACTGACGGTTCCAATGCCGCCGGTCTTGTCGGCAAGCATGGTCATGACCGATGTCGAGTAACCTCGCAGACGGGCAGATTTGAGGCCATTTTTGAAGTCATTGGAATCACCGGAACCGATCAATGCCTCGGTCATGTTCCAACTGGTTCCGTTGAGGGTCACATTTCCCGATGCATAGGACGCTTTGGTCCCATCCTCGAAATCGACAGTGTAGCTCGGCCCTCCCCCGCCGCCGGAAGGATTGACCGTGAGCACAAGGGTCTTCGAATCCGAGCCCGAGCCGTTGGTGGCCGTGATGGTGACATTCGACGTCCCGGCAATCGACGGCGTGCCCGAGATGATGCCCGAGGTGGTGTTGACACTCAGCCCGGAAGGCAGACCCACGGCATTGAAGGAAGTCGGCGTGTTGTTCGCGGTGATCTGGTAGGAGAACAATGTCCCGACCGTGCCGCTCGCAGTGAGCGGACTCGTGATCACGGGAGCAGACGCGCCACCGAAGGCGGCATTGCGCGGATTCGGCGTCGAGGCGGAGAAATCCACCGCGTTGTTGCCCGTGTCCGTCGCCCCGCCATCCGCCCGGAAAATGGCCGTGGTGGTCGAAGCCGCCGGCGCCGGGGAGGTTTCCGAAGCGTTCGCTGCGCCGTAACCGACAAAATCCTGCAAGCCCTCCCCTCCGATGGGCGAAGTGCCGGTGAACACCGTCGCGCTGTTCCGAAGTGCCACCTTTCCGGATGTGCCGCTCATGTCAAGGGTCGTGGACGTGGTGAAATCCGGCGTCGGCAGCGCGGTGCCGGACGAACCTCCCACCGTCTTGATCAGGAAATATTTGCCTGGAGCGATGGACCCGCTCAGCGTTCTGGCGGACCACGAAGTGCCCGAGGCGGAGGCGTATTGGATGGTCCAACCGGCGACACTGACCGTGCTGTCACTGCGGTTGTAGAGTTCGACATAGTCCGCGTTGTAAACCGCGCCGGTGTTGTTGCCGGCACCGTAAATCTGGCTGATCACCACCGGCGACTGCACCAAGGTGAAGTTGGAGGCGCTCACCCCTGTCCCGAAGGATGTCTGCACCGAAATCGGCCCGGTCGTGGCGGTATTGGGAACAGGGACCGTGATCTGCGTCGCCGAATCCACGATGTAACCGGCGGCATCCGCACCGTTGAATTTGACGGCTGTGACACCCGCAAGGTTCGAGCCGGTGATCACCACGGACGTCCCGACCGGTCCGCTGGTCGGCGTGAAGGATGTCACCGTCGGCGTGCCGTCCCCGGTGAGCACGGTCAGGCGCGCGATCGCGGAAGTGGAGGTCGCCCCCTCGCTGTCCGTGGCACGGGCCGTGATGTTGTAGGTGCCGCTTCCGGGAGGTGTCCAAGTCGCCGCGTAAGGCGCCGAGAAGTCCTCGGAAATGACGGTGTTCCCGTGGAGGAACTCGACCTTGGTGACGACACCCGGTCCGCCGCCAATGACGGTGTCCGTGGCGGTGGCGGCGAGATTGATTTGGGTGCCGGGAAGAACTGCAGACCCGTCCACCGGCGCATCAAGCGACACCGTCGGCGGGGGGTTCACCGGCACATCCGCGCCGCCGGTGACGATGAGGGAGTAGATCTGGTTGGTGGTGAGGACATTTGTGCCATACATCCCGACCGTCACCGTGTAGGTGCCGGTTTGGGATGGCGTCGGAATGTCCACCCGCTCGACATTGTCCACCTTGTTGGTTCCGGTGACCGCCGCATTGGTCATCGAATTGGTCGTCCAGACGCCGACGAACGGCATCACGTAGGGCAGGTAGGTGGTCGTGCCGTTGGGCGCCGTGATCTTCAGGTCGAGGTCATGGATGAGGTTAGGCGTGCGGCTGTTGGAATTGGTCTGCGCCGCGCCGGCAGGATCGGTCCACACAAGCGTGGCACGGATGGGGCTGGTGCCGTCCCAGACAAAGGAGTTGGTCTGCACCTTGTTGGTGCCGGTGATGGTTCCCTCGATGAGTTTCGGGGCGCCGAGGCTGGCCTTGTGCGCGAGGATCACGTCGGCTGCGGCCTTCACGTTGATGAGACCCCAGCCGTATTGGTAGTCCGGACCGGGACGGCCGAGATCATCCGCCGTGTGGATGAGCAGACCCTTGAGCGTGCTGGCCCGCATGATCTGGCCGGAGAAATTGGATTTGTAGAGCTGCTGAAGGAGGTTGGCGGACCCCACCGCGTTCGGCGTCGCCATGCTGGTCCCGCTGTAGGTGCCGTCATAGGCATTTGTCGCGGTGGACACGCAGGAATAAACGTTCACACCGTTGGCAACGATGTCGGGTTTGATGCGCCCATCATCGCAGGGCCCCATGCTGGAGAAATAGGCGAGCGTCCCGTTGGTCGGACTACGCACGCCGCCCGAAACGGCGTCGTTCACCGCGCCGACGGTGATGATGTTTTTCGCCAAGCCATTGAACGTGATCGATTGGTAGCCGCCCAAGGAGGTGAGTTCATCCTGCTCGTTCCCCGCGGCCCAGAAGATCTGGTAGAATGGCAGGCTCCTAGCCAGGGCATCCGTCGTGCTGGCCTCGGTCTCATAACGGCCCATGTCGGCATTTGTCGCCCCGTAGCCATAGGAGTGGTTAGAGAGGGGCAACTTGGAGGTGTCCCCCGCCGTCGCGGCGCCCGCTGCGGTCATCTCGGCGTAGTCGTTGTCCCAGTTGTAGGAATTGATCAGGGTATTGGTGCCCATGCCCTTGGCCTTGGGATCCACGCCCTTGGCCGCAATGGTTCCCGCCACATGCGTGGCATGCTCGCTGTTGGAACTTGTTCCATCCTTAATCGTGATTTTGCCGAACAACTCGACGTGGTTGGTGCGCGCGCGCGCCTGGTCCCACACACCCACGGTCATCCCCTGTCCGTTAAGCCCGTAGGGTGCCTGATTCAGCAGGTTGGCCCCGGTGGAAATTGCCGCATTGGTGTTGAGGGTCTTGCGGTAGAGCGGCCCTTCCTCGCGGATGTCGTGAAGGATCGCAACATTGTGACCGGGGCCCTCGATGCGCACCGGGATGCCCATCTGTTCGGCCTTCGCCAAGACGGCCTCCATGCGCACCTCCTCAACCTCGGACATCTCGGCCACCGCCTGAGCGCGCTGCACGGGATCGGTGAGATCCTTGCCCGCGAGGATTTCAACCGCCGAGCGCCTTCCGATGAAACCCGTGGGGACAGCCGGAGCCGGGCCGGTGGAAACGATGGCCGCCGACGCGGTGCCGGCGGCTGATCCTGCAACGGCCTGCGGCACCTGCAACACATCGGTGCGGACGGTGGAGGCGGGCCCGGAGGGAACGGCGGGCGCCGAAGCGGCGGCGGCAGGCGCCGCGGGTGAAACCTGCGGCGGCGCGACCGAAGCTGTGGACGGAACCGCAACCGGCACGTCGGCCGGAACGGAAGCGTCAAGCGCCCTCAGCGGATCCGAATTGGATGCCGGAGGGCTCTGGGAAACCTGGTCCTGCGGGGAGGCGGCCGGTTGCTCGGGGGGAGCGGTGGTCAGCAGGGAAACAAGGACGACAATAAAAGCGGCCAGCAGCAAGCTGGCCGCACCGAAACGCGATATGTTTTTCATTCAGACTGCAGCGCGGACACCGGGCTGCGGTCCCACACTTGCTACAGTCTTCCGATTAGCACCGGTCGGCTCGGTCCGCAAATGGAATTTTTGTGGAGGGTCCGCCCCAACCCCGCCGGGTCAATCGATCAAATCGTAGGCTGGCAATGTCAGAAACTCCTCGAACTCAGCGCTCTTGGACATTTCCGTGAAAAGCTCCGCCGCCTTGTTGTAATGGCCGCTGCGGAAACGTTCCGCCCCGACCTCGTTCTCGATCTTGGCCATCACCTGCGGAAGCCATTCGTCGTAGAGCGCCGGCGTGATGACCCGGCCGTCGTCGAGCTTGGCGCCGTATTTCATCCACTGCCAGAGCTGGGTGCGCGAAATCTCCGCCGTGGCCGCATCCTCCATGAGGTTGTAGAGCGGCACGCAGCCGTTGCCCCCGAGCCATGCCTCTAGGTATTGGATGCCGACGCTCAAGTTCGAGCGCAGACCGGCCTCGGTGATCCTGCCCTCGGGAACGGCAACAAGCTCCCCGGGGGTGACATTGACGTCGTCGCGTTGGCGGAAGATCTGGTTGGGCGTCGGCATGTGCTTGTCGAACGCCTGCAAGGCCACCGGCACCAGGCCGGGGTGCGCCACCCATGTTCCGTCATGCCCGTCGGAGGCCTCGCGCTCCTTGTCGGCGAGCACCTTGGCCAGCGCGGCCTGATTGGCCTCCTGGTCGCCCTTGATGGGAATCTGTGCGGCCATCCCGCCCATGGCGTGGGCTCCGCGCCGGTGGCATGTCTTGATCACGTGCAGGCAGTAGGCGCGCATGAACGGCACCGTCATCGTCACTTCCGCGCGCTCCGGCATCACAAAGCCCGGGCGGTTGCGGAATTTCTTGATGAAGCTGAAGATGTAGTCCCAGCGCCCGCAGTTGAGGCCGGCGGAATGGTCCCTCAACTCCCACAGGATTTCCTCGGTCTCGAACGCCGCAAGGATGGTCTCGATGAGCACCGTGGCCTTGATCGTGCCGCGCGGGATGCCCAGCGCATCCTGCGCGTGCTCGAAGACGCGGTTCCACAGCCGCGCCTCAAGGTGGCTCTCCATCTTGGGCAGGTAGAAATACGGACCCGTGCCGTGATCCAGCGCCGCCTTCGCGTTGTGGAAGAAATGCAGTCCGAAGTCGAACAGTCCGCCGCTCACCCGTTCGCCATCGACCAGGAAATGCTTCTCCTCGAGGTGCCATCCGCGCGGACGCACCATGAGCGTGGCGGTCTTGTCGTTGAGCTTGTAGCTCTTGCCGCCGCCCTCGAAGGTGATCGTGCGGCGCACCGCGTCCTGCATGTTGATCTGGCCGGAAATGACATTCGCCCACGTCGGCGCCGTCGCATCCTCGAAATCGGCCATGAACACCTTCGCGCCGGAATTGAGCGCGTTGATCACCATCTTGCGGTCCACGGGCCCCGTGATCTCCGTCCGACGGTCCTGCAAATCCGCCGGGACCGGCGCGATCTGCCAATGGTGGTCGGCGCGGATGTGCGCCGTCTCGCTGAGGAAATCCGGCATCTCGCCCGCGTCGATGCGCTTCTGCCTGTCCACCCGGGCCTGCAGCAACCGCTTCCGCTCGGGGTTGAATTCGCGGTGCAATCCCGCGACGAACTCCATCGCCTCCGGCGTGAGCACGCGCTCCTGGCCGGGCTGATCCTGTCCTTTGATCTCGATTCCGTGGGGTGTCTTCATAGTGGTTGGTGCGAAAGCCGCGCCAGCGTTCCCGCAAGCACCCGCGCGCCCTGGGCGACATGCGCCGGGTCGCTGTATTCCTCGGGCCGGTGGCTGTAGCCCTTGAAGCAGGGTATGAAAATCATCGTCGTCGGGCAAACCCTCGCCATGAACAGCGAATCGTGGTAGGCGCGGCTGACCATGCGCCGGCTCGCGAGGTCGATCTGCAAGGCGACGTCCTCGGCGATCTCGATCGTCCGCGGATCGCCGTCGGCCGGGGGATCGGCGTTGATTTCATCCCATGTGATGGTCACGCCCCGACGCGCCGCGATTTCCACGGACGCCTCCCGTGCCAGCATGAGCGCCCTCTCCCGCGTCTCAAGGCAGGTGTCGCGAAGGTCGATCTCCAGCACGGCATCGCAGGGGACGCTGTTGATCGCATTCGGAAAGATCTCCCACTTGCCCGTCGTCGCCACGGTGTCCGGGCTGCCCGAGGCAAGCGCCCCCTTCTCCACCGCAAGGGCGAACTCGGCCGCCGCCAAGGACGCGTCGTGCCGCCCCGGCATGAGCACCGCGCCGGCATGTCCCCCCTCACCCTTGATGCGCACCCGGTAAGCGCTGGGACCCGCAATGGCCTGCACGATGCCGATCGGCAGGTTCTCCTGCTCGAGCAGCGGACCCTGCTCGATGTGCAACTCGATGAAGGCGGAATAAAATCCCTTCGGCAGCGCCACCGATTCCAAAGCCCCGCGCAAGCCGGCCCGCGCGCGGAGTTCGTCGAATGTAAGGCCGTCCGGATCGCGGAGGCCCCTCACTTTGCCGAGCGGGATGGATGCCGCGAGCATCCTTGAACCAAGGCAGCCGATGCCGAAACGCGTCGGTTCCTCTGCCGTGAAAACTACAATCTCGATGCTCCGCATCGGACGGAAGCCGGATTCCTGCAAGGCCTCGATCGCGGAGAGGGCGCCCAGCACGCCGACCACGCCGTCGAATTTCCCCGCGTTCGGGATCGCGTCGATGTGCGACCCGGTCGCCACCGCCGGGGCGTCCGGCGCGCTCCCCTCCCACCGTGCGAACATGTTGCCCGCCTCGTCCACGCGCACCGCAAGCCCCGCCTCCTCGCAGAGGTTCCTCACGAATTGCCGCCCGCGCAGGTCGGAATCCGAGAACAGCACGCGCGTCACCACCGGCGGTTCCGCCTCGGTGATGAGGGACAATTCATCGATCCGCTTCTGCAGGAGCGGCGAGTTGATTTCGGGGGGGGTTGACGGCATCAGGCGAGGCGCGGGGCGCGGTTCACGTCCTTGTAGTAGATGTAGCGGGCGGGTGACTTGCCCATCGCGACGAACCATTGCGGACAATACGGGGCGAGCCACAGGGCATCCCCGGCCTCGACCGGATGCCAGTCGTCGCCGAGTTTGTAAACACCCGCCCCCTCGAGGATGAGCATGCCGTGCTCCATGATGTGGCATTCCACGAACGGCAGCGTCCCGCCCGGATCATACGTGAAGACATTCACCGCCATGTCGAACTCCGGACGGTCTGGCAGCAGCGCCTGCAGCCGCGCCGCCGGGTCGCCGAGGAACGGTTCGGAAGCCACCTTCCCCTCGTGTCCGAACAAGGCCTCGGGCACGGCGCAACCGGGAAACACTTCGTAATGTTTTGCGAACAGCAGCAGCCGCACCCCTGGCGCGCTGGTGATCTCGAACGTGCCCCCCGCCGGAATGTAGGCGAATCCGCCCGCGGCGAGATCATGGCCGTTCACACGGCAGGCGCCCTCGACCACGTAATAAAAATGCTCCTCCCCGTGCGTGTGCCCGGCGCCGCCTCCACCCGCCTCGACCACATAGAGCGTCTGCACCAGACGTGCCCCCATCCCCGGCGAAACCAGGGCGAACACCGCCGTCTGTTTCCACGCCGGCTCGATGCTCGGCACATGGCTGTCGGGCGCGATGAGCGCATACAAGGGACGCACCACCGTGCGCGTGGTGCCAAGGGGAGTCGGGATCATGCACCGCAAAAAATGCCGCCGCTCCCGCGCCCTGACGAGCACAAACCTCGCTCAGCCGAGCAGGTCCCGGAACTCGCGCGGCCGCGGGGAGAGAAGAACCGGCCCCCGCCGCAGGGCCTCGCGGCGCAGGGTCTGCTTCGTCCTGGCGAGGTCGGGCGGCACGGAAAGCGTGCGGTGCTTCTTCAGCCAATCCTCGGCCATGCACACATCCTGGATTTCGCCAAGGATCTCTCCCAGACGGTCCACGCGACGCGTGAACCGGACGAGGCGTGCACGTCCGCCGAGGTATTCGCACTGGTAGAGCAGGCGCTTCACCCGCCGGCGCCAGTCGTGGAACTCCGCGTCGGGGGCGTTCTTGTGCTCGGCAGCCCGCCATGCGCCGCGCGCGGCCCGGTAGGTTCCCACCGCACGGTCGGCGATGTCCTTCCATTCGATGGAATCCCATCGCACATAATCCCCCAACACCTTCGTGGCGGAGGCGATCAATTTTTCCGCACGCGCCAAATCCGGGGGTGCCGCCACCCGCAGATGCCTCGCCTCCCCCGGCGCATACCTCTCGGCCAACCCCTGCACGATCGTCGCATCCCGCGTCTCGGCGAACAGATCCTTGAGATCCCGGCACGGCGGAAGAAACGCGTCGCGCCACTTTTCCCCGCGGGGCACCAGGCGACACAACGATTGCAGCCGCTTCACGCGCGTCCTCAGGAGGTGGGCCATGCCTGCCGGATCTCCCGGAAACTTCTCCACCGCGCGCGACGCCTCGCGCAACAGTTGATAAAGCGACCCCAGCAACGACGGTCCCGGCGCAGGGGTGCGGGAGGACCGGGCCATAACCCGGCGATTCTCGCTCTGCTCCCGCATTCCATCAAGAGGTAAGCTTGTGACAATCCCGGACGCAGCTTGCTAACCCGCCGGACGCAGGAAGCGCCCCTTGGATACTCCCCGACCCGCCTTCCGTGACCAAGCCGGAATCCCCCGGATCCAGACCTCCGCGACCGCCGCGGGAAACATCCTGCCGGCATACGGACTCACCGCATGCCTCGTCAGCAGATCCGAGGTTCGGCATTCGGAAGGTTTACCCGCATCGATCAACACCAAGTCGGCGTCGAGCCCCACGGCGATCGTGCCCTTGCGGTCCGCGAGACCGAACCGGGCGGCCGGAGATTTCGCCGTCAGCCGCGCAATCTCGGCGACGCCCAACCCTGCCTCCCACAAGGCCGGCAGGAATTGCTGCGCCCCCATGATCCCGCCCCAGATTTTGAAAAAGTCGTCCCCCACCTTCATCGACGGAGGACACGGCGAATGGTCGGTGCCGATGGTGTCCACCTCCCCGCCACGCACGCGCATCAGCATGTCGGCACGGGTCACTTCCGACCGCAGCGGGGGCGCGCATTTCGCCAAAGCACCCAGGCGCACCGCATCCTCCTCGTTGAAGACCAGATAATGCGGACACGTCTCCGCGGTGACATCGACGCCACGCGCGGATGCTTCTTCGATCGCAATCAATCCCTCGCCCGAACTCACATGCACCACATGCAGGCGGCAGCCCGTCTCGCCGGCGATCTCACAGGCTTCGCGGATCGCCGTCACCTCCGCCGCGATGGGTCTCGAATGAAGGTAGTCGAGCATCCCCGTGCGTCCCGCCTCCACCGCCTCCCGCGCCAGCGCCGACACCGTCTGCTCATCCTCGGCGTGCACCGCCACGGGAAGACCCAGCTCCGCCGCCCGCTTCATCCCCGCACGCAAGGTCGTGGCATCCGCACGCGGAAAATCCTCCATCCCGCTGGAGGACATGAACGCCTTGAAGCCGATCACCCCGCACTCCGCCAGTTCCCCGAGCTTGTCGAGGTTCACCGGCGTCAACCCTCCCCACAGCGCGAAATCCACCACCGACGACGCCCCGGCCGCCGCGAGCTTCCGCGCGAAACTCTCCGCATCCAGCGTGGGGGGATCGGCATTGAGTGGCATTTCAAACACGCAGGTCGCCCCGCCTGCCGCCGAGGCCAGGGAACCGGTTGCCCACCCCTCCCAGTCGGTCCGCCCGGGCTCGTTGTAATGGACGTGCGCGTCAACCGCACCGGGCAGGAGAATCAATCCCTCCGCATCGATCTCCGCGGACGCGGTCGGCTCGCCGCCGATCCCGGCGATTTTTCCGTCCTCCACCGCAATGTCGGTCTCCACCGCCCCCTCGGGCAGGCAGACGCTGGCTCCCCTGATGACGAAATCAGCCATGACGCTTCGCAAGTTCAAGCACGGCGCGGACGAGCACGTCAACCGCCACGGCCACGTCGGATTCCTTGACGCTCTCGCCCGGATGGTGGCTCACGCCGCCTTTGCACCGCACGAAAAGCATCGCGGACGGGCAGCAGGCGGAAAACACCGCGGCATCATGCCCGGCGCCGCTGGGCATCCTCGGCACGCGGCTGCCGGCGGCCTTGAGCAAAAGTTTCGTCAGCGCCGGATCCATCGACGCCGTCGCCGTTTCCTGCACCGTCTCCCAGCGCAGTTTCAGTTTCCGCTTCCGCGCCACGGCGACCGCCAGCCGCTGCAGCTTGGCGCACGCCGCGCGCCGTTTCGCATCCTTCACATCGCGCACATCGAGCGTGAACCGCACCAGCCCCGGGATCACGTTGCTGGCCCCGCGATCCACCTCAAGCTGCCCGACGGTCGCCAGCACGCCCATCTTCTCCGCCGCCAGCACGATCTCCGCGGCACCGGCCAGCGCGTCCTGCCGCAGGTGCATCGGCGTCGTGCCCGCGTGGCCCGCGCAGCCCGTGAGCGACGCACGGATTCGTGTCTGCCCCGCGATGGCCGTCACCACACCGACGGGACGGTTGGAAACCTCGAGCACCGGGCCCTGCTCGATGTGGGCCTCGAGGTAGGCGAGCATCTCCCGCACGGGACGCCGCGCCTTGGCGATGCCTTTCTCCTCGACGCGCGCGAGGTCCGCCGCACGCAGCAGGCCGCACATGCCCCGGCTTCCAAGGTAGGTCGTCTGATACCTCACACCCTCCTCGTCCGAAAACCCGACCACTTCGAGGTGGAACGGCAAAGCCGTCCCGCGGAGGCGCTCCGCGACGGCGATGCCGAGCAGCACGCCCAGCGGACCGTCGTATTTGCCCGCGTTGCGCACGGTGTCGAGGTGGGAGCCGATCAGGACGCACTTCGCACCGCGCCGCACCGAGGGCACGCGCCCGATCAGGTTGAACGCCGCATCCACCCGGACATCCATCCCGGCGCCGCCCATCCACGAAGCCACCAGCTTGTTCGCCCGCTGCATCGCCGGCGAATGGAACGTCCGCGTCAGGCACCCGCGCTCCTCGCTCACCGCCCCGAGCTCGTCGGAGCGGCGCATGATCTGCGCTGCAAGCGCAGAGGACTCTCGGGTTTTGCTCATCGGAAAATCAGGGGTTCGTTGTGCAGCTCAGCTCCCGCGGTAGGTCGAGTAACTCCAGGGCGTGCACAGCAGGGGCACGTGGTAGCCGGCGGATGCGTCGCTGATGCGGAAACGCACCGGCACCACATCGAGGAACTTGCTCTCGCCGAAATATTCCCCCACGTGGAAGGACAGCTCGTAATCCCCCACCGCGACCTCCTCCGGCCCGAGCACCAGCTCGTCCGTCCGCCCGTCGGCGTTGGTCGTGAGTGTCTTGACCGGCTCCGTGCCGGGAAGCCTCCGCAGTTCGATTTTCATGCCGGCGGCGGGGCGTCCGTGCATCGTGTCCAGAACGTGTGTGCTCAGTTTTCCCATAAAATGTCGTGCAGCCGCAGCGCGGCGATCTTGTGGATCTCCCCGAGAGCCGTCTCCCGCTCGGTCGCCGTGTCATTGGCCAGCCGCTGCGGAAAAGCCTCGAGGATGGCATCCTTCTTGTTCAGGCGCGCGCAGATGATGAACGGGAAGCCGAACTTCCCGCGGTAGGCCGCGTTGTAATCTTGGAAACGCCTGACCTCCTCCGGAGACAGCCCGTTCAAACCCGCCGCCGCCTGCTCGCCTTGTGATTCGGCGGTCAGCACCACGCGTCCCACCAAGTCCGGGTGGGCCATGATCAGCGCCATCTTCTCCTCGTCGCGCGCACCGTCCACCTCGGCCCGGAGCGCAACGCGCAACGCATCCGCGCTCGCAAACGGCCTCCGCGCCGCCACCCGCTCGGCGAAATGCGGCGAGTGCTCGTAGACCGGACCGATCGCCCGGACGAATTCGCCGGCCGGAGCCCGATTCAGCGCCGCAAGCTTCTCTGTCATGCCTGCGCCTTGATCCATGCCATGGTCCTTTCCGCCAGCCGGTCGAACGCCAGCACGCTCTGCGCCAGGTGCTCCTCCCTGGTGTCCTCGATCTTGTTGTGGCTGATCCCGTGCAGGCTCTGCACGAACATCATCACCGTCGGCACCCCGGCCATGCACACCTCGGCGGCGTCGTGGAGCGGGCCGGAAGGGAGGCGGTGCGACACACCGCACGTTTCCTTGATCGCCTCGTCGCAGAAGTTGACCAGATCGGCGTTGAACGGCGCGGGCGCGATGTGCCAGATCCTTTCCCACGACACGGACACCCCGCCCTCGGCGGCGAACCGCTCGCTCGCCTCGCGCGCCTCGGCATGCATGCGGGCCAGCTTATCGGCGTCGAGATGGCGCTGGTCGAGCGTGAGGCGGCAGTCCTCGACCACGCTGGTGACGATGCCCGGCTTCGTCGTGCAGGACCCGATGGTGCACACGCCCATGCCGCTGCGCTCGGCGATGCGGTAAATCTCCGGGCTCATCTTCGCCGCCGCGAGAAAGGCGTCCTTGCGGCGGTTCATCGGTGTGCTGCCGGAATGCGCCGCCTGCCCGTGGAAATGGATCGCGTGGCGCTCGACGCCGAACGTCCCGAGCACCGCCCCCAGCGGCAGATCCAGATCGAGCAGCACCGGCCCCTGCTCGATGTGCAGCTCGAGGTAGGCCGCCGCGTTTTTCAATTCACTGCCGCAGTCCTTCGCCCGCTCGAACTCGATCCCGACCTCCCGGAGCGCGTCCGGCAGACGGATGCCGTCCTTGTCCACCAGGCCACGCGCTTCCTCCATGTCGAGGTTCCCCGAGCAGGCCGACGACCCGAAAAGGCTCTTCCCGAAGCGCGCCCCCTCCTCATCCGCCCAGTCCACCACGCGCACCGTGACCGGCGGACGTCCGTTGTATTCCTCGTTGATGCGCCGCAACACCTCGACCCCGGCCAGCGTGTTGAGGCACCCGTCGAGCCAGCCGCCGTTGGGCACCGAGTCGAAGTGGCCGCCCATGAGCAGTTCGCGATCGCTCTCGCCGCGCAGTGTCGCCCAGAAATTTCCCGCCGCGTCGCGGTGCATCTCCACCGGCAGGCCGTCGAACCGCGACCTCAGGAACTCGCGCGCCGCGACCCATGTCGGGGTGAACGCCACGCGCTGCGCGCCGTCCTCGTTGCCTGTCAGCGAGCGCAGTTCCTTCAACTCGTTGATGGTGCGCAGGGGGTCCGGGGTCTTGCTCATGCCGTGATCTTGCGCACAGGCCGCCCAAAAAAAAGCGCTTTTTGGTCTTGCCCGCGGTGCGGCGAAATCTAATTTGCTACCAAGTCACGCGTTCCCCCCAACAGCGCGCCGACGACAACACACCAAGTCGTTATGCCCATCCAACCGTTGCTCGACGCCGGGACGGCCGCCGCCAACATGGCGGAAATCAAGCCGCCCTACACCCCGCAGGAAGCCCTCATCGAAGCCAACCGGTGTCTCTTCTGCTTCGATGCCCCCTGCATCATGGCGTGTCCCACGGGCATCGACATCCCGTCTTTCATCAAGAAAATCGCCAACGGCAACCTCACCGGTTCCGCGCGCACGATCCTCACATCCAACGTGCTCGGCGCCAGTTGCGCGCGCGTCTGCCCCACCGAGGTCCTCTGCGAGGGCGCCTGCGTCGTTCTCGACCTCGAAGGCGACCCGGTCAAGATCGGCCGCCTCCAGCGCCACGCCACCGACCACGTTTACGAGAACGGCATCGAGGTGCTCCACGCACCCGCGGAGAAGAACGGCAGGAGCGTCGCCGTCCTCGGCGCCGGTCCGGCCGGCCTCGGCTGCGCCGCGGAACTCGCGCAACTCGGCTACGGCGTCACCGTCTTCGACAAGAAACCGGAAGGCGGCGGACTCAACACCTACGGCATCGCCTACTACAAGATGCGCCCCGAGATCAGCATCGAGGAGGTCCGCATGATCGGGCGTCTCGGCGTCGAATTCCGCTACGACACCGCCGTCGGCCGTGACATCTCCGTGGCCGACCTCGAGCGCGACTTTGACGCCCTCTTCCTCGGCCTCGGCCTCGGCGGCGCCAACCGCCTCGGCATCCCGGGCGAGGACCTTCCGGAGGTGGTCGATGCCCTCGACTTCATCGAGTGGATCCGCACCCGCCCCCTCCAGGATGTGCCCGTAGGACGCCGCGTGGCCGTGCTCGGCTGCGGCAACACCGCCATCGACGCCGTCACCCAATCGAAACGCCTCGGCGCCGACACCTCGACGATCATCTACCGCCGCGGCGAGGAGGACATGCCCGCCTACCACTTCGAATACGACCTCGCCAAGGCCGACGGCGCCGGCTTCCTCTTCCACACCATCCCGCTCGAGGTGCTGGGGGAAAACGGTCACGTCAAGGCCCTCCGCCTCGCCAAGACCGAAGTCCGCGACGGCAAGGTTTCCGTCGTCCCCGGCAGCGAATGGATCGAGCCCTTCGATCTCATCCTCAAGGCCGTCGGCCAGGAAAAACAGACCGAGCTGTTCACCTCCCTCTTCCCGGGCCTCAAGCTCGACCGCAAGGGCCGTGTCGAGCACGACCCCGCCACGATGCAGACCAGCCTGCCGAAGCTTTTCGTCGGTGGCGACTGCGCCAACGGCGGACGCGAGGTCGTCAACGCCGTCGCCGAGGGCCGGAAGGCCGCCCGCGGCATCCACGCCATGCTCGGCGGGGGCAGCGTCAGCGGGCCTGTTCAGCCCTCCCGCCACGGCGCCTCCGACGGGGCCGTCGGCTCCGGCTTCAACAACCCCATCCGCGTCCCAGAGCTTCTCGCCGCGATGTCCAAATAACCCGCCACTCGTCACCCATCACCCGTCACTCCTCTTATGGCCGACCTCTCCATCAACTTCGCCGGGATCAAATCGCCGAATCCGTTCTGGGTCGCCAGCGCCCCGCCTTCCAACTCGGCCTACCAAGCCCACCGCGCCTTCGAAGCCGGATGGGGTGGCGTCGTCTGGAAAACCATCGGTGACCCGATCGTCAACGTCTCCTCCCGCTACTCCGCCCTCAACCTCGCCGGGGAGCGCATGGTCGGTTTCAACAACATCGAACTCATCAGCGACCGCGCTCCCGAGACGAACTTCCGCGAGATCCGCGAGGTCAAGGAGCGCTGGCCGAACCACGCCGTCATCGCCTCCCTCATGGTGGACACCCGCGAACGCTGGCACGAATTCGTCAAACGCTCCGCGGACTGCGGCGCCGACGGCATCGAACTCAACTTCGGCTGCCCGCATGGCATGTGCGAGCGCGGCATGGGGTCCGCCGTCGGGCAGAACCCCGACGTCGCCGAGACCATCGTCGGTTGGGTCATGGAGGCCGCCGAGATTCCCGTCATCGTCAAGCTCACGCCGAACATCACCAATGTCGTCTATGCCGCCCGCGCCGCCAAGCGCGCCGGGGCCGACGCCATCTCGCTGATCAACACGATCAACAGCATCACCAACGTCAACCTCGACACCCTGACCCCCGAGCCCTTCGTCGCCGGACTCAGCACGCACGGCGGCTACTGCGGACCCGCCGTGAAGCCCATCGCCTTGAACATGGTGCAGAGCTGCGCGGCCGACCCGGAAGTCAACCTTCCCATCTCCGGCATCGGCGGAATCACCACATGGCGCGACGCCGCCGAGTTCATCGCCCTCGGCTCCCTCAGCGTCCAAGTCTGCACCGCCATCATGCACTACGGCTTCCGCATCGTGGAGGACATGGCCGAGGGACTCTCCGACTACCTCGACTCCAAGGGCTACAAGAGCGTTGCCGAGTTCTCCGGCGCCTCCGTGCAGCGCCTCTCCGACTGGAAATACCTCGACCTGCACTACAAGCGCGTCGCCCGCATCGACTACGAGAAATGCATCGGCTGCAACCTCTGCTACATCGCCTGCGAGGACGGCGCCCACCAGTGCATCGACCTCGTGGACTCCGCACCCTACGGACTCGGCCCCGGCCGCGTCCCCGGCAAACCCGTCCCCAAGGTTCGCGAGGAAGACTGCGTCGGCTGCAACCTCTGCTCGCTCGTCTGCCCGGTGGACAACTGCATCACGATGACCACCATCGAGACCGGACGCGAGAAATTCAGCTGGGACGACTACCAGACCCGCCTGGCCGCCGGCCAGATGCAGCCCATCCCTGCGCATCCCTGACCCGCAGGTGCCTGCACCCGCTGCCGTTGTTTGGCATCATGAAGGAGTCGTGCTCCAGTGGTCCTGTCTTTCCCCGTGTTAAACATGGTTGCCAACAGGCGCCATTCGTCGGATTCTTGCCATTCGTCTCGTAATGCGCATCGCTCTTTTCGGTGATATCCACAGCAACTTGGAGGCCCTCCACTCGATTCTGGCCGACGCCCAGATCCAAGGCTGCACCCACTACATCTGCCTCGGAGACATCGTCGGCTACAACGCCGACCCCGTGGGCTGCATCGATATCATCCGCAAACTGGATTGCCCCACCATCAAGGGAAACCATGACGAGCAGGCCGTGATGGCCGGCGCGCCCAGCGGGTTCAACGACATGGCCGAGGAGTCCCTTGTCTGGACGCGCCGTCAGCTCGGCAGCGAGGACAAGGCCTGGCTGCGCTCCCTCCGGCTCCAGCGCGTCATCCGGGACTTCACGGTGGTTCACGCCACCTTGGACACCCCGCACAAGTGGGGCTACATCGTCACCCCCGGGGACGCCGCCGCCAGCTTCACCTACCAGAAAACGCCCGTTTGCTTCTGCGCCCATACGCACGAGCCGGTTCTCTTCCGCACCGGAATCGCCGTCCGCAAGCAGCCCTTCGACAAGATCACACTCACCCCCGGCTCCCACTACCTCATCAATGTCGGCAGCGTGGGGCAGCCGCGCGATGGCGACTGGCGCGCCGCCTATGTCATTTACAAACCGGAGACGATGGACGTGGAGCTCCGCCGCATCCCCTACGACATCGAGACCACCCAGAAAAAAATCCTCGATGCCGGCCTGCATCCCGATTTGGCCGAACGGCTTGCGATCGGCCGATGAACCCGGAACAGGTTTCGAAAAGTGGCCTCAGGCCATGAATCCCTCCCGAATCCTCATCCTCAAGCCCAGCTCCCTCGGGGATATCGTCCATACGCTGCCGGCGGTCCGCGCCCTCCGGTCCAAATTTCCAGACGCGCACATCACATGGATGGTCAACTCCGAGTGGTCTCCCCTCCTCGAGGACAACCCGGACATCAACGACATCCTCATCTTCCCGCGCGCCGATTTCCGCGGCCCTTCCGGTTGGCTGAGATTCGCCCGGTGGCGGGCGGATTTGAAACACCATGCCACCCCCGATCTCATCCTCGACTTCCAAGGGCTGCTCCGCACCGGCCTGGTTGCGGGGGCCTTCCGCGGGGTGCCGGTTTGCGGGCTTTCGGATGCACGCGAAGGGTCGCGGTTCTTCCAGACCCGGACCGTCCAAGTCTCTTCCTCGGCCCACGCGGTTGAGCGTTACCTCGCCTTGGCAGCCTCGCTCGGCGCGGAAATCGGCGGGGCGCCGGTGTTCAACCTTCCCGCCGGACGCGCACCGGATGCCGTTCTCCCTGCCGCGCCCTTCGTGGCCCTCCATCCCATCTCGCGCGGACACCACAAGTCGCTCTCGCCCGAGGCCGTCCTCGCATTCTGCAGGACCGTCGAGCACCCCGTGGTGCTTGTCGGCCGCGGCACCGTGAACTTCGCCTCCACCCCCGCGAATATTGTCAACCTGCTCGACCGGACCTCCCTGCCGGAGCTCATCTGGCTCCTGCACCGCGCCGCTTTCATCGTCAGCGTGGACAGCGGCCCGATGCACCTCGCCGCCGCGGCGACCGACCGCCTTCTCGGCATCCACACATGGAGCGACCCGTGCCGCGTCGGACCCTACCGCCCCGGCGCCCATGTCTGGAAAGGCGGAGAAATCTTTCCCGCCTTGGATCCGGCGTCTTCCTCCGCTCCCACCACGGTTCCGGGGGCGCATGATACCGAAATGATGGCCCGCTGGCTGCGCCCGCGCATCACCACGGCCTGACCGGATTCATGCGCCCGGGGCCCCGATCGCCCGTCGGCTGATTTTGCGGCGGATCAAGGCCATGGCTTCCCGCGCTTCATCCACCCGCAGCAACGCGCAGAGGCTGAAATAAACAACACACCCGGCGCCGATCACGGCAAGAAGCGACCACGCGCGGTCGATCAAGTGGGGGCCATGCAGCCACGGCCCGAGCCAATCCTGTCCGGCGAGGCATGCTGCGGACAGCCCCGCGGCGGCCACCAGCATTTTGGCGAGCGAGCCTGTCACCGCCCCCGATTCCATGCCACCCGCGGCGTTTCGCATCAGCAGGTAAAGCACCAGGAAATTGGCCACTGCCGACAACCCCGTGGAAAGGGCCAACCCGCGGTGCCCCATGCCCATCCGGAACGTCAGCTGCCAGTTGAGCAGCACATTGAGCCCGATGGCTCCGAAACTCACGATCATCGGCGTCCACTTGCGATCCAACGCGTAGAACGCCGGCGAAAGCACCTTGATGCATGCGTAGGCCATCAGGCCGACCGCATAGAATTGCAGCGCCGCACCGGTCTGCAGCGTGTCCGTCGCGGTGAACCTCCCGCGCTCGTAGATCAGACCGATGATCTCGTTGCTCATGAAGACAAGCCCGACGGTCGACGGCAGCGTGAGGAACAGCGCGAGCCGGATCGCCTTCGACAAGGTTTCGCGGAAATGCTTCATGTCCCCGCCCACCGCGATCTTCGAGACCACCGGCAAAGTCACGGTGGCCACGGCCACGCCGAAAATCCCCAGAGGCAGCTGCATCAGGCGGAAAGCATAGGCAAGCCAGCTCACCGCCCCGTCACCCAGATACGAGGCGAAGATGCTGTTGACCATCACGTTGACCTGCACCGCACTCGCCGCGATCACCGCCGGCAGCATCAGGATGAGCACCCGCTTCACCTGGGGATCACCCCACCCGAAATCGAAATGGAAGCGGAAGCCGACCTTCCGAAGGCTCGGCAGTTGCACGGCCATCTGCAGGAACCCGCCGATCAGTGTCCCGATCGCCATGCCGATCAAGGCGCGCGGACCGAACGTCGGGTCCATCAACCACGCCAGCGTGACCCCGCCGAAAATCGAGCCGAGGTTGTAGAAACTGGATGCCAGCGCCGGCACGCCGAAGACGTTCCGCGAGTTCAGCATGCCCATTGCAAGGGCTGCCAGCGACACCAGCAGGATGAACGGAAACATGATCCGCGTCAGTTCCGCCGCGAAGGCGGCTTTTTCCGGATCGAACCCCGGCGCCAGGACGCCGATGAGCGGCGCGGAGAGAATGATCCCCAGCACGACCACAACGCTCATGAACACCAGCACCAGCGTCGCCATCTTGCGGGCAAGCTCCCACGACGCCTCGTATCCCCGCTCAACACCGAGTTTCGAAAACACCGTGACAAACGCCACCGACAACGCCCCCTCGGCGAAAAGATCGCGCAGCAGGTTCGGAGCACGATACGCCGTGAGATAGGCGTCCATACCCCGTCCCGCCCCGAACAACGCAGCGAAGATCAGCTCCCGCGCCAACCCCAGCACACGGCTGAGCATCACCGCCAATGCCACCACCCCGGCGGCCCGCGTATTGAGGCGCTCCTTAGTCATGCGCCGCCCTGCGTAACCGATCCATCAGCGCCATGCCCAGTCCCGATTCCGGAATTGGCCGCGCATAGATCCGCCGCACATCCGAAGCATCAAGCCGGCGGAGGGCGGAAAAGAACAACGGGGCGGCCGCCACGGGGTCGGAAGGCAACTCCTCCACAACCGCGAACCCCCCCCCGCTCCCGAAGGCGAGCAGCCCGCTCTCCCCGGCATCGGCAGGCAACCCCTCTTGCTCCCCGAGTATCTTGAGGGGCGTCCGCGGGGCATAATGGCTTTCCAACATCCCCGGAGCGGCGACAGGCGTCTTCCCGGTCGCACGTTCCACCGGGGCGAACCGTTCCAAGTCCTCGCGAGTGACCGGCCCCGGACGCAACAACACCAACCGACCGTCTTCCACCTGCACGATCGTGGACTCCAGTCCGTGGCGGCACGGTCCCCCATCGACCACCAAGGGGATGCGACCGTCCAATTCCTCGAGGACATGCTGCGCCGCGACCGGACTGATCCGGCCGAAACGGTTCGCACTCGGGGCTGCCACCGGACCGCCTAAAGACTCGATGACCGCCCTCATCACCGGATGGGCACTGCTTCGCAAAGCCACCGTCGGCAATCCGGATCGCACCAGATCCGGAACCGCAACCTCATCCCCTTCTTCGGCCGCCGGCAACACCATCGTCAGCGGCCCCGGCCAGAATTCCTCGGCCAGCCTCTGCGCCAGCGCGAGAACTGTGCCTTGCGCTGCAGTCAGCCGCTCGATCCATGGCGTTCCGGCCACATGCACGATCAGCGGATCGAAGGCCGGTCTTTCCTTCACCGCAAACACACCTGTCGCCGCCCGGGCATTCAACGCATCGCACGCCAGTCCGTAAACCGTCTCGGTGGGCAGCGCGGCGCATTGCCCCTGCCGGAGCAAGTCCGCAGCCTCCCTCGCGGCTGCGGCAACCTCCGTCGCGCTTTGCGCGGGGATCACACGGGTCGTCATGCCGTAGGCAGCACCGAGTCGAGCGCTTCGCGCGCCTGCTTCGAGCGGAATTTTTCCAGGCGCCGGCCGAGCACCTCGTTTCCGGGTGCCAGCAACGCCGCGGCGAAAAGCGCCGCATTTTTCGCCCCCGCCGCGCCGATCGAGAACGTGGCGACCGGCACACCCCCGGGCATCTGCACGATCGAAAGCAACGCATCGAATCCCTGCAGCGGCCCTGCAGGGACCGGAACACCCAGCACGGGAACCATCGTGTGCGCGGCCAGCATGCCCGCCAAGTGCGCCGCACCGCCCGCTCCCGCAATGATCGCACGCAACCCCCGGCCCTTCGCAGCCTTCGCATACCGCGCCATGAAATCCGGCGTGCGGTGGGCGGAAACCACCTTGCACTCGTGGGCAATTCCAAGGGAATCAAGGACTTCAGCGGACGCCTTGAGCACCGGCCAGTCCGATTTGCTGCCCATCACGATCCCGATGATCGGCTTGATATTCTCCCTTTTCACAGGGCGGCATCATGCCCGCGCTCCACTGTTTTTCCAATATGCATTTGACGCACTCCCCTCGGTCGACCATAACGCGGGCGGCGCTGGGTAATTCTCACAAACCAAACCTGTTGGCATGCCTCAAGGAATCGTCAAATGGTTTAACAACAAGAAGGGCTTCGGCTTCATCACCGACCCGAGTGGCGCCTCTGCCGACATCTTCGTCCATTACTCGGAGATTCGCGGAGAGGGCTACAAGACGTTGGAGGAAGGTGACACCGTCGAGTTCGAACTCTCCACGAGCGACCGCGGTCCCAAGGCCCTCAACGTGGTGAAGATCTGATCCCGTGTTCCGCAATCTGGTCCTCGTCGGCTTCATGGGATCCGGCAAATCCAGCGTCGGGCGCCTTCTTTCCTCGCTCACCGGGTTTGCCTTGGTTGACACGGACAACCTCGTGGCCCAGGAAGCACGGCTTTCCATCCCCGAAATCTTCCGCCGTCACGGGGAGCAGCACTTCCGCGAACTCGAAACCGCCGCCCTGCGCGGCCTCGTCGGGCGCATCGGCCTCATCGTGGCCACGGGCGGCGGCATTGTCATCTCCCCCGAAAACCGCGCACTGCTCCCCCGAATCGGTCCCGTCGCATGGCTTGACGCCAGCCCGGATCACCTCCACCAGCGGGTCCGCAACAGCAAGCGCCCGCTTCTGCAGACCGACGACCCGCGCGGCACACTGCTGGAACTCTACAAGGCCCGCGAGCACCTCTACCGGGAAACCGCAACCGTCCGCATCGATTCCAGCCATCTCACCCACCGCCAGACAGCCCAAGCTGTCCTCAAAACCCTCGAAGAGCTGCGGCCAGAGAACCTTTCCGGTTGAAAAACACACGCTTCCCGGGCATTTTACCCGGCTCTTCGTATTGCCTCGTGGTGTAACGGTAGCACAAGTGATTCTGGATCACTTTGTCATGGTTCGAATCCATGCGAGGCAGCCAATCTCGGATTCGCGAACTCGAATCATCCTCGGCACGCGAAGCCACCCCCGGAAAGGTCGCCACGGGCGACCAATCCATGCGAGGCAGCCACGCGGAGCATAACCGCCCCGATCCCGATTTTTCCCGCGGGAACCATGATCAGGAGGCGCCGCCATTCACCCGTGCCTTCAACTCGGCCTCCATCGCCCGCAGGGAGCCGAAGATATCCACGATGAAATAAACAAGAGACAGCGCGAGGCTGAGCAGGCTGATGAGAAAAAGGATGCTGACTGCGACCCGGATATCCACCGAGAGCAGAACGGAGAGAAACAGCACCAGCACGAGAAGCGCCGCGGCAAACATCGCGATGGCATTGAACAGGATCGCCGAGCGGATCCATACCGCTCTTTTCGAGATGATTTCCAACTGCGGAAGATGATGGGGTTGCGGCTGGCTGACCAGCTGCCGCGCTCGGTCGATGGCGCGTCCGAGGCGGTTGGTCAGGCTCAACATGAGCAGGCCGTAGGCTGAAAGCAGGATCACCGGGCTGATCGCAAGTTGCAGGGCGTTGAAAACGTAAGTCTCCTTCATGAAGGCGATGGTGTGAGCCTATGGACGATACGGACCGCCACGGCGCCCGGCAAGCACCCCTCCTCCGGTTTTCACCCGGAAACCCGCGTGACATTGTGGCCGCGAAGGAAATCTTCTGCCGTCATTCGGCGCCCCCCGACCGGCTGCAGTTCGAACACGCGGAGCACCCCCCCGCCGCCGCG
>JACSRX010000004.1 GCA_014879535.1 Chthoniobacterales bacterium
GGGGACTCCTGGGGGCGCTCCAATCCGCGGCATGATGACTCGATTCCTGCCTTCATTGTCGGTTGTCGCATTTCTTGCGTTGATGTGTCCTGCGTCCGGGCTGGCTCAGGAAACCTCGGCCAGTCTGTCCGTGCAGGGGCGTCCCACGGTTTACAATCATGTGGTCGCGCTGCGGGGCAAATCGCTCAACGACCCGCGCATCATCGTCATCGCGACGGTCGAGCCCCTGACGGCGAAGCAATTCGAGCAGGTGGTGAAGGCGAATGCCGAGGACACCATGACGCTGGAAGGCTATCCCTCCTATATCAAGGCGTCCTTCAAGGAAGACGGCACCCTGCGTTACCTGGTGGGTGACGGCGGCGGCGCTGTCTTTTCCAAGAAGAACGAGCCGACCCAAGACATTCTCAAGGGCCAAGCCACGGTCAGCGGAGACCGCGTGAGCGGCGAAGTGACACTCGACGAGCCGGGAGAATATTCGAAGGTGGCCAAACTCACATTCGACCTGCCGATCCTCACGGAAGCGCCCGCGGCGGAGTAGAGGGCGCACGACCAAGTTTCTCCAGCCCTGCCAAATCTCGGCTCAACCGATTGTGTCAACAATTCCTGACACCACACATGTGCAAACAGGTCTTTCCAGCTCTGAAGACGCAGGCTTTTTCGCCTAAAAACATGCCCAGCTTCCTACCGCGCGGAAGTTCCTTCGTCTAGTTCCGGCTCCAAGAAGACTTCCAGGACGGATGGGGGCGGACGCAGGGCCGGGTGGCATGGCGATTCTGCTCGCGGTAGCTTGCTGCAAGCTGGTGTTGTCGGAGAACATCCCGTCATGACGACCTTGATTCTGGACGGCATCTGGGGGACGCACGGGCGATGGGGGATGCTGCGCCGGCGCATCGAGTCCCGTGTCGGGCCGTGCTCGATCTGGCGCTACGAGAACTCCGGGCGCACGTCGTTGCGGGTCGAGGGCATGAGGCTCCGGCAGGCGCTGGAGGCCATGCCGGGGCCGATCAATCTCGTGGGCTACAGCATGGGCGGGCTCGTGATCCGGTCGGCGTTGCGGGAGGCGCCGCATCTCAACGTCCGGCGCGTGGCTTTCCTGCATTCACCGCACAATGGTTCGCTCGCGGCGTGTGCGTTGCCGTTTGCGGCGTGCCGGGAAATGCGGCCCGGGAGCAGTTTCCTCGCGGAGCTTGACGCGGCACCCTGGGAGATCCCCACGCTGGCGACATGGTGTCCGTTCGACGCGGTGGTTCTGCCCGGAGCTTCGGCGTGTTGGAGGAAGGCGGGGGTGCAGATCCAGAGTCTCGTGCCGGCGCACGCTTGGCCGGTGGTTTCGCCGGAGATCCATCGGGCGGTCAGCGAGTTTTTTGCGGCTTAGCTGTGCGGGGGCCAGCGATAGGACTGATAGGACTTTTAGGACGGATGGGGGCGGTTGCGGTGGGTGAGGCGGGCGCGGGTCATGCGCTCGCGGAGGCCGCCTTTTTCGACGAAGTCGCGCTCGAGACGCTTGATCTGGCGGTCGAGGAGGTAATTGGCCTGGTGGATGAGGCAGAAGGCGATGTTGGCGAGAATCTCCGGCGGGCGGTCTTCGAAGAAGGGGTGGTAGGCCTCGAAGCTCTCGTCGCGGGCGCGGCCGAGACGGCGCACGTAGAGGGCTTCCTTGGAGTTTTTGTCCCACGGCTGGTGGTCGCGTGTGCGGAGGAAGTCTTCGTAGTCGAGGAGGAGTTCTTCGAGGCTGGCGCGGGCGACGTTGGTCAACTTGACCTCCATCTCCGTGGAGGTCACCGAGGCCTTGCTGGCTTCGGCGATGTTTTGTTTTCCGGAGCGGGCGGCTTGCACCATCTGGTCGATGGTGCGGTCGCCGCGCCTGAGGAGGCGCTCACAGAAGCGGTGGGTGAAGTCGTAGATGATCTCGGCTTTCCGGTAGGAGAGCAGCGCGCGGTAGTTGCCGCCCTTGGGGAGGAATCCTTCGGGGGCGGGCATGGGGGGGAGGTTGGCTGCGGAGACTTATAGGGCCTATCGGTCGTATAGGACTTATGGGACCTATGCCTTCTGGTAAAGCTCGGCACCCCGCTCGGTGAACTCGCGGGATTTCTCGGCCATGCCTTGCTGCAAGGCCTCTTCCTCGGAGATCGCCTGCTCGGCGGCATACTTGCGCACGTCTTCGGTGATCTTCATCGAGCAGAAGTGGGGGCCGCACATGCTGCAGAAGTGGGCGGTTTTGGCGCCTTCTTGCGGAAGGGTTTCGTCGTGGAACTCGCGGGCGGTGACGGGGTCGAGGCTCAGGTTGAACTGGTCTTCCCAGCGGAACTCGAAACGTGCCTTGGAGATGGCGTTGTCGCGGTATTGGGCGCCGGGGTGGCCTTTGGCCAGGTCGGCGGCGTGGGCGGCGATCTTGTAGGCGATGACGCCGTCTTTGACGTCCTTCTTGTTC
This sequence comes from Chthoniobacterales bacterium, assembly GCA_014879535.1. Lineage (GTDB taxonomy): Bacteria > Verrucomicrobiota > Verrucomicrobiia > Chthoniobacterales > JACTMZ01 > JACTMZ01. Next base: position 2,432 of record JACSRX010000004.1, read on the forward strand.
GGTAGGCCGAGGTGTTCCTTGGGCGTGACGTAGCAGAGCATGGCGCAGCCATACCAACCGATCATGGCGGCGCCGATGCCGCTGGTGATGTGGTCGTAGCCCGGCGCGATGTCGGTGGTGAGGGGGCCGAGGGTGTAGAACGGGGCTTCGCTGCACCATTCGAGCTGCTTGGCCATGTTTTCCTCGATCATGTGCATGGGGACGTGGCCCGGGCCTTCGTTCATGACCTGCACGCCCTTGGCCCAGGCGCGTTTGGTGAGTTCGCCCTGCACTTCGAGCTCGCCGAACTGCGCGCGGTCGTTGGCGTCGGCAATGGAGCCGGGGCGGAGTCCGTCGCCGATGCTGAAGCTCACGTCATAGGCGGCCATGATGTCGCAGATGTCGTCCCAGTGGGAGTAGAGGAAGTTCTCCTTGTGATGGGCGAGGCACCATTTGGCGAGGATGCTGCCGCCGCGTGACACGATGCCGGTCATGCGCGAGGCGGTGAGCGGGATGAAGCGCAGCAGGACGCCGGCGTGGATGGTGAAGTAATCGACGCCCTGCTCGGCCTGTTCGATGAGGGTGTCGCGGTAGATTTCCCATGTGAGGTCCTCGGCCTTGCCGTTCACCTTTTCGAGCGCCTGGTAGATCGGCACCGTGCCGATGGGGACGGGGGAGTTGCGGAGGATCCATTCGCGCGTGGCATGGATGTTCTTGCCGGTGGAGAGGTCCATGACGGTGTCCGCGCCCCACTTGGTGGCCCAGCGCATCTTC
>JACSRX010000051.1 GCA_014879535.1 Chthoniobacterales bacterium
GCCAGCGGCTCGTCGGCGGTGAAGCCGGGTTCGTCTGTGGCGATCTCGATGAGGATGCCGTTGGGTTCGCGGAAGTAGAGGCTTCGGAACCAGAAGCGGTTCACGGGTCCGCTGTTCGACACGCCCGCTTCGGCGAGGCGGCGTGCCCAGGCGTCGTAATCGGCGGCGGTGGTGCGCAGGGCGAGGTGGTGCACGGCACCCGCGCCCTGGCGGGCGAAGGGGAGGCCGGGCTCGACGGCGACATGGAGTTCGCGCGCGGCGCCGGGGCGTTCACCGATCTGGTAAACGTGGACCTCGCGCCCGTCGTGCTCGCAGGTCCGGACCGCCTGCAGGTTCAGCACGCTGCGGAAGACGCGGTCGGTGCGTTCGATTTTCGGAACGCTGAGGGTGGCGGGGCCGAGTCCGCGGATCTGGCGCTCCGGCGGGACGGGGCTTTGTTCCCACGGGGTGAAGTCGCCGTCGCCGTCGGCCACGAGGCTCAGGCGCTGGCCCTCGGAATCCTCGAAGTCGAGGACCGCGCGTCCGTCGAGTTCCCCGATGCCATTGTGGCGGACGCCATGGGCGTCGAAGCGGTCCTTCCACCATCCGAGATGGTCGGCGCCATCCACGCGGAGGCCGGTGCGGATGATGCTGTGCGTGCCGCGTTCTTCCGGCGTCGCGGGCCAGTCGAAGAAGGTGAGGTCGGTGCCCGGTGTGCCGGCGCCGTCGGCATAGAACAGGTGGTAGGCGGAGACGTCGTCCTGGTTGACGGTTTTCTTCACGAGCCGCATGCCGAGCACGCGGGTGTAGAAGTCGTGGTTGTCGCGGGCGCGGGCGGTGATCGCCGTGACGTGGTGGAGTCCGTGGAGGTTCATGGGATGTTTTCGAGGCGGAAGATGCGGACGTCGAATCCCGGCGCGTGAACGGCATGTTGCGGCGCGGCGGGGAGGGAGTCAAAGCCGGCCTGCGCGGCGGGGATGGTCGAGAACGTTTCCACCTTGGCGTGTTGGAACTCGTAAGGTGCATGCGCCACTTGTCCGCGGAAAATCCGGCCGCCCCGCGCGGCGTAAAGGTAATAGCGTTCGAGCAGGAAAAATTCGAGCGAGCCCGGGGGTGCAGTGCGTGGTGCGCCGGAGGGAGTCCAGCGGTAGGCGGCGGTTTCGCCGGAGCCGCGGCGCGTGCATTCGTAACCGATGGTGCGGTCGAATGTGGCCTGCATGGTGGCGTGCCAGTAGGGCAGGCGGAAGAACAGGCGCGCGATCCACACGGCGAGGGGCTGGTTGCAATCGAGCGAGTAAAACCAGACGCCGGGGGTTCCGTTCCGGTCGTGCACATAGGTGCGGACATTGAGCTCGAGGAAATTGGAAAGCGGGCCGACGGCGGGGAGCCCGGCCGGGCGGATGTTGCGCATGGCGAACGGGACGATGCCGAGCCAGCCGGTCCCGGCGAACGTGTCGCAAAACAGGCCATCGGGCAGGGTGCGCTGGATGGCTTCGCGGTCCGCGATCCAATGGAGGAACAGCAGGTTCTCCCAGCGCTGGAACATCACCGGGCGGCGTCCGGGTGCGGGGTGCCTCGCGGCTTCGCGCGCTTCGGCGGTGGGGCGGACAAAGTCCGGCATGTTCAGGAGAATAGCGCCTTGTGCGCATCCCCCGCCATGGCGAAGGCGGCGGGCGTGGTGTCCGTGCCGCGGGCGAGTGCGAGGAACTTGAAGGCGATGCCCATGCTTTCCGGGTGGAGCAACTGCCGCAGGGCGCGCATTTCGCGGGCTTCCTCCGGGGAAAGTGCGGCGCTCCGCATGCCGGGGAAAACCTGCGCGGCGAGTGCGGCGAGCGCGTGGTGCTGGTCGGTGTATCCCGCGAGGACCAAACCGGAGTCCATGCCCGCGCGGGCGACGGCGGTGAAGTCCACGTGGGCGGTGAGGTCCGCACTGCCGGGCGATGCGAGCGGATCGTCCAGGCGGTGGTGGTTGCTGTAAGCGGCGAGGGTTCCCCCGCCGCGATGGGGTTCGCAGCGTGCGGACTCGGCATGGCCGTAGTCCATGAGGAGCATCCATCCGCGTTGCAATTCCGGGGCGACGGTTTGCATCCAGCGTTCGAGGTCGGGACGGAATTCGATCTGGAAGCTCCGGGCGTCCGGCGGGAGAGGCAGCGCGCGCACGGCGGGAGGGACGGTGCCGCTTTGCACGGTTTCGTCGGTGAACACGAAGCGGTTGCCGTCGAGGGTGACACGGCGTTCGAGCCATTGTGAGCCGTCCTTCACCAAGAGACGGACGGGGAAGGCGTCGAGGAGTTCATTTGCGAAAAGCACGCCGGTGAAGGGCGGGAGCAGGCCCTCGCGGTCGATGTGGGTGAGGCGGCCGCGCCACGGGTGGAGGGTTTGTTCCTGTGCGGCGCGGAGGATGGCGAGCGGTTCGATGATCACGGCGCGTGGACGGAACCCGTGGTGTTCCGCATCGAGCGCACGCAGAATGTCGGCCATGAGCTGTCCATCCGCGGCGCCTTGTTCGACGAGCGTGAAGTCGTCGGGGCGCCCGAGTTGCTCCCACATGGCCGCGAACTGCGCGGCGAGGAGGCGCCCGAAGACCGGGCCGACGCTGACGCTGGTGAAAAAGTCGCCGTGCTTGCCGACGCGCGCGGCGGAGGTTGCGTAATAGCCGCCCCGCGGATCGTAGAGCGCGGCGGCCATGAACTCGTCGAAGCCGATGGTTCCCCGGTCCCGGATGCGCTGACGCAGATCGGCGGCGAGGCCGGTGTCAGGGGCGGGTGACTTCGCGGACGTGGACATTGATCTGTCCTTCGGGAGTTTCCTCGACGCTCGTGATCTGGAACGGCCGGGAGGCGTCGCGGCGGACGGTCTCGCCCTCGCCCGGTGGCGTGCTGCCAGCGGGGAAATCGACGATGATGCGGACATTGCCGCCGCCGCGGCGTCCGCGCAGCACGGCGCGGCCGGGGCCGGAGGCGCTCACGTTGAAGTCGCCGGAGAGGTAGGAAAGTTCGGCTGGGGCGCCTTGTGCGGCCATGGAGCGTGCGGTATTGAGATCAACGAGGCGTCCGCGTGGCATGCGTCCGGGTTCGTAAACATTCCACGCCGCCGAGGTCGGCGCGGGCGTTGGGGATGGCGCAGGTGAAAGCCCGGGAGCGGCGGCATCGAA
>JACSRX010000082.1 GCA_014879535.1 Chthoniobacterales bacterium
TACACGCCGATGCCGACGGCACGGGCGCTGAAGGTGTGCCCGCATTTGATCATCCTGCCGGGCGATTACGAGAGGTATGAGCATTTTTCGCGGATGATGTTTTCGATGGCGGAGGATTACACGCCGCTGGTGGAGGTGGGATCGATCGACGAGGGGTATGGGGATCTCTCGGGGGTGACGCGGTGGAGTCCGCGCGAGGCGGCGGAGCGTCTGCGGCGCAACATCCGGGAGCGGCTGAGGTTGTCGGTGTCGCAGGGGCTGGGGACGAACAAGCTGGTGGCGGCGGTGGCGTCGAAGCTGCGCAAGCCGGACAATTTCCTCGAGGTGCCGGCGGGAGGGGAGCGGGATTTCCTCGCGGCGTTGGAGGTGAAGTGGCTGCCGGGGGTGGGTCCGAAGTTGGAGCAGGTTCTGCGGGCGGCGGGTCTGCATCGGATCGGCGAGGTGGCGGAGACTCCGCCGGAGAGCCTCGAACTGCTCGCGGGATCGTGGGCCGGAGCGCTGTGGGAATCGGCGCAGGGGCGTGATGACCGTCCGGTCGTGACGGAACCCTCGGAGGCCAAGTCCTACGGGAAGCAGGAGACATTCGACGCGGACACGGTGGACGAAGAGTTTGTGCAGCGGAAGCTGCGCGGGATGGCCGACCGGCTGATGGCGAAGGTGCGCGGGGACGGGAAGATGATCCGCTGCGTGGAGGTGGTGGTGCGTTACAATGACATGGAGTCGAGCCGGCGCAGCGAGAGTCTGGGGGAGCCGACAGATCTGGAGACGGATGTTTACGGGTTGATCGACCGGCTGCTGCGGCGTGCGTGGGACCGGCGCGTGAGCCTGCGGCTGGCGGGGGTGAAACTTTCGCGGGTGTATGAGGGCGAACTGTGCCAGGGGGCGTTGGATCTGCCGGGGACCGGCCATGACCGCGAGGTGCGCCGGGGTCTGGCGCGGGTGATGGATGAGGCGCGGATCAAATACGGGGCCGGAGCGGTGGTGCGGGGGCATGAGGTGGCAAGGAAGAAAAGTGTTCAGTGTTCAGCTGGCCGTGTTCAGCAGAGGTGCAGCAGCGGTCTCCCGACCGCAGGTGCTTCCGCGTTGCGGTTGGCCGCTTCCGATGCCCGCGGGACGGGTGAGAGGTCATCCGGGAGGACGGCGACGGCTGTAGTGCTGAATGCGAAGAGTTGTTTCAGTTTCATGGATTCGTTGCTGCGGCCGCGTGACATCGTGCGGATGGCGGTGGATGCGGGGGCGAAGGCGGTCGCGTTGACAGATCCGAATTTGCACGGGGCGGTGGAGTTCTGCACGGAGGCGCGGGAGGCGGGAATCAAGCCGATTGTCGGCGCGGAGGTGTGTGTCGGAGGGATGCAGTATCTTGCGTTTGTGGAGGACGGGGAGGGCTACCGGAACCTGTGCCGGCTGCTTTCGGATGGAATCATCGGCGGCGACATCGGGGGTTTGATTTTGCGGCCCGCGACGGCATTTCCGGAAATACGGTATGCGTCGGCGGCGGATGCGAGGTTTTACGAGGTGGTGCAGAGCATCCGCACGCTGACGCTGGCGGGCCAAGCACACCGGGACAAGCGGCGGGGGGAGTTCCACTGGCCGGAGGATTGGAGTGCGCTCACGACGCCGGGGATGCTGAAGGACGCAGAGGAGATCGTGGAGCGGTGCGAATTCATGTTGCCATCGGGCGGGTTGAAGTTCCCGGGATTCGTGCCTCCGGACGGCTCGTCGCCGCATGATTTCCTCGGGCGGCTGGCGCGGGAGGGGATGGTGCGGCGGTATGGGGCGATGCCTGCAGCGGGTGTGCGGCGGCAGGTGGAAGAGGAGTTGCGCATCATCGCGGAGGTGGGCTACGAGGAATATTTCCTCGTGGTGTGGGATCTGCTGCAGGGGTGCGCGGAGCGCGGAATCGAATGGATCACCCGGGGCAGCGCGGCGGATTCGCTGGTGTGCTACTGCCTCGGGATCAGCTCGGTGTGTCCTGTGAGGTTCGAGCTGTATTTCCGGCGCTTCCTCAACCGCGACCGGATGAAGCTGCAGAAGCTGCCGGACATCGACGTGGATTTCCCGCACGACCGGCGCGATGAGGTTGTGGATTTGATTTTTGAGAAATACGGACCGGACAACGCGGCGATGGTGGGCGGCTTGAGCACGTATCAGGGCCGGTCGGCGTTTGCCGACATCGCGAAGGCGCTGGGCGTGTCGGATTTCCAGATCCGGCGGATGACGGAGAAGCTGCCACACACGGGGGCGCGGCATGTGGAGACGGCGGCGCTGGAGAATGTGGAGGGGCGAGACATGACGTGGGGGGAGAATCCATATCGGGCGGCGCTGCGTCTGGCGGCGCGTCTGGACGGGTTTCCGCGCCACGCGAAGATGCATCCGTGCGGGGTGGTGATTTCACGGGAGCCGGTGGTCGGTCTCACGCCGGTGTTTGTGAGTGCACGGGGGAGGGCGACGACGCAATTCGACATGGATGGTGTGGAGGCGATGGGATTGGTGAAGCTCGACATCCTCGCGCAGGGCGGACTTTCCGTGCTGCGCGACACGCGGGCGGCGCTGCGGGCGCGGGGAATCGAACCGCCTCAGCCGGGGACATGGGACGATCCGAATGTGTGGCGGATGATCGCCGCGGGCGAGGCGCGCGGAGTGCATCACATCGAGAGCCCGGCGATGACGACGCTGGCGCGCTTGTCTGCCGTGCGGGCCATCGACCAGTTGATCGCGATCGTGTCGGTGATCCGTCCGGGCGCCGCGAACAACCTGCGCAAGGAGCAGTTCGCGCGGAGGGCGCGGGGACTTGAACCGGTGCTCTATGCACACCCGAGCCTCGAGCCGGTGCTGCGTTCGACCTACGGCGTGGTGGCTTACGAGGAGCATGTGCTGCAGATTTGCGAGGTCTTTGCGGGTTGGGATGCGGGCAGGGCGGATATTCTCCGGCGCATGCTGGTGAAGGACCGCATGGCGGACGCGGCGCAGATGCGGGGCGGATTCGAGGCCTCGGCGCGTGCGCTGGGCCGGATGGAGGGGGAGATCGCAGCCGTGTGGGAAATTCTGATGAACTTCCACGGCTACGCGTTCTGCCGCGCGCATTCGACAGCTTACGGGTTGGAAGCTTACGAAGCGGCGCAACTGAAGAGCTCCTGGCCGGCGGAGTTCCTGGCCGCGGTGCTGACGCACGGGAAGGGATTTTATTCTCGGCTGTTCTACACGATCGAAGCGCGGCGGCTGGGCATCGGGATGGCCGGGCCGGATGTGAACGGGGAGACAAGGAAGTGTTCCGTGTTCAGTTTTCAGTGTTCAGGAGGGAGCGGCGGATCTTCGCAAACGATCCGGGTGCCCTTGTGCATGGTGAAAGGGTTGACGGAAGGGTTGCTCAAGCGGATCGAGGCGGCGCAGCCGTTCAGCTCGTTTTCGGATTTCTGGCGGCGTTGCGTGCCGCAGCCGGAGGAGGTTGCAGCGCTGCTGCGGGTGGGGGCATTCGAAGGTTTCGGAAGGTCGCGCACGGAGTTGTTCTGGGAGTTGCGATCATTGGCGCCGTGGATTGCGGGTCAGGGGTTGCTGTTGGAAGCGCGAAGAACGTTCGCGCCGCTCCGGAGGACCGAGCCGGGTGCTATCGAAAGACTCAGGGATGAGATGGAACTGCTGGGATTTCCCGTGGCAGGGCATCCTGTGGAACTTTTCCCGGAGATTGCGTGGGAAACCTACTGCCCCATTTCCGAAGTGCGGAACTTCGGAAAACAAGCAGTGACGACGTGCGGCTTGGTGGTGGCGCAGCGCTCACACCGTCAATCGGACGGCCGTGCGATGAAATTCATGAGCATCTGCGACCGCACGGATGTCTTGGAATGCGAGATCTATGCCGGAACGTATGCCGTTTGCGGCACGGTGCTGGCGCGCTCTCCGGTGGTCGAGGTGACAGGGCGCGTGCAACCGGCGGGAAGTGGCTGCACGTTGCAGGCCGGGAAAATCAGGATGCCGAGGAAGGCTGTGGCCGTTCGTCTTCCGGCATCTCCGAAATCTGGAACTTCGGCACGGCCTGGCGGATGAAATCCTGGAGCATGTCGAGGGTCTGCTGGTCGGTCTTGGCACCGGGTCGGAGGCCCTCGAGGACGGTCGCACTGACGATGACGTAGGCCCAGCGGTGCTGGATCTTCTTGACGACCATGTCCCAGTTGGTCTTCGCGAGCCGCACCAAATGATAGGGGGTGGAGGTGTCCTTGCCGACAAACCAGTAGAGGAAATAGCTCTTGAGGGTGTGCTGTTTGCCGGGGGCGACGTCGATGGTGCGGGTGAGGGTGAGCTTCATCACATCGAGCGTGCGGCCGTTCGCCAGGGTGATGGGGAGAACCTCGCCGGACTGGATCGTCCAGCCCTGCCCGGGCAGGCACACTTCGGGGCGGTGGATGCTGCGTTTCTCGCCGCCGCTGAGGACGATCTGGGCGTTGAGCGTGTCGCCGGTGAGATCCTGATAGAGCTTCTTGGCGAACTCGGTGTCGGCCGGGAGGATGGCCAGCTCGCTGGGGGAGACGGGCTCATCGGTGCCCCAGTATTCCCCGACGAGCGTGGGCAGGTTCATGGTCACGCCAACCTCGGGCGCGATGTTCGGCGGGGTGCTGGCGCGGCAGAGCCAGATGGTCAGGGCGGCCAAGGCAAGGACGACGGATGACCGCCACCATGGAATGAGCACGGGTGTCATTTGTCGGAGATTGCTGTCTGACCGGGGGTGAACCGTTGCAACGACCAGCCGACAAGGAGCATCCCGCCCAAGGCAACGCCGAAGACGAGGAAGCCGGAGGCCATGTGGAAAACCGTGGGGTCCTCAAGAGTGCCGATGGCAAATTCGGGTCCGAAGGTGATGGTGCCGAATGTAAGCATCATGATGCGGGCGAAATTTCCAGCCACGGCAAGCGGGATGGAGGAAAGGAAAACGATCCATTTCTGCCAAGCGCGGTCCATGGCGAGGTAGCCGTAAAGGGCGCTGACCATCATGAGCGCGAAGAGCGAGCGGATGCCGCTGCAGGGGTCGGCGACATCCACGGCGAAGCGGTGGCCTGCGGCCAGTCCCGCCGCGAAGTCAGGAGCCGAAACGATGGCGGTGCCACTCTGCACGCAGGGAAGCCCGACCAGGTTGAGAAACACCACGCTGACGTTGGACATGAATATCCTCAGCGGAAATGCGAGGTAGTTGTCCATGAACGGCAGCGGGAACATGAAGGCGAGAAAGGCGATGGGGAACGCGAGCGCCCGGAGCCAAGCCCATCCAAGCAGCCACAGCACCGTGGAGCCCAGAAAGGCGAGCATGGCGGCGTAACCGAGGTAGATGTTGTCCGCAAGATATCCGACCCAATAGACGAAGAGGGTGCCGAGCAAAGCGACGAGGCCGAGGCCCGAACCCTGGACGGGCAGTCCGGCCAGCGCCTTGCGGCGATAGATGACGAGGCCAATCACCGCAAACGGCACGAGCCAGCAGTGTTCCCACTCGGGGGTCTTCCAGACGAAAGCCATGAACTCGAACATGCCGCCGCGGATGGAGCCGTAACCGGATGCGTAGGGGAAGAAGGCGAAGAGGGCGTAAAAGACCGCAAGAAACACCCCGGCCGCGAAGAAATTCGCGGGAAGAAGCGAACGGCGCCAATCCGGCCGGGCGTGGGTGGAATTCATGCGTGGATCCGAGTCCGCGAAGCTTTCACAGCGGCTACCGCTCGGCAAACGATTTCTGGGTGCGAACGAAGGCGGCGAGGGCCTCCCGCCACGGGCGGGGCCCCGGCGGAAACTCCCGGGAGAGTGTGGAGATGTCGAGGGCGGAATGGTGAGGGCGCTTGGACCAATTGGGACCGAGGTCGGCGTAGGGAACTTCGAGGATCGAGCGGCAGCGGGGATGCAATCCGGCGGCATCCATTTCGTCCAGGCAGGCGTGCGCGAACTGTTCCCAGGAAGTGTCGCCGTCGTTCACGAGGTTGACGAGACCCGTGCGGGGAGATTCCAGCAACAGGCGCGTCCATTCGGCGCCATCGGGGGCGTAAAGACAGCGGCCGGTCTTTCCTGCGGCGACACGCAGAGAGCTGTCCGAGGCGAGCAAGGACGGCAGCAGGCTCATGAATGTCTTGCCGCCTGCGCCGTAGAGCCAGGAAATGCGCAGGACCAGACTTTGCGGGCAGCGATGGGGAATTTCCTTCTCGATGTCCGCCTTCTGCCGGCCGTAGGCGGAAAGCGGCGCAGGGGCGTCGCGCTCGGTCAAGGGGCGCTCAAGATCGCCCCTGAAAACATAGTCCGAGCTGAACTGGACATACTTGGCGCCCTGTGCGTGGCATCGGTCGGCCAGGTCTAGGGGGGCGTCGCGATTGATCCGGGCGGTGACGTCCGGGGCATTCTCGCAAAGGTCGAAATTGCACACGGCCGCCGTGTTGATGACCGCATCCCAAGGCTGCCGGAAAAGCTCGTCGAGGCGATGGGTGTCGGTGATGTCGGCCTCGGGGTGGGTGAGGGCCGTCAATGCATGTCCGTGGTGCGGCAGTTCCGCCACGAGGTGGCGTCCCAGCAGGCCGCCCGCACCCAGGAGAAGAATTCTCATGGATGCCGGGGAAGGGCCAGGAGTTGGGTTGCGACGTCGTCCACGGGGATGCTTTCGAGGCAGAGATAGCGGTCCATTCCGCAGTGATCAATGCATGGATGCAGCGGGCATACACGCCGCTGAACAACACGGTCGCGGTTCTGCCACGGTGCAAACCAATCCGGCTCACCTGAGCCAAAGATGGAGACGACCGGCTTTCCCAGCGCGGCGCCCAGATGTGCCGGCAGAGAATCGTGGCAGAGAACAAAGTCGGCGGCATCCAATGCCGCGACGAGGTCGCTGATCGTCGGAGTCCGAATGGTCAGGCCCGAATCCGGTGCGGCGGGTTCTGCGCCTGGAGGGAGAATTTCTACGAGAGAGAATTTTTCGCGCACCATTGCCGAGGAGAGAAGTTGCTTCCAGCGATCAAGGGGCCATTGCTTGCTCGGCAGCCTTGCATGGGCATGGATGGCAAGGACCGGTTTTCCCGTGTGAGCGGACCTTGTGGATGCCGGAAACCACGGCGTGGAGAAGTCGCAGGAAATGCCGAGGGCGTCCGCGATCTGCTCCCAGCAACGGAGGTGGGACTGGTTCGGTGTCTCGCGCTGCAGTGTGACGGTGAGGAGCGGGTGGCACCCCGGCCATGCAGACCACATCATCTCGAGCAAACGGCCGGAGAGGCGGCGCTGCCGACGCCATGGAATGTCCGTGGCGTAGTAGTTTTCCCTCGTCATTGGAAACCCGATGCGCTGGCGCGCCCGAGTTTCCGCCATGACAACCTCTGCGCGCGTGTCGGCCCAGACGCACGCGGCGGCATCGAGTTCCAAGGGGCGCAGGACCTGCCCCTCGATGCGCGCGGCGGAAATGGCGGATGATGCCGAGCAGTCTTGTCCGTCGGCCCATGGTGGCTCCCATGTGTGAACCTTGGGGGGATCGGCAAGCAGCTCGTAAATACCCCGGGTGGCCGGACGGGCGAGAACGTGCACTTCGTGCGTGCGCGCCGCGCCGCGGATGAAAGGAAGACTCAACACGGCGTCGCCGAGATGGTGGAGTTCCACAACGAGCAGGCGGGGCTTCATCGGGAGAACCAGAGGCGTTTGAGCCGGTAATAGTGCGTGCCCCAGACCGCCATGGCGAAGGCGTTCCACCACGGACGCAGGCGCCAGCCGTCGCGGGTGAGCATTTGTGCGGTTTCGCGCCACATGGCGGAAAGCTGCCTGCTGGTCTTGGCGTCCGTGTGCAGCCGGCAAACGGCCAGGGGTGCCGGCAGGTAATGCCAATGCACGTGATCGCCGAGCCGGAGCCAATACTCGTGGTCCATGCAATAGTGCAGAGATTCGTCGAACCCGCCGAACCTTGCATAGACACGGCGGCGCCACCAGACGGCGGGCTGGCCCAGCGGATTGTGCCGCCGGAGGCGCCGCGGGGAGAAACGCGCCGCCGACTTGCGGCGCTTTCGTCCGGACGAACCTTCCAGAAACCAGAAGTCCGCATAGATGACATCGATGACGGCCTCTCCCGCGAATCCGGCGAGCACGCTTTCCAATGCCTCGGGCTCGTAAAGGTCGTCCGCGCACAGATATGTGAGGATCTCGCCGGTCGCCCTCGCGAGCCCCTTGTTGATCGCCTCCGACTGGCCGCGGTCCGGTTCCGAAACCCAGCGAATGTGCGGCTGCGCGCGGAGCAAATCGACCGTCCCGTCGGTGGAACCACCGTCGATGACGATGTGTTCGATCTCATGCGGTGCAGCTTTGGCAGCCGCGACTTGGACGGACTCGATGCATTCGCCGAGGTAGCGGCCCTGATTGAGCGAGGGGGTGATGACGGAGAGGCGCACAGGTCAGGTCTTGTGGTGTGGCTGGTCCAGGATGCGTTCGAAAATCGCGTCGTAGCGCGCAAGGACGGTCTCCCAACGGAACAATTCGGCCCGTTCGCGGGCGCGGCGACCGGCGGTGGCGCATTCGGCGGGGTGGGATTTCGCCCATTCGAGTCTATCAGCGAGACTTTGCACCGGCTCGGAGGGACTAAAGGGAATGCCGGCCTCGCCGAGCACTTCGCGCGTGGCGGCGCAGTCGTGGTAGATGATCGCCTTGCCCATGCCCAGTTGGTCGAGCAGCACGAGCCGCGTCGCCTCGATGGTGGCTGGCATGACGAATGCGCGGGCATTCTGGCTCAATTCGACATACGCGTCGGCGAAGCGCAAACCGGTGAAGATGACGCGATCAGTGGCCAATGCGTCGAGTTTGCGGCGGTAAGATCTTTCATAGGGATCACCTCCGACAACCACGAGGGGGAGGGGATCGGACAGTTCGCGGTAGGCGCGGAGAAGCAACTCGGCCTCGTTTTCCGGCGTGAGGCGCGACACATAGAGGAAGTATCCGTCCGGTTTGAGTTTCCAGCGGTCGAGTTCGCCGCAATGCACGGGTGTCTCGCGCACGGTGAGTCCGTAGGAGAGATATTCCGGGCGCGTGCCGTGGTTGCGCTCGTAGCGGTCGGCGATGGTGGCGTTGTCGGCGATGATGCAATCGGAGGATTGTGTGGCCCAGCGTTCGCTGTGCTGCAGCCATGATCGCGCGAAGCCGCGCCATTTTTTCCGGCGGAAATCCGCACCGTCCACGTTGATGATGACTTTCATGCCGGCCGCCTGGGCGAGACGGCCGAGTATCGCGTTGCCGACGCCGCAAAGGTAGATGATGTCGTAGCGCCGTCGCAACGCATCGAGCATCGACAGGGCGGTGTGCACGATGGTGTCGAGGCTCTTGGTCGGGATGGTCGGCAGACCGATGATGCGCATTCCCTCCCAGACGGGTTGGGGTGCCTTGAAGTTCGGCAGGCGGTTGTAAACGGTCACCTCATGTCCGCGTGCGGCCAGACGCTTGCCGAGTTCCTCCACGACGACCTCGAAACCGGAATACCTCGCAGGCACTCCCCGCGACCCGAGAAAGGCGATGCTTGGCAGTCGGTCTCCGGCACGAAGTCCGCCGGGAGTGCCCAGCAGGGTGTCCCGAAGCGAGTAGTAAACGAAAAGCGAGTTGAACCGTGCGTAGCGACGCCAGAGCCGGCGCGGTTCCTGCCACAGGCGGTAGGCCCAAGTGATGCCGAGCTTTTGCATCCAGCGCGGGGCGAATTCGCGCTCGCCCGCCAGCAGCGCGAAGGCGTCCCCCACCGCCATGAACACACCGCGGTGGTGCCGATGGAGGTTGTCGACGATCCATCTCTCCTGCCGCTCGCCGCCCAGTGCGACCCAGATGAAATCCGGGCGAGCCCCGGAAATCGTCCGGGCGAACTCGGTCTCGTCCTCCTCGGACCAAGCCCGGAACGGGGGAGAAAACACACCCGCCAAATCGATGTCCGGCTGGATCGCCTTCAGGCGCTCCGTCAGTTGGGCGAGAGTTTCGGGGGAGCCTCCGAACAGAAAATGGCGCCATGGACGCGGGGTGGCGCGCACCATTCTTTCCATGAAATAAGGGCCATAAACCCGGTCCTTGAGGTTGGCTCCGCGCACGTTGAGCGCCCAACGCAGAGGCATGCCGTCCGGCAATACGAGATCGAACCGGCGCATGACGCGGCCGAAATCCTTCTTGTGCCGGGCGAGGGAAATGATGTGCGTGTTGCTTGCAGCCACCGCCGCGGGCGCCTCCAGAGCCGCCAATCGCACGCTCTCGGCAATGGCCGAATCGTAATCCACCACCGCAACCGGCGTGCCGAGGATGGGAATCTGGCGAGGTGCGCTGTTCATCCGCGTGCCCACAGTAGTGGACACGGAGGGTGCGGGCAATGGCGCCCAGAAAATCGCTGGCCCCGCGCCGCCCGCAAAATTAGGCTGTCCCGATGAGTCTTCTTGCCAAGATCGACCAGGATCTCAAGGACGCCATGCGCGCGAAGGATGCCGACCGGATTTCCTCCCTGCGCATGCTCAAGTCCTCACTCAAGTATGCCGTGATCGAAAAAGGCGGCGGTGCAGAAGACGGCCTTTCCGATGCCGATATCATTTCGGTCGTTCGCAAGCGCATCAAACAGTGCCAGGATGCCGTCGAGGGATTTGTGAAAGGCGGGCGCCCGGAGCAGGCGGAGAAAGAGAAGGCCGAGATGACGCTGCTGGAAAGCTATCTGCCGGCGGGATTGTCCGTGGAAGAGTTGTCGGCATTGGTGCGGGAGGCCATTGCCGAGACCGGCGCCACCGGAAAAGCCCAGATGGGTGCGGTGATGAAGGTCGTGATGGCCAAGGCCGCCGGCCGTGTGGATGGCAAGGCGGTCAATCAGGAGGTGCAAAAGCAGCTTGGCTAAGAAACGCACAGCAACCGGAAGCGGTGTCTGGGCCGTCATCGTGGCCGGGGGCGCAAGCCGGCGGATGGGGTTTAACAAACTCACGGCCGAACTCGAGGGACGCCCTGTGCTTGCCTGGAGCGTTTCAGCCTATGCGGAATGCTCCTCCATCGATGCCATTGTGCTGGTTTGCGCAGCGACCGCACGGACCGAGTTGGAGGCCATCGCCCGCGAGGCCGCGCCGATCAAGCTGCGGGCCGTGGTGGAGGGTGGTGCACACCGCCATCTGTCGGTTGCCGAAGGGCTTCGAATCGTGCCGAAAGATGCCTCCATGATCGCCGTGCACGATGCGGCCAGGCCGTTGGTCAATTGTGCCATGATCGAGCGCTGTCTCGAGTCCGCCCGAAACGCAGGTGCCGCCGCGTGTGCGCGGCCGGTCACCGATACGTTGAAACGGGTCAACGATGAGGGATTCATCATCGAATCGGTCGAACGCACAGGCCTCTGGGCGGTGGAAACCCCCCAAATCGTCCGTGCAGAACTTCTGCGCCTCGCCTACGACGATGTGATCGCCACGGGCGCCTATGTGTCCGACGAGACTTCGGCTGTGCAGGCCGCCGGGGCGCCGGTGGCTCTTGTGGAAACACCGGAGTGGAATGGCAAAATCACATATCCCGGCGACTTGGATCTTGCCCGTCTGGTGCTGCGGGGTCGCGCTGCCGGTTCCCCCGCGTAATGCTCGGGCGCTTTGTTACCGTCGGTCTGGTGTGCTTCCTGATCGGGGCCGGCTTGGCCATGTTTGTCGGGCCGTGGTTGCATCCGGCGGCGGACGAGGTGCTGCCCGGGTGTCCCTATCTTGAAAATGGCGCCTTCGACGCGATGCCGCCGGAGGTTGTGGCGGTCATCGGTGCCTATGAAGCCATAAGGGAAACGCTCATGCGAGACTCCCTCGACGGGGTGGCTGTCCAGGCGGAAGTGATTGTCAGGGCGCTTTCCCCGGCGGAGCCCAAGATTGCATCCGTGGCGAAGCGTCTGGCCGCGGAGCAGGATGTGGAATCGGCGCGCCGGGCCTTCATGCGGCTGAACCGTCTGATGGAAAAGCACGCGCAAAGCCTGCCCCGGGCCTGACGGCGCCGAGGGCGTGCTTGTCCATGGCGTGGCAGACGGTAGATTCGTGGGCTCCATTCCGACGATGAATGCCGTGATGACCAGCGCCGAGATCCGCCAAAGCTTCCTGGATTTTTTCCGGGAAAAGCATCACACCATCGTTCCTTCCGCTTCGTTGCTGCCCGATTCTCCGAATCTCCTTTTCACGAACGCGGGCATGAACCAATTCGTGCCGATCTTCCTCGGCGAGAAGAAAGCCGATGTGTCGAAATGGGCCGGTGCCGTCCCGGGTGTGGACACCCGTGCGGCCGACACGCAGAAGTGCATCCGCGCCGGCGGCAAACACAACGACCTCGAGGATGTCGGCTTGGACACCTACCACCACACGTTCTTCGAGATGCTCGGGAACTGGAGCTTCGGGGACTATTTCAAAAAGGAGGCGATTGATTGGGCTTGGGAACTCATCGTTGGAAGGTGGAAGTTCCCCCCGCAGCGCCTCTACGCGACGATTTATCATCCCGACAAAGCCGCAGATGATCCCGCGGATCGCGACGAGGAAGCATGGAACTGCTGGGCGGAGAAGTTTCGCGCCGTGGGACTCGATCCCGCCGTCCACATCGTGAACGGCAACAAGAAGGACAACTTCTGGATGATGGGCGAGACCGGTCCGTGCGGCCCGTGCTCCGAGTTGCATTTGGATCTCACGCCCGCCGGAGACACCAAAGGCGTGCTGGTCAACAAGGGCACCGCCGAGTGCATCGAAATCTGGAACCTTGTCTTCATCCAGTTCAACGCGAACCCCGATGGCACCTTCTCACCGCTGCCGGCGAAGCATGTGGACACGGGCATGGGATTCGAGCGTGCGGCCTCGATCATCCAAGGGACCAAGGGCTTCACGGATTTTGCCAACGCCAAGATTTCCAACTACGAGACGGACATATTCCACCCGATCTTCGACGAGTTGGAGAAGATGAGCGGCAAGAAATACGGCTCAACACTCCCAACCTCCGGCAGCACCGGCGACACCGAACAGGAGAAGATTGACGTGGCGTTCCGTGTCATCGCCGACCACATTCGCACGCTGAGTTTTTCGATTGCCGACGGCATCCAGCCCGGAAACAACGACCGCAACTACGTGTTGCGTCGCATCCTGCGCCGCGCCGTGCGCTATGGGCGGACACTCGGCTTCAAGGAGCCATTTTTTCACAAGATCGTCGGGGTGCTCGTGGACGCGATGGGCGACGTGTTCCCCGAAATCCGCGCGAAGCAGGCGCATGTGGAAGAAGTCCTCAAACGCGAAGAGGAATCGTTCAACAGGACGCTGGATCGGGGTATCCAAATCTTCGAGGGTCACGTTGCTGAGATCCCCTCCGAAGACACTCACACAACGGCCAGGGACATATTCAAAGGCGAGATTCCAGCGTGGGCGGCTTTTGAACTCTTCGACACCTATGGTTTTCCCCTCGATCTCACCGAGTTGATGGCTCGCGAACGAGGGCTCACAGTGGATGTCGCTGGCTTCAACGAGCTGATGGAGAAGCAGAAAGCGCGGGCCCGCGCGGCGCAAAAGAAGACCGTGATAGAGCTTTCAGAGGTTGGGACAAAGGAGGCGACGATCTTCCTTGGCTACGACCATGACCACATCGGCGCCGATGTTCAGGAAATCGTGGAAATCAAGGGCCGCACGGCGGTCGTGGTGAACAACTCGGTCTGCTACGCCGAGATGGGTGGACAGGTTGGGGACATGGGCGAGATGACAGCCCAAGCTGGCAATGTCTGGCGCATCGCCAACACGCAGAGAACCGGGAACACATGGCTGCATTTCCTCGAGGAAGACGAGGCTCCCGGCGTTGGCGACCATGTCACCATTTCGATCGACCGCTCCCGTCGTGCCGCCATCCAGCGGCATCACACGGTCACCCATTTGCTGCATTGGGCTTTGCATGAAGTTGTCGGTCACGAGGCTGTGCAGAAGGGATCTTACGTCGGTCCGGACAAGCTGACCTTCGACTTCAACAGCGCCGCCCTCACGGCTGCCCAGTTGCGAGACATCGAGAAGCTTGTCAACGAACGCATCCTTGAGAATGCACGCGTCAGCTGGATTGAGGTGCCTTACACCGATGTCAAATCGCGCAAGAACGTGATGCAGTTCTTCGGCGACAAATACGGGGAGACCGTGCGCGTTGTGCAAATCGGCGGGAGCGATGGTGCGCTCGACGGATACAGCATGGAGTTGTGCGCGGGAACCCACGCGCGGGCGACGGGCGAGATCGGCCTGTTCCGAATCGTCAGCGAAGGTGCCGTGGCTGCGGGCATCCGCCGTATCGAGGCAATTGCCGGGCTTGAAGCATTGAGGGCGTCGGAAGGTGAACGCGAAACGATCCAGTCGATGGCGGAGAAGCTGCATTCGCCGGTGGCCGAGATGGAGAAGAAGCTGGAAGCCGTCCTGGTGCGCCAGAAGGAACTGGAAAAATCCCTCAAGACCGCAACCCAACGCGAAGCCGCCGGACGAGCTGCCGAGCTCCTGAAGAATGCAGAAATGCTCGGTGCGCTTTCCGCCATTGTCGCCGATCTCGGCGAAGCCGATGGCGATGCGCTGCAGGCGGCCGCGGATGCGTTGAAGTCGAAGTTCGAGGGAGTGATCGTGCTCGGAGGCGCCGCGGGCGGTGCTGTGGCCTTGGTGGCCGTGGTGGGCAAGAACCACACGGCGAAAATTGCCGCCGGAAAAATCATCCAGACGGTTGCCCCAGTCGTTGACGGCAAGGGCGGAGGACGTCCTGACAGCGCCCGGGGTGCAGGCAAAGATCCCTCAAGGCTTGCGGATGCATTGGCTGCCGCTCGCAAGCTCATCGCCGGCGCCTAAGTCGTCGGGATTGGACCAAGCCCGAGAGTCCTGCATCAAGACCTGCCGCTGCGAATCACGATGCCCCAATGAGCGCGGGCATACCGCCAGCCGGAGTAGATCGAGAGAACCACGCTCGCGCCCACAAGAACCTGCCCGGTCACGATCACGACGTGCGACCATTGCGCGACATGCATCCACTCGCCGACCGCGTTCCGCACGAGGAAAAATCCGATCATGACCATCTGCGATGCCGTCTTCGTTTTCCCCGCGGGATCCGCGGCGAGAACGATGCCGTTGGACAATGCGAGCTGTCGCAGGCCCGTGATGAGAAAGTCGCGGGAGATCAAGATGATCGCCGCCCACGAGAGAATGTCCGTCGAAGCAACAAGGCAAACAAGGGCTGCCGCAATGAGGATCTTGTCGGCGAGGGGATCCATCAACCTTCCGAAGTTCGTTTCGCAGCGCAGGCGGCGGGCCAACACGCCGTCCAAGTAATCGGAAAGCACCGCAACGGCGAATGCCGCGGCCGCGACGGTTGCGCCCCACGGCATCATGCTCTCGCTTGCCGCAACGAAGACGGCGGTGAGGATCAGGCGCAGGATGGTGAGCTGGTTCGGGAGCGTCATTCGGGGAAACCTCCACGCTCGCAAACATGCGTTGTGAGCGCAAGGAGACTGGGTGGTGAAGGCATATTTTGAACGCGCGGCGCTGTGCCGGGTCTAACGCTTCCAACACCCGGAGATCCGGCCCGCAGAGCCGCTTGGAAAAAATTCCGAGAATTTTTTAAAAAGTTCGTTGACTCTGCGCAGAATTCTGGCAATCTCTCCGTCCCCTTGAGTGGGGACCGACTCAATCGGTAAGCGCTCTTTCGGATGGCAAACATGATTGGCAAGGCCAAAACCTTCACAACCACGCACAGCCAGCGGAGAGCGCACGAAGCTTTTTGAAATCCTGACTCTGAAAGTAAAATCAGAGGGTAACCACAAAAATTGATTTGTGGGTTATCGTCAGCAGTTTTTTATGCGACATAAAATTGACCGAAAGGTCACTGTCCGCGCGATTTAGCACCGCGCGGGGAGCTATGTCAGAATTTGGCGCCCGCAAGGGTGCCGCTAACTTTCAACGGAGAGTTTGATTCTGGCTCAGAACGAACGCTGGCGGCGTGGATAAGACATGCAAGTCGAACGGGACTTTTTCCTGTAGCAATACAGGGAAAAGTCTAGTGGCGAACGGGTGCGTAACACGTGAGCAATCTGCCGAGAAGTGGGGGATAGCTCGCCGAAAGGCGAATTAATACCGCATGTGGCCAAGGAAGACATCTTCCTGACGCCAAAGCCGGGGCAACCTGGCGCTTCCCGATGAGCTCGCGGCCTATCAGCTAGTTGGTGAGGTAATAGCTCACCAAGGCTATGACGGGTAGCTGGTCTGAGAGGACGACCAGCCACACTGGAACTGAGACACGGTCCAGACACCTACGG
>JACSRX010000053.1 GCA_014879535.1 Chthoniobacterales bacterium
GCAAGGGGAGCGGGGCCGGCACGGGCACGCGGCAGCGTGAATTCGAATTCGTGGCTTTCATCGCCAAATACAGCGGCGGCGACTGGGATTCGGTCTTCCGCGTGATGGACAAAATCCCCATGGGAGCGCTCCCGAACCTTTTGGAGTTCATGAGCAAGGAGTCACGCGACAAGATCAAGACGAACTACCGACGGGTGGAGCCCATCGAGCTCGACAGCGACAGGATTTTCACGGCCAAGCCACCGTTCATTTTCTTCACGGGTTCGCGCGACTTCGTGCTGACCGACAAGGAGGTGGCCAACCTGCAGAAGTATGTGCGCCTCGGAGGCGCGATCTGGGGTGACAGCTCGGTGCCGGGCCGTGGGTCGCGGTTCGACATCGCCTTCCGCCGGGAGATGAAGCGGGTGATGCCGGACAAGGACAAGGATTTCGAGGCCTTGGATGCACGCGATCCCATGTTCACCCGTTCGCCGTATTTCACCGGCGTGACCAAGGCCCCCTCGGGCCTGAATTACTACGAGGAACCCGTGTATGTGATGCGCTACTTCGGGGAAATCGCGATCATTTACACGGCCAATGATTACGGCGACATGTGGCAATTCGGCCTGAAGCAGAACGGTCGCGAATGGGTGATCAACAACGACCGCAACGAAAGGGGGGAGCGCATCGCGCTGGATTGGCCGCTGTATATCAACACCGGGATCTACATCCACAACACCAACCCGAATCCTCCGGCGACGTCGCTCCTGGACAGCTTCAAGTTCGGGACCAACATGGTGATCCACCTGCTGACACGCTGGGAGGACAAGCTCCGCAGCGCGCCGCGGTTGTAGGCGTTTCCGCGGTTCAGGTCCCGAAGATCCGGTCGCCGGCGTCGCCAAGTCCCGGCGTGATGTAGCCGCGGTCGTTGAGTTCCCCGTCCAAGGCGGCGCCGTAGATCGGCATGTCGGGATGTGCGGCCCGCAGGCGCTCCACCCCCTGGCGGGAGGCGATGATGCACGCACAGGTCAACTTCGGGATGCCTTCCTTCTTCAGCCGGTCGGCGGCGGCAACCAGACTGTTTCCCGTGGCGAGCATGGGATCGAGAAGCAAGACGTGGGCGCCTGCGGCGCCGGGGGGCAGGCGGAAGTAATAGCTCACGGGCTCCAACGTTTCCTCGTTGCGGAACATGCCGATGTGTCCGACGGCGGCCGAGGGGAGGATGCGCAGGATGCCGTCCGCCATCGCCAAGCCCGCCCGCAGGACCGGGACGAGGACGAGAGGGCGCACGGCGCGCGCGCCCGTGGTCGTGGCAAGGGGGGTCTCGACCTCGACAGGCTCGACGGAAAAGTCCCGCAGCGCCTCGTAGGCGACGAGCTGGGAAAGTTCCTGCAGGAGGCGGCGGAATTCCGGCGCGGGCGTCGAGCGATCACGCAGGGCGGACACCTTCAACTCCGCCAGGGGATGCCGCACAAGATAAAAGCCGGGAATGGGCTGTTCGGTGGCCATGGCCGGGATCATTGTTTCAATGGGATCCTGCGGTCAACCCGGCAGGTGATTTCAGCGGATGTTTGCGGTCGCGGGGTTTGCTGTTAACCTCGTGGCTCGCCGCGGCCGTCCCGCGCCAAACTGATGACCAAGCAGCGCAAGTCGTGGATCCAAAGACTCCGGGAGCATTGGAAGCCCTATGCCGAATTGCTGGCCTACCTGGTCCCATACAAGCGGCGGTTCTTTTTCGGGGTCGGAATGGGTGTGCTCTATGCGCTGCTCAACGGGGCAATCCCGCTGCTGGTGAAATACGTCGGCGACAGGATTTTTCCCGGCGGCGCCGATCAGGAGACCATACGCGTCGCCGCTGCGGCGGGCACGGGAGAGAGAATCGACAGCGTGCTGCTCGTGTGTCTGCTGGTGCCGGTGGTGATGATGCTCAGGGGCTTTTTCTCGTATCTGAACGCCTATGAAATGACCTGGGTCAGTCTGCGGGTCCTGAATGACATCCGCACGAACCTGTTCGCCAGCATTGCGGCCCAGAGCATGGAGTTTTTCGACAAGGCGCGGGCCGGGAAGCTGATGTCCAAGGTGATGAACGACACGAAGGTCGCGCAGAGCAGCCTGTCGCAACTCAGTGTGAACATTTTCAAGCAGCCCATCGCCCTCGTCACGGGTGTGGCGGTGCTGATGGCGATTGACTGGAAGTTCAGCCTGACGACGCTCGTCCTGTTCCCCATCTGCATCATTCCCGTGGCTGTGCACGGCAGGAAGGTGCGCAAGGCCGGGAAGGCCGAGGAGCAACTCGCCGGGGAGATGAACGTGATCCTGCAGGAGACCTTCTCCGGAATCCGCGTGATCAAGTCGTTTGCGAGGGAAAAGTTCATGCTCAAATCGTTCGAGGAGGCGACGGTCCGGCAATTCAAGAATTCCCTGAGGGTCAAAAAGAGCACCGAGTTGACCACTCCATTGGTCGAGGTTGTGGCGGCGGTTGGCGTGGGACTGGCGCTTTTCTACGTTTATGCAGCGGAGTTGAGCGCGGCGAAATTCCTGGCGCTCATGGCGGGCATTTTCCTGCTCTACGAGCCCGTCAAGGCCCTCAGCCGCATCCACCTGCAGCTGCAAAAATGCCTTGCGGCCACCATCAGCATCTTCGAGCTGATGCGGCGCCCCCCCGCGATCGTCGACACGCCCGGGGCCGTGAAACTGGACTTCTGCCGGGGAGAAATCGTGTTTGATTCGGTGAGCTTCGCCTACGGGCCGCAGGTGCAGGCATTGCGCGACGCGAGTCTGCACATCGCCCCGGGTCAGCGTGTCGCCCTCGTCGGCCCGAGCGGCTCCGGCAAGACGACGATGCTCTCGCTCATTCTCCGGTTCTACGACCCGCAGGGGGGGGCGGTGCGTCTCGATGGGCACGATCTGCGCAGCCTCCAGATGGACTCGCTGCGCGAGCATGTCGGCATCGTCACGCAGGACACGTTTCTTTTCCACGACACCATCCTGAACAACATCCGCTTCGGTTGCCCGGACGCGACGCCCGAGCAGGTGGAGGAGGCGGCCAAACGGGCCTACGCCCACGAGTTCATCCTCGCACAGCCGCAGGGCTACGACTCCATCGTGGGTGACAAGGGCTGCATGCTCTCTGGAGGTCAGCAGCAGCGCTTGGCCATCGCCCGCGCCCTGTTGAAGAATGCACCAGTTCTCCTGTTGGACGAGGCCACGTCCGCCTTGGATTCCGAGAGCGAGCGGATGATCCAATCTGCGCTTGAGAAACTTTCCGCCGGGAAGACGGTCGTTGCGATCGCCCACCGACTTTCCACCGTTCTCACGGCGGATATGATCGCCGTGATGAACCATGGAAGGGTCCTTGCCACGGGCTCGCACGCCGAGCTTTTGGACAAATCGCCGGAGTATCGCACGCTTTACGAAATCCAGTTCCACCATGCACCCGCCACGAAGGAGGCGGTTCCGGCGTGAGGATTCAACGCGCGTTGTTGTCCGTTTCCGACAAAGCCGGACTGGCGGACTTCGCCAAGGGATTGGCCGGGTTCGGTGTGGAGCTTCTGTCGACAGGAGGCACGGCGAAGGCGATCCGGGAGGCAGGCCTAGAGGTCAAGGATGTGGCCGAGCATACGGGGTTCCCCGAGATGCTCGATGGTCGAGTGAAGACGCTGCATCCGACGGTCCACGGCGGACTGCTTTTCCGCCGGGACAATCCGGACCATGTGAAGCAGGCGGCCGAGCATGGGATCACGCCGATCGATCTGGTGGTGGTGAACCTTTATCCGTTCGCACAGACGGTCGCCCGGGAGGGGGTGACGCTGGAGGAGGCCATCGAGAACATCGACATCGGTGGTCCCTCCATGCTTCGGAGTGCAGCCAAAAATCATGCGTCGGTCACGGTGGTGTGCGATCCGGAGGATTACGCCGAGGTGCTCCGGGAGATGGAGGAGAATGCGGGAGGCACCACGTTGGGGCTTCGGGAGCGGTTGGCGGGGAAGGTGTTCGACCTGACCGCTCGTTACGACCGCGCCATCGCACAATATTTGGAGGCCCCGCAGGCGACCCGGGTCTCGTTCACCTGTTCGCAGCCATTGGTGGCCCGTCTGCGCTACGGTGAGAACCCGCACCAGGAAGCCGAGCTTTACGGCTCGTTCTCCGAGCATTGCGAGCAACTCCAAGGCAAGGAGCTTTCCTTCAACAACATTCTGGACATCACGGCAGCGGTTGACCTGATCGGCGAGTTTTCTGAACCGACGGTGGCCATCCTCAAGCACACCAATCCTTGCGGGGTGGGCACCGACGGGGACTTGTGCGCCGCGTGGGACAAGGCGTTCGCCACCGACAGGCAGGCGCCGTTCGGCGGGATCATCATTTGCAACCGTCCGCTGGGTGGCGTGCTCGCCCGCGCCATCGCGGAGATTTTCAGTGAGGTCATCATCGCGCCGGAGTTCGAGACAGAAGCCCGCGCCGTGCTGCAGAAAAAAAAGAACCTCCGTCTCATGCGTCTGCGCGGTGTTCCACCGTCTGCTCCGCGTGATATCCGTTCCGTCATCGGTGGCGTGCTGGTCCAGGATCACGATGCGGCGACAGAGGAGCCGGCCGCGGGGCGGATGGTCACCGCGCGGCCACCCACACGGGCCGAGCTGCGGGCAATGACGTTCGGCTGGAAGGTCGTGAAGCATGTCAAATCCAATGCCATCGTCTTTGCAGGGGAGGACCGGACCCTCGGGATCGGCGCGGGGCAGATGTCGCGGATCGATGCCGTGCGCATCGCGGTGTGGAAGGCCGGCGAAGCGGGCCTGTCGTTGACGGGCAGTGCGGTGGCCAGCGATGCATTTTTCCCCTTTCCGGACGGCTTGGTCTCCGCCGCTCAGGCTGGAGCCACGGCGGCGATCCAACCGGGCGGTTCGGTGCGCGACGCGGAGGTGATCGCCGCGGCGGATGAGCGGAAAATGGCCATGGTTTTCACCGGAAACCGGCATTTCCGTCATTAATTCCTCCGCATCCGGCCACCGGATGGATTAATTTGACGCGGTGAGTTACGAAGTTTTCGCACGCAAATACCGCCCGCAGCGGTTCGAGGAAGTGCTTGGCCAGGATGCCGTGGTGCGCACCCTGCGCAATGCGATCAAGGGTGACCGGCTGGCCCACGCCTATCTGTTTGTCGGTCCGCGCGGGGTGGGGAAGACATCCACCGCCCGCATTTTCGCCAAGGCGCTCAATTGCGTGGAGGGCCCGACCGAGACGCCGTGCGGCAAGTGCGACCCGTGCCGGGAGATTGCCGGTGGCAACAGTCTCGATGTCCTGGAAATCGACGGAGCCAGCAACAACGGTGTCGAGCAGGTGAGGGAGCTGCGGGAAAACGTCCGCTTTCTTCCCTCCCACGGCAAGTTCCGCATCTACCTCATCGACGAGGTCCACATGCTGAGCACGGCGGCATTCAACGCCCTGCTCAAGACGCTGGAGGAGCCGCCGGCCCATGTGAAGTTCCTTTTCGCCACGACCGAGGCGCACAAATTGCCGGCGACCATCATCAGCCGCTGCCAGCGTTTCGACCTGCAGCCGATCCGTGACGACGTTGCGGCTGCCCACCTTCTGGCGATTGCCGCTCAGGAAAAGGTCTCACTCGAACCCTCCGCGGCGGAAGTCATCGCCCGGGCGGCCGAGGGAGGCATGCGCGATGCGGAGTCGATGCTCGATCAGGTTGTCTCTTTCTGTGGAAACAAGATCACGGAGTCCGATGTGCTTTCGATCTTCGGATTCGCCTCAACCGAGGATGTCGCGACTTTGGCAGGGCACGTGCTGCGCGGCGATGCCGCGGCGGCGCTGGGTCTTGTCGCCTCACAGGCCGAGGCGGGCAAGGATCTCGGGCGCCTTTTGGCGGACTTGGTATCACTTGCCCGCGACTTGCTCGTGTGCGAGGTCACGGAAAGACCGGCCACAGGGCGGCGCGGCGAGTTGCTTGCCCCGTTGCGCGGGCAATTCAGCCCGCGCAAACTGACCGAGCTGCTCGAGGTGCTCTCCGCGGCGGAGGCCGGGCTGCGTTTCTCGCCGGACAAGAAGCTGCCCTTGGAAATTGCGGTGATCAAAGGCATCCAGCTCCTGCACACGGCCGATCTTGATGAGGTCCTTGATGCGCTGGCGGCATTGCGTGGCGGCCATGGGGTGTCCCCGCGGCCTGCCGGCCGCACCGCGGCGCCCCAACCGGCCCCGGCGCCTCACGTGACGGCCGTCCGGGAGGTGCCGCCTGAGGATTCCACGGCGGCACAGGCGAGGCCCGGTGATGCGCCCCGGAAGATCTGGGAGCAAGTGGTGTCGGAAATCGCCTCCAAGCAGCGCATCCGCAGCGTCTGGCTCGAGGAGGCGCAGGGTGTCGAGGAAAATGACGGCCGCTTGCGCGTGGTTTTCCCTGAAAGCCAGGGCAGGCAGCTCCGCTCGCCCGTGGCGGAGGAGCAGGGCGTTCTGATCCAGCAGCTTTGGGAAAAATTCACAGGCCGCAAGGTGGCCTTTTGTCCGGAAGCCACCGGCAAGGTCGCGGTGACCGCGGCACAGACGTCCCCGCTGCCCGCAGCTGACGATTTTGAGAACGATCCGGGTATCGAGGCGGCACTCGAGCTTTTCAGTGCAACCCTCGAGCCGGAAGAGGCAAAAGAATCATGAACATCCAGAAAATGATGAAGGAGGCGCAGAAAATGCAGGAGCGCCTCGCCAAAGCACAAACCGACCTCGCTCAGGAGACCCTCGAGGTGTCCAGCGGCGGAGGCAAAGTGACTGTCTCGGCCAACGGCTCCGGGGAGATCACGGGAATCAAGATCTCCCCCGAGGTGGTCGATCCCGAAGATGTCGAGTTGCTCGAGGATCTTGTTCTCTCGGGAGTGCGCGAAGCTCAGGAATCGGCGCGCAAGCTCCAATCCGATCGTATGGGGCAGGTCACCGGCGGCCTCGGGGGATTGCCCGGCCTTGGATTTTGAGTTAGCCTGATTCTTCGCCAGAGATTGCCGGTATAGCTCAGCTGGTAGAGCACCTGATTTGTAATCAGGCGGTCGTCGGTTCGAATCCGACTGCCGGCTTTTCCCTCAAAAATCAGCGTTGGGTCACTCGCCCGTCAGCCTTGAGGACATTGAACCCAATCCCGCCTCCGGAGTTGTGCACAGGCTCGTAATCGGTGGCCATGGTGAGACGCCCGATGTTGCTGACTTCGAAGATGCCCCGCCGGCCGTAGATTTTGACGCTGACCGGGCTTTCATCCTGGAGCACGGGCGAGAAATGGTAGCTCGTCTTGTGCTTTTCAACATTGCGGGTTGTGACCGCGTCTGTCGGGCAGGTGAGGGTGGCCATGGTGATGCCATACGGCGAGAGCACCTCGAGGGCGGTCCCGCTGCTCTCCACGTCCGGGGGGAGGGATGGAGGTTCTGTTTCGATGGCGGGGAAACGGTAGTCGTTGTCGGAGATGTATTGCTGCATGGCGGCTCCGATCTGGCGGAGGTTCCCGACGCACTTCGAGGAACGACCGCGCTCGATGGCTCCGCCTATGGCCGGAGTCATGAGCGCTGCCAGAATCGCGATGATGGAGATCGCAACCAGCAACTCGATGAGGGTGAAGCCGTTCCGTTTCACGGATTGCTTCCCTGGCGGCCTTTGGCCTCTGTTTTTCGCTCCCAGTAGCGTTTCGAGCGCTGGATGCGCTGTTCGGGGGACATCTTGGCTTCGCGGGCGAGCTGGCGCTGTTCCATGCGTTCGGCCACCTCGGGGCGGTTGAACACTTCCTGCATCTTGGCACGACGCTGGTCTTCGGGGAGGTCGCGAATCTCCTGCCAGATCTTGCGCATGGCATCCAGCTCCTCGCGGGCCTTCGCCTGTTCCCCCTTGGGCAGCAGGGCGATTTGTGCCTCGGCACGGGCTGCCATGCTCTCCGGATTGCCGGGGCCGCGGTCTGATCCATTGCGCGATCCATCACGTTCACGCGAACCGATCCAAGAGCCTCCTCCTCCGCGCCATCCGCCCCGTCCAACATCCTCTTCGCCATCCCGCATCGGCGAACTGCGGACAAGAAAGACCTCCCGGGAGACACCTCCGGCATTCGAGAAAAGACGCGGCGCCGCTTGGGCGATCGGGCCGGGCTTGGGAGCGGCAAGATTGGGGTGCCAGTCGGCGGGGGCTGCCAGCAGGACGCCCGTTTTCGAGCCGGCATCATCCATGAGGGCGTGCAACTCGCTTTGGTCCGACGGCTCCCAACGGATCTTTCGGAGGTCCAAGGCCTGCCCGTTGGAGGGGGTGAACATCGTGAATCCGCCGCGTCCATGGGATGCCCAGCCCGACGTGTCGCCCGAGGTCCGGAAGGAGCCGAGGACTGCTTCAATGGCTCCGCGGTCGGGCGCACCAAGATAGGCGAGTCTCCACGAGGAGTCGGTGCGCACGGCGACGATATCCAGCGCTTCCACCGGGGTTACGCGCCTGACATCGAGGCTGACCAGTTTCGTCGGGTCGAGATTGGAAACGATCTCGATGCCTCCTTGTTTGCTGATCGAGGTGAGAACCTTGGCAACCGGCGCATTTTCCACCTTGATGGTGACCAAGCCCCAACCGGAGTAGATATACCAAGCCACCCAAGCCAGCAGGAGAGCGAACAAAGGAAGAATGAGGCGAGACCGAGTCATCAATTGGACATAACCCCGCAGCGCGGCCCCGGTTGCAAGAATTTCCCGGAACCGTGGGAGGGGATGGGGGCGAATTTCGATTGGGTTCCAGTCTTTACCTTGCAGCGAACGCCGTGGTGGCTAAATTGACGGGCCACACTTTTCTCCATGACAGCAGACCGCGAAAATCATGCCATGCAGGAGGCAAAACTGCATTTTCTCGACTACTGGCGGGTTATCCGCCTGCGTCTGCCGATCATCATCCTCGCGTTCCTGCTTGTCGTCGTCACGGCCGGGGTGACCACCTATTTCCTTCCGAGGCAATACCAGTCGAATGTGTTCATCGAGGTCGAGCAAAACGACCAGAAAATCCGCATTTTCCGGGAAGGCTTCGAGGGGGGGATGGGCCTGGATCCGAGGTTTGCCACCACCCAGTTCCAAATCATCCAGCGCAAGGAAATGCTGTATCCGGTGATCGAGTCCCTGAACCTGGTCCAGA
Organism: Chthoniobacterales bacterium; assembly: GCA_014879535.1. Classification (GTDB taxonomy): domain Bacteria; phylum Verrucomicrobiota; class Verrucomicrobiia; order Chthoniobacterales; family JACTMZ01; genus JACTMZ01. The sequence continues at coordinate 9,106 of JACSRX010000053.1, forward strand.
AATGGGGGGAAGCCTACGGGATTCGCTCCAAGGAGGAGGCCTATTTCAGGCTGCGCAGGATGATCGACGTGCGCGAGGTGAGGAACACGAATCTCCTCCAGATCAGCGCGGAAAGCACGGATCCGCAGGAAGCCTCGGACTTGGCCAACTCGATCGCGCAGGAATACCAGCGCAAGCGCATCGACGAGCAGCAAAAGCTCCTCAACCGTTCGCTCGGAACCCTCGAGGACGAGGTGTCAAAGCAGCGCGCCAAGGTCACCGAGGCAAGCGAGGAAATGAGACGGCTCAGGACCGAGTTGGGCATCACCGACCTGAACCCCGACAGCATGGAGGACCCCCTTCAAGCGCAGGAGAAGGTGCTGATGGATCGCGAGACCCTCGTCGGCGAAGCCCGGGTGCGCGCTTCCAACCTCCGCACCAAATATGCCGAGATCGAAAAATTGTCGGGAGACGACCTCATGAGGGCGTTGCCGACGCTCGAGATCCAGGACCAGACGATCACCCAAATCCTCCCGCAATATCAGGAGACGGCTTCCGAGTTGGCCCGTGCGCTGCAGTCCGGGCTGGGGCGCCGGCATCCGACCATCACGGCGCTGGCCGCCAAAAAGGACACCTACGAGAAGCAGTTGTCCGACCAGGTGGCGAGCATCCGGCGCACGCTGGCGGCCAACCTTGAGATCAGCGAGCGATCCCTCGCCACAATGGAGGAGGAACTCGAGAAGACACGCGGGGACCAGCGTGAATCCAAGACCCGCAGTTCCGAATATGCGCGGGCGAAGAACAATTACATCCAGGCGAAGAAGGTGCTGGAGGCGGCCGAGTTGAGGCTCTCCACCGAAACCATGCAACGCAGCATGCCGATGAACCCGGCGCGCATATGGGAGCGCGCCGAGCCCGCGGCGGCGCCCTCCAAACCCAACGTCCTTCTCAACATGGCCTTGGCCGTCGTGGTCGGTCTCATCGTCGGTGTCGGCCTGGCCTTCTTCCTCGAGTATCTCGACACCAGCGTGAAGACGATGGAGGACGTTGAAAACTTCCTCCAAGTTCCCGTCCTCGCCGTCGTGCCGAAAAACATCAGCCTGCTGATCAACTCCCCCGACACCTTTGCGGATGCCGAGGCCTACCGCATCCTGCGGACGAATGTGGAGTTCAACCGGCAGTCGTCCGATGCCAACACGATCACGTTTGTCAGCGGTGGTGCCGGCGAGGGCAAATCGACCACCTTGGCGAACCTCGCCTACACCTTCGCGCAGGGCGGTTACAACACACTGATCGTCGATGCCGACCTGAGGCGCCCGACACAGCACCGGATTTTCGGCATCAACGGGGATCGCGGGCTCACCGACTTCCTGACCACCGACGTCGATCTTGAGGATGTGGTGCAGGCGACCACCGCAGACAACCTGTTCCTGCTGCCCAGCGGCAAGTTGCCATTCGATGCGGTCGGTGTGCTCAATTCGCAGCGGATGATGGATCTCATCGCGCAGGTCAAGAACCGCTTCGACATCGTGTTCTTCGACTCCCCGCCGATCCTCGGCGTGAGTGATGCTTCCGTGCTGGTTCGGGCGCTCGACCTGACAGTCGTGGTCGTGCAGCACCGCCGTTTCCCGCGTGCGATGCTGGCCCGCGTCAAGCAGGCCATCCAGAACGTGGGCGGAAACATCCTCGGTGTGGTGCTCAACAACGTCGACGTGCGCCACGACCAGTATTACGAATACTACACCAACTACTACAGTTATTACACCCCCCGGCCTCCGGGCGATGGCGAGGGGCCGTCTGCGCCGCCGAAGGATCCGAAGTCAACTCCTGGGCCTGCCGCCCGCAGCCGCCGCGAGGCCAAAGTGACGCATGAAGACGATTATTAGGATGAGGCCCTTTCTGGCCGTGCTGTTTGCCGTGTCGGCTTTGGTGATCGCCGCCGATCCGGCGGGCGCCTCCGATGCGGTGTTCCGCAACGGCGACACGATCGAGTTGCGCATCGGCGGTGTGCCCGCGGAGGAGACCCAGTTGGTCACGGGTGCCTATACGGTCGATGGCGAAGGGTTTGTGAACCTTCCCCACATCGGAAAGGTGCGAGCCACGGGTCTCAACCAAGCCGCCCTCCAGCGGGCCATCGAGTCGGCCTACCGCAGCGGTGAAATCTACACCAACCCCACCATCACCATCACGGTCCCGACCACCCTCCGGTTTGTCAACGTGAGCGGTGACGTGCGGCAACCCCGCCGCGTGGAATACACCTCCGATCTCACCGTGCTCGGCGCCATCAGCGCCGCGGGAGGGTTCACCGAATACGCCGACCAGCGGAAGGTCCGGCTCTTGCGTGCCGGTCAGGTCCGCGTCATCGACATCAAGGCCGTGCGTTCGAACCCGTCGTTGGATGTCCAACTCCTCCCAGGCGACCAGATCGAGGTGCCGCAGAGCTTCTGGTGAGCGGGCGCCCCGCGTGGCGGCGTTCGGCATTTAACCCTTCCAGGATCGTAACTTAGCTTCGGAGGTTTATGCGCGGATACCCCCTCCACGCCTGCCTCCTGGGCTTTCTGCTTCCCTTGGTTGCCGCGCAGGCCCAGAACTTGCCGCTTGGTGCCGTGGTCAACCGTTCGGGATCGACGATCACCGGCGTGACGTTCCGCGTCTGGGCCCCGAATGCGACGAGCGTCGCCGTGCGGGGGCAGTTCAACAGCTGGGGCGAGACGGCCATGCTCAAGGATGAGGCCACGGGTTACTGGACGGCGACCGTCGCGGCCGCCCGGCCGGGCCACGAATACAAATATTTCATCCGGTGGACGGGCAACTCCGGCGGCACATGGAAGCACGACCCCCGGGTGGTGCAGCTGCGCAACGGAAACTCGGTCGTTTACGATCATGAGGCGTTCGATTGGGGTGATGCACCCCGACCCTCGATTCCCGTGGATCGGCAGGTGATGTATGAGATGCATGTCGGATCTTTCCATGATCCCGACACCGGCAACGGGCGCCCGGGCACTTTCGATGACGCGATTGCGCGACTCGATTACCTGGCGCGCTTGGGGGTCAATGTCATCGCCCTCATGCCGGTGAACGAGTTCGGAAGTGATTACAGTTGGGGCTACAACCCGGAGCATCTCTTCGCCGTAGAGTCCGCCTACGGCGGTCCGGACGGGCTGAAGCGTTTCGTCCGCGCCGCCCACCAGCTCGGCATCAAGGTTCAGTTGGACGTGGTTCACAACCACTGGAACGCCCCCGGTGATGGCGTCTGGGAATTCGACGGCCCGGGCAACATCTATTTCTACGCGGATGCGCGCCGCCGCTGGACCCCGTGGGGCAGCCGCCCCGACTACAGCAAGCCCGAGGTGCGGCGATACATCCAGGACAACATCCGCATGTTCCTCGATGAATTCCGCATCGATGGCTTCCGGTGGGATTCGCCGCAGAACATTCTCGGCTTCAACTGGGACAGCAACAGCACCAACCCGGACAATGTGCTGTCCGAGGGCAAGTTGCTGATGACCGGGATCAACCGGATGATCAATGAGGAGTATCCCGGCTGCTGGAGCATCGCGGAGGACTCCGATCTTCTTTCGGTCGTGCCGAACGGCTACTATTGGTCGGGCTCATTCTACGACAGTCTGCGCGTCACCTCGCAGGAGGACAGTTTCGACGGGCACTGGCAGACGAGCTTCCACAACGAAGTCACGCCCCAGATCGCCTCCTCGTCGCCGAACGTGCAGTCGATCCTGAACAAGGTGAATGGCTGGTCCGAGCCGCCCGGCTTCCGTGTCATCTTCACCGACAACCACGACAAGTCCGGCAGCCTCAACAACAGCACGCGGCTGGCGAACCGCATGGATGCGGCCGATCCGGGAGGGAGGACCGCCCGCAGGAAGACGCTGCTCAACGCCGTTCTCACCCTCACGGCACCCGGCACGCCGATGCTCTTCATGGGGCAGGAATTCCATGCCACCGGGGCATTCAACGACGCGCAGCCGATTGCATGGAATGCAGCACTGGCACAGCACCGCGTCTTCCGCGCGCACCGCGATCTCGTCACACTGCGCGAAACGCTCCCGGCCCTGCAGAATGCCGATTTGTCGGAGGCGCCGGGAGGACTCAACGAGAACCTGGACGTGATCGTCTATTGGCGGCGGGCCGACAACGTCGCTGCCAATGACGTTGTCATCTGCATGAATTTCTCCGGCGAGACCCGGACCAATTTCAACGTCCAGTTTCCCTCTTCGGGAACATGGCATGTCCGCATGAACACGGACTGGACGGTTTACGGGGAGGACTTCGGCAATGCCGGGCCGTCGCAGACGGTCAACGTCGGCGGGAACAACCAGGCGGGAATCACCATTCCACCGCACAGCGCCATCATCCTCGCGCGCAGTCCGGCCCCGGAGGGGGTAAGTTCCGATGACTCTGACGGGAACGGACTGCCGGATGGATGGGAGGCCATGACCGGCACGAGCGATCCGGATGGTGATCCGGACGATGACGGTGTTTCCAACCTGGTCGAATACCAGATGGGTTTCGATCCGCATGTTCCGAATCCTGCGACGGTCGCGGGAACCTTCAATGGATGGAATGCGGGAGCGGCCCCCCTGAGGGCCACCGGCACCGTTTCCGGCCAGGTGGAATACATCCGTTCCTCGTTGGAAGGGGGGGCATGGGAGGTCAAATTCATCTTTGCGGGCCAGTGGTATGGGATCAGCGGCCAGCCAAACCTCGGCGCCGAGGACAACATCGTGTTCAACGTCCCCGCCGGCAACTACGTGAGGCTGGTTTTCAACACGATCTCCAAGACGCACTCGGTTGCCACGTTCGGCACATCTTCCGCTCTGATGGTCGATGCGGATGGCGACGGGATGGATGACCGTTGGGAAGGATACCACGGCCTGACATCTCCCTCGGCGAATCCCGACGGGGATGCGTTCCCCAATCTTCAGGAGTTCCTCCGTGGCAGCGATCCCAACGCATGGAACCGTCAGGTTGTCGCCTTGGCTGGCGCCTACAACAGCTGGAACGCCGGGGCGAACGCCCTCACGTTTGCAGGCAACACCGCATGGATCATCGATCTGCCTTTCCCCGGCGGAACCAGCGGCTTGTTCAAGTTCACCGACGGGACATGGAACAATGCATGGGGCGATCCCGGGAACTCCCCGGATCAGAACATCCTCATCAACTTCAACCAAGGGCCCGGCATTTACCGCTTCACGTTCGACGAGAGGGATCTGTTCTGGCAGGTCTCGCACGACGCCACCGACGGCGACGGCGACGGCATGCAGGATGAGTGGGAGCGCCATTTCAACGTCGGCGATCCGGCCGGCGACCCGGACAATGACGCGATCAGGAACCTCGCCGAGTTCCGGCGCGGAAGCAGCCCACACATCACCGACCGCATGTCCTTGGTCGGCAGCAGCAATCCGCTGTCATGGGATCCGGACGCGCAGGTCTCGCGCATGGCCTGGTCCGATGGCCGCCAAAGATGGGAATGGAGCGGCACGTTCGCCGCGGGTTCCCTGGATTTCAAATTTGCATCCGGTCCGGGCTGGACCGGGACGAACTACGGCACCGCTGCGGGTGTGCCGGCGGGTGTTGCGCTGACGACGGGGGGTGACAATCTGAGCAGCACCCTCACCGCCGGGCGCCGTCGTTTTTCCTTCAATGAATTCTCGGGCGCCTATGCAATCGAGGCGGTTTCCCAGGCGGATGAATGGCGGCAGGCGTTCGGGCTGGACGAGGGTGGAGATTGGGCGGATGACTCGGACGGCGACGGGTTCGGTGATGTCGCCGAATACGCACTGGGGGGGGATCCGCGGGATGCCGCGGACGCCTCGGGGCTGAAACTCTTCACGGTGGTGGACCTGGGTGGCGGCGGGCGTGGCATGGCCATCCGATGGCTCCAGCGCACCGATGATGCGGCATTGCAGGTCATCCCGTTCGTCAGCGACGCCCTCGGCGACCCTGAGGGCTGGCTCCCGGCCGAATCCTCGGTGGCACCCGACCAGAACGGTGTGCCTTCGGGATTCCAGCGCCGGCAGGTTGTTTTCCCGCTCAGCGCGGGTGCACGGTTTCTGCGGCTGCAGGTGCAGGGATTGTAGGAGGAGGACGGGGCGGCGGTTGACAGCCGAACCATCCGCCCCCATAGTCCGCCCTCTTTTTTCGAATCCTTATGGAGAACATCCGCAACGTCGCCATCATCGCCCACGTGGACCACGGCAAGACCACCTTGGTCGATCAACTCTTGCGCCAGTCCGGCACCTTCCAAGCCCACCAGAAGGTGGAGGAGCGGGTCATGGACTCGATGGACCTCGAAAAGGAGAAGGGGATCACCATCCGCGCCAAGAATGCCTCGTTCAAGTGGGACAAATACCACATCAACATCGTGGACACGCCGGGCCACGCCGATTTCGGCGGCGAGGTGGAGCGGATCATGAAGATGGTGGACGGCGTCCTGCTTGTCGTGGACGCCTATGAGGGGCCGCAGGCCCAGACGAAATTCGTGCTCCGCAAGGCGATGGAGAACGGTCTGAAGCCGGTCGTGGTGATCAACAAGATCGACCGTGAGAACGCGCGCCCGCACAAGGTTCTCGACATGGTGTTCGAGCTTTTCCTCGAACTCAACGCGACCGACGAGCAGCTCGACTTCCCGCACATCTACGCCAGTGCGAAAGCCGGATTCGCCAGGCGTGAGCTTGTCGATCCCAGCGAGACGATGGTGCCGCTTTACGAGGCGATCGCGTGGCACATCCCGGCACCGAAGAAATCGGAGGATGATCATTTTTCGATGCTCGTCTCGAACCTCGACTACAGTGACTACCTCGGCCGCATCGCCTACGGGCGCGTGATCAGCGGCTCGGTCAAGGTCGGCCAGAGCATCGTCTGCATCCATGCCGACGGGCGGAAGGAACGCGCCAATGTCACCTCGCTCTTCGGTCACCAGGGACTCGAGAAGGTGCAGATCGAATCCGCTTCCGAGGGCGACATTGTCGGTCTCACGGGATTCGAGGATGTGTTCATCGGTGAGACGCTCGTGGACAACGAGGAGCGCGAGGCCCTGCCGTTCGTCGAGATCGATCCGCCGACCATCAGCATGCGGATCTGTGTGAATGATTCCCCTCTGGCCGGACGCGAAGGGAAACTGCTCACCGCGCGCCAGATCAAGGACCGACTCATCCGCGAGACCCGCACGAACGTTTCCCTGCAGGTCAGCGAGACCGAGACCGCGGGGCAATTCGAAGTCAAGGCCCGCGGGGAGATGCAGATCGCCGTCCTTGTCGAGCAGATGCGCCGCGAGGGCTTCGAGCTTCTCGTTTCCCGTCCCGAAGTGATCTTCCACCGGGCGGACGACGGCTCGCTGCTGGAACCGATGGAAACCCTCTACGTGGACATCCCGCCGGACAATCTGGGAGACATCCTCCAGACGCTGGCTTCGCGCAAGGCCGAGGTGACAAACATGGAGCACCATCCCCACAGCGTCCTCGTGGAGGCGGTGATCCCCACGCGCGGCATCATCGGCTTCGAGACGGACTTGGTGAACGCAACCAAGGGCCTCGGCATCGCCTCGCACCTTTTCAAGGAATACGGTCCGCACAAGGGTGAAATTCCCAGCCGCGGCAAGGGCGTGCTTGTTTCCATGGAGGGGGGCACGAGCATGGCGTATGCCCTCGACACCATCCAGGAGCGCGGACGCCTTTTCATCGGGCCGCAGGAGGAGATTTACGAGGGCATGATCGTGGGGGAAAACGCGCGGCCCGACGACCTTCCGGTCAACCCGTGCAAGGCGAAAAAATTGACCAACATGCGCAGCCAAGGTGACGGCAAGGGGATCCAGCTGGCGCCGCCGGTGGTGATGACCCTCGAGCGCTCGCTCGAATACATCGCCCCCGACGAATACGTCGAGGTCACGCCGAAGAACCTGCGCCTGCGCAAGAAGATCCTCGACGCGACCGCCCGCAAGCGCTCCGCCGCCAAGACGGCATCCTGACGCACGCTCCAGCAACGCCCGTTCATCGCTTGCCGCCGTCCGGTGCAGGGGGAACACTTCCGGCCATGCCCGTGCTTGAACCGAAACTGAAGGAGGTTTTCGGCTACGACACCTTCCGTCCGCACCAGCGGGAGATCGCCGAATCTTTCCTCGCCGGACGCGACACGCTGGCCGTGCTGCCGACCGGGGCCGGGAAGAGTCTCTGCTACCAGCTTCCGGCGGTGGTGCGAGACGGACTCACGGTGGTGATCTCGCCGCTCATCGCGCTGATGAAGGATCAGGTGGATCAGATGACCGCCAGCGGCGTTCCGGCGACCTTCCTCAATTCGTCGCTCGACGGGACGGAGGCGCGGCGTCGCTTCGCCGGGTTGCACCGCGGGGAATACAGGCTCCTCTACCTTGCGCCCGAGCGGCTCATGCTGCCGGAGTTCCTGCCGCGCCTCGGGGAATGGGGGGTGTCCGCATTGGCCGTCGATGAAGCCCATTGCATCAGCGAGTGGGGGCATGATTTCCGGCCGGAATACCGTCGCCTGCGCGAGGTGCGCGAGGCGTTCCCCGGGCTTCCGCTGCTCGCCCTCACGGCCACGGCCACGCCGCGGGTGCGTGAGGACATCCTGCAGCAGCTCGAGTTGCGTGAGCCTGCGGTTTTTGTCGCAAGTTTCAACCGCCCGAACCTGACTTACCGCGTGGTGCCGAAGTCCAAGGCGGCGGACCAGGTGGTCAAGTTTGTGCGCGAGCGCCCGGATGATGCGGGGATTGTTTACTGCCAGTCGCGCCGCGCAGCCGAGGCCATGGCGGCGGCGTTATCGAAGGATGGCGTGCAGGCGGTGCCCTACCATGCAGGGTTGGAGGCGGATGAGCGGTCGCGCCACCAGGAGGCCTTCCTGCGGGATGAAGCCCGTGTGGTCTGTGCGACGATCGCCTTCGGCATGGGCATCAACAAACCGAATGTGCGCTTCGTCATCCACGCCGACCTCCCGAAAAACGTGGAGAGCTACTACCAGGAAACCGGACGTGCCGGGCGCGACGGGCTGCCGTCCGAATGCCTCCTGCTCTACTCGCGCGGCGACGTGGTGAAATACCTGCGGTTTTTCGAGGACATCGAGGATGTGCAGGCGCGCAACGAGGCGCGGGCGCAGTTGGAGAAGATGACCCATTTCGCCGAGGACGAACGCTGCCGCCGTGTGGCGTTGCTCGGGTATTTCGGGGAGGAGTGGACCGAGGACAACTGCGGAGCCTGCGATCAGTGCCTCGCGCCGCGGGAAAAATGGGACGCCACCACCGACGTGCAGAAGCTGCTCAGTTGCGTCCTGCGCCTGCGGCAGAAGAGCGGCTTCAGCACCGGCCTCAACCACGCCGCGGAGGTCCTGACCGGCGGCAAATCCGAAAAGCTCCTGCGCTGGGGGCACGACACGGTGAGCACCTACGGCTTGGGGCGCGACCAGCCGCGGACTTACTGGGTGGATCTCGGACGGCAGATCCTCCGCCTCGGCCTGCTCGAGGCGACCGAGGACAAATTCGCCACGGTGAGCGTGACGGAGCGGGGGATGCAGATATTGCGCGAGCGGTTGCCAGTCCATCTCACGAGACCCATGGCCGCACCCAAGACAGGGGGTGCCGGTCGGAGGCGTCCTTCCCGCGCCGGCGAGATCGCGTGCGACGAGGGCCTGTTCAATGTGTTGCGCAAGCTCCGCGCCGAACTGGCCAAGGCACGCAATGTTCCGCCCTACGTGGTTTTTTCGGATGCCACCCTGCGGCACATGGCGCACGACTACCCGGGCGATGAAGCGGCCCTGCTCCAAATCCCCGGTGTGGGTGAGCGCAAGCTGTCCGATTTCGGCGATGTTTTCCTCGCCGCCATCGGAGGCTGGTTGCAGGCCAATCCTAAGCGCGGCTTCAAGTCTGTGTAACTTCCGGTGTTTCGCATGGACTTGGCCGCGGAGTTCTGGTTTTTGAACTGCGCATGACATCTGATGCTGGCCAGTTGCTGTTGGTGGGGATTCCGGGGAAGGAGATCGACGCGGATACGGCGGCCATGCTCCGGCGGGTGCAGCCGGGCGGGTTCATCCTTTTCGGACGCAACATCGGATCGCCGGAACAGTTGCGGAAACTCATCGATGACCTGCGGGACATTTCGTCCGTCGAGCCTGTCATCACGATCGACCAGGAGGGAGGGCGGGTTTCGCGTCTGCGACTCATCGGCGAGGAGCCGCCGAATGCGCAGCAGTTGCGCGACAAGGGCGATCCGGCGCTTGTGCGGCGGCATGGCGAGCTGACGGCGAAGCTGCTCCGTCTTTTCGGATTCAACCTCGACCTGTGCCCGGTGCTGGACATTTCGTTCGACGACGAGGCGGACAACTCCCTGCGCGGGCGCTGCTACGGGCGCACGGCGGAACAGGTGATCGCATTGGCCGGTGAATTCAACGACGCGCTGCGGGGCGGGGGAGTCCTCAGCTGCGGGAAGCATTTTCCCGGCTATACGATGGCGGGGGAGGACCCCCACCATGGATTTCCCGTGATTGCGCGGGATCGGGAGGTGATGGAGGCGAATGAACTGGCCGTGTTCCGGCATTTTGCGTCCTCGGTGGACAGCATGATGATCGGGCACATCCATTATGCGTGCCTCGATGGGGAAGTGCGTCCCGCCTCGCTCTCGCCAGCCATCATCAACAGCCTGCTGCGTGAGGACATGGGCTTCGACGGCCTGATCATGACCGACGACCTCGACATGGGCGCGATCCTGAACACCGTGTCGTTCGAGGACATGCTGGCGCTCGGTTTGGCCGCCGGCAACGACCTGCTCATGATCTGCCACCGCGTGGACCTTCTGGCCGATGCTCGGGCCGTGCTGGAAAAACAGCCTGCGGCGTTGCTGGATGCCGCCTTGGAGCGTGTCGCCTGCTTCAAGCAAAGAATGTCCCCCCCCACGGTGTTTTCCCCGGCGGAATTCCAGACCATCAACCGCGATATTTGGGATCTTCGGGTGGCCGTGCTTGGCGAAGAGAGGGCATGGGAGAAGAGTGTCGAGGATGGAAAGCGCTCTCCGGTGGAGCTTTACTGACAAATCGTGGGGGTATTGTTCCGGTGGTGCCCTGACGGAAAGTTCGGTTTTTGGCAATTTACGGCTTGAGTCGGAACATTAGGGCAGCTTATAAAACTCGTTCTGCCGCGAGTTCGCGCTTGTGGCTTTTTTCTCGTCCATGACCGCCCTGTTTCCTCCCGTTGCCACTGCGCTCGCCGCGGAAAAGCTCCCTTTCGGGCAGATTGGCGAGGCGGAATGGTTGACGAACTCGATCCTCGTTGCCGCGATCGTCGTGGGAGTTGTGTGGTTTTTCGCCCGGCGCGCCACCCGCGACATCAAACTCGTGCCGGACGGTCCGCAGAATGCCTTCGAGGCGGTTCTTGAGATGCTTTACGACACGCTGGCCGAGATCGTCGGGCCGAAGATGGTCAAAAAGGTTTTCTCCCTCCTTGCCACCCTCTTTCTGTTCATCCTCACGGCCAACTGGTTCGGGCTGCTGCCCGGGGTCGGTTCCGTCGGTTTCGGCACGAAGACCGGGTTTCTCACGGTTTCCGAAGTGAGTGAGCCGCTCCTGCGCCCGGCGACGGCGGACCTCAACATGACCTTGGCGATGGCCCTCGTCTTCATGGTGATGTGGCTTTACTGGTCCCTGCAGGAAATGGGCCTCGGTGGCTTCCTCAAGCACATGTTCGGCGTGAAGGGCGGACTCAAGGGTGTGATGGCGCTCTCGCTGGCCCCGATTTTCTTTCTCGTCGGGCTCCTTGAGGTCGTTTCCATCGCCTTTCGTCCGGTCTCGCTCTCGCTGCGGCTCTTCGGCAACGTTTTTGCCGGCGAGGTTCTCCTCACGACCATGCTCACGCTGGGCAAGACCTTGGGGTTTCCCGACTTTGTCGCCTATCTGTCGAGCATCATCATCCCGATCCCCTTCTACTTTCTCGAACTGCTTGTCGGCCTGCTTCAAGCTTTCGTCTTCACCCTTCTTTGCGCCGTCTATGTGGCGCTCTCGACTTCGCACGACGAGGAGGAGCACGACGAGGCGCATGGGGAGCCGCATCACGCATGAACAATTTCCCGCCGGGACCATGCCTTGAGCGTGGGCGGCGCGGAGCAACAAAACACACACCATAACACCATGATCATCCCACTCATCGCAGAAGCCGCCGCAACCGCGGGCGGTATCACGGGTAGTTTCACCCTCGGCATGGCCGGCGCCGGCGCCGGCATCGGCATCGGTCTCATCGGCGGCAAGGCCGTTGAAGCCGTCGGCCGCAATCCGGGCGCCTTCGGCAAGGTGATGACCCTCGGCATCCTCGGCATGGCCTTGGCGGAAGCCATCGCCATCTACGCCCTGATCCGCGCCTTCATGGAGTAGCCAGTCCGGCCGCGGCCGCACCGTCGGCCGCGGCCCCTTTTTCCGACCCCACCTCATGAATGCTTTTTCCGAGCTTTTGGGCAACTTCGGCGTCACTTGGCCGAAGTTCATCGCCCAAGTCATCCTGTTTGGCATCGTTTACTGGGTCCTCAACCGCTATGCCTTCGGTCCCATCGTGGATGTGCTGGCCGAACGCCGTCGGCGCATCGCCGAGGCGCAGGACAACGCCGAGAAGATCAAGCAGCAGTTGGCCGAGGCCGAGCAGCGTTACAACGAGGTGCTCGCCAAGGCCGACGCCGAGGCCAAAGCCCTCATCGAGGAGGCCCGCCAGAGCGCTGAGGCCGTGCGCGAGAAGCGCGTGCAGGAGGCCGCTCTCGAGGCCGAGGGCGTCGTCCGCAAGGCGCACGAATCCATCGAACAGGACCGTCGCAAGATGGAGGCCGAGGTCAAGGCCGCCATGGTCGGGTTGGTTGCCGCGACCACATCGAAGGTCACCGGCAAGATTTTGACGGCCGACGACCAGAAGCGGCTCAACGACGAGACGATCAAGGAGCTTGCTGCATGAGATCGTCCCGCGAGGCCCGCAAATCCGCACGATCCCTGTTCCGCGCCTGCTTCTCGGGCGGCGTGCTCGATGCCGCGCGCGTCCGCGCCGTCACCGATGCCATCGCCTCCGAAAAGCCGCGCGGCCATCTCGCCGTCCTGCACACCTTGTCGCGCCTCGTCCGTCTCGAACTGGACCGGCGGCATGCGGTCATCGAGAGCGCTTCGCCGCTCACGGAGGCCGAGATGAAGGATGTCCGCGCCGATCTTGTCCGCACCCATGGCGCGGACCTCACGTTCGAGACCGCGGTGCGCCCCGAGCTGATCGGGGGATTGCGCGTCCGCGTCGGCAGCGACGTGTGGGATGGCAGCGTCCGTTCACGCCTCGCCTCCCTTCCCGTTTGAGAAAATTCAGAGAGAAATCACGTCATGAGCACACTTGTTGAAGAAATCGAAGCAAAGATCAAAGGCCTCCAGGCCGGAGCCGCCCACACCAACACGGGAACCGTCCGCGAGGTCGGCGACGGCATCGCCCGCGTCGAGGGATTGAGCAATGTCATGCTCAACGAGATGGTCGAGTTCCCCGGCGGGGTGTTCGGTCTCGCCCTCAACCTCGAGGAGAACGAAGTCGGCGTCATCCTTCTGGGCGACTACAGCAACATCAAGGAGGGCGACGAGGTCAAGACGACCGGCAAGCTGCTCTCCATCCCCGTGGGCAAGGGCCTCCTGGGCCGGGTGGTCAACACCCTCGGCGAGCCGATCGACGGCAAGGGGCCCATCGCGGCGACCGCTTCCTATCCCCTTGAGAAAATCGCCCCCGGCATCATCAAACGCCGCCCGGTGACCCAGCCGGTCCAAACCGGCATCATGGCCGTCGATGCGATGATCCCGATCGGCCGCGGCCAGCGCGAACTGATCATCGGCGACCGCGCCACGGGCAAGACGACCGTCGCGGTGGATGCGATCATCAGCCAGGCCCGCCTCAACAAGAAGGGTGAGTCCTCGGGCGACAAGGATTTCCGCCCCCTCTACTCGATCTACGTCGCCGTGGGGCAGAAGAACGCCAACGTGGCGCGTGTGATCGCCACCCTCGAGAAGGAGGGCGCGCTGCCCTACACGATCGTCGTGGTGGCCTCAGCCTCCGATGACGCCGCCAGCCAATACCTCGCGCCTTTCGCCGGTGCGGCCATCGGCGAGTGGTTCATGGACAACGGCATGGACGCGCTCATCGTGTTCGACGACCTCTCGAAGCAGGCGGTGGCCTACCGCCAGATTTCCCTGCTCCTCAAGCGCCCGTCGGGCCGCGAGGCGTATCCCGGCGACGTGTTCTACCTGCATTCCCGCCTGCTCGAGCGCAGCGCACGGCTCAGCGAGGAGGCCGGCGGAGGTTCGCTCACCGCACTGCCGATCATCGAGACGCAGGCCGGCGACGTCTCGGCCTACATCCCGACGAACGTGATCTCGATCACCGACGGCCAGATCTATCTGGAAGGCGACCTGTTCTACCAGGGCATCCGTCCCGCCATCAACGTTGGCCTTTCGGTCAGCCGCGTGGGTTCGGCCGCGCAGATCAAGGCGATGAAGCAGGTCGCCGGCAAGATCAAGGGTGAGCTGGCGCAGTTCCGCGAAATGGCGGCCTTCGCGCAGTTCGGTTCCGATCTCGACGACAAGACCAAGGGCCTGCTCGAGCGCGGACGCCGCATCGTCGAGCTTTTCAAGCAGCAGCAATACCAGCCGATGCCGGTTGAGATGATGTCGGCCGTCCTTTACGCCATGCAGCAGGGGCTGATGGACAAGATCGAAGTCGAGAAGATCAAGGACTTCCAAGCCAAGCTGCAGGAGTTTCTCGAGACGCGCAAGGCGGCCCTCCTCGACAAGATCCGCGAGAAGAAGGCGATCGACGAGGCGCTGGGCGCCGAGTTGAAGACCGCCCTCGACGAATTCGTCCAATTCTACAAATAACGTCCGCTCATGGGCAGCAACACACGGGACATCCGCCGGCGCATCAAGTCGGTCAAGAACACGGCGCAGATCACCAAGGCGATGCAGATGATCGCCGCGGCGAAGATGCGCAAGGCGCAGCAGCGCGCCATGGATGCCCGTCCCTACGCCCAGATGCTCAACCGCGTGCTGGTTTCCCTGCACGAGCACACCGAGGACGAACTGCACCCGCTGCTGCAGGCGCGGCCCGTCCATCACACGCTGGTTTACCTGGTCGGCACGGACAAGGGGCTGTGCGGCGGCCTCAACACGAATCTTTTCCGCGAGGTGCAGCAGTTCGACCCCGCGACGACGAGCTTCATCGCCACGGGGCGCAAGGCGGTCGATTTCCTGGCCCGCACCAAGCGCCAGTTGCTGGCGGATTTCCCCATGCGCGACACCCCGGACTACTCCGAGGTGAAGCCCGTGGCGCAGTTCATCATCGACAAGTTCCTCGCGGGCGAGGCGGACAAGGTCGTCGTGCTCCACACCGACTTCGTCAACACCCTCACGCAGGTGCCTTCGGCCCACGAGCTGCTGCCCATCACGGCGTTCCACATGGGGGGCAAGAAGGCCGAAGAGGAGGAATCCTCCGCCGAGGAGGCCATGTCGTCCTTCAAATTCGAGCCCTCTCCGAAGGAGGTGCTCAGCGCCCTGCTTCCGTTTTACGTCGGCAACGAAATCTACGCCATGATCCTCAATGCCCGCGCCTCCGAGCAGAGCGCGCGCATGGTGGCCATGAAGAACGCCACCGACAACGCCAAGTCCCTCATCAAGGACCTCACCCTCGAATACAACAAGATCCGCCAAGCGGCCATCACCACAGAAATCCTCGAGATCTCCACGGCGCAGATCGCCATGGGCTAAACCAATCAACGTTATGAGCAACACCGGAAAAATCGTGCAAGTCATCGGCCCCGTCGTGGACGTCGAATTCAGCGGCCCCGACTCCCGCCTCCCCAAAATCTACGACGCCCTCGAGGCATCCTCGGACGTCAACGGCAAGAAATCCAAGGTCGTCCTCGAGGTCCAGCAGGACCTGGGCGAGGGCTGGGTCCGCACCGTGGCCATGTCCAGCACCGAGGGTTTGCGCCGCGGTTCGGATGTCCTCGACACCGGGGCGCCGATTTCCGTCCCCGTGGGCGAGTCCGTCCTCGGCCGCATCTTCAACGTCTCCGGCGATCCCGTGGATGAAGCCGGGCCGGTCGTGAGCGAGAAGAAATATCCCATTCACCGGAGCGCCCCGGCGCTGGTGGACCAGGACACCGAGGCGAACATCCTCGAGACGGGCATCAAGGTCATCGACCTCATCTGTCCCTTCACCAAGGGCGGCAAGATCGGCGCGTTCGGCGGCGCCGGCGTCGGCAAGACCGTGGTCATCATGGAGTTGATCAACAACATCGCCAAGGGACACGGCGGCTATTCGGTTTTTGCCGGGGTGGGTGAGCGCACCCGCGAGGGCAACGACCTTTTCAACGAGATGTGCGAAGCGGGCATCATCGACAAGAAAGACATGTCGAAGTCGAAGGTGGCCCTCGTTTACGGCCAGATGAACGAGCCCCCGGGAGCCCGTCTCCGCGTCGCGCTCACGGCGCTGGCCATGGCCGAGTATTTCCGCGACGAGAAGAACCAGGACGTGCTGCTCTTCATCGACAACATCTTCCGTTTCTCGCAGGCCGGTTCCGAGGTGTCCGCGCTGCTCGGGCGCACGCCGTCCGCTGTCGGCTACCAACCGACACTCGCCGCCGAGATGGGCAACCTGCAGGAACGCATCACCTCGACCAAGAAGGGCTCGATCACCTCGTTCCAGGCGGTGTATGTGCCGGCCGACGATTTGACCGACCCCGCGCCGGCCACGACCTTCGCGCACCTCGACTCGACGATCGTGCTCGAGCGCGCCATCGCCGAGCTCGGCATCTACCCCGCCGTCGATCCGCTGGCTTCCACCTCGAAGGCCCTTGCGCCGGAGATCGTCGGACAGGAGCACTATGAGGTGGCCCGCGGCGTCCAGCGCGTGCTGCAGCGCTACAAGGATCTGCAGGACATCATCGCCATTCTCGGCATGGATGAACTCAGCCCCGACGACAAGCAGACCGTCTATCGCGCCCGCAAGATCCAGCGTTTCCTCAGCCAGCCGTTCCATGTGGCCGAGGTCTTCACCGGAACCAAGGGCGAATACGTCAAGACCGAGGACACCGTCCGCGGCTTCAAGGAGATTCTGGAAGGCAAGCACGACGACGTGCCCGAACAGAACTTCTACATGAAGGGCGGCATCGAGACCGTTCGCAAATAAGTGGCCGGCAAAATCCATTTCGAAATCGTTTCCCCGGCCGGGGTTTCCACCGCGGTGGAGGCGGATCAGGTCGTCCTGCCGACAACCTCCGGCGAGATCGGCGTCATGCCGAACCACGAGCCGCTCATGACGATGCTCGAGCCCGGTGAGTTGGCCGTCACGGCCGACGGCAAGACGACCTACGCCGCGATCGGCGAGGGGTTCGCCCAGATCACACCCGGACGCATTTCCGTCCTCACGGACATGGTCGCCCGCGAGAGCGAGATCGACGAGGATTCGGTGGCCAAGGCCATCGAGCGCGCCCAGACGGCCTTGGCCAATGCCGCCAACATGAGTGACGAGGAGGCTGCGGCGATGGAAGCCGGCCTCAAGCGCAACCTCGCCATGCTCGGCGTCAAGCGCCGCCGGCGTTCGGCCTGAGCTTCAAGGTCGCCTTCTCCGAAAAACGCCGCCGTTGCGGCTGAATCCGCAGGCTTCACTCGCGAAGCTGGTCGGCGAGCAGTCGTTCCAGATGGTGGACGACAAGGTCGGCCATGGTGGGGAGGCCGGTGAAATCGTCGCAGCCGTGGTAGTCGTTGAGTTCAAGGGCCAGACTTTCCACATGTTCCGGCGGGGCGATCGTGGTCTTTCTCATGGAGGCCACCAAGCCTTGGTAGCGGCGGCTTTCCGCCTGGATGCGCCGCGCGGTCTGGGAGCGCTCCTCCTGCCGGTATTGGACGATGGTCGGGACGTTGAGATGGGCGCGGACGAGTTCGTCCACGGGTTTGTTGTCGGGGAAAAGGTGCGGACGGTAAACCTCGAGGCGCTTCTCGTGGCATTGCTGGTCGAAGTCGATCGGACGCACGCGGTATTGCACCTCCTCGAAGTCGGGGGTGATGTCCACCACGTAGTTCACCGAGCGCATGTCACCGAGCAGGCGCAGGTAGCAGCGCTCGGCGAATTTGACGAATTCCTTGGCGATGCGGACGCGGTTGAGGTCCTCGCGCCCGAGGTAATCTGCGATGAACATGTTGCCCGGCACACCGGCGATGTGCTCCTCGATCAGGGTGTTCGCGCGGACGAGGTAGTTGATGCGGAACGGGGACAGCAGGTGCTCGAGTTCCAGCCCGTAGATGCGGGACGCGTCGGCGCATTTGACGTAGTAGTGGTCGGCATTGCCATTGAAGAGGTTGACGATGCGGATGCGGAAGGGGCGCGAGTTTCCGAAATCGCCGAAGTCGATGCGCTCCACGGCAAGGTGGTCCGTGCGGGAAAGATCCCCGCCGATCTTGAGCATGGCGTAGATTTTCGTCAGGTGCGGCTGGAGTTCCGCATGGACCTCGGGCGGGTAGGCCACGGTGAGCCAGAGGGTTTCGTCCCCGGCGGGATTCTCGTAGGGCATCGCGGCGGTGAACCGGAGAAGATCGTCGTAGACCAACGGGATCTCCGCCCACCTTCCGAAGTGATGCAGGTATTGCACCAAGGACGGACTGAGCGGGTAGATCTCCTTTCGTTTTGAAATCATGGCCAGCGGATCGGACTCATCTCTTCGAGCCGCGTGGAGGGTTAGTCTTCGGGGCTGGGTTTGGTGTGTAGTGGGTGCCTCTGGGTTTGTCCACTCCCGGCACGGGAGGACGGGGCCTTGGTGGGGGCGGGAATAGGTCGAGTTGGGCTGCATAGGATGCTATCCTTCCTTGGATGCGCAAGAAACGCGGTCCTCCGCGCTGTTGCGCACACCCGCGCCGATGAAAGACAGCAAACCTGCCGGGCACACCATCGCCGACCACGAGGGCATCCTCGACGTCGTCCCCAAGGCCGAGGGCGAGCGGGTGGAGATCGCCTTCGATCCCTCGAAAATCAGCGAGACCGAACTCCGCGCCATTGCCGCGGAGCATCTTTCCGCGGAACCGCAGAACGCAGGGGGCATCCGGCGCTGGGTCATGCGGCTCGATGGTCAGGCCTGCGAGGCGGCGGCAGCCAAGCTTGAGAAACGAATCGAGAAGGTGCCCGGCGTGCGCCGCGCGACCGCCACCTACATCGGGCGCGTGCTCTGCCTGACCTGCGATGCCCCCCCGTCCGAGGATGCCAAGGTTCTGCAGGCGGTGAGGAGTGCGGGTGCGAATGTGCGTCCCTTGGAGCCTTCTCCGCGGGTGCGTCCGGGGTTCGTGTCCCGTGTGCTCTCCGGCGATCTCAACGAGGAGATCTCGTGCGGTATCGGGCTGGTCACGCTGGTGGCCGGCGGCATCGTGGAGCGCACGGTCGGCACCGGTGCCTCGTCGTGGGCTCTTTTTGCACTGTCCTACCTCTTCGGCGGCCAATACGGGGTCCGTTCCGCCATCGCCTCGCTGAGGGAACGCACGCTCGACATCGATCTCCTCATGGTGCTGGCGGCGTTGGGGGCCGCACTGGTCGGCGCTCCCTTCGAGGGGGCGCTCCTGCTTTTCCTGTTCAGCTTTTCCAATGTCCTGCAGCGCCACGCCCTCGAGCGCACGCAGCGGGCGATCGAGTCGTTGCTGACACTGCGCCCGGACAAGGCGCTCCGCAAGACGGCGGCCGGATCGGAATCGGTCCCCATCGAAAGCCTCGCGGTCGGCGACATCGTCATTGTCCGTCCCGGCGAGTTGCTGCCGGTGGACGGTTTTGTCACGGAGGGGAGCACCCATCTCGACGAGTCGAGCCTCACCGGCGAGTCCCTTCCGGTCGCCAAAGGCGCGGGTGCGGAGGTCTTTGCGGGAACACTCAATCAATCCGGGGCGATCGAGGTCCGTGTCGCCAGGATGGCCGGTGACTCGACGCTGGCCAAGATGGTGAAGCTCGTGGCCGAGGCGCAGGCCGAGAAGTCGGGAACCCAGCGTTTTCTCGAAAAGGCGGAACAGACCTATGCCGCCGGCGTCATCATTTTCACGGTTCTGGTCCTGTGCGTGCCGTGGCTGCTTTGGGGGGAGACATTCGTGGCGGCATTCTACCGGGCGATGACCGTGATGGTGGTGGCGTCGCCCTGCGCACTCATCATCAGCACCCCGGCGACCGTTCTTTCCGCAATCGGCGGCGCGGCGCGGCGCGGTATCCTGATCAAGGGCGGTTCCCACCTCGAAACCGTCGCCCGTGTGGACATCGTCTGCTTCGACAAGACGGGCACCCTCACGATGGGCGAGCCGGGCGTGACCGATATCGTGACGTCCTCCGGTTCCGTGGCTCTTTCCCGTGCCGGCTTGCAGGACCTGCAATGGTTGAGGTGTTGTGCCGCCGTCGAGGCGAAGTCCGAGCATCCGTTGGCCCTGGCTGTCGTTGCGGCCGCGCGCAAGGCCGGTCTTTCCGTGCCCATGGCGACGGATTTCCAATCGGCTGCGGGCAAAGGTGCCGAGGCCGATGTCGAGGGCGGGAGATTTGTGGTCGGGAGCGACCGCCATTTCACGGAACTCGGAGCGCGGAAGATGGAAGCTCTCCGGCACCTTGTTGCCACTTTGCAGGCCAAAGGCAAAACCTGCATCTGGCTGGGGAGACGTGAGGGGGATTCCCTCGAGGCGGTTGCGGCTTTCGCCTTGGCTGACACGCTGCGGCCGGAGGCCCGGACGATCGTCGCCGACCTGCATGCCGCAGGTGTGAAGAAAGTCATCATGCTCACGGGGGACAACGCTGCCGTTGCCCGGGCGATTGCCGAGGAGGCGGGCATTGACGAATTCCGGGCTCAGCTTCTGCCGGACGACAAAGTGCGTGCGATCCGCCAATTCAAGGAGGAGGGCATCGTGATGATGGTCGGGGACGGCGTCAACGATGCGCCCGCGCTGGCCACGGCGAACCTTGGTGTGGCCATGGGCGCGGCCGGCACGGATATTGCCATGGAAACCGCGGACATCGTCCTCATGGGCGACCGGCTTGACAGCATCACGACGCTGGTCGGCATGGCGCGCCACGCCAAGCGCGTCCTGGTGCAGAACCTCACCTTCGCTTCCAGTGTGATTGTCGTCCTCGTGGCGGCCGCGCTCGGATTTTCCCTGCCCCTGCCGGTGGGCGTGGTCGGCCACGAGGGGAGCACCGTGCTCGTGTGCCTGAACGGCCTGCGTCTGCTGGTTTACAATCCTCGGCCATCCCGCGTCCCCAAGAGTTGACCATGTTTTTCCGATTCCTCGCCTGGGTCTGCCTCTGTCTCCTCGAGTCTGTCCACGGACAGGGCAACGAGGTGCAAAGGCACGGGCTGAACTTTGAGCATTGGGTGGCCGATGCGTTTTTCGACGGATACCGCGCGCCGGGACCCACGGAAAAATGGGACATCCCTGCGTCCGCCAACAAGCGTCACGGGAACATCCCCGTCAATCCCAAGGCGACGAAATACGGTGAACCCGTGGGTCTCGGCGATGCGCTACGTCAATATGACATCGACGAACCCTTCCTGCTGGTCGTCGGCTTCTGGAAACAGGAGGGCGACACCAAGCATTTCGTCCAATCGCTGACGGTGCGCATCACGCCGGAAACGTGGCGCGAGCTTTGGGGCGGTGTCACCCGCGCGGATCTCGAGGAACTCGACCGGTTGGTCAAGGACACGACGCGACCCGTTGACGAAGTCCGGCGCGCAGCCTTGCTGGTGAAATCGAAGCCGCCATTCTCCGGTGCCGTCATCCAGGTGAATCCGAAGATCGACCGTTCCCAGAGGCGCCTGCAGTGCAGCATTTCCTACGCGCGTCTGTTTGCAAGCCTCGCACCCGACCGGGACCGTGGTCCCGTCGGAACTCCGGAGATTTTCGGCCGCAAGATTCCCTCCGTGAAGGGTTCGCCCCGGCGTTCGCCCTCGGGTTAACAATATTCGCGTCGTTTTTTTTGACTCCAGTGCCAGTGGGGCGAATATTTGCCGGATGTCCCGTCTCCCCAAGGCCTTGGGCCTGGTCCTTTTTCTGTGTGGCGGTGAGTGGAGCATGGCCCAGCCTTCCACCGGATCCATCGCCCGCCATGTCTGGACCAATGTGGGCGGGACAGCAGTGGCCAACCTGACCGGCTTGGCGACTTATCCGGGCTCCCCGTCCAGCACCGGCACGCTGGGAAGTTTCCAGGCTCCGCTCAACGCCGGGGACAACTACGGCGCGAGGGTTTTCGGCTGGGTGCATGCGCCGGTCTCCGGAACCTACACGTTTTACATCCACGGCGATGACAACTGCGAACTGTGGCTCAGCACGAACAATTCGCCCGACCACCGGCGTCTTGTGGCCTCGGTTCCGGGGTGGACCGACCAGAACCAATGGACGAAATATCCAGAGCAGACCTCTTCCGGCATAGCCTTGGAGGCTGGGAAATATTACTACATCGAAGCCCTGCACAAGGAGGGGACGGGCGGCGACAACCTCGGCGTGGCATGGTCCTACCCAGGGCAGTCGCGCGTGATCATCCCCGGCAACCGGCTCAGTCCATGGCAGAATCTCGCACCCCAAGCGGTGGCAGATTCCACCACCGTGGGGGTCGGCGGCATCGTGGGAATCCCCGTGCTTCGGAATGACATCGACCCGAACGGGGCAGCCGACATTTCCTCGGGGACTCTCGAGGTGGTTGCCCCCCCCACGCGGGGTGTCGCGGTGGTGGACGCGACCAACCGTTTGATCCGCTACACGCATACCGCCGGGAATGCACTTCCGGATTCTTTCACCTACCGTGTGCACGATGCCGCGGGCCTTGCTTCCACGGCTGCTGTTTCCGTGAATGTGAGCGGTGACTCGCGCCTGCCGATGCCCCATGCGGCAATGCCCGCCAGTCCGCCGCCCCAAGCGCTGTCGCTGACAAATGCCTTCCCCGGATTGACTTTCTCGCAGCCGCTGGGGATCGCGTCGGTGCCGGGTGAAACGAACCGCCTTTTCGTCCTCGAAAGGGCCGGAGACATCAGGCTCATCCCGAACCTGTCCGCGCCTTCCAACAGTTTGTTCCTCGATCTCGATGGTTTGGTGAACAGCCGGACAACTGCTCCGGCCCAGGTTTTCCAGACGGGTGGCGAGCAGGGCTTGCTGGGTGCCGCATTCCATCCGGGGTTCGGGACAAACCGCAGGTTCTTCGTGTCTTATTCCCTCACGGTCGGCGGAAGCCGGTTCCAGAGGTTGTCGGAATTTTCCGCATCGACGAACAATCCGCCCACGGCGCTCACGAATTCCGAGCGGGTGATCCTGCAGCAGGCCAACGATGCGGAGAACCACAACGGGGGGGATCTGCATTTCGGACCCGACGGTTACCTCTACATGGGCTGGGGTGACGAGGGGAGCGCCAACGACACGCTCAACAACTCGCAGACCATCACGAAGGATTTCTGGTCGTCCGTCATCCGCATCGACGTGGACTTGGAGCCGCAGGACTACACGGTGAATGATGGAAGTCCGGGTGATGATGCCAACCTGCGTCCCAACACCCATGCAGCGATCGTGCTCGATGGCAATGGCAACCCCCGTTACGAGGTCCCCGCAGACAACCCCTGGGTGGGCGCCACGCATTTCCTGGGGTCACCTGTCGCGACAAACAGCGTGCGGACCGAGTTCTGGGCCGTCGGCCTGCGCAACCCCTGGCGGATGTCGTTCGACCCGGCCACGGGTGCCCTGTGGTGTGCCGATGTCGGCCAGGACGCCCGAGAGGAGATCAATCAGATCGTCCGCGGCGGCAACTACGAATGGGCATTCCGCGAGGGCATGATTCAAGGGCCAAAATGGTCGAATCGCCCATCCGGCTGGACAGGTTCCCACCCGCCGATCTGGGATTACACGCGCGGCTCGGGGACATTCCAGGGCTTTTCGGTCTCCGGGGGCATCGTTTACCGCGGCCAGCGCATCCCGTCACTCTTCGGGCGCTACATCTTCGCGGATTATGTCTCGGGAAACATCTGGGCACTGGATGCATCGGGGCCATCGGTTTCCGTCGAGCGCATCGCCGGGGAGGGGGGGATCACGGGTTTCGGCCGGGATCCGTCCAACGGAGACGTGCTGCTCGCCGACATCGACAACGGGGTGATCAGGCGGCTGGTGTCCGAGTCGGTCACGAGCGGATTCCCTGCCACGCTGGCCGAGACCGGACTTTTTGCCGACCCTTCCGCCCTCGTGCCGAATCCGGGTCTCGTGGCGTATGATGTCAATCTGCCGTTCTGGTCCGACCATGCAAAAAAGCGTCGCTGGTTCGGTCTTCCGGGTGGCGCCCCGGCCTTCGGCTTCTCCCGCGAGGGCAGCTGGTCGCTTCCGGACGGTGCGGTTTGGGTGAAACATTTCGACCTGGAGACAACACGGGGCAACCCGGCGACGTCGCGGCGGCTGGAGACGCGCGTGTTCGTGCGCAATGCCGCCGGAGCCTACGGTGTCTCCTACCGATGGAACACCAACGGCACCCAGGCGACCCTTGTCGATGCCGGCGGTGAGGAGTTCGACATCAATGTCATCGAAAACGGTGTCCCCGCCGTGCAGCGCTGGCGCATCCCCTCGCAGGCCGAGTGCATGACGTGCCACTCGCCGCAGGCCGGACATGCCCTTTCATTCCGCACGCGCCAGCTCAACCGGGACGGGGAGATTGCAGGAAACGTGGGGAACCTCATCCATCTTCTGGCCGCATGCGGTTACCTGACAGGAGAGGGGGCCACGGCGTCCGACTTGCCGCGCCATGTCGCTCCGCAGGAGGTGGCCTATTCCATGGAAGCGCGGGCCCGATCGTATCTCGCGGTCAATTGTTCGTATTGCCACAGCAGCGGAGGCTTGGCGCAGGCGGCTTGGGATGTGTCTGCCGACCGGAAACTTTACGAGACCGGCATCGTCAACGGTTCTGCAAGCAGTGCGCTCCATCCGGATCACCGCCTGGTCGTTCCCGGGGAGGACGCGGATTCCGTGATCGTCAACCGCGCGGCGGCACGCAATGGATACACGCGCATGCCGCCGCTCGCCTCCAGCGTGGTGGACGAGGCCGGAGTCCAGCTCCTCATCGACTGGATACGCCTCGAGTTGCCGCATCGCCAGAGTTACGCGCAGTGGCGGGTGGCGCATTTCGGTTCCTCCACCTCCCCGCAGGGGGAACCCGGATTCGATGCCGATGGGGACGGACGCACGAATCTTGCGGAGTTCCTTGCCGGGTCTTATCCGCAGCGTTCCGACGGTTCGCCGGGCCCAGGAATCACGCGGGGGGCTGACGGCATCGTGACGGTTTCGCTGCCGTCGTTGCCCGGACGTGGCATCCGGATCGAGACGTCGCCGGACCTGTTGGGGTGGAGTCCATGGGGCGTTGCGGGCAACGACGGCATCTCGGCCCCTCCCGGCAGCATTCTGGAGGTTGCGGCTCCGATGAATGAACCGTCAGCGTTCTTCCGCGCCGTCTTTACGGAAGAGTAGGCAAAGGGGCTGCGCCGATCAGGTCGGCAATGGTTTTGATCCGGTCCGCCCTCGGCCCCTGCACCTCGATGACGGGGATCCCGAGGTCGAGGGTTTTGTAGATGGCCTTGAAATGCGCATCCACCCGTTCGCGGTATCCGTCGTCCGTGGGACGCACGCCGTCATTTTCAAACTCGATGGCGTAGTTCTCGCTCATGGGGATGAAGAGGATCGCCTCGAGGAACTCGCGGCAGTAGATGCGCCCGATGTCGCGGAGTGCATCGAGGAAACCGTCATCCAGGTCGGTCTGTCCCTCCTCCTTCGCATAGATGCTGTAGGCCAGCATATCCAAGGGTCCGCGGTCGAAGAACACCCGTTCCCCCTTCCTGTGGCGCAGCAGCTTCCCCATCAAATCCCCTTGAAGGATCCACATGGCGTGTTTGTCCGCTTCCCGGCCGAGACCGATCTGGAGCAGGGGGTTGAAGCTCCGCAATGAACGGTAGGCCTCCGGCTCGATCAGGAATTCGGGGAAAGCCGCGGCGCAATCCCCCAAGAGCGTCGTCTTGCCCATCGAGTGGGTTCCGCTGATGGCCAATCTCATGGGGTGGCCTCAGCTGCGCGGAACGATGTCGATCTGCTGGCGGAGCTTGGCGATGGAGTTGTCCGGAAGGACGCCGCTCCATTGCGTCCCGGGATAGACCAGACAATCGCGCCCGATGACGGAACCGGGGCTGAGGACGGCATTGCAGCCGATCTCGGAGCGGTCGCCGATGACGGCGCCGAATTTCGCCAGGCCGGTCGGCGTGGCGCTGTCGGGGCCGCGGACGATGACCTCACCCCGGTCGAGCCGCACATTCGAGAGAATCACGCCGGCGCCGAGGTGCGCCTTGTGGCCGAGGATCGAGTCGCCCACGTAGTTGAAATGGGGAACCTCCGCCTCATCGAACACGATGCAGTTTTTGAATTCGCAGGAATTTCCGAGCACGGCGCCGTTGCCGACGATGACATTCTGCCGGATGTAGCAGCCGGCCCGGATCTCGCACCGGTCGCCGATCCAAGCCGGTCCCTTGATCATGGCGCCCTGCTCGATCACCGTGCCGTGGCCGATGTAAACCGCGTTGCTGATGAAGGGGCGGCCGATCTGCTTCCCATGGATGGCGGGTTGGAGCCGGAATTGCAGGTAGGAGGAGATGAGGGCGAGGGCTTCCCAGACGTTGGTCACCTTCTCGAAGAGCGAGCGGTGGTCGGTATGACGGAGATCGAGGAGCGAAGAGGGGGGGAAATTCATGGCAGGAAGAGATCAGTGATGGACGGAGGTCGTGCGTGGTCAATCGACGCTGCGGGTGAGTTTTGCGCCGTCCTTGGTGTCCTTCACAATCCATCCGCGGGCAAGCAATTCGTCGCGGAGCATGTCGCTGCGGCCCCAGTCCCGGGCTGCGCGTGCAGCGGTTCGTTCCCCTACCAATGCCGTGATGTCGCCGGGGATGGTCTCCGATTCCGGTTCAAGGGCGAGGATGGTGTTGATCCTGCCCCAATAGTCGAGCAGCCCGCGTGCCTGGTCCGGGGAGAGTTCGCCGGCATCCATGGCGCGGTTGGTGTCGCGGACGAGGTCGAAAAGGGCGCCGAGGGCGGCGGAGATGTTGAGGTCGTCGTCGAGTGCCCTGCCGAAGGCGTCCTCCTCGATCGCGGGGTGGGGGGTGCCCGATGCGGAGGTGGATGCCAGGTCGGAGAGGCGGCGTCCCCATTCGTCCAGGCGCTGCAGCGCGCTGCGTGCACCCGCAAGCCCCTCGAATGTGAAGTTGAGCGGCAGGCGGTAGTGCGCGGCGATCAGGACATAGCGGACTTCGCGGCCGCTCCAGCCCTTGGCGAGAAGATCCCGCAGGGTGTGGAAGTTGCCGGCCGATTTGGCCATCTTCCGTCCGTCCACCATGAGATGGGCGCAGTGCATCCAGAGATTCACGAATTTGAGGCCGGTGCAGCATTCCGTCTGCGCAATTTCGGCCTCGTGGTGCGGGAAAATGTTGTCCACCCCCCCGCAATGGATGTCGATCCGGTCGCCGAGCAAAGCGGTGGCCATGGCGCTGCACTCGATGTGCCATCCCGGGCGCCCGCGGCCCCACGGGCTGTCCCAAGCGACATGACCGTCGTGTTCATCGTGGGCCTTCCAGAGTGCGAAATCGCCGATGTTCTCCTTTTCGTATTCGTCGGAGCTGACGCGTCCGGATGGTCTCAGTTCGTCGAGATTGAGATGGGCCAGCTGCCCGTAGGACGGGAAACTGGCGATGCGGAAGTAAACGGATTTGTCCTCCGCCTCGTAGGCGTGGCCCGCCGCGATCAGCTTCCCGATCATGTCGATCATCCTGGCGATATGGACGGGATCCGTGGCGCAGGGGAAACTGTCGGCCGGCTTGATGCGGAGCGCGCGCAGATCCTCGAAGAACGAGTCCTTGAAAGGTTGCGTGAACTCGGCCAGCGGCACCCCCTTTTCGAGGGCTCCCCGGATGGTCTTGTCGTCCACATCGGTGAGGTTCATCACGCGTTCCACATGGAAGCCCCGGTATTCGAGGTGACGCTGGAGGAGATCCTCGAAGATGTAGGCGCGGAAGTTCCCGATGTGGGCGTGGTTGTAAACCGTCGGCCCGCAGGTGTAGATCTTGACCGTTTTCCCACCGGGATCGAGGGGGGCGAAAGGCTCGACGGAACGGGTGAGGGTGTTATGGAACTGCAGAGGCATGGTCATGGAAGTTCCACCGAGGCGATGGCCAGCGCCGCGATGCCTTCGCCGCGGCCGAGGGTCCCCAGTCCCTCGTTCGTGGTTGCCTTGAGTCCCACCCGCTCGACGGGAAGCCCGAGGGTGGCGGCGAGGGAGGAGCGGATGGCCCCGTGATGCGGGCCGATCTTCGGTTCCTCGGCAATGAGGGTGACGTCGATATTGTTGATGCGTCCGCCTCGGGATTCCAAGAGTTCGCGCGCGCGCGCGAGGATCTCAAGGCTGTTGATTCCGCGGTTCGCCTCGCTGGTGTCGGGGAAGTGGTGGCCGATGTCGCGTTCGCCGACCGCCCCGAGCAGCGCGTCCGCGACGGCGTGCGTGAGGACGTCGGCGTCGGAATGGCCCAGCAATCCTCGGTCATGGGGAATGCGCACGCCCCCGAGGACGAGGGGACGTCCCTCGGCGAAGCGGTGGATGTCGTAACCGATGCCCGAAGTGTTCACGAGAAAGTTGGAGGCCGAGTGAGGAGGGTTGAGGAAGGTCAGGCCTGCAGGAGGGACGCAAAGTCGGCGTGGCCGCTGGTGGCCGAGATGCGGAATTTCCCGGTGGCGCCGGGATGCGGTTCGAGGTCCACGACGCCGCCTGCGGCGCGCACGAGAAGAACGCCGGCTGCGATGTCCCAGAGGCCGATTGTGCCTTCGATGTAGGCATCGAGGCGCCCGGTCGCGACATAGGCGATGTCGAGAGCGGCGCTGCCGAGCATGCGCATCTTTTTCACGCGCCGGATGGAGCGGTTGAAGACGGGCAACGTGCTGTCGATCGTCTCGATGGTTTTTGAAACACCCATCGAGACGATGCACTCCTGCAAATCGGTCCGCGTGCTCACGCGGATCGGGTGGCCATTGAGAAGAGCCTGGCCGCCGACCTCCACCGTCCATGTTTCATCACGCATGGGATCATGGATGACACCGGCAAGGAGTTCCTCGTTGCGGCGCACTGCGATGGTGGTCGCAAAATGAGGCAGACCATAGAAGTAGTTCACTGTTCCGTCAAGAGGATCGATAATCCATTCGCAGTCTCCTGTGCCCCCCCGGATGCCTTCCTCCCCGAGAATGGCATGGTCGGGGTGGCGGGCAAGAATATGGTCCTCGATGACTTTCTGCGTGCGGCGGTCGATTTCGAGCTTGATGTCGTGTGCGTGGATGGCATCGACCTCGAGAGGTTGCTGGAAATTCTCGCGCAGGATGCGGCCGGCGAGCAATGCGGCATCGACGGCGGTGGTGAGGAACTCGGGCATGCGTTGTTAGGAATTAGCAGACGCATGATGCTCCGCGGACAAAAAAATTGGGAGGGGATAAATCCCCTCCCATGCAACTGACAAAAAACCGCTCAAGCTTAGCGGCGTTTTTTCGCAGCTTTTTTCTTGGCAGCCTTCTTAGCTGGTTTTTTCTTGGCAGCCTTCTTGGCAGGCTTGCGCTTCGCAGCTTTCTTGGCGGCTTTCTTTTTAACGGCCATCCAAAATCCCCCCTTTCGAACCGCAGTGGCGGGTTTGGAGATTGCTGTTGATGCAACTCACAAGTGTGTTGGTAGGACTCGGGTGCGGAAGCGTCAACGGTTTTTTTGAAGGAATTTTCAAAAATTTTTCCGCGGATGATGACGCATGGTGCCGTGCATCGCGGCAGAAATTTCCTCAAGCGCCGTCGATGCGCCCGCGAAGCATCATTTCATCAGCCTTCGCGGCGATGTCTTCAACCGGCCACAATCGTCCTGCGCCCTCGTAACCGCACGCGAGGAGCCCCTCGTCGGGTCCGATAAAAATTGCGCCGCGCGCGCGGAGCGTCTCCGTGTTGTGCACGGTTGCGGGATGCGACCACATTTTCCCGTTCATCGCGGGAGCGATGACGAGCGGTGCTCGCGTGGCCAGCGCGATGCACGTGAGCGCATCTTCCGCGAGACCGCAGGCGAGCCGTGCAAGCGTTGCGGCGGATGCCGGTGCGATGAGCAGCAGATTCGCGCGGTCGGCCAGCTCGATGTGCCCGGGGCACCACCCGGATTGCTCGGCAAAGAGGTCGGTCATCACCGGATTCCTGCTCATGGTCTGCAGGGAAAGCGGGGTGATGAACCTCTGGGCGGCCTCCGTCATGACGACGAACACATCGTGCCCGCGCTTGACGAGGAGGCTGGCGAGATCCGCGGCCTTGTAGGCGGCGATCGACCCGGTCACCCCGAGAACGACGGTCTTGGATGCGGCCATGTCAGGTTTCCAGTGAGATGATGCGGCGGCTGAGGTAGCGTTCGGCGCGGGTGATGGCCCGGAATTTCTGGAGGTCCTCCTCCATGGAGCCGCTGATGATGGTGTATCGGTATTCGCGCCAGCACTTCATCTCCGCGGCGGCTGCGGCGAGGCGGAATTCAATCTGTTCCGCGGTTTCGGTCCCGCGCTTGATCAGGCGGTGGCGGAGTTCCTCGAGGTTCGGCGGCATGATGAAAATGTCGACGAGGGAGTCGCGGATGAAGGAGTCCGTGCTCTGGCGTATCGAAGCCGCCCCTTGGATGTCGATGTCCACGAGCACATCGATGCCGTCGCGCAGGTGGTCCACAATGGTCTGCCGGAGCGTGCCGTAGTAGTGGTTGTGGACGCGGGCGTATTCGAGGAAATCGCCCGCGGCGATGCGTCGCTCGAATTCATCGGGATGCATGAAATGGTAGTCCTCGCCGTCGATCTCTCCCGCGCGAGGGGCGCGCGTGGTGCAGGAGACGGCATACACGGTGTCGGGAGTCTGGCGCAGGGAGATGCAGATGGTGGATTTGCCGGCGCCGGAAGGGGCGGAGATGACGAAGAGGATGCCGAGGCGTTTCATCGGTTATTCCACATTCTGCACCTGCTCCCGCAGGCGCTCCAGTTCCGTTTTGGCGGCGATGACCCTGCGCGTCACCTGGGCGGCGTTGGCTTTCGAGCCGATGGTGTTGCACTCGCGGAACATTTCCTGGGCGAGGAAGTCCAGGGAACGTCCCGTGGCGCCGGGGGAGGCGACCGTGGTGCGGAACTGCTTGATGTGGCTCTGGAGGCGGCTGAGTTCCTCGGTGATGTCCGAGCGGTCGGCGAAAAGGGCGAGTTCCCGCGCAAGCCGCTCGTCATGGGCGGCGAAGGCCGGATCAATGGCGTCCAGACGCGCGCGCAGGGCATCTCGGTGCGCGCCAGCCACTTTCGGCGCCAGCCGGAGAATGGCGGAAATTTCCGCGGCAAAACGCCGGAGAAGTCGGTTCAACTCGCCGGCCAGGTGCGCGCCTTCCTTTTCACGCATTGTGTCGAGGGCGCGGACGGCTTCGCGTGCCGCCTTGGCGATGGCGGCGGCATCGGGGCCGCGGGCGGCGGCACTTTCACGGGCTGATACTGCGTATAAGCGGATGAGGTCGGAGAGGGAGGGATGCCCGGGAATTTTCAGGTTCCGCTGCAGCTTCCCCAATTCGGAGTGCAGGCGCCGGAAAAGGTCCGGATCAAGGAGGGACTTGGTTCCTCCACCCCCGGAAACGGCGACGGTCACGGTGGCGCGCCCCCGGGTGACAGCCGGTGCGATCACGTCGCGCAAGATGCTTTCCATGGAGGAGAGTTCGCGGGGAAGGTTGAAGACCAGTTCGGAGTGCCGGCGGTTGACAGTGCCGATCTCCACGGAGACACGCGTGCCGCGGCTGACATGCTCCCCGCGACCGAAGCCGGTCATGCTTTTCATGGGGCGTCATGACAGCGTGCGGCGCGCCGGGTGTCGAGTCTGGGCGATTTCCGGCGTTGCCGCCGCGGTGGCGTCCTCCGTAGGGTGGTGTCCTATGGCGAACAAAGATCCATTCATGGAGGCGGCGATCGAGGAGGCCCGCAGGGGGCGGGCGGAAGGTGGCATACCCATCGGCTCGGTTCTGGTGCTCGACGGCAAGATCATCGGGCGCGGGCACAACCGCCGGGTGCAGGAGGGCAGCGTCATCCACCATGCGGAGATGAACTGCCTGGAAAATGCCGGGCGTCTTCCCGCCTCCGTTTACCGCCGGTGCACCATTTATTCCACTCTGTCGCCATGTCCGATGTGCAGCGGAGCCATCCTGCTCTACGGCATCCCGAAAGTCGTGGTTGGTGAAAACGAGACCTTCCAAGGACCCGAGGAATACGTGCGGTCCCAAGGGGTTGATGTGGACATCCGGCAGGACGGGGAGTGCATCCACCTGATGAAGGACTTCATCGCCTCCGAGCCCGAGTTGTGGAACGAGGACATCGGGGAATAGCCCTTTGACTCCCCGGGACCTCATCATCATCGCGGCTGCAGCCGCCTGCGGACTGTCATCCGCCTGCTCGCCCTCCGAGCCGGGGCCGACGAAAGGCAGCGCGATCTTTTTCCACGCGGACGGGACGGGTGTGGCGCATTGGCAGATGGCGAGGATGCTGCTGGCCGGCCCGGACGGCGACATCCACTGGGATCGTCTGCCGCACACGGCCATCTACCGCGGGCACGCGGAGGATGTGCTCACGCCGTCATCGAATGCGGGTGCGACCATGCACGCCTACGGTGTGAAGGCTCCGCATGAAGCCTTCGGAACCGACTCTTCGGGGCGGCCGCCCCTGGCGCCATCGGGGCACCGTCGCAGCATTCTCCAAGAAGCCCGGGTCCGAGGGATCGCCACCGGACTGGTCAACAGCGGCCATGCCAACGAGCCGGGGACTGCGGTCTTTGCCGTCAGCGCCGCATCCCGGGATGACAGTGAGGAGATCGTGGCGGGACTGGTTGCCTCGGGCGTTGATGTGATGCTTGCGGGTGGGGAGGTTGATTTCCTGCCGGAAGGCATGACGGGGCGGCACGGACAGCCCGGCAGGCGCCGCGACGGGCGCAACCTTGTCGCGGAGGCGGAAGCTGCAGGTTACCGGGTGGTTTTCACCCGCGATGAGCTGGCCGCTCTGCCCGATGACGCCGGGAAAGTGCTCGGAATCTTCGCCGCGCACCACACATTCAACGACCGCCCGGAGCAGGATCTCGAGAAGGCCGGGTTTGCGCCCTACGATCCCGCTGCGCCGACCGTGGCGGAGATGACGGCTGCCGCGCTGCGCTTTCTTGGCGGCCGCCAGTTCCTGCTCATCGTGGAGGAGGAGGGCACGGACAACTTCAGCAACTGCAACAATGCGGTCGGGATGCTCGAGGCGCTCAGGCGCGCCGACGAGGGGCTCGGCGTGGCGTTCTCTTTTGTTGAGAAGCACCCGGACACTCTGCTGCTGAGTTGCGCGGACAGCGATGCAGGGATGCCGGATGTGGTGGGACTGCGCGGGGCGGATTACGAGGAAAAGATGCTGCGCACCGGACGTGACATCAACGGAGCTCCCATCGACGGCGCGGAGTTCACGGCGGAGGGCGGGGTGGCGAAGCCTTTTGTCAGCGCGCCCGATCGTGCCGGACGGACGCATGAGTTCGTCGTCATCTGGGGCTCGGTGCTGGATGCCGGCGGGGGGATTGCCGCCCGTGCGGCCGGCCTGAATGCCGGCGAGGTGCGGGGCTCCTTCGACAACACCAGGGTGTATGACCTGCTTTACCGGACGCTTTTCGGCGGCGCGCCGGGGGAGTCATGACGGATTCGTCCGGGGTGGTCTGCCCGACATGCTTCGAGCGGTTCGATGTGCCGGCTCCGGATGTTTCCGAGGTCCCCTGCGAGGTGGATTACGACTGCGAGATTTGCTGCGCGCCGATGCGGATTCTGTTCACGACCGACGGTGGGGCGGTCGGAGCCGAGGCGCGGGGGCTGGCAGAGTGACGTGGGCGCAAAAAAACCCGCGGCTTTGCGGCCGCGGGTTTTCATGAAAAAGATGCCGTCTCAGGCGACGTGCTGCTTTTTGTTCTGGCAGGACGAATTGATCGGAACCTCGACGGGGGAGTCGCTGCGCTCGACCAGATCGTTGGCCACCAGCCAGTTTTCGAGTTCCTCGCCGCTGATGTCCGGAAGCATGTGGCCGTTGACCACGACGCAGGGTGACAGGCGCTGGCCGCTGGCCTGCTCCATCTCGGTGCGGAACTCCGGGTTCTTGATGATGTCCTTCTCCTCGTGGGGCAGGTTGTATTTGGCAAGGATGGCGCGGACGCCGTTGCTCCAGCCGCAGGTGGTCTTGAGGTAGGCGGTGATGTTCGGTATTTCCATGATGAGAGGAAGTTGCGCGGGCGGCGGGTTTTGTCAACGCCGCCGCCCGCGGCAGGGTCATTTCTTTTTGCCTTCGCCCGGGCGGTATTCCTCGAGCTCGGCCTTTTCGAAGGCCTGGGCCAGACCGACCATCTCGTCGCCGGGACGCATGGTGTCCATGGCTTCGGTCTCGCGGCGCAGGGCCTCGTCGCTGTAGTGCGCGGCCTTGATGCTGAGGCCGATGCGGCGCTCGACTTTGTCCACCTTGATGACGCGGGCCTCGACGTCGTCGTCGATCTTGATGACGTCCTTGACCTTGGCCACATGGTCCTCGCTGAGCTGGGAGATGTGGACGAGTCCGTCGATGTCGTGCTCCAGCGCGACGAACGCGCCGAAGTTGGCCAGCTTGGTGACCTTGCCCTTGACGAGGTCGCCGATCTTGTAGAGCCGGTCGATTTCCTTCCAGGGATCCTCATCGAGCTGTTTGACGCCGAGGGCGATGCGCTGGTTGGCCTTGTCGATGTCGATGACCACGGCCTCGACTTCGTCGCCCTTCTTGAGCAGCTCGCTCGGGTGGTTGATCTTGCGGGTCCAGCTGAGGTCGGAGACGTGCACCATGCCGTCGATGCCTTCCTCGAGTTCGACGAAGGCTCCGTAGGCGGTCATGTTGCGGACGGTGCCCTTGACCTGTTTGCCGATGATGTAGCGCTGCTCGATCTCGTCCCACGGGTTGGGTTCGAGCTGGCGGACGCCGAGCGAGATCTTCTGCTCGTCCTTGTTGACGCCGAGAACGACAGCCTCGACTTCCTGGCCGGCGTTGAGAACGTCCGACGGGCGCGTGATGCGCTTCGTCCAGGACAACTCGGAGACGTGGATGAGACCCTCGACGCCGGGCTCGATCTCGACGAAGGCGCCGTAGGGCACGAGGTTCGTGATCTTGCCCTTGACCTTGGTTCCGGTCGGGAAGCGCTCCTCGATCTTGTCCCAAGGATTGTGGGTGGTCTGCTTGAGGCCGAGGGAGACGCGCTCCTTCTCACGGTTGATCTCGAGGACCTGCAGGGTCACCTCCTGGCCGACCTTGAGCAGTTCGCTCGGGTGGGTGAGACGTCCCCACGTCATGTCGGTGATGTGGAGGAGGCCGTCCATGCCGCCAAGGTCGATGAAGGCGCCGAAGTCGGTGAGGTTCTTGACCGCGCCGGTGACGAGGGAGCCCACTTCGGTGCTCTCCATGAACTGCTGGCGTTTCTCACTGCGTTCCTGCTCGATGAGCTCGCGGCGGCTGAGGACGACGTTCTTGCGGTCGTCGTTGAGTTTGACGATCTTGAAATCGTAGGTGTTGCCGACGAACTGGTTGAGGTCCTTCGGCGGGATGATGTCGATCTGCGAGGACGGGAGGAAGGCCTCGACGCCGATGTTGACGAGCAGGCCGCCCTTGACCACGGCTTTGACGCGGCCCTTGATGATGCCTTCACTCTGGAAGACCTTGCTGATCTTGTCCCAGTTCTGGCGGTAGGCGGCTTTCTCCTTGGAGAGAATGACCATGCCCTCGTCGTTTTCGAGGCGGACGAGCAGGACTTCGACTTCATCGCCCACGGCGACCTCCGACGGCTCGTCGAACTCGGCGGCGGGGATGGTTCCCTCGGATTTGTAGCCGATGTCGACGAGAAATTCGCGGGGGCGGACTTCCAGAATGCGGCCTTTGACGATGCTGCCTTCGCTGTATTTTTTGGTCGCCTTCGCGATCAATTCTTGCACTTCAGTCATGATGAATCCCGCGCGCTGGCGGGGAATGGACTAACTATGGATACCTCGGTTCCGGTTTCGTTGTGTCGCGCCGGGGTCAGTGGTCCCTGTCGGGGCTGGCCGGAGCGGTCTGCCAAAATGGCAGGCTCGCTGTGCCGGTGCAAGCGGTAAAACCGGGGGAATCAGCCGGCGACGTGGTAATTGGGGAGCCCTTGGGAGATTCTCCTGAGGGTTTGGGCCCTCATGCGGGCGGCTTTGGCGTTTACAGAGTCCAAAAACCGCCTGTGGGGGCGCAGCGAGGTGCCGAAATAGGCGCGGGCGAATCGCACTTTGTCGCGCAATGTGACCTCCGGGGGGGCGGATTGCAGCAGGGCGGCCAGATCCTTGATGCGCCAACGGCGCCCGACGTGCCGGCGCAGGTCGGCCCGGTTCAGGTCGGTCACAAACACCCGGTCGCCGTCACCGACGAGAAGATGCACGAAATAGAAGTCGCGGTGATTGACTCCGCCTTCATGCATGGCACAGGTCAGGCGCCCCAGACGGCGGGCGAGTGCGGCGCGCCGGTGGGCACTGACGCTGCCATCGCGCGCCAAGGTTTCGAGGGTCGTGGAGGCGGGGAGCCCGAGAGTGACAAGTGCGGCGCGGGTGACGCGTTTGCGGCTGGCTTCCTCGAGGCAGGCGGCGGGAACCGGGGCGGGGATGCCCAATTCGCGCAACCGGACGAGCACGGTGAATTCCCGGGAGGCCGGCGAGGGGAACCGGCGGGCCCCGATCAGATCCCAGAACGGATCCGGGGGAGGGTTCGTGTAGCGCTTGAGATAAAGAAGCGTGCCCTCCGCGGTCTGCAGTCGGAAGGTTTGGCGCACCTCCAGCAGGGCTTTGACGGTTTCCGTGTCTTCCCGTCGGAAGATTTCCCCGATGTCCAAGAGCCCTTCTTTTTCGAGAAGTGAGCGGCAGTCCTCGTTGATGAGCTTGGAGACCATGGCTGCAAACATTCAACCGCAAAGTCCGGACAACAGCCAAGGCAATCGCGGGGAAGGCTGGATCGGCGGACACCAGCCCTTACAATGCATGCATGGAAACGGGGACCGTCGTGCGCGCCGCACGCTATCATGCCACGGGCATTCCCGCCGACGTGTTGCAGGTGGATGAGATCACGCTTCCGCCGCCGGCCCCCGGACAGGTTCGCGTGCGAATGCTTGCGGCACCGATCAATCCTGCGGACTTGAACATGCTGGAGGGAAAATACGGGGAGTCACGGCCATTGCCTGACGTGCCGGGCAACGAGGGGGTGGGGCGCGTGCTTGCGACGGGAGACGGCGTGCCGTCCGATTGGCTGGGTCAACAGGTGCTTGTGGATTCCGAGGCGTGGCGTGAGCAGGGGAATTGGGATGTCTCGGGTCTGGTCCGCGTGCCGGACACCATCGCGCCGCGCGATGCCGCGTTTCTGCGCGTGAATCCGCCCACCGCGTGGCGGCTCCTGCATGATTTTGTCCCCCTGCAGCCCGGCGATTGGATCGTGCAGAACTTGGCCGGTTCCAGCGTTGGGCGCGCGGTGATCGAGATCGCGCGCCGGCGGGGCTGGAAAACCCTCAACGTGGTGCGGCGTCCGGAGGCTGCGGAAGAATTACGGGCCTTGGGGGCGGATGCGGTGCTGGTGGATGGCCCCTCGCTGGCCGAGGAGTTCGGAGCGGTTCTCGGCGGGGTGAAGCCCAAGCTGGCGCTCAACGCCGTCGGTGGTGCCGCGGCGACCCGGCTGGCAGGGCTCTTGGCGACGGGGGGCACGATGGTGACATATGGGGCGATGAGCAAGGAAGCCCTGAAAATTCCGAACGGTTTTTTGATTTTCCGTGACATCAGCTTCCGCGGTTTCTGGCTCACGCGCTGGTTGCGCGGGGCCGGAGAGGAGGTGCGCAAGGAAATGTTCGACGGCATTTTCACACTCGCGGAGGAGGGGCTGTTCCGGCCTCCGGTCACCGCGGAGTTCCCTCTCGGGCAGGTGAGCAAGGCGGTGGCGGCCGCATCGGAGGGGGCACGCGGGAAAATTCTTCTGCACTTGGGGGACTGACGCCACCACCGTTGTCCGGAGACTGCGGCATCGACACGGCGGGAACGTCGCGATATGCACATGCCCGCATGAATGCCCCGCATTTGGATGTCCGCTACGTGGCGGATCTCGTCCGCCTCCGCCTGACCGAGGAGGAAATCGCCGAATTCCAGCCTCAACTGGATCATGTGCTTTCCTACATCGAGCAACTCAACGAGGTGAACACCGACGGCATCGAACCGACGGCCCATGCCTCCGCCGTTTACAACGTCTTCCGCCCCGATGCGGCGCGTGACTATTTCACCCAGGAGCAGGCCGTGGCGAACGCTCCGCATTCCGGCAGCGGGCTGTTCCTGGTCCCCAAGGTGGTGGTGGAGGGATGATGGAGATCGGCGGACTCACCATTGCCGCGGCGCGGCGCATGCTCAAGGCGGGCAGTCTTTCGCCGGTCACTCTGCTGGACGAGGTCAATGGCGCGATCAATCGCGTGGACCAAGAAGTCGGCGGATACCTTTCCCGCGACTACCAGCGCGCTCGCGCCGCCGCGGAGCATGCCGACGTCCACCTTCCTCTCGGCGGCATCCCGGTGGCCATCAAGGACGCGATCAATGTCGAGGGAGAACCCTGCTCCTGCGCCTCGAAGATATTGGAGGGCTACACCGCGCCGTATGACGCCACGGTGATTTCCAAGCTGAGGACGGCAGGTGCCATCCCCTTCGGGCGCACGAACATGGACGAGTTCGCGATGGGATCTTCCACCGAAAATTCCTCCATCCAGATCACGCGCAACCCGCACGATCCCGAGCGGATTCCCGGCGGGTCGAGCGGCGGCTCCGCCGCGGTGGTCGCAGCCGGGGAGGCGCTTGCGGCGCTCGGGTCGGACACGGGCGGATCGATCCGCCAGCCGGCCGCGTTGTGCGGGTGCGTCGGATTGAAGCCGAGTTACGGACGCGTC
Organism: Chthoniobacterales bacterium; assembly: GCA_014879535.1. Taxonomy (GTDB): domain Bacteria; phylum Verrucomicrobiota; class Verrucomicrobiia; order Chthoniobacterales; family JACTMZ01; genus JACTMZ01. The sequence goes on from JACSRX010000053.1 coordinate 48,163, forward strand.
TCCCGATACGGTTTGGTGGCGTTCGCCTCGTCGCTCGACCAGATCGGGCCGCTCACCCGAACCGTCGAGGATGCCGCCCTTGTTTTGCAGGCCATCGCCGGCCATGACCCGCTGGATTCCACGTCGCTCGACGTTCCGGTGCCCGATTATTCGGCGGAACTCGAGGCCGGCGTCAAAGGCATGAAGCTCGGGGTTCCCAAGGAATACTTCGTGGAGGGCATGGATCCGGATGTCGCGGAGCGCGTGCGCGAAGCCATCGACGTGTATCGCGACCTTGGGGCCGAGATTGTCGATGTTTCGCTTCCACACACCAAATACGCGGTGGCCGACTACTACATCATCGCCACGGCGGAAGCCTCTGCCAACTTGGCGCGATTCGACGGTGTGCGCTACGGGCATCGCACGGTGGGTGCCAAGGATCTGGCGGACCACTATGGGCGCACGCGCGGCGAGGGTTTCGGCCGCGAGGTGAAGCGGCGCATCATCCTCGGCACGTATGTCCTGAGCAGCGGCTACTATGACGCTTATTACCTGCGGGCGCAGAAAGTGCGCACACTCATCCGCAGGGATTTCGAGGAGGCGTTCAAGCAGGTGGACGGGCTGCTTTCACCAACGTCACCGGTGCCGGCTTTCAAGATTGGGGAGAGGATGAAGGATCCGCTCCAGATGTATCTGGCGGACATTTTCACCATCGCGGTGAATCTTGCGGGCATCTGCGGCATCAGCGTCCCGTGCGGGACGGTTCAGGCGGAGGAAAGCAATCTTCCCGTGGGGTTGCAGATCATGGCGCCCGCCTTCGAGGAATCGCGGCTGCTGCGGATCGCCCGGGCCTTCGAGGCGACACGCCTTTTGTGAGGCGAAATCAGCGCAAGCCGACCCGGTAAAAGCCCCGCTGTGCCCCGGCGCCTGCGATGTTTGTGAAGGACATCTCCCATTGCATGGGACCCGCGGTCAAACCGGCGGGAGTGAGATTTGTCCAGTTGGCGGAAGTCGGGTCGCCCGCAGCCCACACATCGTAGGACTTGGCAGGAACCGACGGCCAGCTCACCACCGGGGCGTTGGCGGTGCCCGGCACAATCAGGCCGGTCTTGAAGGCGCGTTCCGGGGCGAGGACATCATAGATGCCGTTCTGCTTTGCATCGGCGATCGACCGGACCGGAATGCGCAGGAATTCCTGCGGATCGATGTTGTTGTCGCCGTTCCCCGCAGGGGCCTGCGCCGTCAGTCTTCCGTTGTTGGGCGCGGACGGGTGCGAGTTGTCCGTCTGGTAGGCCGCCGCCGCGAGGTAAATTTCCTCCGGCACCGTCCCGAACTCGGTCTCGAGATCGAGCACGCCCTCCATGATGCCGAAACTGTCCGGTGACTTGAACAGGCTCGTGGGGCCGTTGGTGCCCGTCCATCCGGCAAAGGTGTTGACGCTCTCGCCGGCAAGCTGGGGCTTGTTGCTTGGGATGGCCAGAAACCCGAGCTTGGCCCACGGGGCGGGGGTGCTCGCTGCGCTGAGAAGTGTGTTGCTGACAAAAATGAAATGGTCGTTCCCGGGCCCCGCGTTGTTGTTGCCCGGTGACCATGTGGCCACATACAGCTTCGTCCCGCGAAGCGCCGCGTAAATGGTCATGCCGGGATTCGACAGCAGGTAGCCGCCGAAGTCCGGCGCGCCATCCATGATGAAGGCATGGAATGCCGGGGTGGCTGCGGGAACGGATGCGGAGGAGGGGCTGCTTCCGTATGGGTTGATGGCGACAACCGCATAGGAGTAGACGGTCGAGGCTGTCGCTGTGCTGTCGATGAATTCCGTCCCCTCTGCCGTCCCGATCGGAATGCCGTTGCGTTGGATCTGATAGGAGGTGGCTGCCGGATTGGCCGTCCAAGACACGCGCACGACCGTTGCAGACAGGATTTTGGTCGCGACGCCGACCGGTGTGGAGGGCGCCTGTTGCTGGTTTCCGAATCCCGTGAGAATATACCGGCCGAGGCTGTCATAGTCCGTATAGCCGCTGGCGGGTGGGGTGGGTTTGCCGATGCCGGTGACCCGCAGATACACGGTTTGTTGGGATGTCAGTGTGAACGTGGCGCTGGCATGGAGCTGGCTCACCGGATTGGCGGTGGCGAGGGTGGTGCCGCTGCTGTTCTGGACCTGGAGTTCCAGATCGATGTTGGCATGGGCCTCGGGTGTCAGTTGGATGGTGTGCGTTCCTGTGCCAAGCACAATGCTGAAAAAGTCAAAATCCGTGCTCTGTCCGATCATGCCGGCCACTTGGGTTCCTGCGACAGCGACAGCCTGAGTTTGGCTGTTTCCGTGGTCGTCAGGCAGGAGGGGAATCCTCACAGCCATGATCGCCAAGTCGTCCTCCGGGTTGTTGGCCCGGGTGTATTCGCCTTTGCTCCATTGCGTGAGGTTCATGTAGTAGCCCACACCCATGATCGGCGCCCATCCGGTCTCCCCGTCGCCGTGGCCCTCGTAGTATTCTTCGCGGGGCAGGCTGCCCGAGGCGTTGCGACCATCATGGTTGAGGCCCACGGTGTGTCCGATTTCGTGCGAGGCGATCTCGGCGCAGAATTTCGGGTCAGTGTCGATGAACGACCAGCAGATTTTCTCGCTGTTGTTGTGGCTGGTGAAGGTGCCGATGAACGCGACCCCGCCCGAACCCGGTGCCGCCGCGTCATTGCTCGTGATGATGCAGTGAGTCCGGCGGTTGGGCGGCGCGGCATTGTAGGTGGAGCGGGATGTTGTGACGTTCACGTCGAAGATCTCGTAATCGCGGGCGATGCGCTCCCATGCCTCCATGATTTGCGATGTGCTCATTTGAGCGGCTGGGGCGACAATGGTGGCACCTCCGGCCCACGCGGTCCCGGAGATCGTTTCTCCGTCAAAATCCAGATAGATCACACCAAGTGCACCCGGACGGCTGCTCAGGTCCGGCGCCGGGGCGGAAAGTGCGGAAGCGGGCGCATTTGCTGCAGGCGCCGCGTCCGGTGCGGAGATGCCCCGCGCCGAGCCCTCCGGTGCCGGCGTGGCGCACACCACGTCCGTGAGCAGCCATTCGCGGACGGCATGGCGGCCGTCGTGATCGGCGAGTATTTCGTAGGCAAGGTTTTGCGAGGCGATTTCGACCAGTCCCCGGGCGCCTCCGGGATGCCATGACATGAAGAGGCGATCGCCTTCGGGACGATCCTCGATGCGGGCGGCAACACGCGTTCCGTCGGCATCGCCCCAGCGGCCCGTGATGCGGGCTTGGAGGTGCGTATCGGGGAAGAGGTCCAGTGCCACAAGGTCGCCGATGGAGGCGCTTTGCAGTGCTGCCGCCGCTCCACCCTCGAGGGGAAACTCGCGGAAAGGCATCGCCTGTCCCAAGTCATTCCGGCGTCGCGGGGCATCCAACATGTATTCCTTCGCAGTTGAGGCGAAAGTGGGACGCGCAGCCATGGTGTCGCCGGCATGTGACGCTGATCCGGGCTGCGCGGATTCACTTGTTGTCGTTCTTCCTGTCGCAGCTTTGTGCAAGTTCAGTTCACGAAGGAGGAGGGCGCCTCCGGCAACAAGCAATGTGCCCGCAAGGAGCCACACAGCGGGGAACTTTTTCATGGCTCAACCCCAAACCTATGCAGTTCGGGGAACTGCACAACCGGTTTCGAGCCTGAAATTGAGAGTTGATTGATGTCGGAGAATCAGGATCCCCCGACGATGTTCTCGATTTCCTTGAGAACTTGGGTGGGTGGAAGCCATTCGTTGCCGGGGTTTCCCGTGATGGCTTTCCCGTCCGCATCGATGAGCACGAGATACGGAATGCCGCTCGCAGCGTAGCGCATGAAGGCTTCACCCCGCGCTTTGTCGAACGCCACGGCTGGCCATGGCATGCCGGCTTCCTTGATGTAGTTCTGCATGGATTCCGCGTCGCGGTCGGCGCTGACGAAGACCAACTCGAAGTCCGGGTGCTCGGCTTTGAACTTGCTATACCACTCCACCAACACGGGGGTGAACATGCGGCAGGGCGGGCACCAGTGGGCGGAAAAATACAGGGCGGTGTATCTCGGCGTCGTCTTGACCTCGGGTCCGGTGAGGTCGCCCTTGATTTCATCGAAGAAGGTGGCGCGTGCTTGGGGCGCACCCAGACAGCAGATTGCGGTGAGGATGGGGAGGAGAGTGCGTTTCATGGCAGAAGGATGGAACCATTCGAGCTGGTTGGCAACTCGGGCATGGGGGTGCGGCGCCGAATCGAGGTTGTTATTTCCGCAAGCGGACGCATAGTGACCTGAGTCATGAGAATGCTCCTCCCGGCATTTCTTCTCTGCTTGGCGCTGCAGGTCCAAGGCGGCCCGATCGTCCGCGAGCCCGGGGCGATTTATCTGTCCGACTTCGACCTTCCGCCGATCCGGCTCGCACTGCGCGAGGCGGCGCCGTGCTACTTCGAACTCGGCGCCAAGCGCTACGCAGGGACGCTGCGTTTCCCGCAGTCCGTGAAACTCGACGCCGTGGCCCCCGACGGCATGTTGCGCATCCGGGGCAATGCCCGGCAAGGGGGCGTTGCGGCGTGGATCGATCCGCAGGTTGTGGATGGCATGCCGCCGGACTTCATTGCCAACCTCCGCAAGGCGGACGAACGCCGGAGACAGGTCGAGGAACTCATCGGGCGCAATGAAGTGGCCATCGGCATGACCCTCGACGAAGTGGCCCGCAGCCTCGGCAAGCCGCAGAAGCGCTCCACCCGGACCGGCCGCGATGGTTCCACGCAGGTTTTCGAATACATCAAATACAAACTCGTCCCGCAGACCGTTTTCACGCCGTCCTATGCCTCCACGATTGCCGGTTACCGGCCCGAGCCGGGCAAGAAACTCGAGACCGTGGTGATGCGCAGCGGTTACGGCTACGGCGCATCCACCATCTATGTGAAAGTCCCCGTCGGCACCGTGACCGTCAACTTCCTCAACGGCGTGGCCGAATCCATCGAAGAATCCGAAGGCACCTTGACCGGCGCCAACGCCTCCATTGTGGTGCCCCCGATCAACGTCACGTGGTAACGCGTGCTTTCCGGGCTTTACAAAACCGTCCCGTCGCGGCATCCCAATCGGCATGGAAGAAATGGACGACTTCCTGCATGCGCGCTACGAGGTGAGACGTGCGGACGGGACCACCTTCGGTCCGGTGAGTGCGTGGACGCTCGCCGAGTGGCGCGAATCCAACCGCGTCTCGGATCAGGACGAAATCCGCCGGGTCAATGGTGACACAGACATCGACTGGGTCAGCATGCGTGATTCCCATTTCCTGCACACCCTGCCTGACGAGCCGGTGAGTTGGGACGAGGAATAGGCACTTTCCCCTTGCCGTCGGCCGACGTCCGGCGAAGATTGGGCCCGATCCCGCGGGTGTAGTTCAATGGTAGAACGGCAGCTTCCCAAGCTGCATACGAGGGTTCGATTCCCTTCACCC
>JACSRX010000009.1 GCA_014879535.1 Chthoniobacterales bacterium
AGTGGTACGCGAGCTGGGTTCAGAACGTCGCGAGACAGTTCGGTCCTTATCCACTGTGGGCGCAGGAGAATTGAGGGGTTCAGATCCTAGTACGAGAGGACCGGGTCTGACGAACCTCTGGTGTTCCAGTTGTCGTGTCAACGGCATTGCTGGGTAGCTATGTTCGGAAAGGATAAGCGCTGAAAGCATCTAAGCGCCAAGCCTATCCCAAGATGAATTCTCCCTGAAGATCCGTGGTAGACCACCACGTTGATAGGTTGCGGGTGCAAGCACAGCAATGTGTTCAGCTCAGCAATACTAATGATCGTCCGGCTTGGTCATTTTTTTCCTCTGCCCTCGTGGCATGAAATTCATGACTTTACTAACAAATTGCGGTTGTGCCTCTATGCAGATGTCAGCGAACAACGGTTCTTTTACAGTTGATTCTGATAGGTCGGCAGAATCTGTCCCATCACATGCAGTGGGCCAGATTCTGGTGATCTTAGCGCAGTGGTCCCACCCGTTCCCATCCCGAACACGGAAGTGAAACGCTGCAGCCCCGATGGTAGTGCATCTTTAGGTTGCGCGAGAGTAGGACATCGCCAGAATCCATACCCTCCTCACGGTTTCCGTGGGGAGGGTTTTTGCGTTCGTCGGGATGGGGAGCGCGTCTGATCCAAGGGTTCAAGGGCAACTGTGCGGCCTGTGGATGAAGGCATCCATCATTGAAGTGGCCCAAGCGGGCAAAAAAAAGCCCGGTGAGTTTCTGATCCAGAAACCCACCGGGCGGAAAACGTCACTTGGTCGTTACTTGATATGCTTCGAGACAAGTTTGGTCATCTCGAACATGCTGACGGACTTTTTGCCTCCGAAGACGACCTTGAGATTGTCATCCGCATTGATCTGCGTGCGCTTCTTGGCGTCCTGGAGCTTGTTCTTCTTGATGTAGTCCCACAGCTTTTTGGTCAACTGTCCCCGCGGTACGGGCTTGGAGCCAACGATGACTGCGAGCACAGCATCAGGCTGGACCGGCTTCATCAAGGCGGGGTTCACTTTGCGTTTGGCCTTTTTGGCAGGCTTCTTTGCAACTTTTTTGGCGGCCTTTTTGACGGGCTTGCGGGTGGTTTTCTTTTTGGTAGGCATAAGAAGCATAAGCATTTGGCAGATTTGAAGGATTTCGGCAACAGCAATCCTTCATGCAAAGCCGCTTCCAGCTGCCTCGAAGGCTCGGGAAATCATGGTGCACCGCTTGGAAGTTGCTGAGACGGCGGAGCGCACGGCAGCGAGGTCTCCTGCAATCCACAGATTCCTGCGGGCACGCGTGATCGCGGTGTAGAGCAGTTCACGCGTTGCCAGCGGACTTTCCTCGCGCGGAAGTGATACGAACACGTCGTCATATTCGCTGCCTTGAGATCGATGAATGGTGATCGCCCATGCCGGATTGTGATCGGGGAGTTTGGACACGGGCAAACTGCGGAGGGCTCCAGCAGCATCCTCGAACCATGCGCGCTGTGTTCCATCGAGTTCCCTGTGGATGATGCCGACAGATCCGTTGTGGAGATCCGTTGCGGGATCGTTCGTGCTGATGATGATGGGGCGATTGCGCACGTGGCCTGATTTGACGAAGTGCCGATCGATCCGCAAATTGATGGCATCGGCGCCGATAGCAAAGCGGCGTTGCGCCGAGAGAACGCACACGCGGGACAAAAGCCTCAATGCTTCTTCCGGAGTCGCCGCAGCGGCGACGCCTTCCAATTGCTCTCGCACCGGCGGTGGAAGCTGATCCACGGACAGGGGTTGGTCTTCGGAGTCGACCCAGCAAAGTCCGGAAGTGCCGCTGCCGGAACGGGCGTTGGCCAACATTGCAACGACGCCGTCGGCATCACCAGCGCGAATCATCTGTCCGAGCTGTCCAAGCGCGGACTGACTTTCGAAGCGGTGAAATGTGCCGAGTTCGACAATGCAATCGGCGAGAGGGCCGCTGCCGGAAACCCTCCACTCTACAAGTTCACGGAAGACATTCCCAATACCGACACTTTCGAGTTGGCACGAGTCGCCGACCAGGACCAACCGGGCATCGTCGGGAAGTGCGTCGAGAACCGCGCGCCATGCAAACACATCGACCATGGAACATTCGTCGATGAGCAAGACCGAACACGGCAGCCTGTTGGCGGTGTTGTATCGGCATCGGCCGAGGACAGGGTTGTATGCCAGCAGTCGATGAAGTGTTCCGCACGACTCTGCGACTGAACGCAATGCCCGGGGGTCGACAGGGAAATCGACAGGAAGTGTTCGCATGGTTGCGCTGACCGAAGACCTCACACGGTCAGCCGCTTTGCCCGTCGGCGCGGCGATCCGGATGGCGGAAGGCTTTGTGCCCTGCGCGAGGAGGTATGCCAGTGCGCGGGTGCTGGTGAATGTCTTCCCGGTTCCCGGGCCACCGCTGATAACGGTCAAGCGGCGTTCCTTGACCATGCGGACGGCGCGCCGTTGCATGTCATCGTGTCCGTCATGGGGAAACAAGGTGCCCAACAACGCCTCGTCCGCGGATTCAAGTGTTCGTGAAGCGAATGCAGCGAGCTTGCGGGCAATCGTGCTTTCCGCGTCGAACAATCGCCGAGACTGCAAATAGGTGTGGCCGTTCGCCTTGATGAGCACCAATGGGGTGATGGCGTCCGCTTCTGCATCAGCGGCTGCGTTTCCCCATTCTGGAAGAGGTTCAGTGACGATGCAGGCGGTGCTTCCCTCCGCTGCCGCGGCAGTGAGGCTCATTACCGCCCTCGCGGCCTCAGAGGGCAATCCCCACTCCGTGGAGAGCCATGGAATGTCCGGGGTCTGGTTCATGGGGAGCCTGCGCGAAACAACCCGTCGAGATCGTCCAGCAATGATGCGTCCGGAAGAATCTCAAGAATGCCTTCAGAGGATCCTGTCCGGACACCTCGCAAAAATACCAGCCATGCCGGAGGTGACGCCACCTGGCGCCCGAGGAAACGGCGCAGAGCCACAAGATAGAGGTGCATTTGCAGCAGATAGTGGCCGGCCATCGCGCAGGCCATGAGCCTTGAGGGATCGCGATGACAACCCTCGACGGTCCCCAGCTTGTTGGTCTTCCAGTCGATCACTCCCCATTCGTCGCGCCAAAAGGCAATGCGGTCGATGAATCCATGAAGGTAGCCGCTGATCTCATCCTGTTCCATGGATTCCAACATCGGCGCATAGTCCCTGTGCCCGTGCTTTGCAAAAATTTCCGCCAACTTGCTTGGGCTGATGGAATCACGGAGTGGCAACTGAAAATGCCACTCTGATGCGGCCAGTTGGGAGCACGCATCTGCAATCGGGCACTGCCAATGTGGGAGGATGGCCTCGCGAAGTTCCCCCAACATGCCGGTGATCTGGCGACCGAAAACAGGAAGATTTGGAAATGCGTAGGCTGCGATATGCCGCCGCACCGCCTCCTCATCAGGTGGTGCAAAGTCCCACTTCTCGATCCAATCATGGACAGCAGACCCGACGAGCAGCCCTCCCGGGGCCGTGGCGAAAGTGTTATCCTCCAGCGAGGGCCCCTGCAGGGCATCTTCCATAGCGTGCTCCGACGTGTCGGCGTCCCCCTTGGAATGCTTCTCCCGCGTGAGGCTGGAGAACGAGGTCATTGTCCAAACATTGGAACAAGGAGGAGCCGAGAGGGCGCGGCACTCTTCCGAGTCCGTCTGTGCGTCGGAGGTCCAATGTGTGTTGTCGGCAGGGGGAGGATGCCGGACGCAAATCACATCACTTGCCCCGCCGGCAGCGGCCAATGTGGAGATTGCTGCGGCGTGCATCTCCCCCGGATTGGACGCATCGCCTCCCAGCATCCAGTCCAACACGGAGTTGCCATCCATTCTTGAGCCGCAGGCTGGACCGGCATAAATCCACAATTTGACCTTCGCCCGTGTCATGGCGACGTAGGCCAAGCGCAATCGATCCTCGAGATCCGAATCGTCCAAGGCCAGCTTGATCTCGGGCTGGGGGTTGCTGGTTCTGACAATTTGGGGGATGGAGGCCCCCCGCGGAGCGAACTTACGGCACGACTGCCGCCAGCCATTGATGGGCATTCCCAGAAATGGGACAAATACCAGAGGGTATTCCAAACCTTTCGCCGCATGCATTGTGACGATGTTCACGGCTTTCGCATCCCTTTCAAGTTGCTGCTGCCGTTCCTCGACCGTGGTTGGGTCTCCGTTGGTCGCACGGGCAATCTCGGCCGTGAACCATCCCAGCAATCGCTGCGGACGGCTTCCGTGCTCCAGAAATGCGGCCTGAAGGATGTCGGTCAACTGGCGAACATTCGTGATCCGGCGTTCGCCGTTCTTGGTTGCTGCGATACGCACGCCGATGTGCTGTGAGCGGTCGATTTCTGCCAGTGCCGCGGCGATGCCGTGCCGGCTCATGGTCGCCCGCCATGCGGAAAATTCGGCCAGCATGGCGTCCTCGCTTTGCGCCAACGTGTCGAGGTCGTGATCACTGCGTCCGAGAAGCCTTGTGGCGAGGGCCGCGAAGCGCAGATCACGCCGGTGTGGTTCCTCCAGCGCTGCAAGAATGCAGAGCAATTCCGAAGCCTCCTCCGTGGCCATGACATCCTTCCCGCCGGATGCGACGCAGGGAATCCCGCGCGAGAGGAGGGCCGTCCGCACGGATTCCGCCTCATCATGACGACCGACGAGCACCGCAAAATCGCCGGGCTGAACCTTGCGCTCCACAAGCGATTCGCCGGACCGATCGACGATCTTGGCGGTGTTCGAGATCAAACGGGTGATTTCGGAGGCTACCTCCGAGGAGATTCTGTCCAGCCGTCTGGCTTTGCTGGAGTAGCTCTTGGCCTCGCTGTCGGGAGCGATCCAAACCTCAACCCGCCGACTCTCCGAGCCTTTGCCGTCATCCAGCCATATGTCGCGGTCTGCGAGGCCCGACACGGCCGGCGTGAACTGGATCGCCGGGTTCCGGAAAGCATTCTCACGGAGAAAAAATGCGTTGACGGCGCGCACCAAGTTTCCAGGGGCTCTGAATGTGCGATTCAGGGTGGAAATATTCTCGTCCGGAGCCAGTTCCCTTGCATCAAGGTAGGTATTGAGGTCGGCGCCCCGGAACGCGTAGATGGCCTGCTTCGGATCTCCAACCAGCACCAACCGATGCTGGTTCGGGCTGCGGTCACCGCCATCCCCGAGAAAAATCTCCCGGAAAATCTCGAATTGTTTCGGGTCGGTGTCCTGCGACTCGTCCACGAGGGCCACCTTGAAGCGTTGCCGCAAGCGCCCACAAAGAATGTGACGGTCGGGTGATCGCAACAAGGCGGCATGGACTTGCGCAATGAGCCCGTCATACGTGAGAAGGCGGTCGGCCTTGAGATTTTGCTCCAGCAACTTGGTGGTTTCCCGGGCGCAATGAATCTGCCAAGTCCATGAAAGTTCATCCAACGCCTGTGTCGCGTCGTGTGCCAACTTTGCGGCTTCCAAGTCCTTTGCTGCACTGGATATAGCCCGGCCTTCATTGCTTGTGCCCTTGATCAGGCCCCCTTTCGGAAGGTCCAGTTTGGTCACCCATTCCACAGCTTCGCACCATGCTGCGAGAGGCGCCTCTGGTGACAGCGAGGCGATGCGGTCTGCACGCGAGACGGGAAGCGACGCGGCTTTGCTCCACAATTTTTCCGGAACTCTGGAAACAAAGTCATTGAGATCTGTCCGCACGGAGGACGTGAATGACGACCGGCACTGTTGCAGCCGGGCAAGACCTTCTGCCAAGGTGGACGGTTCGGGGTTGGCCGCGAAGGACCCCAAGCTGGCAGCCAGAGACGCTGCGTCCTCATCCTGTCGCAACGACAATTTTTTCGCGGCAGCCAGTGAGGCCAAAGTTTCATCGCTGCCCATGTGCGATTCCCACACGTCGTGGAGCGTATTGAGCAGCACCTCGTTGCGATCGGGCAGGATGTCCGGCATCACCGGCAACCCGCACAAAGTGGATTCATCCAACAGGATTCGCTGGCAGAAGGAATGGATCGTGGAGACGCTCAGTTGGTCGATGTCGAGAAGGGCTTTCCCGATGGTCTCGCGCACGCGATCGGGATGGTGTCTTTGTCTCAATTCGAACAAATCGGGATGCCTTTGGTGCTCATCTTCCGCTGGCGGTTCGTGCAACACCTCAAGAACATGCCTGACGCGCTCGGCCAATTCGCCGGCCGCATCATTCGTGAATGTCACCAGAAGAATTTCCGAGAGGTGAGCCACCGTTTCATCAAGCAGCATCCGCGGAACAAGATGAGTGAGCGTGTAGGTCTTGCCGGTGCCGGCGCTGGCTTCAATCACCGACAATCCCGGGTTCAGGGCCGTCTTGTTGACATCGAAATTCCGGCTCATCGGAAGTTCCCCCACGTCGCAAGTGGGATTGCAAATTTATAGGTCCAGTCGCGCCACGATTTCCAATCCTCGAGCGCATTCTTGTCGCGCCAAGCAAGCTGATACTCCGCGCTCTCACCCTGCTGAGGGTTCCAAGAAGATGCATCCTTTTCTGCCGCCTGTCTGAGGAGTCCGGGGTCATCCTCCCCTGTCGGCAACAGCTTGCCGTATTGGTGGGAAAGGCTGGGCAGATAGCAAAGCGGTTTGGAATGCCCCTCGCGGAAACCTGCGATGAGGCTGGAAAGCATCGAGAGCGCTTGGTCGCGGGGGATGGCGTCATGGAGGGAGTGAGTGCCGTCGGTTGAGAAGATCAATGATGGTAACTCCAATCCTGCGGCCCCGGAGACGACGGCATTGATCCACGGACCGATGTAATGCTTCGCGGATTTGAAATCCCCCGGCCTCCAGACGAGAAGATGACGACCGTCCTTCGACAAGATGACATGCGAGGTGACTGTCAGGGGAGGTTGACCGGCGATCACGGCCACGAACGAGTGGTTTCCCCTGTGCTCCAGAATCATCCGGCCGAGCGCGCGTGTCTCGTCGCACAGGCGCGCCCAATGCTCGTCACCCAAATGACCGGATGGCAGCAGTCGTTGCCCGAGGGCTTCCGCCTTTGATCGGTCGAGGTCGCTGTCATCCCGGAGCATTTCGCCGAGGATGAAGTTTTGAAGTTTCCACCGGTCCAAGGCTTCCAATTCCAAGGGAAGCCGGTCGAGTCCTTGATTGTCATCCTCCGAGTGAGGCAATCGCACGTCATGTGCTCTGATGAAAGCCGCTGCAGGGTCTTTCCAAAATCGCACAAGATCCACGGCATCAAGACTTTCCGGCTCCTCGTGCTCCTGTTCGCCAGAAGGATGGTCGCTCCAAAAGGGTATTCCCTCCAAGGGATCGGGTTTTCGGACTGCGGTGGCGATGCTGGCGCTGTTTTGGTCGAACGAGGACAGCTCCTTGCGTTCCCCCGTGAAATACTCGGAGGAGAACGGTTGGAGCGGGTGGCTCACCACAACGTCGGTGCGCGGGCATCCCATCCGGGCAAGCACGCGCAGCAGCTCGTCCACGCACGATGAGAAGGGACGTTCCTTCAGCGTGCGAGGATTCCGGGTTGACGCCGTGATGACGAGCCTGTCTGTGGGTGTGAGCACCGCATCGAGGAATTGCTGCCGGTCATCCACGCGGGCATTGCGATCCCAAGAGCGGGGATCGCAGCGCAGCAAATCCCACGGAGGCTCAATGCTCCGCGAGGGGAATTCTCCATCCTGCATCCCAGTGATGATGAGAACGCGGCACGGGATATTCTGGAGCTGCTTGAGGCGGCCGCACAGAACACCGCCCCAGGGGGCAGAGCGCCTGCCGCGCTGCCCGGTGTCCTGGGCGAGCCAATCACCCGCCGTTGCGGCATCGATGTTCTCGCTGCAGGAGAGGCCGGCGAGAAACTCCAGATTCGGCCGCAAGCCCAGCATCGCGTCGCTTTCCCCGCCGAGGAGAGACTGCGCCGCGGAAAGCAGTCGCTCCGCCCACGCGGACGGTGTAGCGGGGTGGCTCCAGAGGCACATGGCCTCCTGGAGCTTCGCAAACCATTCCAAGAATTGATCGCGCAGTTCGGCGCCGCCATCGAGATCGTCCGCCAAAGGCAGAACGAAGGCGCCGTCGGGATAGCGGGCGTCATGATTCGTTCCGAACCAACTCCCCGCAACGAGTCTGTTGCGCGCATGCATCCAGGAGCCGGGCGTATCACGTTCGCCCAAGCCGCGTGTGAGCCCGCTGTCGGTGATCCATCTCCGTATCCGCTCGATCCCGAGATCCTCGTCGCTGATGTTCAATGCGGCCTGCACGCAACGGAGGTTGAGCAACTCGATCACGTCGATTGCCGTGAACACCCCCTTCCTTGCGACTTCCAGCAGAGCGAGCAGACCCTCGGTGATCGCATTGCCTTCCGATGGCGCCAACTCGGTGACGCGGACCGGCAGGCGGGTCTGATCCCACAGTTGGAGGACGGCCGAGATGTAAGGCCGGTAAGCATCATGGGAGACGGTGGCGATATGAATGTCTTCAGGGCGGAGTCCATCAATCTCGACCAAGGCGCGCAAGACCTCGTCCCGGACTGTCTCCATTTCCCGTCGCGGACCGTAGCAGGCATGGACACGGATGCTGGAGTCATCGCCCCGCGTCCTGACGGGCCGGGGTGTTTGGAGGCCGCGTATGTCCGACTGCAACGAGTGGAGCAAGGAGGAGCCATCCCCGGAGATCCGCTCGATGAAGGCGGGCCAGTTCGCATATTGCTCGTCGAGTTGTCCAAGCAGGAGAAACGAACCGATGGAGTGGCGTCCCATCGAGGCGAGGAGGCTGTGAACCACAACGGGAGTGAATTCTTCCGCGAAGATGTTGGACTCGGGCATGGCCCGACGCCGGTGCAGATCTCCAAGAAACGCCAAAGTCGGCAAGATGACATGCACTTGGATCTCACTGCCCGCGGTGGAGAGAAGTCCGAGAACTTCGACGAGCAGCGGGTCGATGGAGCCGGTGCCGATCACCATCAGGTTGGGGAACTGCCGGCGCAGGTCCTGCAGGAGGTCGCCATCTTGACTCGCGTTGTGCAGAGCCAAGGCTGGGTGCAATTCATCCGTTTCCCGTGCGAGAATCGCCCACAGCCGTTTTTGCCATTTCTCCTTGGCCTTGTCTTCCCCGGAAGCACTTCGCGGAAGCCAGTCCGCACCCGTTGCCCATTTGCGAACCATGTCCGGACGGAAATGTCCGTATTGGTCGATGCGGTCAGCCAACTGCATCGACAAGGCAAAGCGGTCACGCGGAGAGTCCGTCTCCAGTCCGAGCGCCCGCTCGAACGTGCTCACATGGGGGAGGATGCGCCATGTCAGGGAGCGCTTTGACCAAGCGCTCTCGCTGTGGCCGCGGGTCCCAGCAATGATGCGGTGGATGAACGTCTGGGGCATCACAAAGTCGTAGCCCATGCAAATGCCCGTGACATCGGCAATGCGCCGCTGCAAATGGTCGCTGAATTGCAGCGAGGGGATGACCGCTATCCGGGGGATCGGGCCCTGATCCGCCTGCGGACGGTCCTGCGCCACTGCTGCGAGCAGGGAGTCAAACGTCTCGTGGGGAAAAACGGTGATCATGCCGGACTGTCATGTTGCGCGCGGCGCAAAAAACTCATCCGCAGCACGCGAGCAGCCGCGGGGCAGTGCGGAAGGATCCCGGCCCAGGAGTTCGAAAGCGTTGCCCCGGCGCACCGCGAGATCCCGTGTGCGGATGGCACAGACCGAGCCAGTGTTCGCGGCGTCGTAGATGAGAACAATGCCGGGTTGCCCATCAGGCACTTCCTGCAGTGTGGCGGGGTCGGCGATCACGGCTTTTGCCCACGGCGGACCTTGGTGCAGGCCTTTGGGCCCCCGGGCATAAAACTGCGAACTCAATTCCGTCATTCCGTATTCATTGATGATCCGATCTCCGGGTATGCCAAGTATGTCCTCGAACATGGCATAGAGCTCGGGGCGGGAGATTTCACGTCGGCTGCCTTTGTAGCCGCCGGTTTCCATGACCGATGATCCCTCGGGAAGCCTGATTCCCTTCGACTTGAGCACTTCGAACAATCGCAGGAAGCCAAGCGCGGTGCCAAGAAGGCAGACTGGAGTTGCAAGATCGCCGAGACGGGCAAGGTCAATGCTTCCGCCCCATGCGATGAAATTCTCCCTTGGCACGAGGGTGGCGAGCATGTGGCTCAGCGAGGAATGAGGCGCCTCGTCGGGGTGGGGCGCGAGCGCCAAGTATGGCGCCCTTGGAAGTTTGGCGTGGTGCCAACCGGCGAGGATGGCGGCTTCGTAGATGGCAAGAGTGCGGAAATGGTGGCGTCCGTAGCCTTCCCCGGTCGTTCCGCTGGTGTGGAAGGTTCCGATCGTCTGCCCCGGCGGGAAGGCCCGCAGATCCGCATGCTTGAAGGCCTCTTGAGGAAGAGCAGGGATCTCGCGCCAATGGGTGACATCCTCCCCAACACCGAGTGCTTGGCAGAACTCACGATAAGGCGCATTCCCGCGGAAATGGAGCGCGTGCAATTCCGGGAGAACCTGATCGAGAGACTCCACCCCGGTCCCGTTGATCCACCCGAGGATCCGGGCTTCCATTGGATCAAGTCCGGTTGCAGGATGGGCCATGGCGGGTATCCTGCCATCAGTTGTGACGGCAGGAATGCAATTTTCACCTCGCGCAAACCGAAGTAACAGGCACATTTTTCACCGGTGACTGCGATTGGAAATTTTGTGCGCCTGATGGTGGCGGCCCTGGCTGTCACGGCGGCTGTCTGCAGGCTTCCAGCGCAGGAGCCCGCGGAACCTGCCGCGGAGGTCGGCACAGCCAGGGATCTGATCTTCAAGGCGGATTCCGAATACAGTGCCAAGCGCTACCCGGAGGCGGTGAAGGGGTATGAGAAGTTTTTGGCTGATTACGGCGCCTCGGAAGAAGCCAAGGAATATTTGCCGCATGTGCGCTACAATCTTTCGGCGGCCTTGATGCAGAGCCAGAAGTTTGATGCCGCCGCCGAGGCGATCGCTGCAGCGAAGAAGATCGAAGGGATGTCCCAGGAGAAGCGCGAGAATCTTGCCTTCTGGCTCGGCGTCGCGCTCTTGCAGACGGACGACCATGCAAAGGCGCAGGAGGCACTGAAGGCCTTCATGCAGGAATTCCCCAAATCCAGACGCCGGCAGGATGCCGCCATGCTCGCCGCCACGTCGCTGCTTGCCCAAGATAAGTTCAAAGAGGCCGCAGAGGCAATGAAGGTGATCCGACAGGATCCCAACAACGTGCACCGTGGCCGCGCGGTCGTGATGGAGCTGCACAGCCTGATAGAGACGGGGCAGGATGCGGCCGCGTTGGAGTTGCTGGCGGCGGAAGGAGCCAACCAAGACAGCATCATCCAGATTGCCACCTTCCAGACGCTTGCAATGCAGTTGGGCGAGAAATTGCTGGAGGAAGAGAAACCCCGCGAGGCGATCCGCGCGCTGCAAACGATCTGGAGCAGGGAGCGTTTGATTGCCCACCAAAAGCGCCGGCTCGCGGATATCCAGAAACGGCTTCAGGCGCTGGATGCCTCCCAAACCCCGGATATTTTCGAGCGGGCGCACGCAAGGCAAGTTGCGCGGGAAATCGAGCAGGAGTTGAAGAACCTCGAGAAAATACCCTCCTTCGATGCGTCGGTCCGATTCCGCATGGCCAGTGCCTTCCATCAGATGGACCGTTATCGCGAATGTGCGTTGCTGCTGGACGACATGTTGCGGGAGATGCCTCCGGACAAGGTGGTCGAGCAGGCATCAATGACCGCCCTTCAAAGCTGGATGGCGATCGAGAGTTATGAGAAGGCGGTGCTGGACGCCGATTTCTTCGCTCAACGGTTTCCCGCCTCGAAGCAGCTTCCTCTGGTGCTTTACCTCAAGGGCATCGCCCAGCAACAGGCGCGTGATTACGACGGGGCGCTGGCAACGTTCGATGAAATCGGTTTGAAGTTTCCAGAAACGCCGCAGGCTCCTCGGGCGTTGTTCATGAAAGGGTTCACGCAGTTGCTGGCTGAAAACAACGATGCAGCTTCCGAGCTGTTCGCTGCATTCCGTGAAAAATACCCCGGTGACGAGTTGGAGGAATCCGCAATCTATTGGCAGGGTTCGGCTCTGGCCTTTGCCAAGAAGTTCCCCGAGGCGCGCGAGGTTCTTGCGATCGTTCCGGAAAAATTTCCGCAAGGAGCGCTTCTTGGCCCATCGGCATTCCGTCGCGCCTACTGTGCGCAATCCATGCGCGACTACGAAACGGCGGAACAGGAACTCAAATCCTATCTGGGCGAATTTCCCGATGGAGAGGAAAATGCCGAGGCGCGCATTCTCCTGGGAGATGCCCTGCTCGCCCAAGCGAAGTCCGACGAAGGCAAGGAGGTTTATTCATCGGTGCCGGAAGAGTCCGGGCGTTTCCATGAGGAAGCGCAATTCAAGCTGGCCAAGGTGCTCAAGTTGGAGGAGGACTACGAGGGGTTGCGTGCATTGATGCAGGAGTTCCTTGCACAGCACCCCAACAGCCCGCGTGCGGCCGAGGCGCTTTTCCTGATCGGCCAAGCTTGGCGGCAAGAGGACCAGCAGGACAAGGCCATCGAGGAGTATTGGAAGGCCATCAAGAAGTTCGGCAATGACCCGAATTCCTACTCCGTCGAGGACCTTTTCCTGGCACTGGGGAGGCTTTACCGTGGGGATTCGGAAAAGCAGGATTATCTGGCGGATTTGCGCGCGCTGCGCCAGCAGGCCGAGGCGGATGGTCAGAAGGTTCTCGCCGTGCGGACGATTTGGGCTTTGGCTCAGGCCGTCAAAAAAACCGACCCAAGTCTCGCGCAGGCCTTGCTCCGGGAGGCCTCGGTGCAAATCGAGCCTTCGGTGACCAGCCCGGCCGTGCTCGCGGACTGCGCCGAGGCCCAGGTGGTGACGGCCGAACAGCAAACCGACCCGGCGGAGTCCGCGCGGCGTCAGGAATTGGCGACGGACATTTACCGGGATCTCCTGAAGTGGCATCCGCGTGCCCCGCAGAAGGACAAAGCGCTCGGCGCGTTGGCAAGGCTGGCCCTTGCAAAGGGCGACAAGCAAACCGCACTCGACTATTATGCGCGGATCGAGCGGGATACTCCGTGGTCCCCGTTGATGGGCGAAGTGCTGATGACCCGCGCACAACTCGAAATCGGAGAGGGACGGCTCGATGAGGCGGCAGATTCCTACACCCGACTGCTTGCGGCGGAGAACGTTTCGGGGAAAACCAAGGCCGAAGCGTTGCTGGCACTTGGCGAATTGGAGATGCAGCGGGACCGTCCCAAGGCGGCCATCCCCTACTACCAGCGCATCTACATCCTCTACGGAAAGTGGCGCAATTCGGTGGCCAAGGCCTATCTTCGCAGCGGAGAGGCGTTTGAAAAAATCGACGATCTCGAAGCCGCACGCAAGACCTACGAGGAGTTGGCAAACAGCGAGGATCTTGCGTCCATGCCCGAGGCCGACCAGGCGCGGGAACGACTCAAGAAATTCGCCCCACCCAAGGAGGCCTCGTCATGAAACGCCTCATACCGCTTTTTCTCCTGGGTGTGGCGGTCGCGAAGCCGGTTCTCGCCCAAGACGTGATTGAGTTTGCGGACGGCACCACGCGCGAAGGGCAGGTGGTGGGTGCGGACGAAAAATTTTTCCGCCTGCGGATTCCTCCCCCGATGCCGGGACAGACATCAGCCACGGTGTCGATCAACCGGGCCGACGTGGATAAGATCGTGTTTGGGCCCGACGCGGAGCTTGAAGTCCTGCGCAACGACATTTCGATCGGGCGCACGGCTGCGGCGAGGGTCGCATGGCAGAAGCGCGAGCCGTTTCTTGCCGTGCCGGAATCACATGCCGCCGAGGCGGGCGTGCTCTATGCGCAAATCCTGCTGCTTTCCTCCGATCCCAAACGCCATGAAGAGGCGCTTGAACTCTGCAGCCGCATCGAGAAGGAGGCGTGGAACCAGCATGATCGAGAGCGGGCCACGAGGGGAAGGCTGGGCGCCATGCTCAAGCTGGGGCGCGTCGATGAGGTCTCCAAGGAGGCGCAATCCATTGCAGAGGCTGCGGAGGATCCCGAACTGCTGCTGGAGACCAAACTGCTTCTCGCCCAGACACGGATTGCCGCATTGCAGGAATTGCTGGAAGAGAACCCCCGATGGAGCGAGGACCCGCCCGTGAGGGATCAAAGGAACCGGCTGTTGAACGAGGCGCTCGACATGGCTTTGTATCCGTTCCTGTTCCACGGCACCGAGCACGAGCAGGCTGCCGAGGGGCTTTGGCTGGCCCGTGAAGCTTATACGCTGGCCGGGAACGACAAATCCGCCCGCGAAGTTGCCACCGACATCGTCACCATATATCCCAAGACGCGGCGGGCTGGCGCCGCCGGACAAGCACTCAAAGAAACCAATCCCGAATCATGAGAACTCCAACCCTCCGTTCCTTCACCCTCATTGTCTCCATCATTCTTCTGGCGGCTGCGTTTCCCGCGTCGGCCCAGGAAAATGCCGCCGAAGGAGCAACGCCCGCCCCGCCGCCGGTGGTGGAGAAAAGCCTGCTTGATCTTTTCAACGCGGGAGGGGCCCTCATGTGGCCGATCCTCCTGTGTTCGATCGGGACGATTGCGGTCGGTGTCTATTGCTTCCTCCAGATCAGTCCCAAAAAGATGATGCCTCCCGCGCAGGTGGCTGCCGTGTCGCAATACATGCAGCGGCATGATGCCAACTCCGCCTACCAGTTGACCCAGAGTTCACCCAATGTCTTTGCCAACACGATGAGTTCGGCGCTTTTGAAGGTGAATTTCGAGCGCGAACTAGCCAACAAAGTCTCCATGGAGCAGGCCGCAGGCGAAACCCTTGTTCAGGAGGAGACACGCCTGATGATCTGGGTCAATTACCTCAACATCTTCGCCACGATTGCCCCAATGCTCGGTCTTCTCGGCACGGTGACCGGCATGATCCAGAGCTTCGATCAACTGGCTGCCGGCCGCAGTGAGCCGCAGGATCTGGCAGGCGGCATCGGAGAGGCGATGCTGACGACAGCAGGCGGCCTCATCGTCGGCATCCCCGCCATGTTTCTCTATTTCTACTTCCGCAACCTCTTGCAGGTTGTCATTGGGAACATCCAGAAGTCTGTCACGTTCATGATCGACGTGCTCTCGGGTGAACTCAAACTTGACAGCGCGGCGCACGCCTACGAGCAGGCCGAGCCGGAACAGACCGCGGAATAAGGAGCATGAAGATTGTCCGTCGAGCCGAAGAGAACGTGGGCTTCCAGCTCGCGCCGATGATCGACATGACTTTTCTGCTGCTCGTTTTCTTCATGGTCACCACGAAGATCTCCAAGGAGCAGATCAAGCAAGAGATCAAACTGCCCACAGCAAGCAATGCAATCATTCCCCCCGAAGTAAGCAACCGTGACATCATCAGCATTGATGCTGGTGGGCGCTATTTCATCGGGCAGACTCCGGCAGGCAAGAAGGAACTTGCCGATTACCTCAAGAAACGATTTGAGAAGAACCCCCCGCTGCGGCTCTACATCCGCGCCGACAAATCGACGCCCGGGAAAAAAATCAAAGAGGTTATGAAAATGGCCGCCGATGCCGGGGCTCTGGATGTGATTTTCGGAAGTTACCAATCCTGATGCCATGAAAATCCGCCGTCGCGACAGCGAGCTCGTCGAGATGCAGATGGGACCCATGATTGACATGGTCTTCCTGCTTCTGGTGTTCTTCATGGTCACGGCGAAGCCGATCAAGCAGGAAAGCGATATCAGCCTCGGCCTCCCCGGCACAGTGTCAGCCGAAGAAAGCGTTGATTTGCCCGACGAACAGCGCATTCGCATCGAGGATGACGGGCGCATTGTGCTCAACGACGCCACCCTCGCCGAGCCGGGGGACACGGGACTGACCGAATTGGTCGCCACGCTCAAGCGTTTCAAGGAGTCGGCGGATGCCAACAAGGCTGACGCCCTGGTCACGCTGGATGCGGCGGATGGAACCAACCATCAACGCATTGTCGATGTGCTCAACGCCTGTGCTCGGGCGGACATCACCGGGGTGACGTTCTCGGACAGCACTGCAGGGGAGGAAATGTGATGCCATGACCCAAGCCGTGCTCGATCCACAAGTCCAAGCGCGCCTGCGGCGCCGGCGGATCATCATTTCCGTCATCGTTGCCAGCATTCTCGTGCACTTCGCGGGTGCGATTGTCGCAGGCATCTGGATTGTTGCGCGTTACTTGCTGCCGACGCCCGCCACCTTCGAGGTGAAAAAGGAGATCCGCATTGCTGCCGAGGAGCGCCAGCACCGGATGAACATGGACGAGTTCGACGCGTTGAAGCCCAAACCCTCTTTCCAAGACAAACTTTCCACAGCGCGGCCCACGGAGTTCTCCCTCCCCGATCTGCCAACCATGCCGCTTGATGCGGTTTCCACCGTGGATCCGAGCGACATCGTTTCCGACCAAATCGACGGGTTGGCCTCCGCGGCGGGGGACGGCTCGGGATCCGGCACCGGCGGGGGAAAGGGGGGCTCGATCTCGTTCCTTGGGGTCACCAGCACCGGGCGAAGGATTGTGCTTCTCTTCGACATTTCCACCACGGTGACCAAGGCGGTTGATCGGGCCGGGGTGCCTATGGAGAAGATCAAGGAGAAGACGGTCGAGCTTGTCAACTCGCTGGGCATCAACACGACGTTTGGAATCGGTCAGTTCGCCCGGAATTACGCCTTCTTCAACAACGAGCTGCTTCCTGCCACCGATCCGAACAAGGCCAAGGTCAAGGCTTGGCTGGACGAATGGTTCACCACAAGCGGCTCGATGAAGCCCAACACCCCGCACGCGGTGCGGGGCAGTCCCGGATTCATCGAAGTGCTCAAGGCTGCGTTCAAGCTCAAGCCGGACTTGATCTACATCATTTCGGACGGAGGGTTCTACCGAGGTTCGTCCTCCTCGGGTGAAAACACGCACGGGGAGAAAATTCCCTATGAAGAGATCAACCGGACCTTGAGAGAGCTGCAGGAGGAACTTCCCATGCCGGCCAACATCAACTTCATCGGTGTCGGAATGAAGAAGGATGATCTTTCCGGCATGAAGTCCATCATCCGCACGCGCGGCGGAAGCGGGAAATTCCGCCAGCTGGAAGAGTGACTTTTCGCCGGCCCTGTTGATGGGCTCGCCAAACCGCCCGCATTCGTTCAAGTATCGGGAATGCAGCGTTTGATGGAAGGCATTCACCGCTTTCAGAGCGAGGTGTTCGGCGAATACAGGGAGTTGTTCCAGCGGCTGTCCGCGGAGGGGCAGAATCCCCACACTCTGTTCATCACATGCTCCGATTCAAGGGTGCTCGCGGAACTGATCACCCACAGTCAGCCGGGCGACCTCTTTGTGGTGAAAAATGTCGGCAACATCGTTCCTCCCGCCGGAGTGAAGGGTGCAACCAATTCGACGGCGGCGGCCATCGAATTTGCCGTGTCGGCCTTGGGCGTCGAGGATGTTGTCGTCTGCGGACACACCCAATGCGGCGCCATGCGGGCTCTTCTCGAACCACCCGCGGACCTCGCGGCGATGCCCCACCTGGCCGAGTGGCTTGAGGTTGCGGCGCCAGTCCGCAGCGTCCTGGAGACGCATTACAGTCACATCGAGAGCATCGAGGAGCGCGTCAATGCCGCCGCAGAGGAAAATGCCCTTCACGCGCTGGAGAATCTGCAGAGCTACCCTGTTGTCCGCGAGCGGTTGCTGGACGGGCGCCTGCGGCTGCACGCATGGTTCTTCAAGATCGCGACGGGTCAGCTTTACGCCTATCGTCCTGAAACGTTCCAATACGAGCCGCTTGGCGGTGATGAGGCGTTGTAACCCCGGCGTCATTCCTCCCCGAGTTTGATGGTGACAACGTAGCGCCACGTCTGGAGAAACTCCGCGCCGGGATGTGACGCCCATGTGCGGAGGGTTCCCGCATGTCCGTGGGAGCCGGCTTCCTCAAGCTGGCTGGCGATGAAGCCCGCAATCCGGTGCGGCGAATTGCAGCGCTCCGTCCAGACACCCGTCGAAATGGGAGAGAACCCGGCATCCGCCATCCAGCCACCAAGGAGGGCCCCTGCCTGTGTGCAGCCTCCGTTGTCGTCATGGAGGCGGCGGTAGGCGCTGATCGCCTCCGTGACCGCGCCCGGGCACGGAGCCATCTCGAACCTGTCCCAATCGGGACTGCACACAGCGGCGAAGCCGCCCGGTCGTGTCACGCGGTGGAACTCGCGCAGCACGCGCTGCGGCTCGAGCAATTGTTCGAGCAACGCGTGCGAGAACACGAGGTCGAACGAGGAATCCTGGAAGGGAATCCCGTAGGCCGAGCCGTGGATGAAGCTTGCGTTGACGATTTCGCGGCCCTGCGAAAGCCGGCGTGCGCGTTCGAGGTGGCCCGGTGAGATGTCCAAGCCGGTGACCCGTCCGGGGAAGACGCGTTCGGCGATGTCATTCGTGATCGTGCCGGGGCCGCAGCCGGCATCAAGCACGTCGAATCCCGGCTGCAGGAGCGGGGCGAGGAAAAACCCGTGGCTTTCCAGATCGCGGGCCGCCATCGAGGCGGTCGCATCCGGATCGTGACCGGGTGTGCGGGTGTGTTCTTGTGTCAGGGTCATGGTGCTTTCGTGGTTGCGACCCGGAACCGTCCCGCCGTGGAAAATGAAAATCCCACGACCGGGGCCGGCCGTGGGTCTTCGATTTGTTCGGTTGATGAGGGCGTCAACGCGGCAAAATCCCCACGGCTCCACGGCCTACGGCCACGGAGACGATGGAAATCTTGACGGCGTTGAGGAGACTCATTGCGCCCCAACTCATGCGCCATCGCCGTGCAGCGTGCAAGTGGAAAATGCGGCTTCGTCAGCGCACGGCTTCGTAGCCCCCGGGAACGCCCCCCTTGGAGAGGACGAACTGGAAGAGGTGGAGGCTTCGTGCGCGGAAGGCGCCGGCGCACCCGAGCAGGTAATACCGCCACATCCGGTGGAAGCGGTCGCCGTAGCGGTCCCGGAACTGCGGCCATGCCGCCTGGAAATTGCGCTCCCATGCCATGAGCGTCGGGTCGTAATACGCCCCGAAGTTGTGCACGTCCTCGATGAGGAAGATCCCATCGGCCGCCCGCGCGACCAGCGCCGCCGAGGGCAGCTCGGAATTGGGGAAAATGTAGCGTATGATCCATGGGTCCGCGCGCTCGTGCGTCGCCGATCCGCAGATTGTGTGGCAGAGAAACAGTCCGTCGCTGCGCAGGCAGCGGGCCGCGCACTCCATGTAGTGCCGGTAGTTGCGCGCACCGACGTGCTCCATCATCCCCACGCTCACAATGCGGTCGAAGTGTTCGTTCACATCCCGGTAATCCTGCAGGCGGATCTTGACGGACAGGCCGCGGCACGCTTCCTGCGCGTGGGCGCATTGCTGTCCGGAGATGGTGACGCCCGTCACATCGCATCCACAATGCTCCGCGGCATGGCGGGCGAAGCCGCCCCAGCCGCAGCCGATGTCGAGCAGGCGCATGCCGGGTCGGAGCCCGAGTTTGCGGCAGATGAGGTCCATCTTCTGGCGCTGTGCGGTCTCGAGGTCCGCGGTGCCACGGAAATAGCCGCAGGAATACTGCATTGCGGGGTCGAGCATCGCCGCAAAGAAATCGTTGCCCAGATCATAGTGCTTCTCCCCCACGACGCGCGCCCGCTGCCGGCTTTGGGGATTGAAGCTCGCCCGTGCCAGCAACGCGGCGAGCATCGCGCGCTTTTTCCCCGGAAGCAGGTCCTCCAGACGGACACGCGCGGCATGGCAACTCATCTCATCCAGTGCATCGCAATCCCACCATCCCTCCATGTAGGACTCGCCCATCCCCAAGGTTCCGTTTGCCAGGACACGGCGGAAAAAGTCCGGATTGTGGACACGAATGTCCCATGCCCGCTTGCCATCGATCGCGATGTCCGCGGCGGCAAAAAGTTCCTCGATTGCAGTTCTGTGCACGGCGCTTGCGGGGTTGGTGCAACAGCAGCCCCGTTTTGCGGGGACACGAGTCAAGTCTGCCCCAGCTTTCCGCGCCGGGAAAGCCAATGTTCCCGTCTCAGGGTTGATTTTCCGGATGGCGATGCCGTTTTCTCCAACGGGCACAGAGATCCCTGCTGGCATCAGCCCAGTCCGGAAACCCGAAGGAAAAGCCCGAAGCTGCCAACCTTGAAGGAGCCACACGCCGGCTCTTGAGGATCAGTTCGGTTTCCGTCCGCAGAAGAACCGCCCCCACCTCAAGCATCCAATCCGCCGCCGGCAGACCCACCGGGATTCCCCATGCCCCGCGCAGGGCACGCATGAACTCCGAATTGGGCAACGGATTCGGAGAGCAAAGGTTGACCGGCCCCTCCATCTCCGGATGCTCCAGAATCCAGAATATGGAACGCACAAAATCCCGGTCATGAATCCATGAGACATATTGCCGTCCGTCACCTGAACGGCCGCCCAAGCCGAAGCGCACGAGGCGCAGAAGTATGTCGAATGGTCCGCCCTCGCCGGGGCTCATGAGAATCGCGGAACGAAGGAGCACTTTGCGCGTCGAAGGAGTTGACGTCCCATTCATCGTCTGCTCCCAGCGTGTCGCCACGTCGATGCTGAATCTCCATGTATCCGGCGCGCCCGGTTCGGTTCCGCCGATGAGCCCGGAGAATTCGTCATTTGGCGCGTCATAACGGTGCTCGTAAATAGTCGCCGTGCCCGCCTGCAGCCAGACCTTCGGCGGCGCGGAGGCTCCGGAAATCGCCTTGCCGACAATGCGGGTGGATTCCACCCTTGAATCCATGATCTCGCGCCGGTTCTTTGCGCCATAGCGGCAGTTCACACTCCGCCCGGCAAGGTTGATCACGGCGTCGGCCCCTTCGAGTTCCGACGCCCAGGGCCCGGAAGTCCGACCGTCCCAATGCACCATGCGCCACGGCGCGGGCCTCGGGCTGCGGCTCAACACGACCACGTCATGGCAGGCCTCGTGGAATGCACGCGCAAGAACCGTTCCGACATGACCCGTGCCGCCGGGAATGACGATTTTCACCGTTCGCCCTCCGACTGCCTTTTGATCTCCCGCAGCACCCGCAGGTGGATCTCGTGGATGATCCCATCGGACAGCCGGTGCCAATACCAATCAGGGGTGATCCGTTGGAAATACCATGTGGTTCCCTCGAGGATCACTGTTCCATTTTCCTCCCAGAGCCGGAACCTGCCCCGCGTGGAAACGAAGGTGTCATGAAGGTGCGGCGTGTCGAGATGCCCGTGGGGACTGAATTCCTTCATCGGGGGCGGATTGGATGTGACGGAGAATTCCAATGTGTGCGGGGAATCCCAGACGGTGATCGGTTCGACGAAAGGCCCCGTGGAGAAGACACAATGCCGGATGGCGCCCACGCCCTCTCCGTCGATGCGCGCACTCACCGGATAGGCTATGCCGAGGCGGAAAATGCCGCGCGGCAGCTCCTCGATGCGGTCGAATTCGATCACATTTTTCCACACCTCATGGATCGGGGCCTCGATTTCCACGCGCGAGGCAACCTCGTGCAAAGCCGGCTCCGGAGGCTGCATGTATTCAAAGCCGAGAAGAGCCGGAAACACTGCCACCAGCAAGAGAGGCATGAGAAAAGTCGCCCGCGCGGAGAGATTGCGGCCCAGCAAATATCCCAAAGCCGCCCCGACCAAGCAGAGTGCCGCAGCCAAGGGGAATGCCATGACAAGGCAGATCAACCCATCGATTGCGAAGACGAGAATGAATCCACCCAGAGCCAGAATCGCGAGCAGCGCGACGCCATAGCACGCTCCCCACGAGGCATTGCGCCACTTTCGGAATATCAGGGCTGAGAGGAAGGATACCAGAACCGGCAATCCCAAGAACAGAGCCCATCCATAGGTTCCGAGCAGGCGGACTGCCACGAACGCTCCTCCGAGACCGATCACAGCCGGAAGAAAAACGGCCGTGAGAACGGGAGCCTTACCTCGCATGAACCGCCTCCATAGGATTTTTTGTGTCGCTTCCAATTCCCGGAAGCATTCCCACGGAGAGATACAGGACGGCCCACGAGGAATAGACCGCCAAAAGGATCACGTGGACAACGGTGCGTGAAGGAATTCCGCGCCAATGGCTGCTGCTGTAGTAACAAACCTGCAGCATGGCGCGAACACCCCAGAAAATCCCGATGGCACAGGCAAGCCAGCGATACACCGGATCACCTCCCGCAGCAATTTGGGGGGCAAACCGCCATGTCAACACGGCAAAGATGAGAAGCGCTGCCGAAACGAACCACGTGTGGACGTGGAAAACCTGCCGGACCAGGAGCGGCATCCGTTCGATGTCCGATTGCCACCGCATGATGCGCGCGACATTCAGGTTGAGCACCGCCAGACAAGCCTGCCCTGCGGCCGCCAGCAACAATCCGGTCTCGAGCATCCGGTTCATCGTGCGGGAAAGATTGCGACCCAACCGTAGATGATGGTCAGGCCGATGAAGGCGCACGTCAGCGCGTGATAGCCCGCGATCCGGAAACCATTTGTGAGAAATGGCCGGGCATCGAAGACAAACCATTGCACACCCAGCCGGGCCAGCCAGAACACGGCGATGAAGGCGCCGAGTGACCGCGCCACCGGATCACCGGAGGCCATGGCTTCCGCGTTGAGGAGCGTGAGCACGCCGAATCCCGCGATGACCAGAACGATGAATGCCCCATAGACCCAGAAGAGACGACGCATGAAGGGATGCAGCCCTGCGAGGTTTCCGCGCCAATCGAGGGCATGCGGTGTCAGTGCGCTGGCGATGAGGATCGCGAAGTGAAGGACGCCCGCCGTCTGGATCATCAGGGTTTTCATAAGGCATGAATGACCTGCAGGAACGGAAGCATCACGCGCTCGACGAAGATGGGCGGAAACAGCAGCCCCGCCGGGGCCGCTGTCACAACCAGAACGAACATCCTGCCCCGCACCCCACGCTGCAGTCCGACCGCTCTTCCGAATGCCGAACGTTCTGCAAGGACACCTGCCCCCTGCAGCAGGAAATACAAAGTGGGCAATCCATAACCCCCGCGCGCCGGCAGAGAGATGGCCGCCTCATGCACCAGTCCCGAGGCAAGGAACGTCAGCAGCGTCGCCGTCGCGATTCCGCACGGTCGCCGCAGCGGCTCGAAGATGTTGCGGCGGACCAAGTCATTGAACCCCCGGTTCCAGCGCAGCCCCCAGAATTCCCCCAAGGAACGCGCCGCGATCGGCATCCTCATGATCGGACGCGCGTCGATCCCCGCCGACTGCCAGGCAAGCGCCAGCAAATGGAATGCGCCGAAATGCAGCAGAATGATCAACCCGACCATTCCGGTCCACCCCTGCAGCAAGGCGCCGGGAAGCAGGCGCGCGACTCCCCAGACGAGGAACCCTCCAAACAGGATTTTCAGACCGGCAAAGAACCACGCGCGCCTCTCCGGCTTTTCCGGACGGCTGCGCGCATTGAGAAAGGCTCCGGCATCCATCCCGGGCCAGAGCAGAAGGTAGGCGAGCGAACGCCTCCACGCAACCCCCCCGACCACTTCCCGTCCGTCACACCATGTCAGCCATTTGCACCCGGCGAAAATCGCAAGGGCGATGGCCCACATGAGCACCCATGCAGGCAGCGGCCACGCAACCAGAACGGCAGCCGACGGAAGCAAGAGCAGGGGCAGCCAGCGTGCTCTCCCGACCAACAAGGCTCCGTCCGCAGCCCCATGCGGAGTGATGGCTGGACCTTTCGCCATGTGCAATGGGTTCATATGCCGGGGCGCTTCATGCCGGAAGCGGCGGAGGGGTGGTTCCGGCCCTGGCGCGGCGGCGCAGTTTGGCGAGAACAAGCAGGTTGAAGAAATGCATGACCCCGAGCGTCAGC
The DNA here is from genome assembly GCA_014879535.1 of Chthoniobacterales bacterium. Classification (GTDB taxonomy): domain Bacteria; phylum Verrucomicrobiota; class Verrucomicrobiia; order Chthoniobacterales; family JACTMZ01; genus JACTMZ01. Next base: position 23,855 of record JACSRX010000009.1, read on the forward strand.
AGCACGACTCCCATCTTGCCGCTCAGGGCTTCGAATACTTCCTTCGGACTATCAACCCGGATGCCAAGTTTCAGAAACAGGCAGATGAAGCCCAGGTTGATCAGGTAGAATCCCACGACCAACAGATGGTTGATGCTGTCGGCCAATGGCTCGTTCCGATGGAAACAATCCACCAGAAAAACCCGGCCGTTCTTGAACAGGGTGTGCGCCACCCAGACGGTCAGGGCGATGCTGATGACCAGATACAGGCTGTAGGTGAGGAGGATGTGGTTCATGGTTTTTGTGTTTTTTGTATTTCCGATAAATAATGAAAATTATGGGCAAAATTTTTCATCCCGCGAAAAGCTTGGCGGCCAGCTTCATGATCTTGCTTTGTTCGGAGGACGCCGCCGTCTCCAGAATGCGCTCGGCCAGCCGGAGAAACTCCTGGAGGGCGTCGATCTGATCGGAAAAGTCCTTCGCCTCCCGGCTTTTGAGCCCGCGGGTCTTGTCCCGGCATCTCTGCAGAATCTCCATGGCCGGGGTGATCTCCCGGCGTTTCCGCTCGCGGGCGATGATGCAGAACATCTTCCACACATCCTTCTCCGCCACGAAGTATTCCTTGCGCTCCCCGGGCCGGAGCACAGAGCGGATCAACCCCCAGCCGACAAGATCGCGCAGATTCGTGTTGGCGTTGCCGCGGCTGATCCGAAGCTCCGCCATGATCTCGTCCGTGGTCAGCGGCTCCGGGCTCGTGATCAGCAAGGCATGGATCTGCGCCATCGTGCGGTTGATCCCCCACGCATTGCCGATCGCGCCCCACTGGGACACGAAATCCTGCCGCGCTTCGCGGAGGGTGGAGGATGTCTCATCGTTTTTCATATTTTCAATAAATACTGAAAATACAATCTGGTCAATGGAAAGATTTCCAGCGCTTCCGCGGCCTCCCTGACGTTCGTGCGGGGGCGGTTTTTGCCTCGCGCGGGCGGGGCGCGGGGAACCATGGTGGCGGCATGGATTCGTCCGGCCTGCGCTGGTTGCTGCGGGAGTGGCCGTATGCGGCGCTTTTCACCGCGGGATTCCTGCTGGCGCTTGCCCCGTTCTTTGGTGAGTTGGGGCTGCCTCTGCTGCTTGTTTACCTGCAGCTTCCACTCTACATGGTGCACCAGTTCGAGGAGCACCGGCAGGACCGCTTCCGGAAGTTCTTCAATGAGGTCCTTGGGGGTGGACGGGAGGCGCTGACTCCGGGCGCCGTCTTCGTGATCAATTCCGTCGGGGTATGGGGCGTCGATCTTGCCTCGCTCTATCTCGCGTGGAGCGTCGGATTGGGCTGGGGCTTGGTTGCGGTTTACCTCACGCTCGTCAATGCCGTGGTGCACATTGTCATGTCCGTGGCGTTGCGGCGCTACAACCCCGGGCTCTGGACCGCCGTCTTCGTGTTTCTCCCCGCGGGGCTCTGGGCTCTGGTCGTCGTGTCTGCTGCCAGCGGGGCCTCATGGCACGCACATGGGCTTGCGGCGGGGGCGGTCGTTCTCCTGCATGTGCTCATCATGGTTTGGGCCCGGATGAGACTGTTTCGGTTCAGGCGCCGCGGGGCGACCTAAGCCCCGCGGGATTTCGGATGTCCGACCAAGGCCGGTTTGAGGCGTGCCAGAGGCTGCTCGAAAAGGTGCCAGGACAGCGCGGCGGCGCCGATGGAGAGGGCGGTGAGCAGCAGGACGCGCACGGTGTTGTCCTGCACGGGATCGATGCCCGCGCGATCGAGCATGGGGCCGAACACGATGTGCACGAGCACATGGAAGAGATAGATGCCGAGACTGATCTTTCCCATGTAAACCAGCGGCGGCAGCGACAGGAACCAGCCGATGGGACCGCGCCATCCTTGGGCCGTTGCCAAGATCACCCATCCGATGAAAACCGCCTCGAGGAGCTCAATGGTTGCGATCCATTCATTCGTCTGCGGCATGTAGCGCAGGGAGCGGGCCATGAGGAGGCATGCAAAGGCAAACGCACCCCACCCCCAGCGCTGGCGCTCCGTCATCACTTGAACGCCGACCTTCCCCCCTGCGAGCCACGCGACAAAGCCCCCGGTTGCGAATGAATCGAGAGACCCGAAAAGCATCGTCCAGCGGATGATGGGATTCACCTCCCACACGATGCAGGCCAGGCGAAAGCCGAAGGCGATCGTCACCGCGCCCGCGAGGACCCCGGGAAACCAGCGCCGGGGCGTGAGGAGCAGCACCACCGGCCACAGGAGATAGAATTGCTCCTGCACGGAAAGTGACCACAGGTGCGCCATCGCATCGGGCCAATATCCGGTTTTGGCGGCGTAGAAATTCGACAGAAAGGCGACATGCCACAGGAAGTCGCTCCGCACGGCGCCGACGCCGAGCACCGCGGCCAGCAGTAGCGACAGGTAAAGCGGCGGCACAATGCGCAGAAGGCGCCGCCCGTGGAAGACCGGAAGCTCGCGCCATACGCTCACGCCGCCCGCGTTCGCCGTGTCCTCGGCCTTCCACAGCCACAGGGTGATGAAATAGCCGGTCAGGGCAAAGAACAGCCGCACCGAGATGGGCCCGTATTCCAGAAAATCCGGGATGTGCATCCCGAAGTGGTGGAAAAGCACGCCCGTGATGGCGACGGCCCGCAAGCCGTCCAATTGTGGTTGATACACCCCGCCCATGCTCCGACCGGAAGGCGGCGGGGTGGTGCTGGCTGCGGTGCGGAGGGAGGCGCTCATGTGCTCCGGGGGCAAACGGTGCATTTTTTCCACGCGTGCCGGAATGGAAAGCCTCGAAGTCAGGGGGAGGAAAACGGCGGCGGCCTCCGGCACCCCGCAAGATCAATCCGGCAAGGGAACGAGTTCCGCGTGCTGCCCCGTGATGAAGCCTTTGAGCTCCGCGCCTGCGGCATGGAACGTGGCGATGACGGCCCCGCATTGCTGCTGGTCGAAGATCTCGGCACCCGTGGCGTCGAGGCGGCCGCGAAGCGCCGGTTCGCCGCTGCCATCGCGGAACGGATCGGCGGCCGCGACAATGATGGCCCGGGGCCGGACGGCCTCAAGGAACTCGGAGGTGGCGAAGATGTCGTCTCCGTGGCGCCCGAGAACGAGGATGTCGGCACGGAGGTCGCGGGCGCGGAACTCCAGAAGATGCTGTTCGGTGGCCAGCCCGGCATCCGACATGAGCAACACCCGGAATCCGTTCGTGTCGATACGGATGGCCACCGCTTGGTCGTCGGAAACGCGGGCCTTTTGTGCGGGGCTCGGGGTCAGAAGGACGAGGGAGGAGCCGTCCCCCAGCGTCACGCGGTCCCCGGGCAGGATCAGCCATTTCGGCTGGCTCCGGGCGCGGAGCAGGTCATGGACCGCCTTGCGGGCGGGCGAGCGGTCGCGCAGCACGGAGTCGAGCACGCGCCGCGGGGGGTTGGATGCCAGCACTCCGGGAGCACCGCCGACATGCTCGTTGTCACCGTGGGTGAGGATGAGTCCGTCGAGACGGCCGACCCCTGCGGATCGCAGGGCGGGCTCGATGATGCGGGCGAAGTCGTAGGCTGTTCCGCTGTCGATGAGCCATGCCTTGTGTGGTGTGCGCAGCAATTGCGCGCCACCGGTTGCCAGATCGAATACGGTCAGGCGCGCAGGCGGCTGCATCCATCCGGGGGGCATGTGGAACCATGCGCCGGGCAGCGCTGCGGTCCATTGGACGCCCGCGAGAAGCGCGGAAGCCAGACCCCAATTCGTGTGGTTGAATACAGCGGCCAGCCACGTGCTGAACAGTCCGCCGACGATGGCCAGCATGGACACGCTGAGAATGGCGAAGGCGACAGGCACGGCGAGCAGGTTGACCGGCACGGCAAGCAGGGGCACGAGGTGGAACAGCATGATCGTGAGCGGGAGGCTCCCGACCCATGACGATGTCGAGACGGCGAGGGCAGCAGCTGCCATTCGGCCTGACGAGGCCTGGGAACGCTGCCACCGAGTGAAAAGCTTTTGGGGAATGAAGGGATCCGGCCGCAGGCGGACGGCGAGCCAACGGTCGAGAGGCTGGGCAAGCAGGATGATGGACGCGACCACGCAGAAGGAGAGCTGGAAGCCCGGCTGGAAAAGCTGGTTGGTGTCGATCCCCAGCAGGACGAGCGCGGCGGCCGCCAAGCTGTTGCCTGCGGCCGGCGCACGGTCGAGGAGGAAACCTCCGAGTGCAATGGCGATCATTGTCGCCGCGCGGAGGCTCGAGGGTTTTGCCCCCGTGACGAGCGAATAGAAAAACAGAAGGGGTATGATGACGAGGATTGCCTGGTGGCGGTTCAGGCCCAACGGACGCAGCACGAACCAGAGCAGAAGCCCGAACATGCCGACATGCAGACCGCTCACGGCAAACAGGTGCAGTGTTCCGGTCTGCCGGAAGGCGGGAACAAACTCGTCGGCGCCGTCGTCGCGGGCCCCGAGTGTGATTCCTGCGATGACAGCGCGGATCCCCGGGTCCTGTTCGAGTCCGAGCCCGAGCGTGCGCATGATCCAATCGCGCGTGGCGAGCGCGGCAGCCTTGATCGAGGATCCCCGGTCTCGGGCGAGAAGCCGGGAATCCTGAGGATATCGGGATCGCAGTTCGAGGAACACTCCCTGCCTCGCCAACCACGCCGCTGCATCGAAGGCCCCTGGATTTCGGGGGGCACGCGGACGCTCGACGACGCCTTCCACGGTCCACCGGTCCCCGTAGCGGGGGATATCCTCGCCCCGCCAGCGGACCATGATCGTCTGCTCCATGGCGAAGGTCTGTGTGTCGAGGTTCCATTCTTCCGTGCGCATCCTCGACCGCCACGCATTGCCCGTCTGGACCGGTTCATCGAGGAGGACGCCGGTGACCCGGGCGGAGTTCGGTGCGGCGGCATCCGCCCAGAGGCGTGCCGGGGCATCCTGCCACTGCCAGGCATGGACTGCCGCGAACGCCCCCGCGGTTGCGAGGACGGGGGAGATCCATCCGCCGCGCCACAGCATCCGCAAGAGGGCGGCCGCGGAAATGCCGGCTGCGAGCAGGGGCTCGGGGGCGAATCGGTCCGCGATCAGGATGCCTGCCACGGCGCTCAGGGCCATTCCTGCCAGCGGCAGGCGCGACGGCGCAGCGGGATTGGTCATCGTTGCGGTTGTAAAAGCAGAGGCCGCTTCCCGCAACCCTCGCGGCCGGAGGGCACCGGCCGGGTTATTGTCCGGTGAACTTCAGCAGGGCCAGCTCGCTGCGCTGGTCGTCGTCGAAATAAAACCGCACGGCACCGTCGCGTCCGCGGAGATCCTCATGCACGGCGGCGCTCGCCCGGCGCGAGTGGATCTGGTGGATCCCGGGGTGAACCCGCTGGTAGGGGACGCCCCACGCCTCGACCAGCCGGCAGTTGGCGCAATGCAGCGTGAAATATTCCTCCATGCCCGCGCGGTCGAGCACATGGTATTCGACATTCTCGAGCAGCTCGACGGTCTCGTAGTCGAAGAACCCGAGCGGATAAAGTCCGCGTGGGGGCAGGTGTGTCCAGCGCCACCGCAGCGTGCCGAGCCGGATGCGCGGATCGTGGCCCGCCACGCGGTTGCGGAAGGACAGGGTGTTGATCGAGAGGGTGACCGGCGTGCCCAGCCTCGCATCGAGGGTCACGAACACATGATCGATGTTCTCCTCGCGGGCGGAATTCTCCAACTCGACATCGACGACCGAGCCGACGACGCGGACCAGCGGTGTGGAGGGGAAAGCGATCCCCGTCGCACGCGCAGGCATGGGGTGCTTCCTATTCTGACGAGAACGGGCTGTAGAGCGACTCTTCGTAACCGGAATTGAAGAAAGTATCCACCTCCGGGGGCGCGTAGGCAAACGGTGCCTCAAGGTTGTAGCGATCGTCGGTGTAATACGGGTGGTTCTGCGGGACGGCATGAGGGCCCTTGCCGTAGAAGTTATACGAGCGCTGCATGTAGCTGATCACCGGAGCCGGGGTTCCCGCCGCGCGCAGGGTGCTGATGTCGGTGTTGCTGAGGTTGTAGGCCTTGCGCGTGCTCTGCATATAGCTGACCAGCCCCGGTCCGGGCACTCCCTTTCCGGCGGCTTCCGCCACTTGGGAAACACTGAGGGGAAGCCCCTCGCGGACCTTGTCCACGGTGAGGGCGGAGACGCCGCGCGAGGAGAATTCGTTGAGGATTTTCGGATCAACCTGGGATTGATTGGTGGCGCATCCGGTGACGGCCAGGACAAGCAGCAGGGCGAGGAACTTCATATGCGCGGCATGGTGTCCGGCAGCCCGCCTCTTGGCAAATGCAAAACCCCCCCGGAAATCGCTTGCCACAGGGCGCCACGTTGCGTAAGGTGGCCGACCCTTTTACAGGAGTAATTCTATGGCTTACGCAATTATCCAGACCGGCGGCCGCCAGTTCCGCGTGCAACCCGGCGATGTGGTCGACGTCGAGCTGCTCGGCGCCGAGGCCGGGCAGAAAACGTCATTCGACGAGGTGCTGCTGGCGGCGGACGATTCCGGCGTCAAGATCGGCACCCCGCTGATCAAGGGCGCTTCGGTCAAGGCCGAGGTCATCGAGGAGGGCCGCAAGGCGCCGAAGGTCGTTTCTTTCAAGTTCCGCCGCCGCAAAGGATACCACCGCACGGTCGGCCATCGGCAGAAGCTCACCCGCGTGAAAGTCGGCGAGATCCTCGCCTAACCAACCCACCCGCATATGGCCCATAAAAAAGGACAAGGCAGTGTCAAGAACGGCCGCGACAGCGTCAGCAAGCGTCTCGGCGTGAAAAAATTCGGCGGCCAGGAGGTTCTGGCCGGCAACATCCTCATCCGCCAGCGCGGCCGCAAATTCGTGCCCGGTCGCAACGTCGGCCTCGGCCGCGATTTCACGCTTTTTGCGCTGGAAAGCGGCAAGGTGGAGTTCGACCGCGGCGGTCGCCGTGTCAACGTCGTCCCGGCGGCCAACTGACCGATTTCCTCCTCGGGAAAGACCGGAGCCCGTTTGGGTTCCGGTCTTTTTTTCGGCCCGGCACCGCGCCGGCGCGCAAATCTGGGATTGCCGCGGAAGGCGTCCGTTTGAATGATGCGTGGCAATGCTTGAATTGATGCAAAAAGGGGGGCCCGTCATGTGGGTGATCCTCGCCTTGAGCGTGTTGGGGTTGGCGGTGTTTCTGGAGCGTCTGGTCTTTTTGCACCGCGTGCAGATCCGGGTGGGCGAATTTCTCCGCGGGTTGGCGAATCTCGTGCGCGAGGACCGTTTTGACGAGGCGCGCCGGCAGTGCCTGTCCACTCCGGGTCCGGCGGCAAGGGTGGCCTTGAGCGCGGTGCTGGCGCGCGAGGCGCCGCGCGAGGAACTGCGCGACATCGTGCAGGAGGCTGGCCAGCTGGAGGTGCCCCGGCTGGAGCGGCACATGCTCCTCCTCCACCTGGTGGCTTACGCGGCGCCCCTGCTCGGTCTGCTCGGCACGGTGCTCGGCCTGCTCGAGGCGTTTTATCTGGTCTCCTCGCAGGGTGGATACGCCACGGTTGCCGATCTTTCGGGGGCCGTTTACCAGAGCCTGATCTCGGCGGCGGCCGGTCTCGCCGTTGCCATAGCCGCGCTGGCCGCGGTCACCTACCTCTCTTCCCGGGTCAAGGACTTGCTGCACGACATGGAGCGGACAGGAATCGAGATGGTGAACCTTCTGAAGAACCGGATGCTGCCCGCTGCGGAAATACTTGCAGAGGACAGCGTGCCCGCCGACGAGGGATGAAGCTCGACTCGACGGTGCGCTTGCAGGGGTGGGTGCCGGTGCTGGCGGCTTCCGTCACGGTGGTGCTGTTGCTTGTGTATTTTCTCCTGCTGTCCACGACATTCCTGCTTCAGCCCGGAATCGCCGTCGAGTTGCCGCCCTCGCGATTTCTTCTGCCGGCGATGCAGGATCCGCTCGTGGTCGCCATCACCGGGGATCCCGGAGCTGCGATTTACTTCGAGGACCGCGTGGTGGAGCCGGACCACCTTGTCGCCCGTTTGGAGGCCCGCCGCACCGTGTCGCGCCAGGTCGTGATCACCGCCGATGGCAATGCGCCGAATGCCCTTGTGGCCAAGGTCACGGAATTGGCGCTCGCAAACGGATTTTCGGTGGCCTTGGCCGCGGCACGGCCACCCCAGCCATGATGCTTGCCGAGCGGCTGCTGCACGTTTTCCACTGGCCGGCCAAGCACCAGATACGCCTGCTGCTGCCGGCAATGGTCCTCGCGTCGCTCCTGGTGCACGCCGCCGGCATATACCTGGTCCGGGCCCCGGCTCCGGCCCGGGAGATCGCGCTGCCCCCCCTTCCGGCGAAGATCGGGTTGCTGCCCGTTGCCGACTCCGTGCTGCTGGCGGCCCGCGATCCCTCGTGGATCCGGCCAGGACGATTTCGCGACCGTATGCTTCCCGCGCCACCAGTCCGGCGCATGTGGCGGGCATTGGATTCCGATCTGCCTCCTCTTGTTCCTGTTCCGCCGGAAGTCCTCCCACAGACGTGGGTGCCCTCGCTTCCCCCCTTGGCGGACTCCCCGCGGTTTGAACCCGGGATGCGGCCCGCGGCGCCGGAGTTGGCGCCGCTCACCGCGCGCTTCGACCAAGGCGGTCCGGCGGTCACCGAGGATGTGTTGTCGCGTCTTCGCTCGGCAGCTCCCCTGCAACCTCCGGGGGTGGCAACCGAGTTGCTCGTGGTGCTTGATCCCGCCGGCGAGGCCCGGCATGTCTGGCTCCTGCGCAGCTGCGGTGTGCCTGCGCTGGATTTTTCCGCGCGCAGGGCCGTCCAGCTTTCGCGCTTCGGGCCGTCCGCGCAGGGCCATCGCGGCGTGCTGAGGATCAACTGGGGGGTGGGAGGGCCGAAACCGTGATCCGGGCGGAGATCTTCGTCCTCCCGCTGCTTTACGCGGGTGTTTTCCTTGCTGCGGTCCTCGCGCTTTGGCTACTCTCCGAGTGGAAACGGTCAAGGCGCAGACGGAAGGAGTTACGCCGCCTGTGCCAATGTCGGCTTTGCGCGGCGTGGATCCGGCATGGAGAAAACGAGGATCTTTTCACATGCCCGTCCTGCGGTGCGCTCAACGAACCAAACCTTCTCAACGACATCTAAAACATCATGGGCATGTGGATCGGACGGAACCGCAAAGCGCGGGTGACTTACGGATTCGACGAAATCGCACTGGTGCCGGGTGCGGTGACCATCAATCCCAACGAGGTTGACATCACCTGGCAGATCCCGCGGCCCGACGGCGGGGCGATCAAGCTGGCTCTGCCGGTCCTTGCCAGCGCCATGGACGGCGTGGTGGATGCGAGGTTTGCCATCGCCATGGGCAAGCTCGGCGGTTTGGCCGTGCTCAATCTGGAGGGCGTGCAGGTGCGCTACGAGGATGCCGATGCCGTGCTGGCGGAGGTGCTGGCGGAGGACAAGGACACGGTCACCGCCCTTTTGCAGAAGATTTACCAGGAACCGGTCAAGGAGGAGCTCATCGGGCGCCGCATCCGTGAGATCAAGGAAGCCGGTGTCATCGCGGCGGTCAGCGCCATCCCGCAGAAGGCCGAGCGTTGCGGAGCCATCGCGCAGGAGGCCGGTGTCGATGTGTTCGTCGTGCAGAGCACGGTTTCGACGGCGCGGCACATTTCCACGGAATACAAGATGCTCGATCTGGCCGAATTCTGCCGCGGGATGAAATGCCCTGTCATCGTCGGCAACACGGTCACTTACGGGACGACGCTGGAGATCATGGAATGCGGGGTCTCGGGCGTGCTGGTCGGCGTGGGTCCCGGCGCGGCCTGCACCTCGCGTGGCGTCCTCGGATTGGGTGTTCCTCAGGTCACGGCGACGGTTGATTGCGCCGCGGCGCGCGATGCGAACTTCAAGAAGACCGGTCGCTACGTCCCGATCATCACCGACGGGGGGATGAGCAAGGGCGGCGATGTCTGCAAGGCGCTGGCCTGCGGCGCGGATGCGGTCATGGTCGGCAGTGCTTTCGCCAAGGCCGAGGAGGCGCCGGGCCGAGGGTTCCACTGGGGCATGGCGACCCCCCATGCGAATCTTCCCCGCGGAACCCGGATCAAGGTGGGGGTTTCCGGCACTCTCGAGCAGATTTTGTTCGGGCCCGCGGTGGTGGACGATGGCAGCCAGAATCTCATCGGGGCCATCACCACCTGCATGGGCAACGTGGGTGCGGCTGATCTGGGGGAATTCCAAGAAACGGAAATCATCATTGCTCCCTCGATCAAATCGGAGGGCAAGCTCTTCCAGATGGTGCAGAACGTGGGGATGGCGCGCTGATGAGGGGGCGATTTGCGCCTCGCCAAGCCTTGCCGGGGTGCGTTACGAGTTTAACCTTTGATTTATGAGCGAACGGCGCGTCGTCATCACAGGCATCGGGGTGGTCAGTCCGGTGGGCAACGATTTGCAGACTTTCTGGGAAAGTCTCAAGTCGGGCCGCAGCGGCATCAGGCGCTTCACGGCTTTTGATTCGGAGAAATTCGACTGCAAGATTGCGGGCGAGGTGACCGGCTTCGAGGCGGCGCCCTTCTACAAGACGCCCAAGGACGTGAAGCGCACCGACCGCTACACCCAGCTGGCGGTTGCCGCCACGAAGATGAGCCTGGAAGACTCGGGTCTCGATCTTGATGCCATCGACCGTGACCGGGCCGGCGTCATGATCGGCAGCGGCGTTGGCGGCTTGGCAACCATGGAGGAACAGGTCGCCAAGACGTTGACGCGCGGTCCGGACCGCACGTCGCCGTTCATGATCGCGATGATGATCAGCAACATGGCCAGCGGTTTCGTTTCCATGGAGCACGGGCTGCGCGGCCCGAACATGGCCATCGTCACGGCCTGTGCCACGGCCAACCACTGCATGGGTGAGGCATGGCGCATCATCAAATTCGGCGATGCCGACGTGATGCTCACCGGTGGCAGCGAGGCATGCATCGTTCCCGTGGGTATGGCGGGGTTTTCCGCCATGCGGGCGATGAGTGTGCGCAATGACGAGCCCGAGAAGGCTTCCCGCCCGTTCGACAAGGATCGTGACGGCTTCGTCATGGGCGAAGGCGCCGGGGTGCTGATCCTCGAGGAATACGAGCACGCGAAAAAGCGCGGGGCGAAGATCTACTGCGAAGTTGTCGGCTACGGTCTCACCGCCGATGCCTACCACATGACCGCTCCTTCGCCGGAAGGCGAGGGGGCGGCGCGCTGCATGCGCATGGCCCTTAACCACGCCAAGCTCAATCCTGAGGATGTCGATTACATCAACGCCCACGGGACCTCCACGCCCATCGGGGATGCCTGTGAGACCAAGGCGGTGAAGGCGGCCTTCGGGGCGCACGCGCACAACGGCCTCCTCGTCAGCTCCACCAAATCCATGACAGGCCACCTGCTCGGTGCCGCCGGCGCCGTGGAGATGGCCGCCTGTGTGATGGCCATGCAGGACGGCATCGTGCCCCCGACCATCAATCTCGACAATCCCGACCCCGAGTGCGACCTCGATTACGTGCCGAACAAGGCCCGGGAGCACAAGGTGAGGGTGGCGATCAGCAATTCGTTCGGCTTCGGGGGCCACAACTCCTCCGTTCTGATCAAGGCAATTTGACCGGCCATGTCAGCGCCCTCCCCCCGGACGGATGAATTCCCGCAGGTTCCTGCCGAGCTGGCGGATTTCCGTCCTCGGGTGGCGCTGGTGCTCGGCTCCGGACTTGGCAGTTTCGCCGACGCCTGCGACAGGATTTTCGAGGTTCCGTATGCGGACGTTCCGGGGTTGCCGCAATCGAAGGTCCCGGGGCACGCAGGCAAATTCGTGGGGGCCACCTTGGGGGGCGTGCCGCTGCTCCTCGCCATGGGTCGGGTGCATTACTACGAGGGTCACACGGCCAGGCAGATTGCGGCGCATGTGCGGCTGATGGCCTCGCTTGGGCCGGATGCGCTTATCCTGACCAATGCCGCCGGCACATTGAATCCTGAGTTCAGTCCCGGCGAGTGGATGATGCTCAGCGACCACCTGAACCTCACGGCAGTTTCGCCGATGTTCGGGGGGCCCAATTTTTTCGACATGTCCGGAGTTTACGCCCCCGAACTGCGCGCCGTGTTCCGCGAGTTGGCGCGCCGGAGGGCCATGGACCTGCACGAAGGGGTCTATGCGTGCGTGCCCGGGCCGCAATACGAGACACCTGCCGAGGTGCGGATGCTGCGCACGTTGGGTGCCGATGCCGTGGGCATGTCCACGGTGTTCGAGGCCATCCAGGCGCGGGCCCTGGGTGTGAGGGTTGCGGCGTTCTCCTGCCTGACCAACTGGGCGGCGGGTGTGATCGATGCACCGCTCTCGCATGAGGAAGTGATGGAAACTGGAAAGCATGCCGCCTCGGTGCTCAGTTCGCTTCTCGAGGAGGCGCTCCGCCGCGGGCTCCCGGAAAGTTGACGTTGCATCACGAGTCCGGCTTCCCCCTGTGCCGGGGCCTCTGGTAGGGTCGTTCCTTTCATGGCTGAAGTTGCCGCAGAGCAGGAAGTGAATGACGCCGAGCTGGTCTCCCGAACCCAAGGGGGCGATCCGCGCGCTTTCGATGACCTTGTGCGCAAATACAGCCCCCGTCTCTACGGGTTGGTTTACAACATGACCTCCAACCACGAGGACACCAACGACCTGTTGCAGGACATCTTCGCCAAGGCTTACCGGTCCATCAAAGGGTTCCGGGGCAGATCGAGCTTCTACACATGGCTTCACACGATCGCCACAAACATGACGATCAATTTCCTCAAGAAGCGGTCCCGCAGCTACAGCATGAGCCTTGATGATCTGGACAACGGAATCCATCACGATCCGGATTTCATTGAGATGACCTCCGGGCCCGACGCAATACGAGAAGTGAATCTCAAAGAACTCCAGCAAAGATTGAACGAGGCCATGATGAAGCTGTCGAACGAACACAGAGCCGTTGTGACCATGTTTGACATTCAAGGTATGCCCCATGCGGAGATCGGAAAGATTCTCGGATGTTCCGAGGGGACGGTTCGGTCCCGGCTCTTTTACGCCCATCGCCAGCTGCAAAACCATCTGCAGGAATTTCTGGCCGCCTGAACAATGAACAACGAGATCCACAAACTTCTCCGGCTGAAACGCCACGAGCATCCGACGCCCGATTATTTCGAGCGCTTCCTCGACGAGTTCCGTGAGCGCCAGCGCGCCGAGCTTCTCCAGCAGCCGACGCTCACCCTTCTATGGGAGCGGATCGTCAATGCGTTTCCAAATTTCCATGTGCCGCGGCTGGCCTATGCGGGCGTGGGGGTGGCGGCCGTGATTTTGTCCACGGTGATTCTTGTAAGCCAGCAGGGTGGGGAGACCGGAAGGTCATCATTCGCCCTGAACGATCCGACACCCACGGTCAACGTGCTGCCGACCGGCGAGGGAAATATCCGCATGCCTGTTTCCTCGCGTTCCGACTTCCCGCCTCATTATGTTCTCGAGGCACGGCCGGTAAGCTATGAATCACCCTACAGTTTTTAGCATTTGTGCCGCGCTGGTTGTCGCGGCGCAGGTTGGCTCCGCCGGGACCCCCCCGGCGGAGCCGCCGCAGTCTCCGGCCCTCGATGAGGCGTCCATGGCGGATGCCATAGAGACCACGGTCGGCAATATCTTCCGGCGCCATTCCCCGGCGGTTGTGCGTGTCGAGTCCGCCGACGAACTGGGCAAAGTCGCCGGCACGGGGTTTTTCATCGATGCCGACGGTCTCATCTACACCCTGGCCTCGGTGGTCGGCGACGGGCTGGATCTCACCGTGACGCATGAGGACCGAAAATTGCCGGCGCGGCTTCTCACCAAGGACGCGCGAAGCGGTGTCGCCCTCATCAAGGTTGACGGGGTTGTCTCGCCTCATTTCCTTCTCCAAGGCGACTGCAGCGCCCTCAAGGCCTCGTCGCCGCTCGTGGTCATTGGCTTTCCTTTCGACCACGAAGTGACCCCGAGTTTCGGTGTGGTGGGAGGGTTTGACAGGAAGTCGAAGGGACGATTTTTCGCCACGACCCACATCCGTGCGAACATCCCCGTGCAGCGCGGGCAGGGGGGCAGCCCGGTGTTGAATCTTTCCGGACAGGTGATCGGCGTTTTGGTCAGCGGGTTCGAGGAGGGTGCCGGTTGCTACGTGCTTCCGATCCGTGCCGCGGAGAAGGTGCGGGCGGATTTCGCCAAATTCGGGGGTGTCCGCCACGGATGGGCGGGCGTGACGGTGCAGCAGATTCCCCTCGAGGTGAAGGGTTCGCGCATGGCCATCGATCTCGTGGATCCCTCGGGGCCTGCGGCATCCGACTTCCGTTCGGGCGACGTCGTCCTTCAGGTCGGAGACATCGCCATCCACGAACCGGAGGATGCGCTTGATGCCTCGTTTTTCCTCACCGCGGGCGAACCGGTCTCCGTGCGCGTCGCCCGGGGCGATGAAGTCCTCACGTTTCCCCTCACTCCCGCCGTGCACCCGATGGAGCGCCAAGCCGATCTTCAGGCGCTTGGCGGCCCAAGCAGTCTCGCGACCCCCTCGCTGCCGCCGACCCCATGAGGGGGGCGGTTGCGGCTGCTATTCGCTGAACACGCCGATGCGGCGGAATTTCTCGTAGCGGCCCTCGAGCAGCTTCGGAACGGCGACCTTGTCGAGGGCCGCAAGATTCTCGATGAGGGAAGTCTTCAGCATTTCCGCCGCCGCCTTGTGGTCATGGTGCGCGCCGCCCTTCGGTTCGGGGACGATGCCGTCCACCACACCGAGTTCCTTGAGGTCGCCGGCGGTGAGTTTGAGGGCTTCGGCCGCCTCGGGCGCGTGGCTGCGGTGCTTCCATAGAATGGCCGCGCAGCCTTCGGGACTGATCACGGAGTAGTAGGCGTTTTCCATGACAAGCACGCGGTCGGCGACACCGATGCCCAAGGCTCCTCCCGAGCCGCCTTCCCCGATGATCACGGAGATGATGGGAATCTTGAGGAGCATCATCTCGCGGAGATTCACGGCGATGGACTCGGCGATGTGCCGCTCCTCGGCCCCGATGCCGGGGAAGGCCCCGGGGGTGTCCACGAGGGCGATCACCGGGAGCTTGAACTTCTCTGCCATGCGCATGACGCGCAGCGCCTTGCGGTAGCCTTCCGGATGCGCGCTGCCGAAGTTGCGGAGGAGGTTTTCCTTCGTGTCGCGGCCCTTCTGGTTGGTCACGACGGCGACCGGGCGGCCATCGAGATTGGCGAGGCCGCACGGCATCGAGGCGTCGTCACCAAACAGGCGGTCCCCGTGCAGTTCGGTGAAATCCGTGAAACACAGGCCGAGGTAGTCCAAGGCGAATGGCCGGGCCGTGTGGCGGGCGATCTGCACCCGCTGCCAGGCGGTCAGGTTGTCGTAAATCTCCTTTCGCAGCGCGCCGATCTTCTGCTCGATCTTTCGAACCTCGGGAGTGACGCCCAGATCCTGCCCGTCCGCCTTGACCCGCAGGCTTTCCAAGCGGTCCTCCAACTCGGCGATCGGCTTCTCAAAATCCAAGGGTTGGACCTTCATGTCACCTGATTGTGACCGGAACCCCGCGCGTGAGGAGCACAAAAATGTCAGCCATGTCACGGTCCTTGACAACGATGCCCGGGGGAAGTTGGTTCTCCGGGGTGTCGTCCGCGGCGCTGCTGATGGTGAAGCCCGGGGAGGAAAGGATGAGGACTCGGCGTCCTTCCTTGTATCCCTTCTGGCCGTAAGTCACGCGCTTGCCATCGCCCTCGACCACGGCGTCCGAGACCTTGGCTTGGATTTCGTGCCCGGCGCCCGCGGGGGGCACATTCACCGAGAGGAGAGGATATTCGCGGAGAAACCTGCCCCCATTGTCGAGCCGCAGGGTCTTGGCGGAGCGGTCTATGGCGGCGGTGATCTCCACCTTCGGCACGACAAGCTGCTGCCCGATCTGAAGCATGGTTCCCTCGAGGTTGTTCGCCCGCGCAATGAGGTCGATGGTCACGCCCTGCTTGCGGGCGATCTTGTAGAGGGAGTCGCCCTTGGCCACCGTATGGACTTCCCGGTTCTCCCGGGAGGCCGGGTCGAAAAGTGCGGCCATGTTGGAAGGTCCGAGAACCGCGCGGGCCTCGGCGGCGCGGGGGGAGTCGGGGTAAGCCCCGAGAAATTCCGCCCAGCGCGCCTGCAGGGTCGCCGGGGATGCATCCTGCAATTGTTGCACCAAGGCGGTGTAGGCCGCCTCGTCCGGCGACACGGCCGCAGCCTCGCTTTCCGCAACCTTTGCCAGTTGCTTCTGCTCGGCGCGCAACGCGACTCTCGGCTGCACGTAAAGCGCATAAAAGAACCAAGCGGAGCCGCCCACCACGAGGAGGGCGACCAGCGCGACAATGGCAATGTGAATCCGGCTCATGATCTGGTGATTGCTTCCGGGTCAATAATGGCCCGACCGGCGCTCAGATCAAACCGCGTTTCTTCCACTCCCCGAGATTGCCGTCGGCGGAGCGTTTGGCGGTATCGACAGCCAGTTTGAGAAGGGAAACCTCCCAGGCGTCGTCAACACTCTCGATGACGGCGCGGCGGGAGCCTTCGGCGGTCCTTGCCTCGTCTGAGGCCTGGGCGATGATCTTCTCGAGGTTTCCGCTGACGACTTCCTCGCGCAAGTCGCTTTTGGTGAACTGGAAGCCGTATCGCAGGAACTGGAGGTCGCCGCCGTTCTCCTCGAGCCAATCGGCGAACTCACGGGCCTTTTCCCCGAAGCCGTCGAGCAGGATCTTTGAAAAATGGTGGGGGGCGACGATGCGCGGGCGCTCGGCCTGAAGCGTCCCGCGCCGCAGCCGGACGCGGTTGACCTCGTCCATGAGCTCGCTGATCAGCACGAAGTCGAACACCGTGGAACCGAAGGTCTCGATCAGCCCCGTCGGCTCCACGTGCGTGCGCGTGTTTTCCAGCGCGTAATAAAAACTCTCCCGGTCCATGGCGAACCGGAAACGATAGCCCCGCTTCGGGCGGATGCAAGGGCGGGGACAGGTTCCCATTGGACGCGGTGGTGTCTGCCGCTACATTGGCGCTCATGGCATCAACCGCCGCTCCAGCCACCTCCAAACGAGTCAATCTCCGCACGCCCGAGGTGATGGAGGCGGTGCAGGCGGCCGTGGAGTCGCATTACCACAGTCCGATGGTCGAAAAGCTGAGGGGTGCGGGCGGAGTGATGAAGTTCGGCGATGTGACGGTGCGTTTGGCCAAGCAATTCGGATTCTGCTACGGCGTCGAGAGGGCCATCGACCTCGCCTACGCCGCACGGAAGGTGTTCGCCGACCGCGATCTCTACCTCGTGGGCGAGATCATCCACAACCCGGAGGTGAATGCGCAACTTGCCGCCATGGGCATCCGGAATCTCACAGGCAAAGGAGCGGCCCTGGAGGTCGACCGGCTGGGGCCTGACGATGTGGTGATCATTCCCGCCTTCGGGGCGGAGGTTTCCGTGCAGGAGCGCATCAGGGAACGCGGATGCCAGATCGTCGATACCACCTGCGGCGACGTGATGAGCGTGTGGAAGCGTGTCCGCCAATATGCCAATGACGGTGTCACCTCGATCATCCACGGTAAGGCCGACCACGAGGAGACGCGCGCGACCAGCTCCCGCGCCCGTCCTGCAAGCGGGGGCTCGGGCCATTTCCTCGTGGTTTACGACTTGGCCGAGACGGACGTCGTCTGCGGTTACATCCGCGCCGGCGGCGACAAGGAGACCTTTCTCGAAAGGTTCCGCAGCAGCTGTTCGCCGGGTTTCGACCCGGAACTCCATCTGCAGAAAATCGGCGTGGCCAACCAGACCACCATGTTGCGATCCGAGACCGAAGAGGTGCAGAGCCGCCTGCGTGACGCGGTGACCGCACGCGACGGGTCCGATGAGAACTTCCGCGTGTTCGACACGATCTGCGGCGCGACCCAGGAACGCCAGGACGCGCTGATCGACCTGCTGAAGAGCCCGCCCGATCTCATGCTGGTGGTCGGAGGTTACAACAGCTCGAACACGACGCACCTCGCCGACATGGGCAAGGAGAAGGCGCCGACGTATTTCGTCCTCAATGCCTCCTGTCTGGAATCCCCGCAGGCGATCCGCCACTTCGACACGCACCGGCGCGAAGAGGTTGTTGCGGCGGATTGGCTGCCCCCGGGGCCGGTCACCGTGGGAATCACGGCCGGAGCGTCGTGCCCGAGCAACCTGATCGAGGATGTCCTGCGCCGGTTGCTCGAACTGCGGGGCATCCCGCTGGACACCGGCGGCGCGGCGGCCGGTCAGGTCTGAGGGATCGTTGTAACGATCACGGTGCAGGAGTCACCTTCGGGTGCCAGCAGCGGGGAATCCTTTGCAGGCACGAGGAGGAAATCGCCCGGTGCGAATGTGCGTCCGCCGCACAGCCCGCGGCCCGCGACGATCGTCACCAGGGCGAAATCCCCCGGGGGATTCACAAGCGCCGGCGTGGTGATGGTGTGCCGTGCCACACGGAAGTGCTCGCATTCGGCGAGGACGCCGTCGGTGACATGGTCGATCTGCGGTGCGAAATCCCCGAAATCGGTCGAAAGCAGGGCTTCTTCGATGTGGAGGTCGCGCGGTCTTCCGTCGAGACCGGTGCGGTTCCAATCGAAGACGCGGTAGGTGGTGTCGCTGTTCTGTTGGATTTCGACAATGAGGTTGCCTTCGCCGATGGCGTGGAGGCGTCCGCTCGGGATGAAAATGCTGTCACCTTCGCGGGTGGGGGCTTCGTGGAGGCAGTCCTCGACGGCGCCACGGCGCAGCATCTGCTCGAAGTGCCCGCGTGTCGTTCCATGTCGCAGTCCAGCGTAGATGAGGCTTCCGGGATCGCATGCCAGGAAATACCACATCTCGGTCTTGGGTTCGCCCTTCAGCTTCGGCGCAATTTCTGCCGGGGGGTGGACCTGAACCGACAGGCGGTCGCGGGCGTCGAGGATCTTGCACAGCAGGGGAAAGCGGGGGGCGGACTTTGCGTGGTGCTCCCCGAATATTTCGGTGCGTTGATCCGTCCAGAGTTCGTGCAGCGTCTTGCCCTGCAGGAGGCCGTCCGAAACCACGCTTTGCGCCCCGTCGCGATCGACGATTTCCCACGATTCGCCGATCGGATTGCTCCCGGGGAGCGGGCGTCCGAGTTTTGCAGCCATTTCGCGTCCGCCCCAGACGCGCTCCATGTAGAGGGGGATGAAAGTGATGGGGTTCATGAACGGGGATCGTCGCCGGATTTCTCCGCAGTGTAGATGGAGACAATCCCGGCGGCCAGCGGGATGGCTCGCGGCGCACGGAAGCCGCTGTCACCGATCAGGCGGCACATGCTCGCGCCGGACGGGAACGCCTCGATCGACTCGCCGAGGTATTCGTAGCCGGAGCGGTTGCCGGTGATCAGTCCGGCGGCCAGCGGAAGCACGCGGTGCAGGTAGAACCTGTAGATCGCCGCGAAGGGCTGTCGAGGCATCGAGAAGTCGAGCACCAGCAGATGGCCGCCCTCGCGGAGCACGCGGCACATTTCGCGCAGGGCGCGCGGCCACGACTCCATGTTGCGCAGGCCGAAGGCGACGGTGACGGCGTCGAACGACCTGTCGGCGAACGGCAAGCGGGTGCCGTCCGCCACCACCAAGGATCGCAATCCTTTGCGCGCGGCCATTTTCAACATCGGCAGGCAGAAGTCCGCGCCGACGATGCGCGCCTGCGGGAGCGCCCTTTGCATTGCCAGGACGAGGTCGCCGCTCCCGGTGGCCAGATCGAGGATGTCCCGGGGTTGCCACGCGGCCACCATGCGCGCCGCCCGGGCGCGCCACAGGAAATCGAGGCCGCCGCAGAGGACATGGTTGGCCACGTCGTAGCGGCCGGCGATGCTGCTGAAAATTCCGCGGACCTTGGCGGGGTTTTGCATGGGAAAAATGCTCACGAGAGGACTCGAACCTCCACGGGTCACCCCATGCGCTTCTGAGACGCACGCGTCTGCCAGTTCCGCCACGTGAGCGGCAGTAGGTCGCTCAAAATGCACGTGCGGGGACGACTTGTCCACCGGGAAAACCGGCCGGGTGCCGGCGGGGAGACAACTTGGGTTGCGCGTTCCCGTTCTTTGAACTTATCTAAGCCATCGCACTGCAGCACTACATCAATGCCGCCCAGGGGTATCTCGAACTGGGCATGACGGACGAGGCGCTGGCCGAACTGGGCCGGATCCCGGAGGCCGACCGCCAGCACGACGATGTGGCGCAGTTGCATGTTTACATCCTGATGAGGGCGCGGCGTTGGCAGGAGGCCCTCGAAGCCTGCGAGGCGCTCCGCGATCAGCGGCCCGACTTGAGCCTCGGCTACATCCATGGGGCGTTCTGCCTGCATGAACTCGGCCGCACCGAGGAGGCGATGAAGCTGCTCATGGAGGGGCCGACGTCCCTGCTGCGGGAGCCTGTGTATTTTTACAATCTCGGGTGCTATCACGCGGTGCTCGGCAATCCCGAGGAGGCGCAGAACTGCCTGCAGATGAGCTTCAACATGGACGAGAAATTCCGAGAGATCGCGCGCTACGATCCCGATCTCGAGGGAGTGATGGGCAAATTCTGATGCGGGAGATCGGCGGCGCCGCGGTCGGGCGCGTGCGCAAGGCGTTCGAGGAGAATTTCGCCCGCGGGGAGGAAATCGGCTCCGAGGTCTGCGTCTGGCAGCAGGGGCGCGAAGTGTTGCGTTTCGGCGGCGGCTGGCGCGATGTGTCGGCGACGGTTCCCTGGAGGGACGACACCCTTGTGCTGGTGTGGTCCGCGACGAAGGGACCCGCGGCGGCATGTGTGCTCCATGCACTGCAGCAGACCGGGATCGCTCTGGATGCCCCGGTGGCTTCGGTGTGGCCCGAGTTTTCCGCCGGTGGAAAAGGTGGTGTCACATTCGCGGCACTGCTTGCACACCGCGCCGGGCTTGCGGCGTTGGAGCGCGAAGGTCCGGACATTTTCGACTTGGAAGCCGTTGCCTCCGCTCTTGCCGCGCAGGCGCCTCTATGGACTCCGGACACCGCGCATGGCTACGCGCCCCGCACATTCGGGTATCTTCTCGATGCGATTATCCGCCGTGTGGCCGGAATCCCCTTGGGGGAATATTGGTGGCGTGAGTTCGGCAAACCGCTGGGGTTGGAGTTCTGGATCGGATTGCCGGGGCAACTCGACGGGCGTGTGGCCAGAATGCATGCAGCACGCGCGCAGGACCTGAAGGAGCCGGGCCCCTTCGAACAGGCGCTGGCCGATCCGGCGTCGCTGACCGCGGCGTCCTTCGCCCGGCCCGCCGGCGTGGCCGGGGCGGCGGCGACCAATCGTCCCGAGGTCTGGCATTGGGCGAATCCGTCGTTCGGCGGCATCGGCAATGCGCGTTCACTCGCCCGATTCTACGACCACCTCGCCGCGGGCGGCGCGTTCCACGGCCCGTGGGGTTGCGCCCTCACGCAGCGTGTCAGCAACGGCCCGGACCTTGTCCTTCGCCAACCGACGGCGTTCTCGGCGGGATTCATGATGGATCCCGTCGATGATGAGGGGACCAAGCTGCGTTCAACCCTCGGGCCGTCCGTGACGGCATTCGGTCATCCCGGCGCGGGAGGGAGCCTTGCTTTCGCCGATCCCGAGAACCGGATCGGCTTTGCCTATGTGATGAACCGCATGGAAAATGGTGTCCTGCGCGAGACGCGGCCCGCACGGCTGGTCCGTGCGCTTTACGGAATGCCATGAAAGCCCAAAAGGAATTCTTCACGGTCGCAACGCGCGGACGCGGAAGCTACGAGATCACCCGCGAGGTGGCGCGTCTCGTTGCGGCGTCCGGAGTGGGCGAAGGGTTGGTCACCGTGTTCGTGCGCCACACCAGCGCGAGCCTTGTCATCTTCGAGAATGCCGATCCCTCCGCCCGCGAGGACCTTCACGCCTTTCTCGACCGTCTGGCACCCGATGGCGAGGACTGGCATGTGCATACCTTGGAGGGGCCCGATGACACCGCCAGTCATCTGCGCATGAGCGTGACCCGCACCAGCGAGACGATCCCGGTCAGCGACGGCCGGATGGTCCTCGGCACATGGCAGGGCATCTTTCTCCTCGAACACCGCCATGATCCGCACCGCAGGGAGATTGCGGTGTCGGTGCTCGGCGTGTAAAGCCGGGGCGTGTTCTCCTGTCCGCATTGCCGCACGCATCTCGCGCGGGTCAACAGTCCGCAGGGGGTCTTCTGGCGTTGTGAATCCTGCGAGGGGCGCATGGTCTCGGTTGGCGTCCTGCGCAAGATTTTGCAGCCCGGCGCAGTGAATTCGCTCTGGCAGTCCGCGCGCGTCAATCCGGTCGATTCCAACGTCGCGTGCCCGCTCTGCCGCAATCGGATGAAGGGGGCGGTCCATCTCGTGCCCGACGGCGGCAGCGGCTCCGTTGATGTCGATGTGTGCACGTTGTGTCCCGCGGTTTGGTTCGACACACACGAGCTTGAAACCATCGGGCGGCATTATGCGCGGCCCGCAGAGCCGGTTCCGCCTGAGATGCCGGAAAGGGCCCGGGAAATCATGGCGCTTGCCGAGATTGAAATGATCCGGCGGCGTGCGGAGGAGAAAGAGCAGATCGAAGGGCTTCCTCCGTCCAGCGGGTGGCAGACCATCCTGACGATGTTCGGGATTCCCGTGGAGGAGCGCCCGTCAGCGTTGTCACGATGGCCCTTTGTCACATGGGGCACCATCCTGCTCATGGTGCTCGGGACTGTGTGGAGATGGCATGCCGGCTCCGGAGTGGCGGATGAGTGGGGACTGTCCCCCGCGGATCCCGGGCGGTCTGGAGGGCTGACCTTCCTGACATCCTTCTTTCTCCATGCGGGGTTCCTGCATCTTTTCGTCAACGCGGCGTTTCTCGCCATGTTCGGCGACGATGCCGAGGATTACCTTGGACACGGGAAATTTTTGCTGCTGCTGCTCGGGGCGACATTGGCCGGCGACTTCGTCCACCTGCTGCTCGACCCGCGTGTTGACATGCCATTGGTCGGCGCCAGCGGGGGAATTTCCGGGGTGATCGCGTTCTACGCGCTGCAGTTTCCGAGGGCGAGATTGGTCGCGATGATCCGTTTCGGCGTCATCATCATCCATTGGGTCCGCTTCAACGCGGCCACGGGCTTCGTGCTCTGGCTGCTGCTGCAGGCCGTGGGCATCTACATGCAGATGGGCCAACTGACCTTGGTTTCCAGCCTCGCCCATGTCGGCGGCGCGTTGTTCGGGGTCGTTTTCTGGTTTGGATTCTCCGGGGCGGAGTGTCGCCGGGAAAACGCCGCCAAGCGCGTGCCTTGAGGCGCGGGGTTTCACGGATAGGATACGGCCATGCCGCGCTTTGCCCGAGTGATTCTCGACCGTTCGACCGGCAAGGAGCTGGATTACGAAATCCCGGAGCCTTGGCGCGGACGTGTGACCGAGGGATCACGGGTGCGCGTGCCCTTGCGGAACCGGCAGATGCTTGCGACGGTCGTTTCGACATCGGATGCCACGGATGCCAAAGGCGTGCGGCCGCTGGCAGGCATCATGGACGAAAAGCCCCAGATGACGCCTGTGCTCATGCGTCTGGCCAAGTGGATGGCGGAATACTACGCCTGCGACGAGCAGGATGCACTCCGCTGCATCCTGCCGCGTGCGGTGCGCGAAACGGGAAATGCGCCCCTCCGCCGGAAATTCGCGGCGCTCGCGCGTGAGGTGAGCGCGGCGGAAATTTCGGCCCTCCAGGCCAAGGCACCGCGGCAGGCGGCCGCCGTGGGGTATCTGCAGAACGCCCGCGGGGCGGTTCCGGTTGCAAAACTCGAGGCGCAAACGGGTGCGACGGCCGCCACGTTGAATACGCTGGCCCGGCGCGGCCTTGTCGAGATCATAGTCGAGGCGGTGCGGCGTGCGCCGCGCGGATCCCATGAGTTTGTGGTGTCGGAGCCGCCCCTGCTGAGCGGGGAGCAGGAGAAGGCGTTGCAGGGAATCCGCCCTGCGCTTGCCGATCCCGCGGCGCACAAGCCGATCGTTCTCAAGGGCATCACGGGAAGCGGCAAGACGGAGGTCTATCTGCGCGCCATTGCGGAGGTGCTGGAGGCCGGGAAAACGGCGCTCGTCCTCGTGCCGGAGATTTCCCTCACGCCGCAGACGGTCGAGAGGTTCAGCTCGCGCTTCTCGCCCAAGGGCATCGGGGTCGCCGTCCTTCACAGCCACCTGGGCGAGGGGGAGCGCCACGACGAATGGCACCGGGTGCGCGATGGCAAGGCGCGGATCGTCATCGGGGCGCGCGGTGCGGTTTTCGCCCCGTTGGAAAAACTCGGACTCATCGTCATCGACGAGGAGCACGACAATTCCTACAAGCAGGACGACGGTCCGCGCTACCACGCGCGCGACCTCGCCGTGGTGCGCGGCAGGATGGAGCCTTGTGCGGTGCTTCTGGGCTCCGCGACGCCGTCGCTCGAAAGTTTCGAGAACTTCCGGAAGGGGAAATACGACCTCCTCGAGCTGACGCATCGGCACGACGGCTGCACTCTGCCTGTCTTCCGCGTGGTGGACATGCGCCTGCGGAGCAAGGATGGCGAGCGCAACCGCCAGTTCCTTTCCCCCAAGCTCTGCAACGCGATCGAGGCGCGACTTGCCAAGGGCGAGCAGACAATTCTTTTCCTCAACCGCCGCGGCTTCTTCACGGTCCTGACGTGCAGCGCCTGCGGGAAAGCGGTGCAGTGTCCGCATTGCAGCGTGTCGCTCGCGCTCCACCGCGCGGAAGATGCCGCCCGGTGCCACCTGTGCGGTTACTCGCGCAAGCCCCCGAAGTGCTGTCCGGAATGCAAGGACCCCAGGATCGCGTTCACCGGCATCGGCACGGAGAAGGTCGAGGCCGCGGTCAGGAAGCTGTTTCCGAAGGCGCGGGTGGCGCGGATGGATTCCGACACGATGACGCACAAGAACGCCTACCATGAGACGCTCGGCGCGTTCCGCAGCCGCAAGATCGACATCCTCGTCGGAACCCAGATGATCGCGAAGGGCCTCCATTTTCCCGGCGTCACGCTTGTCGGGATCGTCAGCGCGGATTCCGCGCTGCATCTTCCGGATTTCCGCGCCGGGGAAAGGACATTCCAGCTCCTCGTGCAGGTTGCGGGGCGCGCCGGCCGCGGCGATGCCGCCGGCGAGGTGATCGTGCAGACGTTCACGCCGTTCCATCCGTCGCTGCAATTCGCCAAGTCGCACGACTTCGACGGCTTCGCCGAACAGGAGCTGGAGATGCGTCGGAACTTCGGTCACCCGCCGTATTCGCACATCGTGCTCCTGACCGTCCGGGCGGATACCGCGCAGAAGGCCGAGTTTGTGGCCCGCACGCTGTCGCACCAGCTTGCGGCAGCCGTGCCGTCCTCCGTGATGGTCAGCCCCGCAGCCCCGGCACCCCTGGCAAGGGTCCGGGGGATGTATCGTTACCAGGTGGTGGCGCGCGGGCGTCAGATCCGCGCGCTGACAAAAGCCATCAAGGCGACGATGGATGCGATCAAGCTGCCCAAGGACACCCACATCGTCGTCGATGTGGACCCGATGGCGGTTCTTTGAGTCGGGCTAAGCCGAAAGCGGCTGCCATTCGAGTTCCGCCAACAACCCGTCGAACCCGAAGCCCGTGCCCTCGGGGAAGGAGACTTGAGGCCCCCGTTCCGGAAGGCAGTCGCTGAAGTTGTCCGCAGCATAGAGCCCGGCAGCCTGCAGTCCGCCCTCGCGCACAAGATCGCCGTGCCGCTGGCGCAGGCGCATCGCGGTCCAAAGGGCCGTGGCCCGGCCCAAGGGATGATCCATGCTGTGTGTGACGATGATGTCCGTCCCCGCGCGTGCAGCGTCCGCAGCGAGGGTGAAAGCGTCTTGGCAGGAGGGTTTGAGGACAACCAGGGGCGCTCCGGGCCATGGTGGCGGTGTGTCGGGGAGTTGCCAGTCCAATGCCAATGGAATGACCTGGGCTGTCGCGCTCCATGCCGCGGGCTCGTAGGGGAAGGGATCCTCGAGGAACTCGATCTGCGCCCGCACATGCGGGTTCAGCAGGTCCAGCCACCTGCGGAAATCCGCCTCGGGGAACAGGGCATTCGCATCGAGCCGCCAGCGGAGGGGAAGATCTGCGAGGGAGTTGAGGGCGGCCGCCTCCTCCGCGGGAGAGCGTCCGACTTTCAACTTCACGGAGGTGTATCCGGCGTCGGCACATTGTTGGAACTCGGAGCGGGGAGCCTTTGTCCAATCGGTGAAAAGCGCGTGGCTGCGGACCCCGGGAAGTCCCTTGAACAACGAAACCCCGGCGCGCCGGGCCGCGGCATCCGTGCGGGCGTGCCTCAAGGCCAGGGAGACCATGGCGGTCGGCGTCGATCCCAAAAGGGAGGAAAGATGTCCGGCCAAGGCGGGGTGGCCGAATTCGGTCCAAGGGTGCAAATCGGCATGGCCGACGGCGCCGTCGTCGAATTCGATCTTCAGCAGGCATCCCCTCCGTGCTTCCGTGGCCGCGCGGAAGCGATCCGGTCCCGGCACCAACTCATAGGGATGAGTCCAGACCTTCACGGCAGAAGAAATCCCAGGGAAAGGAGCAAGCCGAACGCGGCATGCAGGGCGCCGGCTTGGGCGAGAAGCTGGTTCACGGTCCGGTCCGGCTGGGCGGCAAGGCAGGCGCGTGCCAGCCACCAAGCCAGGGGCAGTGCGGCCAAGGGGAGAACGAACGCCCAGAAATATCCGAAACCGAGCCACCCGGCGCCGAGCGCGAACGGCACCAGGACCAGCGCCGCGGTTTCCCGGCGGGCGAACCCGAGGCCGAACCGCGCCGCCAGCGTGTGCTTGCCCGCGGCACGATCCCCGTCGATGTCCCGCAGGTTGTTGACCGCCAGGAGAACGCTTGCGTGGAGTCCGATCTGGAGACCAGCCAGCAGCGTGGCGGCGGAAAACCCGAGCGCATTGAGGTAATAGGTTCCGGCCACCGCGATCAGGCCGAAGAACAACACGACGAAAACTTCGCCCAGTCCGAGGTAGGCGAGCGGAAACGGACCGCCTGTGTAAAGCCATGCGCAGAGCAGGGAGGCGAGACCGATGGACAGGATCACAAGACCGCCGCGTGCGACCAGGGGAATCGCCACCACCGCGGCCAGGACGAGACAGAGGATGCCCCCGGCCATGACATGCCGCGGGGACAGCAGACCGGCCGCCGTGACGCGGGTCGGACCGAGCCGCTCCGGCGTGTCGGCACCCTTGGCATGGTCGATGGCATCGTTGAAAAAATTCGTGGCGATCTGGATGAGGATGGCGCACGCGAGCACCAAGGCCGAGATCCCCGCGTCGAAGCTGTCCGAGGCGGAAGCCAGGGCTGCGCCGGCCAGAACGGGAACAACCGCCGCCCCCAGCGTGCGGGGCCTTGCAGCAAGAATCCACGGGTTCATCGGGATGCCATGCGACGCGGGAGCCGCGGAGAGGTCAATCTTTTGCGGCGGATCGGGGTTGACGCCACCCCGTCCAAAGCGCACACCAAAGGGCAAGATGAGGCCCGGTGCCATCACACGTTTGCTTGCAGGAGGAGTCCTGTGGGCGGTTGCGGCCGGCGCCGCGCTGGCCGAGGGGCGTATCGAATCCATGGAGGTCGCCTCGGACGATCCGGCCATCCCGTCGCGGGAAGTGCGTGTCTGGCTGCCGCCGGGCTACGATGGGGACGGCGACGGGCGTTACCCGGTGATCTATTTCCACGACGGCCAGAATGTGTTCCGCCCGGGAGGACCCTTCGGCTGCTGGCTCGCGGAGGATGCCGCGACGGAAGAAATCCGATCCGGCCGCATGCGCAAGGCGATCCTTGTGGCGGTGGGCAACAACCCCGCGGATTTCGGAAACGCCCGCATCACCGAATACCAGCCGCCGGGGGATTTCAATCCGCGCAATCCCTCACAGCCGGAGGGCCGCTGTGATCGCTATGCCGAATTCCTTCTCGGCAAAGTGAAATCCGCCATCGACGCCAGATACCGGACGCTGCCGGACAAGGACAATACCGCCGTCGCGGGCTCGTCGATGGGCGGGCTGGTCTCGCTCTGGCTCGGCCTCAACACGGAGGCCTTCGGATCAGTCGGGGTGTTTTCCCCGGCATTCTGGACGAGTCCGAACTTCATGGACGCGGTGATGTCCGGAAAGAAAAAGCCAGGGCTGCGGATTTACATGGACATGGGCACGAAGGAGACGGGCAACACCCGTGGGGATTACTGGGAGGATGCGCTCGCTGTCCGCGCAGCGCTGCGGAAGCAGGGGTGGGCTGAAGGTGAAGACTTACTGTGGAACCCGGGGGAAGGGGACGAGCACAACGAGAAAGCCTGGGCGCGCCGCCTGCCCGTGGCGCTCCGGTTTTTGCTGCCACCGGATCAGGGCGACTGACGCGCTACGGAGCCAGAATTTCAATGTCCGGCGCCGCAGGCAGAAAACGTCCCTGCGAACGTCCGCGATCACCGGTGCTCACCCGTGGCGCGATCCGTGGCGGGAGCGGAGCGACCAAGCACGGAGCGTGATGCGGGTGAGCGTTCGGGGATCGCATTGCTCGGCATTCTTATCGCATGAATGCTACGTAGGCAATCCGGACTAGAATTAGTGAGAAAGGGAGAAGTAGAATGTAGCTTGAATATCTCAACCAAGATCTGGGGATTCCCTTCTGAAAAGCGACCACAATCCCGAGGTAAAGAAAACTGATCGAAGAAATAGCGACGGTAAGGAAGGCCAAGAAGATTAGAAATATATTTGCGGAAAATCCTGCGCCGCCTTCGTTGGGAACATGACCACCGTAGATATAATCGGTGTAAAAATAGTTTCCCGCAGCGGCTGCTAACGTAAGGGCAGATAATCCGCAAAGAACTAGCAACCCTAGTTCAATTAAAAGCTGCGAATGCCTGGAATCGTTCATTTTATGCCGAACGTCATTCAGCAGCCGCGCGCGAAGCGCGTTGGCTGACTGAACTGGTTCGATTTTTTATTTTGGTGATCTTAGGCCAGAATACACAAGTTAAAGCCAGAAGAATCCAGGCGGCATTTCCTACATATCTCCAAGCGGCAACTTCGCGGGTATCGTTCAAATAGGTATGCATGGCGGCCGATCCGGCCAAGAAAAGCAATGAAAACGAAAGAACGAGGGATGGAATAATCAGCGCTGGATATAAAATAGGGCTCCTCCATGCAATGATTCCCGCGAGTGCTGGAATAATAATAAAATTGATCTCCAGTGGGGCTAAGGAGTCGCAAATGTAGTAAAAGGGAGGTAAAGGCTTGCCCTCGTATAAATCTGAAATCAGCTCGCAACCCGAATTCAGAAGAAATAGCCCTGAAAGCGTTAGAAGTGCAATCAGAACGCTTGATGTGGCTTTCGAAATCATATCTTCATCGAACGTATTTTAGAATGATATGTGGATTTATTGGGAAAGCATGATATCATGCTAAACCATGAAGACAGACACCAAAAGTCATGCGGTGAAGGTGTGGGAAGATCGTTGGGCGCGGTTTGCGTTGGGATTGGCCCGCCGTGGGGTCGATCCGCAGAAGCACGAGTTCTGTCGTGCCTGGGTGCGCGGGTTTGTGGCTTTCATAAAG